>CAJTGE010000024.1 GCA_910575795.1 Clostridiaceae bacterium | reverse complement strand
TTAACATTCTCAATATTCAATTTTTAAAGCAGCCACCGAAAGATGGCTTGTTTGTGATGCGATTAAGGGAATGGATACCCTCTACTTCTCATTTTCAATCTTCACTATCAGAAACACCGATAGATACAATATCTTCTCTGGCTGGTAATCTAATGGGATTTCCCTGTTCTTTCTTTCCACATGCACACAACATAATTGAAACAAGGCTGCATAAGCAAATGATACTGCATAATTTCTTTTTCATAATTTTTACCATTCCTTTCGCTTCGCTCAAGGCACAAACAAGTGGGACTTTGAGTCCGGACTCTTATCATTGGTAATAACCATGTTTATTCAGCCGCAGGATGACAGTCACTGTTGCTATTCCCTTTTTATAAGGTAGTGATACTTATGGTGAAGTTAAAATACTCCATCTGCTGTGGGCTTGACGTCCACAAAAATGTTATCGTTGCAACCATCGTAATTACTAACAAGGACGGAATATCCGAATACAAACAGAAATCTTTTTCAACCATCAATTCGGATATCCAAAGGTTTCACAACTGGCTCATCGAGAATAATTGTTATCACGTTTGCATGGAATCCACAGGAAAGTATTGGATTCCTATTTTTAATTATCTCGAAAATGACATCGATGTCTGCCTCACGCATCCCGAATATGTCAAAGCCATCAAAGGCAAAAAAACGGACAAAAAGGATTCCAAATGGATTGCCGACCTCTATAAGTTTGACCTTGTGAGATGCTCCTTTATCCCTCCAAAGGATTTCCGCCAGCTCCGGGAGCTTGCCAGATACTGCTTCAAGCTGGTCTGCATGAAATCTTCTGAGAAGAACCGCATCCAAAACTGTATGACCGTTTCCAATATCGGCATTGCCAGCGTGCTTTCTGACCCCTTTGAGTCTATTGGTAATGGTCTGCCCGCCACCAGACCGCGGATAGGCTTATTCAAGTTATCGTGTAATTTCAAACCTTATGAACAATTCTGATTAGAAAATGCAGTTTTATTCATTGGAAATGTATATTTGTAGGCTCGTTTTCAGTGGGTACACAATTCCGAAAAGGGATAATATCTTTTAGCATATTTCAGGATAAGAACATATTTGCAATCTGTCAGGTCAGAGCGGTAAGGAAACTGATATCGCCTGCTTTTTCTCCATAGATGTTGTATAGCATGGCCGCATGCCCGCTGTTGTGGTCAAAGTTAGCGGATACTTCGCGTAAGATCCGGATCTGCTCTGACTGGGGGAGGAGGTATGTATCCGGAGTAAGGCGCATGACGGCAATGCATTTCAGGAGATTGAGCGTATAGATCAGGGCCGCAACCTCGTGCATTGGTTTTTTTGTCTTTAATGCGCGCATATAAAAGAGGTACATCTGATATACCGCGTAATGCTCATATTGAATGTCATACTCCGGGCGCTCCAAAATCGAAAATCCGTCCAGAGAGCGGAAATCCGCCTTTAAGGAGGCCAGGAGCCGGATAAGGGAACTGTGATGATAGTCGCCTGTCAGTTTTTCACTGTTTTCCAGGCAGACGTTAAATGCAGAAATCCTGGCCGGAATGTTTTGCGGCATTCCGGAAGGGGCCTTTGCATACCCGTCATAGCGTTCCGGGGAGGAAAAATGCTCCAGTATGTCTGCAATGTCCCCGCCCTCGTCAAGCCTCTGTTGCAGCGTATCCGTAAAAAGAAGAAGAAGGCGCAGCCTTACGGATAACGGATAGCGGCGCTCCTGAAGGATACGGACGCTGAGAAGCAGGCTGGGCATGAGGATATGAAAAAGCGCCTGTTCCGCTTCTTCCGGCTTTTGCCCTCCCCCCGGCGTTTCTGACCAGTCATCGCCATCGTCCCATTCAATGAACTGCAGCGGTTCCGTGCGTTCGATCAGCATGCGGGCTACCTCCGGGCAGGAGCAGGTCAGGGACGTAAAAAAGACGTCTCCATGCTGCTCCACGATACGGGGGTATGTCTTGCAGACAAGGCATTGCATTTCTTCCCCCAGCTTCTGATAGATCTCGCAGAGATGTTCGTCAGTCCAAAACGGGCAGGTCCCGTCTTCTCTCAGTATGATATGGGCATTGTCTTCATCAAATGAGATATGGCTTTTGAGCTTTTCGCCCATTTCTCCTGGAACCGCGCGGTATGCCTTTGCTGTCTCACTGTCCACGTTGATCTTCCAGACCGCGCAGCAGGTGTCCGGGCAGGCGCTTCCGGCACATTAGAATATGTCAAAAAAATCTTCAATCAGATATTTCATTTTTTCTCCTGTCAGCATGCTCTTTGGGCGCGTCAGTTATGCCCGTTTTCCTTCACGATGCCGCTGTCTGTCGTAAAGGAAAATCCCGATTAATCACTCCGGCCGGCCCGGTAATCCAATCCGGCCGCGGTCTCGTTTCTGGCTGCGCGCAGCCTCTGCTCCTCTGCCCGGGCCTGTTCCATTCGCTCTCTCGTTTTCCTCGCCCGTTCGCCGCGCTCGATTTCCCTTTGGCGGATGGCGATTTCCAGTCCCGGATCGCGCATTCTGGGGCTCTCGTACAGCCCCTGGCCTTTGCGGGGAACGTTGTTTTCCTTTTGCGCGGCGCTCCGGGACGGACGGTCAGGGCTTCTGCGCTCAGAGGGCAGAGGCGATGAAGGCGTCCTGCCCAAAGCCGTTGCAGGACGGCCGGGGGCCGCAGCGCCGGGTTGATACACAGGGCGGGGGCGGGACGCAGAGGCGTCCGCTGCCTTCGCGGGCCGCGCCTCCTGGCGCGCAGGACGGGCGGACGGCGGGCGGTTTGCAGGATTGCTTAAGGGCGCTTGGAGCGGCGCGGCGCTTTGGTACGGAGGGCGGGCGGATGAAACAGCGCCCTGGCGTTCCGGGTAAGAGGAAGCCGGCTTCCTGTCACGGGGCTCAGGATAACCGGGGGCCGTGCTTCTGGGGCGTTCACCCTCATATCCTGGGGCCGGCCTTCTATCGCGGCCGGGGCCGGCTCCTGTTCCCGGTCCGGATCGGCTTCCCGCCCTCATCCCGTTTCCTGTCTCCGCGGCCGCGGAGACGGTTCTTTCGCGGCCGCCTGCGCTGGCAGGCGCTCCTGCCATATCCCTGTCGCGATAGTCCGAACGCCCGGAATATACGCGTTCCTGAGAATAGCCCGCGCGGCGGGCGGCCGTCATATCCTCTTCGCGGTAAGCGGCGCGGCCTGCGGCCTTCTCTTCCTGGTAATCCCCGCGTCTGACGGAATGTCCTTCCCACGCGGACATCGGGGATTCGAGACGCCGCGCGGGACGATCCGGATAATCCAGGCTGGCGGTGTTCTGTCCCTGATCGGGACGGCGGGAGCCGGATGCGCCGGCGCGGCCGTATGCCTGCGGGTTCGGGATGTCGTCCCACCCGCTTCTGCCCGCAGGCCTGGAACGCCCGGGCTCTGCCTGGCGCAGTCTCTCCTCTTCACGTTTCCGTTCTTCCTCCAGCGCGCGGCGCTTCACAGGGGTGAGCGCCTCCTCTTCTGGCTCACGGGCCCGGTTTCTCTGGCTCACGAGCAGATTGATGACAATAAAGAACAGCAGGAGGCATACGGCGATGAGGGCAATGATCACGATAAAGCGCAGGTTGTAGTCCTTGACCAGCGCGTTGTACTGCTCCGGGAGATCCTTAAGCACCCCGTCATATTGGCCGGCCGCGGACGAATCATCAAAATAGCGCTGGAATGTCATTTCCGCTTTATCATAGCGGTATAAGCCCTTTTCCCCGTTCTCGTTCATCCCGTAGATCACAAAGTAACGGTCTTCCGCCCCGTTTTTCCAGCCCCAGTTTTTCAGCTTTGCGCCGTCCAGCAGCTCGATATCGATCGGTGTGAAGCCGGCCGGAACCTCCAGGCCCGGTTCCGGCATAAGAACAACCAGCGAGCGGGCCGCCACATTGAGGGCGGCATACGGGGAAACGCTTCCTGACTCCGGCGTGTAGACAAAAAAGGTTCCGGAGCCTCCCGCGTCCTGGAAATAGAGCAGGTTCACTCCGTTTCCGGCGGCGCACATAACCTCCTGTCCCCCATAGCTGATCGTGGACTGGCTGTAGCCTTCCGGTATCAGGGCTGCGTCAAAGGAGGGAACCAGCTCATATGTGGTTCCGTTCTGCTCCACGGTCTGCGGCTGTCCGTCTGCCCCGGCGGGCTGCTCTGCGCCGCCCGGTTCTTCGGCTATGCTCTCGGCCGGGGCCTCCCCCGATTCGGCTTTATTCACCGTCAGTGTATAGGAGCGCGTCGTCCGTCCGTCCTCGGCGGTCACTTTGCAGACCACTGTGTTGGCGCCGGTCTGGAGATTGGAATCGCCGTTTACCACTACCTTTGCTTTCCCGTCCTTGGCGGAGGCGCTGACGGCCAGCTTCGACACGTCGCTCCCGACATTGACCGAATAAGCCGTCACATCCGGGGAAAAGGGAGGCGCAAGCTGGCCTGGCGACACCTTGAGCGAGGACAGCGCCGCCTCGCTGGAATACGTGGCCGGCGCGTTTACGCTGACAGCCGAGGAACCGGTTTTCGTCACATTAACTGCCTGGGCATCGACGTCGTAGATCTCATAGCTTCCCACGGAAATCGTCGTGGTTCCGGCCTGCAGGGCCTTGAATTTTAAGGTGTGCGTAAATTCGGTCGTGGCGTCTGAACTCATGGTTTCCACCAGGCGCACGGAGCCGGCCCCGCCGCTGGCGTTATTTCCGCTGATGAACTCAATGCCCGCCGGATCGTAGGAAAGCATCACGTCAGAAGCGCCGAGATTTCCGTCCTGGCTGGTGATCCGGACTGTAACATTGAATTCCTGGCCTACGGTTACGTTTGGATCGGAAAATGAGATCCGCGCGCTTGCGGCCCAGGACGATATGCCCCCCATGGGCGCCGCTATGGCCAGGGCGCAGGCGGTCATGACGCCTGCCAGGATATTTCGTACTCTTCTGTTCATTCTTTCTCCTGTCTGTGCTGGCTGTACACCGTTTTCTTAATCCTTATATACTAAGCGCTTGATATTTGTATCAGTGCAAGGCGGAGGAAGGAGGCGATGCGGTGGCCGCGTTGACTGACGACAACGCGGCAATGATGCAAATAGCGAGTCTTAGTATATGAGGAATTAAAAAACGGTGTACCAGCTTTTACTGAATCTTTTCGAGTCCCAGGATGTCCTTCTGCATGAGCAGGATGTCCATGATGTCAATCCTGCCGTTTCCGTTGACATCCGCAGCCTTTTCACTGGCCCCTGCCAGGGTTTCCATCTTTAAAATATGCCGCCTGGCCCGCAGGACATCCAGCATGCTCAGCTTTCCGTCTCCGTTATTGTCGCCCTTTACAACGATCTCGTATTGAGCCGCCGGCGTTCCATCCGCGCCGTAAACGTACGCCATGTATCCGGTCGCAACGGCCCCTGACGCGTCAGTGCCCGCGCTGCGGCACACCTTTACCTGGCTTCCCGCGCCTTCCGCGATCAGGGCGGATGTGATGTCAGCCGCCGTTGTCCCGGGGCTCACGATCCGGTAGCCGCCTGGATTCGCATTCCCGGAACCTGCCCCGCCCGCGCCTGTGCCGCCCGGATTCGTATTTCCGGAACCTGTGCCTGCGGAGCCCGCGGCGCCCGGGTTTGCAGCGCCGGGGTTGCCCGGATTCTGGGCCGGACTGCCTCCCGAACTGCCGCTGCTTGCGCCGCCTGGCGATCCGGTTCCGGATCCGGACGGCGAAAGGATATTTCCGTTTGGCGTCGTCAGGGAAGAGGAATTATTGGCAGAGCCAAAGCCGTTTACCGTCCCGGTTCCCGGAACCGCCGGGAAACCGCCGCTCCCGGTTCCTGACCCTGCTCCCGTACCGGAGCCTGCGCCCTGTCCGTTCCCCGGCGCTCCTCCTGTGGACGGCGGGGCGCTCCCTGAACTGCTGTCCGTACCGCTGCCTGCGGGGGGCTGGGAGGTCTGGCCGCCGGACAAACCGGGACTTCCCGGGCCCGGGCCGGCTGTCCCGCCCGCGCTGCCGCTTCCGGAACCGCCTCCGCTTGTACCGCTTCCCGCTGAACCGGAGTAGACAGGTCCGTTTGACTGGCGCACGACATGGATCACATAATTGCGCACAGACCCGTTCTCTGCCTTGACCGAAACCGTAATATCATTTACCCCGCTCTGAAGGTTCACGCTGCCCACGCCGCTCACGACCGCCTTTGCGTCAATGGCCGATGCCTGTACCGCTACGGAAGATACGGACGGATCCACGATCAGATCATACGCTTCCGTATCCCGGTTAAAAGTGGGCGTCAGGGCAAAGCCTTCCACGCCAAGGCCGGAAAGCTTATTGTTTGGGCTGCCGTCAAGCGTCGGCTTCACACACGGCGTGTCCGGCATGTTCTGATACACCGGGATGGAAAATTCCAGGGCCGTGGTTTTAAGGGATGAAATCTTGGCCAGCGTAAGCCCTTCCGCCGCCGCGGCCAGCACATTGGTCATATACTGGTGCTTGTAGAGATTGGAGCCCTGCACATTGAATTTCTTCAAATACAGGGTGTCCTGGCCCCGTTTCACATAGTTGTCCCCATACCAGAGGGCCCCGCCCAGGATCGAGCGCTCGACACTGTTCCAGGGGCGTCCGTAGGAGCCGGACTGGGAGGCCCACCACAGCCCTCTCTCCACGGCCCCCATGGAGCCGGACTGGTAGGATTCTATATTGAAAAAATTGTAATATCCCTGGTACCCTGACACGGTCCCGGAGATGCTGCGGCCCGTTCCCTGGCTGCCCTGCTCCTGCAAAATCATGGATGCCAGGATGTAAGGGCTGACCCCGGACTGCGCCGCCGCGTTCATAATCATATCGACATACGAGCCGCTTCCGGAAACCGCGCCGGGCGCCGTCGTTTCCGCCCCGCCCGGATTGGCGCTGCCCGGATCCGGCGTTCCCGACCCGCCTGCATTCATGCCCGGGCCATAGGCGGTTGTCACAAGCTCCACCGCATGGTCGCTTATGGAAGCCACCGGCGTGATCGGCGACGACGGATCGGACGCGGACGGCGCCTGGGAGGCATCTCCCCCTCCCGGCCCGGCCGGGCCGCTTCCGGGCGCGCTGCCGGCGTCCGTATTGCTCCCGGTTCCCGGGGCATTGCCGCCGGGCGCGGCGCTTCCGGATGAACCGCTGTCTGACGAACCGCCCGCCGAGCCGCCGGACAGTCCTCCCGCCAGAAAGGTGCCTGCCACCATGCTCTCCAGCCCGGCCCGCGTGTGGATCGAGCTGTCGTAGTTTTGTTTCATAAATTGAAATATGTATTTCTCATTGAGGAAATTCCTGGGATCCATATAGTAGCGGATGATATCCTCTGAAGCCTGAACCCAGGAGCTGCCATCAAAACCGGGCCATGTCCCTGTGCTCCAGTCGTAAGCCCCTGCCGCGGTCGATTTCCACGAAGAGACATTATTTCTCGCCACCAGGTTGCGGCCGATCACACTCTCATTGGCTATCACGGTATTCCAGTCAAGATTCGTCTGGAATGCGGTAAAACGCCACTGAGGATACTGGGCGTGGAGCTCCCGCAGGCCCTGCTTGTAGCTCTCCGGAAAGCCCTGGCTCGCCATATACTGCTCAAAATTGCCGTCTGTCTGGACGGCGGACGGAAAGCGGATATACTGCGCGGACACGTAGCCTGTGATCTGCGTTCCATTGCTCCCGGTAAAACGGATCTGATACCACTGGTTTCCGTCCGTCCCCCGCTGCTCCCCCAGCACGGTAACCGACATGCCGTAGGACAGCTTTGTAAGCGCCGGATACGAGGTTCCCGCGCCGCTCCGCACATTTAAATTGGTCGCATGAACCGTCGCCGCCCGCTCCTCTGCCAGGCTTATAAACGGCCGGCCGGGCATTCCCGCCGTACATGGGCTAAATGCCAGAATCAGGCCCAGAATCATGGCCAGCGCCCTTTTGTGTCTTGTCATCTTCATTCGTGTCTCTCCCCATTTTACCGGAATGCGGACTGCTCGGCGCGGCTTTCCCCCTGCCCTCTGCCCTCATGGCTCTGCGCAGGCCCGCGCCGGTTCCCTGTCCCACAGTCCGCCCAAACTGCCCGCCGGCTTCCTGTCCGCGCGCTCTTTTGTGCAGCCCGGCAAAGGTTCAGCCCGTAATGGCAATATTACGGCATATTATGTATATTATAATGATAACTGCCATTATATGTCAACTATGCGAAATAAAGTTCATAGAATATCCACATTTTTGCCCAAAATTGTAATAAATTCTTAATTTATTCGCCCGAGAATGATCGTGAGCGCCATTAGGATGAAAAGGATAAACCGCTTTACCGCGGGCCTGGCGCACCATTGAATCAGCTTGATAGTCATTTGATTTGCTCCTCTCCTTTTGGGACTGCCGGTTTGACGCGCGCGGCGCTGGCAATAGATGGATGGGAGCCCTCGCGGGCGCGCGGCGGGGCGGCAGTTCCCTTTGCTATATCTATATATATGCATGGGATGGGGAATGTTGAACGGGAAGTGGAAGATTATATGGAATGGGCAAGGGGGAATTGCAAAAACGACGCCGGAAGCCCATGGCCTCCTTTCAGCGTTCAGTACGGATCCAGCTCCAATACGTCAGAGGAAAGACTGACTGACAACTCTTCAATAGTATCCGTACCGGCATTAAATACTGCAATATCATGTACATTGTCGTGCAGGCTGTCCAGGAAAATTTCCCGGATCGAATATTTGATACCGCCCGATTCGCTTGTCTCTGCCTCCGGATCTGCCAGAGCGTGTTTGAAAATTGCTTTCTGGTAGCTGTGCGTGCCACTTTGTGGGAGATTTGGGCCAACTGAACGCGGCGCAGCGGGCTGCGTTAAGTGAATTTGGCCCAAATATACCGCGAAGTGGCGCGTGCAGATGCCAGGAATGAATTTTCAAACACGCTCTAGGCTGTTTATGTAAACAGGGCCTGCTCCTCTACAAGGATCGTGATATAATTGCTGTCCGCATAGGAATCCTCATCGCAATTCAGGACATAGCAGGCAAGGGATTCCCCATCCCCGTCAGCCACGCTATAAAACTGTACGGATGTATTGCCGCTGTAGTATGGCGGCGCTTCCCGGGTCTTTATACATGGCTGGTAAATTTTCTGCCCCTCTGCGCCGTCCTCCCCGATAAAGATCGTAAATTGAACGCCATTGCTAAAATCTGCCTCATAATCTCTCCGCACAAACAGGGACTCCTTTATATCCGCCGTCCCCGCCGCCTTTGCCTCTGCTATAGAAGCGTACTCTCCCAGATAAGCGGCGGTTACCTTATCGTAACCATCAAAAGAATCCCCTTCTGAATCTCTGATATACCACTTAAATTCCAGACAATATCGTTCCTTTGCAGAATAGGCATTTTTCAGTGTGAGCGTTTCCGTATACCGCTCACAGCCTTCCTCCTCATGGTCATATGTATGCGAAGAATGGGCGAAAAGCGATTCCATCCTGCCGTCTTCCGTTTTTTTAAACAACTGGGGCACAAGCTCCCCTTCCCCCGCCTTCCATTTTTCATATAAGCCTACACACAAATCCATACATCCGGTTACCTTTCCGGACTGATAACTCACAAGCGTAATCCGCTCGTCATACTCCGGTTCCGGATAACCGGCGTCTGTCTGCTCCATATTCTTTGAAAAGAACTGGGACGTTATATTGGTTCCGGATTTCTTTGCTTCTTCCGCGCTGTCAAAACGGCCTTTATAAGCCTCAATGCGATCAAACTGCGTTGTTTCAAATACATCTTTATTGATTGCAAAGCTTATATAGTATTCAAGCTGCTCATCCCCATCCTCATCAAACTCCGCCATTGCGTCCAGATCCCGCCTTTCGGTATCGTTGTACTCGCCCTCTGATATAAGACGGGTACGTTTTCCCTGGCTGTCCTGCGCATAAACCGACGCATCGAGCCATCCGTCAGAAGGAGTAATGTCCGTGTGCACAATATAGCGGATATTATTGTTGGCAAGCTGATCGCTCTCCAATGTCAGTTAGTTAAGGTTAGGCGAAAGGGGAAGATTCCAGTAAGTAGAAATTAAACAGTCGGAAACAAGGCGTTTCGGATGAATCGTTTCGGATTTATTTGACAGGAATGGTTTTAGAGATGTTTTATCGGTTCCTTGCTTTGTATTTCCCTTTTTTATAATTGTATGGTTGATAAGCGTTTCTGTCATGTTGTACGCGGTTAATTTTGCCCATATTTCCTGTTTATTGTAATCCGGCTTATAAGCATGGAAGTTGCTCAGTCCGATTGTATATTTCAGTTTACGGAAAGCCCCCCGATGCCCCATCTGGTATGGTATAGAAGTTTGATACGTTCAGACGGGAACTCTTTTGGCGGTAAATTTGTCACGATGCATTCATAAGAACCGGCCGCGATCGGAAACCTTACAATCCGGAATGATAAGTCATATGTGTTCAGAGAACCATATTTAATGTAGTCGAAGGAAGCGGCCGCATCCACAAAGCGTTTGTAAAAGCCTTTTTTGACTGGGATTTGCTTTTTTTTGCTGCAGGCCAGGGTGACATTTACCTGAATATCAAAGGAATCTGTAACAGGGAAATCAAAATTCCCAACAAGCCCTTTGGAATGGATGTCCTTGGTACGGAAAAGAAAATATTGTCCTTTGTGTATGACATGCGCCATGTTGTTATAAGAACAATAGCCTCTGTCACCGATAAAGACATCCCTGGTATCCGGCAGAGTCCGGCGCCGGTCAACCGTATCGCAGAAATCCCGGAATTCATCCTTCTGGCGGACGGGTTGGATGAGGGCATCAGAATAAGTATGTTTTTGCAGGTCATAAAAGGCATTCAGATGCATGCTGCAGAAGCCTTTTGCAGAGCGGCCTTCTGATACAAAGTATTCTGGGGAGGAAAAGGAAGGTTTGCTGAAAAAGGTAAAGGTGGATCCATCTGCAGCAAGGAAGCGGTAGCCAGGTGTATTTTCCATAGCCTGGACGGAAGAATTAAACTGATGAAAAAGAGCTTCCAGGGCCTCCGGTTTCAGTTTTGCCCGCTGCTGGTTAAAGGCAGAAGCAGAAGGAGTGTCTGAACCAAGGCCAAAGAAATCAAGAAGTTCCAGTTTTGTGCTGGAAGAGCCGCAGGAAACCATGAAAGAAAGAAGTTTATCAGCCCCGATCTTCCTGTTGCGGATCAGATCTTTGTCCGAATCAGCCGCATAAGATGAAATATTGGATGCAACATGGTGTACTGCATCAGAAAAAGCAACCTTGATTGATTCGTGTATCATAAATGAATACCTCCTTGAATTGAAAAATGATACATTCAATTCAAGGGCCGCTTTCGCTGCCTCTAAAAAACAATCTGTAGCGAAAGCGGCCGCACATTTTTGACAATTTGTCAATCCTTTTAATATAATTTAGTGAGAAATTTTGGTTAGATCGTAAAAGTTCAGACAACCTGAACTGTTACGTTAGATCCCTAATACGGGAGTTAGCCCTGGAACTTAACTAAATGACATCGATTTATACACCTTAAAATTCTTTTCATGTGAAAAAATATAAAACGGAATTAACAGCAACAAGCCTTTTGAAAAAATATCTTCCAGAGTATATTCTTACACCTTCATAATCGGCACATCATACTCTACAGTGCCACCCGTCATTTTTATCACATATCGCATTTTAGGTTCTTTCTGTACTTTGGGTATTCACATATTTCATGAATTTGCTGTAAGCTATCAAATTCGCTTAGTAGAGCAAAGCGGAAATAACAGAGTTACCCAAACATCAGAAAGAACCGCATTTTATCAGGTGTCTTTTTATAATTACTTAGATATAGGACTGCTGTATTTGAAATACAATTTGCACTTTTCATATCTCATATGTTTATTTCATTCGATTTATCCTGAATTAACACATAATAAGCACTTTATTCGACACAATATACCACAAAATACTGTGCTTATTATCCCAAAATCCCCCCCTCATTTCTACCCCGGCAGACTATCCTCGACACAAAGCGCCCCATACCCCACCTGCGGATTCGGGAACACCTCAAATCCCGGCATCTGTCTTGCCCCTCTCCTCAGATATGCTTTCACCTTCTCCCCATACAGATACGGATCATTCCCGTCCACGATCCCCCACTCCATCAAAAGCCCCGCGCTCCCCGTCACAAACGGCGCCGCAAAGGAAGTCCCCGTCACCGCCGCATAGCCTCCTCCGGCCCTTGACGTCACGATATTCACCCCCGGGGCCACGAGATCCGGCTTCACCATATGACCCAGCCGCGTAAATCCCCTCCCGGAAAAATCGGCGTACGACTGCGTGGCGTCATCGTACGCCCCGACTGTCATCACACTGGACGAGGTCGAAGGAATCGTAAGCGTCGTATCCGGCGTCGGGAACAAAAAACGCGTCGAGCGGTTCAGCGCAGACTCTGACGGAAGCCACAAATCAAAACTCCCGTCCACGATCCGCTGGGGGATCAGGCGGAACTTCCATATCCCGCTCTCCACATACGTATCCGAAGGGATAAAGTCAAAATAGATCTCCTGGGCCGTGCTGTAGGGGCTGGGCTCGCCGTAGTAAAGCAGCGCCGTGGTTCCCGGAAATGCAAGGCGCTGCGAGCCCAGGACAGGCGAGACAGGACCCGAGGAACGCCCGGAGGGGCTTATAAGCTCCACAAAAAAATCATCAATATAAAGCTTCCAGAGCTGGACGCCGAACCCTCTCTCATATTCATCCACGGATAATTCAATGATCCGGCTCTCCCCGTTTTTAAGTATGCCGGAGGTGTGGCCGCGGCTGCTCCCCTCATTGCCGCTCCCGGCTACGATGACCGTGCGCCCCATTTCCGCCGCCGCATCCAGATACGTCTCAAGAAGGCTCGTACCGTCGTGGGAGCCGTACGTATTGCCAAAGCTTAAGTTCACCGCAACCGGCTTCTGATAGTAAACCGCGCGCCTCACAACAAAATCAAGGGCCCTCATCAGCTCCGTAGTCCTGGGAAATGAATCCGGCTTCGGCGCGCCGAGCTTTACAATGAGCAGATCACTCTCATAGGCCGCGCCCCGGTAAGTTCCGTTTCCCTCCAGGCCGTTTCCCGCCGCAATCCCGGCCACGGCGGTCCCGTGGCCGCTCACATCCCGCGACGGGACAAGCTGAAATGCCGCCTCCCGGCTTCCCGCTCTCAGCGCCTCATTAATCTGCTCCCGGCTGTACACCGCCGCGCGATCTTGATCCCACAGCTCCAGAATCCGGCTGTTCCCCTCCCTGTCCCGGAAATCTCCGTGATAATAGTCAATACCGGAATCAATGACAGCCGTAATAACCCCGCGCCCGCTTAAATACAGCCCGCCTCCGCCTGACTGAACCTGAGTGATACAGGAATCGCTCTTTGCTTTATTGACAGAAAAAAAGAGCCTTTTCGGCTTTTCGATGTATTCAATCTGCGAAAAAGCGGCTAAAGACTCGATAAACGGCTCCGGAACGCTTAGAACCGCATAGCCGCCGAGCAGCGGAAACGCCCTGATCTCCGGCATTGCGGCCTCTATCTCTTCCAGATCCCCGTTATATTTGACGATCAGCTCCCAGCGCCTGTCCTCCCTGTCATACCCCTCGCCAAGCGCAGGCGATTTGCTCCGCTCCGCCTCCGTCGCGTCCAGCGACAGATTCAGAAGGTTTTCCGTCTTTTGGCCAACCATATGCATCCCCCTGTTCTTTCTATAAATTATACCTGAATTTATGCATGAAGCTGTTAAAACATGACGGATAAGATGAGGAACTGTCCCGAAGAAACATCCTGCGCGCCCTGCGCAATGTATGTCGGGACAGTTCCTGAACAGACGCAAAAAACGCGCGCAAAAGAAAAAGAAGCTGTCATGTGAAACCATTTATTTCAAAAAACCATTAATAATCTGCGCCTCTGCCTCTTCCTCTGTAAGCCCTAAGGTCATCAGCTTTATGAGCTGTTCCCCTGCGATTTTTCCGATCGCCGCCTCATGAATCAGAGCCGCATCCGGATCATTGGCCGTCAGCTCCGGGACGGCCTGGATCTTTGCCTGATCCATGATAATCGCGTCGCACTCCGTGTGGCCCGCGCAGCGGCTGTTTCCGTTTATGATAGAAATAAACTTCTGAGAGGACTCCTCTCTCGCAACCGAGCGCGACAGCACATTGGCGCTCGCGTCCGCCCCGTTTAAATTCACCTCGATCGTGCTGTCCGCGCGCTGGCTCCCGTGTGTCAGAAGGCGTTCCTTTATCACGATCGACGCGCCTGCGGCCAGGTTTGCAACCGTGCTGCGCACCGTGGAATCCACGCCCTTAATCTGCACCGACTCCATTTCCAGATAACTGCCCTCCTCCATCGTCACCTCCGTCGTGGGATTTAAAATACGCGCCCCGCGGCCGTCCCCGGCCCCGTAATGCTTTTCCACATACCGCACCCGCGCATTCTTTCCCACAAAAAAGCGGTGGATCCCGTCGTGCTCCGAGGCCGCGTCCCCGCTGTTGTGGATCCCGCATCCGGCCACAATCGTCACATCCGCCCCGGCCCCGATGTAAAAATCATTGTAGACCATCTCCTTCAGGCCGCTCTGGCTGAGCACCACAGGGATATGGACGCTCTCATGCTTCGTCCCCTCCTTAATCCGAATCTCAATCCCTGACTGATCTCCCTTGGTCACAATCTCAATATTGGCCGTATTCTGCCGACCCGCCATCTGGCCGTTTGCCCGTATATTGTAAGCGCCTGCCGGCACGCCGTGCAGATCCGCCACCTCCTCTAACAGGGTTCTCTGAATCTCATCCATTTCTCCTCTATGCCTCCTGTCCAGTCAGATGTACTCTCCGTACATTCAAAACCACGATATGATAAATCTGATGCTCTCAGCGGAAATATTCACAGCCTCCCACAGCCGACGCCGTCCCCAGAATCTCCGGAAGCACCTCGTTCCCGGCTCCCTGACGGGTCACCCTCCCGTCTGCAATCACCACGATGCGATCCGCAATATTCAGAATCCGCTCCTGATGGGAAATAATCATAATCGAGCCCTTCGTATTCTCCCTGATGCGCTCAAATACCTGGATTAAATTCTGAAAGCTCCACAGATCAATACCGGCCTCCGGCTCGTCAAACACGGACAGGCGCGACGCGCGGGCCAGCACGGTCGCAATCTCGATCCGCTTTAACTCCCCGCCGGAAAGGCTCGCATTCACCTCGCGGTTAATATAATCCTTTGCGCACAGCCCCACCTCGGACAGGTACTTGCACGCCTCCGCGGCCGATACCTGCTCCTTCACCGCCAGCCGGATCAGATCCAGGACCTGCACGCCCTTAAACCGGACCGGCTGCTGAAAGGCAAAACTGATCCCCAGATTTGCCCGCTCCGTAATGCTCTTTTCCGTGATATCTTTCCCGTCGAACAGGATCGCCCCGGCCGTCGGCTTCTCGATCCCGGCGATCAGCCGCGCAAGCGTCGATTTCCCGCCCCCGTTCGGCCCTGTGATTACCACAAACTCCCCGTCCCCTATCTTTAAATCAAGATGATGAATGATCTCCTTCTGGCTTTTCTCCTCCTGAACCTCAAAAGAGATATCCCTCAGTTCCAGCATGATGTTCCTCCTTTGCCTCTTATAACAAACCCCTGCAGAAATGCGAAACCTTTTCTGAGCCGTGCCGCTGTTAAAATAGTATAATACGTTACCATTTTACCCAAAAAGCCCTGATACCAACCGGGTATCAGGGCTTTTTGTTCGTGCAGAAGAAGGGACTTGAACCCTCATGAGATTGCTCTCACACGGACCTGAACCGTGCGCGTCTGCCAATTCCGCCACTTCTGCGTCACACGAGATTGCTGAGCTTGTCTATTGTCTGTTGCTCTCTCTCGTTGTTACTCCTTTATTTTACCACACTTTTCCTGTTTGTCAAGTTTTTTTTAATATTCAGAATAATATTTTTTCTCTCCGCAATTCTGTATGCATTTTATTGAATTAATCTCCAATTCAAACAAAACACACTTATCGCGGGAAGGCCGCCGCCGGCTGCGTTATCATCAAGCCTGGAACCGGCCTTATCCCGCCAAAAGCTTTGTAATACATTTATCTGACACAGGCAGGAATATCCTCTGTCTAAATCGCTAAACAACCAAAAAGAGTCTGCGTTACTTCTCCCCGGCAAATGCCTCCACTTCCTCCCGCGTCGGCACGGACGGCGCGGCCCCTGCGCGGGATACTGCGATAGCGGCCGCTTTGGCGGCATGCTCCAGGGCTTTTCGTGGCGTCTCGCCCCGCTGCAGCCCGCCGATGAAATATCCGGTAAACGTATCGCCTGCCGCCGTGGTATCCACAACCGGAACCTTATAAATCCCCTGGCGGATCATCCCGTCCGCATCCCGGTAAACCGAGCCGCCGGATCCAAGCGTCAGCACAATTTTTGCGTTCGGAAACCGCTCTGTCAGCCTCTCCATCAGCCTCTCAGCATCGACGCCGCCGTCGCCGGCCGCCGTCGCTGCGGCCCCGCCTTCCTCACCGAAAGCTTCATTTCCACCCGCGCCTTGTTCGCCGGCCGTCCCGTTCTCCCCTGCGCGATCCCCGCACAGATCCAATGCCTCAATCTCGTTTAGCAGAAAATAGTCCACATACGAAAGGGGATACGAGGCGATCTTCTCATCCATGGGCGACGGGTTGAGGACGATCCGCATGCCCTTTTGACGGGCCTTTTCCATGATATAGGCAATCTCGCTGATCTCATTCTGGAGAATCAGGAAATCGCCCTCCTCAAAGCGCTCCATCACCCGGTCCACAAACTCTTTTCCAATCTCCTGATTCGCGCCCCCGTAGAGAAGAATGCAGTTTTGGCCGGACGGATCCTTCTGGATAATGGCGTGGCCTGTTTTTCCCTCTGTCCGGGAAATAAATTCGGTATGCACGCCTGCCTCCGAGAGCTCCTCTATGAGGAACGCCCCGTCCTCCTTTCCCACCGCCCCGGCATGCCAGACATTGGCGCCCGCGCGGCTCAATGCGATTGACTGGTTCAGTCCCTTTCCCCCGCTGAATACGGAGAGGGACTTTGAGGAGCTCGTCTCCCCCGCCCTCACAAAGTGATCCACCTGGTACGTGTAATCAATATTCAGCGAGCCGAAATTCAATATATTCAATGCTCTCCCCTCCTTGACGGTATACGATCCCCCGGCTGTGCTTCGCCTTTCCCGGCCCGTGAAAAAGCCTCTCCGTATACTCTGGCCGTACTGTTTCGCACAATCAGTTCCGGTTCAAATATGATGGAACGTTCCATCGCGCTCTCCCGCCGGATCAGAGCCATCAGACGGCGCACCGCTTCCATCCCCATCGCATGTACCTTCTGGCGCACCGTGGTCAGCGGAACCTCCAGCATCTCGGCATACAGCACATCGTCGTAGCCGACGACCGATACATCCTCCGGAACCCGTTTTCCGTATTCCTTAAGCCTTCTGCACACACCGTAGGCCGATGCGTCATTACAGGCAAAAATCGCCGTAAATTCATATTTCATCAACTGATCCACCGCCGCGGCCCCGCCCTCGGGCGTGAAGCTTCCCTCGCAGATCAGCTCCATGCGGACAGGGATCTCCCACTCCCTCAGCGCGCACAGAAACCCCCTGAGCCTGCGCTGGGAGTCGGCCAGCGTCCCGATCGGGCCGGTGACACAGGCAAGCTTCCTGTGTCCCAGCCGTATCAGATGGCTGGCCGCAAGATATCCCCCTGTCTCATGGTCCGTCGCGATCCCCGGACACTTTGCCTCCATCAGCCGATCCAGGATGACATACGGCATCTTAAGCTCCTCCATGAGCTCTACCGCCGCAAGCCCCATCTCCTGCGTGCTGTCCTTTGCCATGATGTAGAGAATCCCGTCCGCTCCCTTATCGGCCAGCATATTGATATATTCCACATCCCGCTCGTGGCTCTCATTCGTATTGCAGAGAATTACCGTAAAGCCGTGCTCCCGGCACGCCTCGTCAATCCCTCTGGCCATATTGGCAAAATAGACATTGGCAATGTCCGGGACAATCAGTCCGATGGTCTTGCTCCTCTTTTTTACCAGACTGACCGCGAGCTGGTTCGGGCGGTAATGCATCTGCTCCGCCGCGTCGAGAATCCTTTTTTTGGTTTTATCCGAAATCTTATGGGCTTTTCCGTTAAGAACCAGGGAGATCGTTGTCACAGAAAAACCCGTGGCAACCGCGATATCCTTAATCGTCGCCCTCATGAGGCCCCTCCGGCGCTGCCAAAGCCATTTTCAATCAAATCCATATAGATCCGGATCGACTGCCGGTATCTGTCTAGGCTTAAACGCTCGTTCGGCTTATGGGCCATATCCGGCTCGCCGGGCCCAAAAAGCAGGACCGGAAGCTCCAAATCGTCCCGGGCCAGAACAGAGGCATCCGTAAAATAACTGATCCCAGTAAGCCCTGTATCCATCCCCCGGGCCGCCAGGCTTTCCAAAAGGCATACCGCCATCCTGTGATCCGGGGCGATCTCCACCGCCCTCCTGCTGTTCAAAACCGAAAACTCCGCCTTAAACTCCGCCGCCGGACCGCAGCTTCCATCAGCCGCCTGCTTTCTCAGCCTGTTTTGCTCCTCCAAAAGCTCCCCGGCCTTTAAAAGGACCATATCGGCCGTCAGCCCCGGAACCATGCGGATGTCCATCAGAATCGTACAGGCGTCCGGCGTCATGTTCGGCGCAATCCCCCCGGAAATCCGGGTAATCTGCGCCGTGGACGCCCCCAGGACCGGATGCGCGTACCCCCTGACATAATCCCCGATCCGGCCGGCCAGCGCCGCGCCCTGTTCAACGGCATTGCACCCCTCTTTGGGATACGCGCCGTGGCTCGTGCGGCCTTTTGCCCGGATCTCCAGCCACAGGCAGCCCTTCTGGGCCACGCCGGCAAGGCCCCCCGTAGGCTCCCCTATCAGGAGCCCGCGGGGCCTTCCCAAAAGCTGTTCCTTTAAAACCGCCTCCGCGCCCAGGCCGCCTTTTTCCTCATCGCAGGTACCGATAAAACGGATCGTAACCGGAACCCGTTTCCCGGAGCGCTTATACGCGCACAGGGCGTAGGCCATAGCCGCAAGGCCGCCCTTCATGTCGCTGGCCCCCCTTGCATAGAGGAAACCGTCCCTCTCGCAGGGAATCGCCGGATCGCTGGCCCATTCCTCCGTTTTCCCGTACGGCACCGTGTCCAGGTGGCCGTTCCAGACGAAATCACCCGCCTTATCCTCTCCCTCAAGGACCGCCAGCACATTGGCGTGAGTCTCATCAATCCTCTGCACCCTGGCCTCAAGGCCCGCCCCGCGAAAAAATCCGCACAGAAACTCTGCGGCACGCCCCTCGTCGTCCCGGCCGTTTACACTCGGAACCGCCAGAAGCTCCTTTAAAAAATCAACGGCATCCTTCATTCCTCATCCCCCTGTCTGACTCTGCCGGTTTTAAAAAAACAGATCCCTGTTTCCTGATCGTAACAATTCAGACAGCCTCTGAACGGTTACTCCCCGATCAGCCATGCGGCGATATTCTGCCACAGCCTGTTATAATACTCCCACTCGCAGAATTCCGGCGGGGCCCAGTGCGGCGCGCAGTCGGTCGTGACAACTCCGCTTCTGCCCTTGCCGTACTCCGCAAAGGCGATAAACGGATCGCCCTCCACCGTAACCGGCACCGAAGCCTCAGGCTTTGCAAGCACCTTATTATAACCCAGCACGTCCGGCCATTCGGCGGGAATCCCGGAAAGCGCCTCATGCTCCGACACGGTGACAGGCTTAACGCCTTCACAGTGCTCCATCCGGTCATCCACGGTCAGAACCTCCACAGGAAGAACCTCCTGCACCGCTGTATCGTGCCATTTTCCCTTCGCGTCCACGCCGGAGAAGGTCAGATATCCGCCCACCATCAGCAACGCGCCGCCGTCCAGCACATAGTCGCGGATCAAGTTGCAGCGGTTCGGGCGTTTCTCGCTCCTTGTAAACGTCGCGCCCGGCAGGAGCAGCGTGTTTGCGCCTATATCCGACAAAATCACCAGATCATACTGCTTTAACTCCTCCATGGTAAACGGAAATTCCTCGTTTGCCAGGTGGTTCGGCAGAAACACCACCTCATAGCCGCCCGCTGTGAGCGCCTCCTTCAGCCATTTCTCCCCTGTCTCATAGGTCGATGTATAAAAGGAATCAAACCCCTTCACATGCGTGGTATAGCTCATCCAGGATTCGCCCGCCAATAATACTTTTTTACTCATTTTGAACTCCTTTCTGTTCTATAAACAATTGTGTATTTTATTTACCCCATTCCAGAATCAGCTTTGCATAAATCAGGATCGCTTCCAGATAGCTCTCTACACTGACCCACTCGTCCACCGCGTGGCACTCCGAGCCGCGTCCGGGGCCGAACTGGATGACCGGGATCCCGGCGATATTGCGCCAGAGCCTGGAATCGCAGCCAAAGGGCGAACCGCACACCCGGATATGGGTTCCCTTGGTCTCCTCATACACGCGCTTCATCGCATCCACCAGCGGATGCGCCTCCTCCATCTCAAAACCCTTTCCGGTCTGGTAGATGGAAATGACCGGCGGATGGCTCTCCAGCCACGCATCCGACTTAGCAGCGCGCTCCACAGTCTCTGTAAATTCCCGCACGACCTGCCCCTGATCCATCAGGCCGGGCAGATAATGCACACAGGTGGAAAAGCTGCACTCCCCTGCCACGGTCGATCCGGCCTCGCCGCCTGAAATCACGCCGATATTTAAGCTGGGGGCCGGCAAAAGCGCGTGCTTATACGTCAGAAGCCACGTATGCTCCATCTCGTTCAGCGCCCCAATCACCTTGATCGCCTTTTCAATCGCGCTGACGCCGTTCTTCTTCTCGCCGGAATGGCATGCCTTTCCCTCAAAATCCACCTTAAAAAAGACCCATCCCATATGCGCCAGAATCAGCTTGCCGTCCGTGGGCTCGCAGTTCACGGCCCCGTCCGCCGTAAGGCCGCTCATCACAGCCTGCATGGAGCCGTTCCCGCCGCCCTCCTCGTCGCAGACAGAGGTAATGATCACATCCCCCGGCAGGTCGCAGCCCGCATCCTTCAAAAGACGCACCGCCATCGCCGAAGCCATCAGCCCGGCCTTCATATCCGCCGCGCCGCGGCCGTACAGCCGCCCGTCCCGGATTTCAGGCCGGAACGGGGGCGAAGTCCAGCCCTCCGCTTCATCGGCCGGCATCACATCAATATGCCCGTTAAATAACAGGCTTCTGCCTCCCGCCGTTCCCTTAAACGTCCCATAAACATTAAAGCGGTTTTCCTGATTATGCCCCAGATTGCCCTCCTCATACCGCTCAAAGCATTCCCGGATCGTCTCCTCCCGCATGGGATCCCGGACTACCTCCGCCCCCATGGAAGACAGGAGCTCTGCCATATACTCCTGCCCCTCCCGTTCAAGCCCGCCCTGAATGCCGTGGCCGATATCATGGGTGTCAATGGCAAGCAGGCGCTTTAACGCCTCAATATACACTTCCCGGTTCTCCCTGAGAACCTCGCCCAGCTCTCTCAAGACCTCCGCCTCCCTTTTATGCCGCGCCTAAAGCGCGTATATCAATATTTACGCAGCCCGTCCTCAATGATATCCCAGAATTTCTCCACATCAATATCAACCGCCACATCCGCCGTCGGCTCAAGCTTCTGATACCCAAAATAATCGCAGTTCGTCCTTCCGTACGACTGTGTGCTCCGGATATCAATCTCCGCATGCATGGGCTTCACGGTCAGAACCGAGGGATCGAGCAGATACGCAATCGTGATGGGATCATGAAGCGGGCCGCCCTCCCAGCCGAATACCTCCTTCTGGCTCTTACAGAAATGCCGCATCAGATCCACGAACAGCTTGGAAGCCTTATTGCCCACCTTCTCCATCCGATCCACAACCGCCGGATAGCACAGAGCCTTGCGCGTCACGTCCAGCCCCACCATCGTAATCGGCCGGCCGCTCGTAAAGCACACATACGCCGCATCCGCGTCCGCAATAATATTAAACTCCGCCGCCGGCGTCACATTACCGTTTGTATAAGCGCCGCCCATCAGAACAATCTGTTCTATCTTCTCCACAATCCGCGGCTCCATCCGCATCGCCATCGCCAGATTCGTCATAGGCCCGGTCGTAACCATCGTAATATCCCCATCCGACCCCATCAGCGTATCGATAATAAACTGCACGGCGTGCTTTTCCTCCAGCGGCTTCGTAAGCGGCTCAAACACCGGCCCGTCCAGCCCTGTCTCGCCGTGGATATCCGCCGCCACCATCTTCTCGCGCACCATCGGCTGCCCGCATCCCGCGTAAACCGGAACATCCAGGCCAAGGCACTGGCAGACATTGCGCGCATTCACCTGCGTCTTCTCAAGCGTCTGATTTCCCGCTACAACCGTAATGCCGAGCAGGTCAAGTTTCTCGCTCTTCGCAGCCAGCATAATCGCCACCGCGTCATCGTGTCCGGGATCACAGTCCAGGATGATTTTTTTCTTTTCCATATGATTTTTCCTCTTTTCTATGTTTATTGCTTTTGCTTCATTATTTGAATCTCATATTTAACGACAGGCAGATGCCTGTAGAACCGTAATCTGTAAGCAGGTTATACCTCCGTAGAGAATGCTTTTTGGGGGATTCGTGAGGGGGCCGCCAGCCAGCCCGGCCCGGCACATCCCCGGCCCGCGGAAACGTAGCCCGGGAGCGGCTTCCTATCCATAAGGAACCCATAGAAAACCGCCGGTACTTAGCGAGGTCTTTTCGAGCTTAGTACCGCTGCGCTTTTCTCTGAGCGGAAGCGCGGTTCCGTTGGATAGGAAGCCGCTTTCGGGCGGCCCCCTCACGAATCCCCCCGCCGACCCTCACAGAAGCATCCTCCGTCTAATTCCCGGCCCCTACATTCAGCGAAGACTGCCTCTTCCGATCCGCCGACATCTTAGCGATCATCGAAACCGCCAGCACCGCAACCGTCACAATATACGGCATCATCAGCACAAACTGCGACGGAATCCCATACGCCTGCAGCCTCGCCCCGATCGAATCAGCAAATCCGAACAGCAGGCACCCCAGCGCTGTGAGCACCGGATTCGCGCCGCCGAAGTACATAGCCGCCACGCCCATGAAGCCCCTGTTGTTCGTCATATTTTCAATAAACTGCGTGCTGTATCCCAGGGATAAGTGCGCCCCCGCGAGTCCGCCGATCAGGCCGGAGATCAGCATAGCCTGATATTTAACTGCATTTACCCTAATACCGGCCGTCTTGGCCGCCTCCGGGAACTGGCCCACCGCGCGCAGGCGCAGGCCCCATACCGTCTTATAAAAGAAAAACTGCAAAAGGATGATCAGTACAATAGCGAACCACTCCGTGATGCTCCAGTCATTGAGAAGTGTGCCCAGAACCGGCACATTCTCAAGGAAGGGCATATGAAGCCTTGGGATGGGCTTGATATCCGGGTTGGAAAACGCGCCGTTGGTGTGGAAGATCGTGCTGAGCAGGAACTTCGTGATGGCGATCGCAAACATATTTACGCCCATGCCGATGGCGCAGATCTCCGAATTATAGCGGATATGGCCCAGGGCCATAATCATTGCGATCAGGGAGCCGGCCACCATCGCCGCCAGGACGCCTAAAACCCAGCTTCCGGACGCATAGCTGACGCTTACTGCGGTGAATGCGCCGACCAGCATAATACCCTCTGTGCCGATATTTAAAATATTCGCCTGCTGCGTGATCGCCGCGCAGAGCGCTGCGAAGATGATCGGAGTGGCGGAACGGAAGGTTGCATAAATCAGTGACACATTAAAGATCTTGTCAAAATTTTCTATAATCGCGTTCATGCCTTCTCCTCCTTCTTAAGCTTTCTTTTCTGTTTAAACTGGAACGCCGTCTCCATGGTGGCAATGATAATGAACACCGCGGTGATGGTATCCACAAGCGCCTTGGGAACGCCTGTGGTCTGCTGCATGCCCATCGCGCCCGCCTTTAAGACGGCCAGGAAGAAGGCCATAAACGGGGTGAAGATCATGTTGTTTTTCACGATCAGGGACGCCAGCATGCCGTTGCTTCCAAGGCCGGTGGCAAAGTTGTTGAGGAAATAGCCGTGCACGCCCAGAACCTCGATGCAGCCCGCGATCCCGCCCAGCATGCCGGACAGCATCATGGCGCTGATAAACACCCTGCGGGAGCTGATTCCCACATAGTCCGCATGGCTCGGGTTCAGCCCCACTGTGCGGATCTTGTAGCCCCAGCTCGTCTTGTTCAGCATGTAAATCACAATCAGCACCACCGCGATGGCAATGAGGATGCCCACATTGGCGCTGCTGGGCTTCATGAACTGGTGAAGCGTCACTGTCACGGGCAGGGACTGAGCGTTCGCCGTTCCCGCGCTCATAGGCCCGCTTACCAGGTAGGAGGTGATATACAGGGCGACCGTATTCATCAGAATCGTGGTGCAGACCTCATTTACCCCATAATACGCCTTTAAAGCAGCCGGAATGTAGGCCCAGGCGGCGGCAACCGCCATCGCGCCCAGGAAACAGGCCAGATAGAGGAAGGGCTTTGGAAGAAAGGTCCAGTTTACGCCGATATAGGCCGCCGTAATGCCGCCGAGGAACACCTCGCCCTCTACGCCGACATTGAACGCGCCCGCCTTGGCCGCGACCGCAAATGCGATGGAGGTCAGGAGAAGAGGCGTAAAGCCGGCCAGCGTCGTGCCCAGCCGGAGCTTGCCGCTGAAGGCGCCCTTTAAAAGCGCGCCGTACGCGTCGATCGGGTTCTCCCCGATGCCGATGATGAACAGAGCGCCGATGGCCAGAGCCAGAAACATGGTCAAAAGAATCTTGCGGAGACTGCTTAACGTTTGATTCATACCGCTTTTTCACCTTCCTTTCCCTCTTCTCCTCCCATCATCAGGAGTCCGAGATTATTCTCATTTGCCTCGCTGGCCATCATCTCTCCGGTGATCTTGCCCTCGTGGATGACAATGATCCGATCCGATAAGGAAATGATCTCCTCCAGCTCCGCTGAGACAAGCAGGACGCCCGCCCCCTGCTTTTTGGCCTTTTCCAGGGTGTTTCGTATCAGCTCAATCGCGCCGATATCAACGCCTCTGGTCGGCTGGGAGGCCACCAGGAGCTTACGGTTCATGGATACCTCGCGGGCCACCACAACCTTCTGGGCATTTCCGCCGGATAAAGAGGAGGTCGGCAGGTTATAATCTGTGGGGCGGATGTCAAACTGCTCCACCATCTCGGCGGCATATGCATCCTGGCCCGGCTTGTTTATAAGCATCCCCTTTGTAAACGGCGGCTGATCCAGGCGCACGGCAACCAGATTTTCCTCAATGGTCATCGCGCGGTTTAAGCCTCTCGTATTCCGGTCCTCCGGGATATGGGCAAGCCCGCTCTCACGCGCCTTTTTGGGGTTCAGATTCGTGATATCCTTCCCATTTAAAATGACAGAGCCCTTTTCCACACGGCGAAGGCCCGTGATCGCTTCCACCAGCTCGCTCTGGCCGTTGCCGTCGATGCCCGCGATGCCCACGATCTCCCCCTCGCGGACCGAAAGGGACATGCCGCGGATCTTCGACGTCTCCTTCTGGCTCGGGATCCACACATCCTTTACCTCCAGGATCGTCTCTCCTGCCTGCGAGTAATCCTTTTCAATATTTAAGAATACCTCGCGCCCGATCATCCGCTTCGTCAGATCCAGGGGGGATGTCTCATCCTTTAATACGGTTCCCATATAGGTTCCCTGGCGCATCACGGAAATGCGGTCCGAGATCTCCATAACCTCATTCAGCTTATGGGAGATAAATACCAGCGACTTCCCGTCCTGTCTCAAACGGTTCAGAATCTCAAATAACCGTTTCGCCTCCTGCGGCGTCAGGACAGCCGTCGGCTCATCCAGAATAATGATATCCGCCCCGCGCATCAGGGTCTTGATGATCTCCACCCTCTGCGCCTCGCCGACCGAAATCTGGCTCACGCGCTTGTCGAGCTGAACCTCCATGTGATACTGGTTTATGTACGTCTCAACCTCGCTTCTCGCTCTGGCAAAATCAATGGTCAGCCCCTTTTTCGGCTCAAAACCGAGAATGATATTCTCCAGGACGGTCAGCTCATTGACCAGCATGAACTCCTGATGCACCATCCCCACCCCGTGCTCAATCGCCGTCTTGGGGGTAATGCTTCCCATCACCTCGCCTTTTACCGTAATCTCACCCTCGTCAATCGGATACATCCCGTACAGGAGCTTCATCATGGTCGATTTACCCGCCCCATTCTCCCCGATCAGAGAATGGATCTCCCCCTTTTTCAGGGTAAATTCGCCCTTCTTCACCGCCTGAACCTGGCCGAAATGCTTGACGATCCCTTTCATCTCCACTACATATTCATTCATTCGATCACCCTCTCAGAAAAAGGCAGGGGATCGGTTTCCCAGACCCCCTGCCTCTGCTTTCACTCGCCCGTCGATTATGCCTGCGGTCCGAATCCCTCGTAGTTTTCCACCACGATCTCACCGGATTTAATCTTTTCCGCGAGTTCCTCGCATGTATCTACGATATCCTGCGGGAACTGATCGCCGAGAGCTTCCTTCATAACAGAGAAATCTGTCAGGCTGACGCCGCCTTCCGTCAGGGACAGATACTTCGTGGAACCGCCCTCGAAGGTGCCGTTTACTACGGATTCAATAACCAGATAGCACGCATTGTCCACTCTCTTCACCATGGAAGTAAGAACATGCCCCGGCTGATCGTTGTCCTGATCAAGGTCAACGCCGATGGCGTACTTGTCTGCTTCCTTTGCGGCCTCAAGGATTCCCACGCCCGTGCCGGACGCTACGTTCATAACGATATCCGCGCCCTGCTCGTACTGTGCAAGAGTCAGCTCCTTGCCCTTTAACGGGTCTGTCCATGTGCCTGCAAATGCCTGAAGGATCTGGATGTCCGGATCCACGTACTTCGCGCCCTGCTCATAGCCGGTATAGAAGTCATGCAGCACCGGAATATCCATGCCGCCTACCCAGCCGATGATGTGCTCCTCGTTTACATTCTTGATGTCCGTCTTCTGCGTAAATAAAGCCGCCGCCGCGCCGGCCAGGAAAGAACCCTGATTCTGCGCAAAGCTTATAGACTCCACGTTCGGAAGATCCACGGTGGTGTCAATGACAGCGAACTTCGTATCCGGGTAGTTGGGGCCGTGCTCTGTGATGTAGTCCGCGATATTTGAAGATGCGCCGATGATCAGATCATAGCCCTCCTCGCAGGCTGCAACCAGGTTTGCCTCCCACTCCTCAGCCGTGGTTCCCTCCAGGCTCTTAAGCTCAATGCCGAAATCCTCGACCGCCTTCTGCGCGCCCATGTTGCAGGAGTCATTGTAGCTCTTGTCGCCTAAGTTGCCCGTGTAAACGACGCAGACGCGGACTGCGGCGCCGGAGTTCCCGCCCTCCTTGGCCTCTCCGCCTTCGGCCGGAGCCTGCGCTTCCCCGCCCTCCGCCGCCGGGGCCTGCGTCTCGGCCTTGGACTCAGCCGGAGCGCTGGAACCGCCGCCGCAGGCTGTCATGCTGGCGCACATCGCGGCAGCAAGCATCACGCTTACAACTTTTCTTCTCATATCAATCTCCTCCTTTTTGTGTGGAAAACCCTTTAACTTCGGCAAAAAGCCTTAGGTAAAACGTTTTTCCTTTTGGTTAAAAAAATAAAACGAAAAAAGTAATGCCTTTTTGTTTTATTTCATGGGAATATTGTACTATTTTCTATGGGGGGTTGTCAATATTTTTGTTGAAAATTGTGAAAAGAAATGGAAGATTCTGCAGCGGTTCAGAGGTTGTCTGAACTGTTGCGGGATGTCTGTTTGGAAATGATCGGTCGTGAAAGGGCCGCCGGAGCCAGGTTCCATATCCAACGGAACCCCGCTCCCGCTCGTAGAAAAGCGCAGCGGACGCTAAGCTCGAAAAGACCTCGCTAAGCGCCGGCGGTTTTCTACGGGTTCCTTATGGATATGGAACCTGGCTCCGGCTACATGAACGGCAGGCTGTAAGGAACTGTCCCGAAATATTTGATTGCTACGCCAGAAGCCTGAGCACCTGCTGTGGGATCACATTTGCCTGCGACAGCATGAACTGGGCGCCCTGGGATATGATTTCATCTTTTGTGAGCTCTGTGATCTCCTTTGCCATATCCGTGTCGCGGATGCGGCTTTCGGCAGCGGATAAGTTCTCATGGCTCACGGCCAGGGAGCGGTGCGTGTGCTCCAGGCGGTTCTGATACGAGCCCATCCGGCCGCGCTCGCCGTTCAGATAGTGGATCGCTTTCTCAAATTTTTCCATGGAGGCGTTGGCCGCCTTCTGGGTCAGCACTGATACGCCGTCGATCCCTAAGAGCTTTTCGTGCGTGCCGGGAAGGATGATTTCCAGCGTCTCTTCGTCTGTCGGGCCGATCTGTAATGTAAGATCTCCTTTTATCGGGATGATCGAGCCGGGCGCGTAGGCGACGCCTGAACCGAATTTTCCATCGTCAGCGCACGTAGTAGTATTGATCACCTTAGGGTAGGTTGAATTAGTCCAACTGTCCCAGCTAACTTTTTGGGTTTTTTCATCATAGGAAGGCATATAGGAACTCTTATTTTCCGACGCGCGATCATCATAAATCCACAGCTTATTTTTGTTCGTGGCATCCGCTATAAATTTTGTGTAATGATTGTTAGGATTTCCTTTCACACCATCGACAATCGCTTTGACCAGATCCTCGCCGGTATTTACATTGTCAATCCCAATTTCATAGATATAATGGTTTCCGTCCCTTTTCTCGGTAGTTTTTGTCCCCGTGACAAATTTAATACTGTAATGATTATCGCAGGTAAAGCAGGTGTTATAAAACCCTCTCCCGCCCTTTTCCAGAAGATCACTTTTATTTGCTGACGTAAGCGCGCTAAAATCAATTGATGCGGCAGCATGCTTAACTATCTTTTGTCCTGATGAGGCAACCGTATTGTCCGCCGTATTTTTTATTGTATAACCCTCCTTTGTCTCATACTCTTCACTCTGCTTCCCGCTGGCCAGAGATGGACTCGTCACCCACGCCGGAAGCCCCGTCTGCGGGCCGATGACCGCGCTGCCGCTGGACTGCCCGACATCGCTTTTCAGAATCGGTATCCCGTTAAATTCCGTATTTTCCGTGATTCTTCCTATCTCCTCCCGGAGCTTTTCGATTTCCTCCTGCATCGCCGAACGGCTCGTCTCATTATAGGTGCTGTTCGCGGACTGCGCGCTTAGCTCATACCCTCTCCGGAGCATGGCGCTGATTTCTTCCATGGCTCCCTCGGCCGTCTGGATCAGCCCAATTCCGTCCATGACATTGCGCTCCGCCTGCTCCGTTCCCTGGATCGTCAGGCGCAGCCCTTCTGATATCGCCAGCCCCGCCGCGTCGTCCGCGGCCCGGTTAATCCGAAACCCTGAGGACAGCTTCTCAAGGCTTTTGCTGATTTTTCCTTTATTTTTGTCCAGATTCCGGCGCGAATTCGCGCCGGGCAGATTATGCTGGATGATCATCGAAATCTTCCTCTCTGTACTTAATTATGTAATCTTTAACGCCCCGGAGCCGCATTCCTTTAAAATCTGCCTTAAGCGGCGCTCTGTATAACCAAATTCCGAAGCGATCATTTTGAGATTCGAGCGTTCTTGCGTATTCTCAACCTGTCTGACAATGTAATCCCTTGTAAACAGCTTTTGTGGCAGCGTGATCTGCTGGCCTTTAAAATGCTGATGCAATAAAAGCGTCGCTTCGACGCCGATTACCTCTGCTATTTCCCTGTAAATGCCTGAAAAATCAGATGCTGTCATTTTCTCTCCCCTGTATAATTTTTTCACTCTTTCACACCGTAATCACTGCCTGCCCTGAATCAGGCGCTCTCTTTATGTATCAATTATACTTATTTTTATGGAAAAATATATATCTGATTTTCCTTGTAAATTTCCTTATTAAATGTCTTTAAGGCCGCCTTTCAATCGAATAGGGAAGAGCCATCTTCCCCTGCTCGCGCGCGGAGTCGTGCAGCAAAGCTACTAATTTCCTTACGCACCCCTGCGCATAAAAAAAGCCGCCCATATGGCGGACGGCCTGTTTTTTTCTCTCTATGTTTCTATACATACGTTTTATAAATTCCCGGTACAGCACTGCGCGCCGGGCGGGCGCTGCATTCACTATCATTTGCGCAATGATGTACTGGATCCGCGCTCTTTCCCTTCCTCCAGATACCGAACCGCGTAGATGCGGTTCCCAAACCCGGAGAGCCCAACCGGCTTCTCCTCCCGGTTCAGCGGATCGATACATAAAAATTCCCCGTCGCGGCTCCCCACAAGCAGCACATAGTGAAATTTCCCAATCCCATGCATCCTGACCCGCGCGATCGGATACGTTCCTCCCAGCAAAAGCGCCTCCAGCTCCCTGCCCTCCATCGGCCCGCGCCGGATGGCCGTAACCGAAAGCGCCCCCTCAAGCTCTTCCCACAGAAGATTGCCCTCCGCGTCATAGCACTGTTTATCCGAAAAAAACGCGTTCAGCTCCCCAGGATCAAAAGACCGGGAAACATCCTGCAGCTCTGTGATCATGGCGATACATGTTGTCAAACATCCCGAGGACTCCATATCATAGCCCGACGCGCCGAGCCTGTCCCCCTTCCACCGCTCGTCGAGCTGATTATAAAATACAAGCTCGCCCGGCAGAATATCCCGCCCCGCGCCGATCCGTCTGCTTCCACGCAGCACATATGCTCCCACGCAGCATACGGCGGCGGCCGCAAGAAACGCTGACAGCAGCCAGACAAACCTCTTTCTTTTCTTTCCTTTCAAGCCATACGCCCCCTTTTCCTGAACCGTTCAGACAGCCTGATTCATCATCTGGTACAGCATTGCATAAATAGCAGGCGCTGCATTCACCGTCATTTGCGCAAGACTGTGCGAACTTTTTGTCCTTTTATTATAACGGATATGAAACGTATTGTTAAGTAAAAAACGTTCTAATACCCATACCTCCCCCTGTATTTCACAAACATGAACGCAGACATCCCCAAAGCCATGATTTCCGCCGCCGGCGTCGCCAGCCATATGCCGTTCAGCCCCAAAAGCCGCGGGAGAACAAGCATTGTGATCAGCATAAACACAAATGATCTGGAAAAGGCGAGGACAGCCGACACCGCCCCGTTTGACAGGGCTGTAAACATCCCGCTGGCAAAAATATTAAAGCCGATAAACAAAAGCGTGGCCGTGCAAATCCGGTTCCCGCTGACCGCCAGGCCGTACACCGGGTTATCCGGGCGCGAAAAGACAGACACAAGCGGCTCTGTCAATAACAGCGAAGCCGCCGCCGTTGCCGCCGAGATGCACGCAATCACTTTCAGGCTGACCAAAACCAGCGCTTTCAGCTTCTCATGATTTCCCTCCCCATAGTAAAAACTCAGCATAGGCGCCACCCCGTATGAATAGCCCGTGTACAGGGAGCTTGTAAACATCAGCACATACATGATGATTGTCACCGCCGCAACGCCGTCCTCCCCGGCAAATGCCAGCATAGTCCAGTTAAACATCATGGTAATAATCCCGGTCACAAGCGCCGTCGCCATTTCCGAGGATCCGTTTGCCGCCGCGCCTGCCAGGACTTTTAAGCGCAGCGCCGGCTTTGTAAAATGAAGAAGGCTTGTTTTGCGGCCAAAGACAATAAGTCCGGCGACTGCTGTCACCGAATACCCCAGGCCCGTTGCGACCGCCGCTCCGCGGATCCCCATGCCAAGCTCTGCTATGAACACATAGTCAAGCGCCATATTGAGGACGCCGCCCGCCACGGAGCAGACAAATGAAAGCGCCGCCTTCCCGCTGGCAATCATGTAGAGCGTAAAGTTATTCATCAGAAGGATGGGAACCGTAAACACCAGATAACGGCTCAGATACTGGATGCAGTACCTCTCCACATCCGCCGACAAGTTCATGCCCGCAAAAACAGGGCCCATAGCCATGTACCCCAGTATGCACATGACGCCTCCCGCCACAATATTGACCAGGATCAGGAACGTAAAATCCTCCTTTGCCTCCTGGTTCTTCTGCTCCCCCATCTTCTTCATTATCACCGCGCTCCCGCCGGTGGCCAGCATGGTGGAAACAGCGGTGACGAGCTGGATGACAGGGGCCGTCAGATTGATCGCCGAAAGCGCGTCCGTGCCGATCAGGTTCGATACAAACAGACCGTCAACCATGGTATAAAATGACATAAACACCGTCATGGCAATGGTTGGAACGGCAAATTTTAAGATATTGCCAAGTGTTACAGGTTTTGCGTATACATTTTCATGTCCCATCGTTACTTTCTCCTTTTGTTCTGTCTTTACAGCTTGCGTTTGTTTCCTGCATATAGTATCATAAACCGTACAGTAACAGTATGGTCAATAGCAAAATGTATACAATTTAAAAAAATATTTCAGGAGCATGAAAATGGATAAAAAAAATAAACGCCTCACAATCGGCCAGTTCGCCGCCCTGCACGGCGTCAACAAAAAAACGCTGATGTGGTATGATGAGATAGGGCTCTTTAAGCCCGCCGCCGTGAACCCCGAAAATGGCTACCGCTACTATACGTATCACCAGAGCCCCATCCTGGAGATCATCCTGCTCCTGCGGGAGCTGGACGTACCCCTGCCGGAAATACAGGATTTCATGAAAAACCGCTCCGCTGAAACCATGAAGCGCCTCCTTACGGAGCGGATCGCCGACCTGGATCGCCAGCTCATGCGCCTGACGGCGATCCGGAAAACCTTACACAGCCACTGCCAGGATATGGACGCCCTGCTGACCCTTAATCTGTCGGAAATCAGCATCGTGGAAAAGGAAGAACGCTGCCTGGTGACCGTGGATATCGGCCGGGACACCACATTTGAAAAAGCAGTGGAGCTGGTCACAGTCGAGACAGCCCGGTACATTCCAGGCCGCCTGCATGACGCCTTCTACGGCTCCATGATCCCCGTTGCCAGCCTGCAAAGCGGCCATTTTGACGACTATACCAGGCTCTTCATCGAGCTCCCCTTCCTCAGGCGCAAAAACGGCCTGCATATACAGCCAAAGGGGCGCTATCTGAGGGCTTTCTATAAGGGAAATTGGGAAGGAATCCCGCAGCGCTACCGGGAAATCTTAGAGTATGCCGGCAGGCAGGGGCTGAAACTGTGCGGATATTCCTATGAAAAAGGGATCAATGAGACCGTCGCACAGCGGATCGAAGATTATATCGTGCAGATTGAAATACCTCTCATGGAGTCAATTAGCAACCGTTCAGAAATCAGAACCAATGGCATTAGTTAAGATGTATGTGAGCTATGGTTCATTGTGAGGGGGCCGCCGTCGCCAGCTCCTGTATCCGGCAAAACCCCGCTTCCGCTGCGCTTTTCTCCGAGCGGGAGCGGGGTTCCTTACGGATTTAGAATCTGACGATAGCGGCCCTCTCACGACAACAACACATCGCAATCGCTCACTTCGCTTAACTAAGCTGTCAGGCTTTCACGCAGATCTGCGGCTCTGCGGCCTGCATATCCACCGCGCCTCCGCTCTCCGTATACGTCTTCGCGATATCCGCCGCGGCCGGCCCGCCTGCGCCGGTTCCTGCGGGCGCTGCCGCTCCTTGTGAAGCCTTCTTTCCCTCCTCGCTGATCTCAGCCGTATCCACCGGCTCCGGAAGTCTCCCGGATGTCTCGCCGCGCCGCGCCGCCGCTTCCTCCCTGCGCCGTTCGATCAGGGCCTCCTGCTCCTTTTTCTCCTCCTTTACCTCGCTTTTCATCGCTTCCTTCGCCTCGTCGCTGCACTCCTTTGCCTTCTGCGAAAATTCCTCCGCATACCCCATGGCGCGTTCCATGGCCCCTGTATCGCCCTTTGCCTCTGCCTCGCTGTACACGCGCATCGGCGTCTCTGCCAGCTTCACATTCATATTCGCGCCGATCAGGCCGTTCATAGTTCCTGCTTTCATAAAAAACCTCCTTTTTCCAGACTCCCGGAACATCAGCCGCAAAGGCAGGCGCTGTGAGAATCCGGGAATGCACAGATATCATAACGGTTTCTTCGGCCAAAAAAGTTTTTGTTTAACCATGCGGGAACAAACGGCCTGATTTCTGTCATATACGGTCAGGCGCCGCGCGCTGTACTAATGGACTGGCGCGCTAATCTTTTATCCGATCGAGCTCTGTTAAATTTACGCCTAAACTTACTAATGTAACCTTCAGTTCAATATACCTTTCATGCATGGACTGATAGGTCGCCGGATCTTTATCTTTGACAGACTGCATCCAATTTTGTAACCTTGAAAACTCTATAATCGAGTCCCTGATAATGCCTGCTGCACTTGGCATATCATACACCTCTTTCTGAAAAATACGTTTTTATTATGACACATTCATTGTACCAGATAAGCAGATGACGTGTAAAGCATGATTGAAAAACAATGCGCAGGGCTGTATGGATCCGCGGTTACGATTCACGGGCAATGTCAGTTAGTTAAGCGAAATGAACGGTTGCAGGGCGTTGTCTGTCGTGAGAGGGCCGCCAGAGTCCGATTCCAAACCCAACGGAACCCTGCTCCCTGCGCTCCTTCAAAAGCGCCTGATAATGCGCCGCCTTCGCCCGGTGCACCTGCTCTGACACCTCATACTGCATCGTCCGGTTCATCGCGTCTGCCAGACATAATACAACTGTAATACTTAAAATTGCCAGCACCATACATCCTAAATGAGTAAACAACTCATTCAAATACGGATCCCAGTACGCCTCCCCATTGACATCCGACACCATGGAAACGCCCCGGCTGGCGCCGAAATTCACCACATCCGTCAAAAACAGCAGTACGCATACAGGGATCAGCATCGCCTTCGCGCAGCGCGGCGAAAACATCTCCATCTTTAATTTCAGCCGCCTGAAACTCGCCCGCAGGGCTCCCGCCGCGCCGAGGTACGACAGGCAGGAGGCGAGCATCAGCGCCATCTCGCTCCGGCTGTGAAACAAAACCAGGCGCGCCGCCGATAAGGCCGCCTCCAGCCCGTTCCAGGAAAAATCCATCACAGCCAGCAGCATAGCGGCCGTAAACAGCTTCATCCATGTCTTTCCCGCAAAAAAAGCCGTACACACAAACAAAAAAGCCGCCTGCCTTAAAACCGCAAACAACAGATAATTGCCGGCCAGCTTCCCCAGCGCATCCGCCAGCAAAAAAAACGCGAACAAAAGCGTCAGGCACCGCGCCCGGTTTGCCTCTGCAGATACCCGCGCAGGGCGGAAAAATCCCTCCTGGATGCGCAGCGCCGTAAATATCTCCAAGCCATAAAAGAATGCCCAGGCCGCATATTTCCCCGCCAAAAACCACACAGCCGGATCATTTACCCGCAGATCCACACTCACAGAATACCGCCCTCCCGCTTCATAAATTTCAGGATTTCCCTGGCAAAATCATCATACCGCCTCCTGGCCAGCAGGACAACATCCCCATTCTCCATCATAATCTGCGTTTTCTGAAAACCATCCACAAACCGCAGATTAATCAGATACCCCTTATGGCAGCGGAAAAAATCCCGCCCCGCAAGCTTCTCCTCCAGCCGTCCCAGCGCCTCCGAAACCGTCACCGTCTCCTGCATACAGTGGATATCCACCAGCCTCCCCCTGGCCTCCATATACACAATATCCTTAAGCCTCACCTTCCCGGTCCCTTTCTTCGACGAAACCAGCAGATACCCCGCCTCCTCCCTTCCGCAAATCTTCCCCGCCGCGTGCAAAAGAACCTCCCGCAGCTTCTCCTCGGAAACAGGCTTCACAAGATAATGAAACGCCTCCACATCATACGCCTCAAACACATACTCGCTCGCAGACGTGACAAAGATCAGCATCATATCAGGCTGTTTCCCGCGCAGCCGCTTCGCCAGCTCCATCCCGTCCATGCCCGGCATACGGATATCCAGAAAAACCAGATCAAACGCCTCCCCGGCCTCCAGCAGATCCCGGCCCGCAAAAAACCGCTTCACAGCCGCGCCGATCCCCTCCCGCCCCAATACCTCCCGGATCCGCCTCGCCAGATCCGCGCATTCCAAAACCGCATCGTCGCACACGGCAACTGACAGCATACATCTCCCCTCCCTGTTCCAGAGTATAACCATTCAGACAGCCTGCTACAGCATTGCATTAATTCGCGAGTAAAAAACGCCCGCTATCCGCGCCCTCTGCACGCCTGCTGACACACTCCTCTATAATGAAAAAACAGACGGCAACCCACGCCCATGACACACTCAGGCGTCACCACGCATTTTGCCGTCTGCTTTTTCATAACTCAAAAGCGAATTTTAAACCTACTCATTTCATGCAGCCTGAGATTTGCGATCCACAGCCCGCCGCCGGCGGCCCCCTTCACAACAAATCCCCCGCGCACGCTTACAGAATAATCTTCGCCGGGCACTTCGCCGCGCACTTACCGCAGTTCGTACACTTCTCGTAATCAATCACAGCCACATTGTTATCCATATGGATCGCGTCAAACTCACACTGCTTCGTGCAGAGCGTACACCCAATACATCCATTGTCGCACTTCGCCTTCACAGCCGGTCCCTTATCGTGGGAGTTACACTGCACCAGATGCTCCGCCTTATACGGTACAAGGTCAATCAGGTGCTGCGGGCAGGCCGCCACACATTTGCCGCAGGCCACGCACTTCTCCTTATCCACCACCGCAATGCCGTCCACCACATGGATCGCATCAAACTGACAGGCCGCCACGCAGGAGCCAAATCCCATACATCCATAGGAGCAGGCTTTGTCGCCCGCGCCCGGAACCACGTCGGCCATCTTACAGTCCTTGATTCCATAGTAGTTGTACTGCGTCCTCGTCTTATCGCAGGTGCCCTTACACTTTACAAAAGCCACCTTCTTCTCGCTGCCGCCGGCCTCAACGCCCATGATGGCCGCGATCTTCGCTCCCACAGGCGCGCCGCCTACCGGACAGGCGTCTACAGCCGCCGTCCCCTGCGCGATCGCCTTTGCAAGGCCGTCACAGCCCGGGAAGCCGCAGCCGCCGCAGTTGTTTCCCGGCAGCTCCGCTCTGACAAGAACCTCTTTTTCATCTACCTCAACTTTAAACTTCTCGCTGGCCACGCCTAAGAGCATGCCGACGATGATGCCGGTCACGCCCACGATAACGGCCGCAATGATAATACCAGTAATATTCATCCTCCGTTTCCCCCTTTAAATTAATCCGGAAAATCCGAAAAATGCAATTGACATAAGGCCTGCCGTGATCAGCACGATCGGGGATCCCTGGAAGTTATAAGGAACGTCGTTGTGCTCAATGCGCTCGCGCACGCCTGCAAGCAGGATGATGGCAATCGTAAATCCGACGGAAATACCGATGCCGTTCACAACGCTCTGAATAAAATTATAAGCCTTGGTTACATTGGTCAGAGCCACGCCCAGAACGGCGCAGTTCGTCGTAATCAGCGGAAGGTACACGCCCAGAGACTCATAAAGGGAAACCATGTTCTTCTTTAAGAACATCTCCACAAACTGTACCAGGCCCGCGATAACGAGGATAAACACGATCGTCTGCAAATAGGCCATACCGCTCGGCTCCAGGATAAAATCATAGATCAGGCTCGCCACAGCGGAGGCGATCGTGATAACAAAGATAACAGCCGCGCCCATGCCGGCAGACGTCTCTACCTTCTTGGAAACGCCAAGGAACGGGCACAGGCCAAGGAACTGGCTGAGTACAACATTATTTACCAGGGCGGAACCGATGGCAATTAAAAGCAATTCTTTCATTTTCCCATTCCTCCTTATTCCGTTTTGCCGGCTTCAGCCGCTTTCGCCGCCTCAGCCGCCTTCTTGGCCGCCAGGGCCTTCTCTGCCGCCGCTTTCTTGGCCGCAGCCGCCTTCGCCGCCTCCTCGGCCGCCTTTTCAGCAAGCTTTAAGTGGTTCTCCGCACAGGCAGCGCCCATGCAGGAAGCACAGTTTCCGCCGCACACCAGCGCGCTGGACTTCGGAGCGGAACCGTTTGTCGCAGACGGCGCTTTGAACTTGTTCTGCAGCGCGGTCAGGATAGACAGCACGAAGAATGCGCCCGGCGCCAGGATGAAAATGGAGATATGGTAATCCTCCGGGATAATCTGCTGGCCGAACACCGCGCCGGCGCCCAGAAGCTCACGGAAAAGGCCGATGCAGGTTAAGGCAATCGTAAAGCCGAGGCCCATGCCGATACCGTCAAACGCGGAAGAGATCGGATCATTCTTCGCCGCATACGACTCCGCGCGGCCAAGGATGATACAGTTTACCACGATCAGGGGGATATAAATGCCCAGCGCAGAGTAAAGCGAGGGCAGAAATCCCTGAATCAGAAGCTGCACAACCGTAACAAGGCTGGCAATCACTACAATATACGCCGGAATACGCACGCGGTCCGGGATGATATTTCGCAGAAGCGAAATAATAAAGTTAGAAAATACCAAAACGGCTGTTGTGGAAAGCCCCATGCCGATACCGTTGATGGCGGAGGTCGTAACCGCCAGGGTCGGGCACATACCTAACATTAACACGAAGGTTGGGTTTTCTTTGATAATGCCGTTATATAAACGTTCCATATTTTTGTTCATGCTTCCCACCTCCTGTTAATTTGCATAATTCTGCTGATAATACAGGGCCGCGTTGACCGCGTTAGTCACCGCGTCGGACGTGATGGTCGCGCCGCTGATGGCGTTGATCTCCGCGTCGCCCGCATTGCCGGACTTCGTCACGGAAAGCTTTTCCGCCGTCTTTCCGATATACTGATCCTTAAACGGCGCGTCCTTGGCCTTAAGTCCCAGGCCCGGCGTGTCGCTCGTCTCACGGATGCCGATGGCTGTGATGCTGCCGTCCTCCTTAAGGCCCACGGAGATTCCCACCTTGCCGCCGTAGCTGTCATTGGAATAAGAGTTCACCACCAGGCCGATGTCTGCGCCGGACGCATCCTTTGCCGCCATAACGGACTCAATGCCCACATTGCCGAACTCGCTGGCCGCCAGCCCTGCGTTGCAGCCCCCCAGATCCGCGTCCGCGATCTCCTCAAAAGACTGCGCTTCGGCAAATACCTCCTTGTAGGTCGCATTGTTCGCCGCGATCGTGGCCTGCTCGATGGGGCCCTTTGTCACTTCATACACGCCGCCCAGCGCAACGCCCGCGATCAGGGTGATTGCAAACAGGGTCATGGCGTCCTTTACAAATCCGGATTTACCTGCCATTATTTTTTACCTCCCTTCTTACCAAAAGCAATCGGAAGGGTGTACTTCTCGATCAGCGGAACCAGGATGTTACAGAAAATAATCGCATAGGACACGCCCTCTGCCGATCCGCCAAAGATACGGAACAGCGCGGTCAGAAGACCTAAGGCCACGCCGAACACGTACTGCCCCTTCGGCGTGATCGGGCTTGTAACATAGTCTGTGGCCATGAAGAATGCGCCGAACATCAGGCCGCCGCCGCATAAATGAGCCGCCACGTAGGTCATGTCAAAGCCGCTGCACAGAGCCGCAAACACGGCCACGGTCGCAATGTATGTAAGCGGAATCCGCAGGGAAATCACCTTTCTGTACACCAGGTAAGCCGCGCCGATCAGAAGCGCAATCACGGAAACCTCGCCGATCGTTCCGGAAATATTACCGATGAACATGGCGCCCACATCCACCTGCTCCCCTGCCTTTAACATCGCCATCGGCGTCGCGCTGGCCACCGCGTCAGAGTGCGGCTCGGAGAAGGTCGTCATCTTTCCCGCAAAGGAAATCAAAAGGAAACATCTGGCCGCCAGAGCCGGATTCATAAAGTTCTGGCCCAGCCCGCCGTACATCTGCTTTACAATAATGATCGCGAACACGCCGCCAAGCATGGGAATCCAGATCGGAATCTGCGGAGGCATATTCAGCGCCAGAATCATACCCGTCACCAGGGCGCTCCCGTCCATAATGGTGATCGGTTTCTTCATCACTTTTTCAAATACATACTCGGAAACCACACAGGCTGCCACGGTCGCAATCAGAACCAGCAGCGCATGGATCCCAAACTGCCATACACCGTAAATACTTGCAGGAAGCATCGCAATGGCCACATCCAGCATGATCGCCTGGGTCGTGTGGGCGCTCCTTACGTGAGGTGATGACGATACGTTAAATAATTTTCCCATTTCTTCACACCCCCTACTTTCTGCGGCTTGCCGCCACGGCCTTTCTAAGCTCCTTAAACGCCTGCGTCAGCGGCCTCTTGGCCGGGCAGGTAAAGGCGCAGCAGCCGCACTCCACGCACTCCATGCCGCTCAATGCCTGGAAGCGCTCCATATCATGGCGCTCCGCCGCGTCCATCATAAGCTGGGGAACCAGGTGCTCCGGACATACCTCCACGCACTTTCCGCAGCGGATGCACGGCGTCGGCTCCATGGCCGCAACCTGATCCTTTGAGAAGGTCGTCAGCGCCGAGGAAGTCTTGGCAACCGGGAAATCAAGGCTGAATAACGCCTGGCCCATCATCGGCCCGCCGGAAATCATCTTCTCCGGCTCTTTGCCGTCCTTAAAGCCGCCGGCCGCCTCCAGAAGCCTCTTGTAATCCGTGCCCAGGCGCACCTCAAAGTTCTGTGGGTTCGTAACCGCGTCCCCCGTCACGGTGATGATCTTTCTCTGCAGCGGAATGGACCTGCACACCGCATTGTAGATCGCAGCCACGGTGTCGATATTGTCAACCACGCAGCCCGCGTCCGCCGGCAGCATCGTGGAATTGATCTCCCGCTTTGTCACCGCGTAGATCAGCGTGCGCTCGCCGCCCTGCGGGTACTTCGTGAGAAGCGGGCAAACCTCAATCCTCGGCTCATCCTTCACCATCTCCGTCAGCTTCTTAATCGCCTCCGGCTTGTTGTTTTCAATGCCGATAATCCCCTTTGCATTGTCAAACAGCGAAAGGATCACCTTCAGTCCCCCGATAATCTCCTCCGGCCGCTCCATCATCATCCGGTAGTCGCTGGTCAGAAACGGCTCGCACTCCGCTCCGTTGACGATCACATGGTCAATCGCCGCCTCGTCCTTGGGAGTGAGCTTCACATGCGTCGGGAATCCCGCGCCGCCAAGGCCCACAATACCGGCCGCCTTGATGATATCGCGGATCTCCTGCTTGGAGAGCTTCGTATAATCCCTCTCCTCGCCAAAACCCTCAATCGCTTCCTCCTCGCCGTCGTTCTCCACGATGATTGACTGAACCATCGCTCCATTGGCAACCAGTCTCGGCTCGATCCCTTTCACAGTACCGGAAACAGAACTCAGAACATTCGCAGAAATAAAGCCCCCGGCCTCTGCGATGATCTGGCCTCTCAGCACGCGATCGCCCTTGCCCACCAGCGGTTTCGCGGGCGCGCCGATATGCTGGGACAGCGGATAAACCATCTCCTCGCCCTTTAAGGGGGCAAGAACCTTGATTGGTTTATCCTCAGACAGTTCTTTTCCCTCGTATGGATGAATGCCGCCTATAAATGTAGCCAAACCCATCAATTAAACCCTCTTTCTCTAGTTTGATTTTCTTCCCCGATTTATGAAACATTTTGTGAAATTTTTGTCACATAAAGAGGGCAGAAGCTATCGCGTATAGTATATCATAGTGGAATCTTTTTAACAATTGGGAAATTTAAGATCTTAGACGGAATTTTGTATAAAAATTAATACAAAATTTATTTTTGAAATGCTGCGGATGGTTTGGATGCGGGCGGGGGAGATGCGTGAGGGGGCCGCCCGCGGCAGAACATCTATCCCACAAAACCCCGCTTCCGCTCAGTGAAAAACGCAGCGGACACTAAGCTCGAAAAGACCTCGCTAAGCGCCGGCGGTTTTCTACGGGTTCCTTTGGATATAGAACCTGACGCCGGCGGCCCCTTCGCGATCCCGGTCCCCCCGCGGTACATTTAAAAGAATTTCGTCCAGTATCCCTGCGCAAATATGATCAGCACCACCACCGGAATCACATACGACACATACGCCCTGGCCCAGCGCGGGAATTTCATTCCGGCCCCTGTGTTGGCCTCGGTCATGAACGCCTCATACCCCCATCCATACCGGCTGGTGCAGAACAGCAGATACGCCAGGCTCCCCAGCGGCAGAAGATTGTTGCTCACCAGGAAGTCCTCCAGGTCGAGAACCGTAGAGCCCTCTCCGAAGGGAGCGATGAACCCCCACACATTAAAGCCCAGCACACAGGGCATGGAGAGAAGGATGATCAATACCATGTTGGCCAAAACCGCCTTTTTGACGGAACAGCCCGTGAGATCCGTGGCGAAGGACACAATATTCTGGAAGACTGCAATGACCGTGGACGCGGCGGCAAAGGACATAAAGAGGAAGAATAAGGTTCCCCAGAACCGGCCGCCTGCCATGTGGTTAAATACATTCGGCAGGGTAATGAAAATCAGGCTCGGGCCCTGTCCCGGTTCGATCCTGTAGGCAAAGCACGCCGGGAAGATGATAAGGCCGGCCATAAAAGCCACGAAGGTGTCTAACACCATCACATTGACCGCCTCCCCGGTCAGACTGCGCTCCTTGCCGATATAGCTTCCGAAAATAGCCAGCGCGCCGATGCCGATGCTCAGTGTGAAAAAGGACTGCCCCAGGGCGGCGAAAACCACCTCTCCGATACCGGCCTCCCTGATTTTGGAAAAATCCGGTTTTAAATAGAATTCCAGGCCCGGTTTTCCGCCCTCCATCCGCACGGAGTTAAAAGCCAGCACAAGCATCAGGGCCAGAAGGCTTACCATCATCACCTTTGTGATCTTTTCCACGCCGCTCTGAAGGCCCATGGCGCACACGGAGAAGCAGGCAATCACGCAGAAAACCATAAAGCACGTCATCAGGGCCGGGTTATCAAGCATCCGGCCAAACTCGCCGGCTACGCCGTCAGCGTCAAGCCCGGTAAAATCGCCGGCCGCCATTTTGACAAAATATAAGAATAACCAGCCTGCGACCGTGGTGTAAAACATCATCAAAAGGTAATTTCCCGCCATCGCAAACCATTTTTCAATATGCCACTTACTCCCCTTCGGCTCCAGCACGTCAAAGGAAAGCGCCGCGCTCTTCTGGCTGGCGCGCCCCACGGCAAACTCCATGACGATGATCGGAAGACCGAGAAGCACAAGAAAGGCCGCATAGATAAGCACAAAGGCGGCGCCCCCGTACTGGCCCACAATATACGGAAACCTCCACACATTTCCCAGGCCGATGGCACAGCCCGCGGAAATCAGAATAAATCCCAGACGCGACGAAAATTTTTCTCTTCCCATTATCTCCTCTCCTTATTTTTAATAAAAAAATGCGGTAACGATCCCTTCCGAAACCGCCGCCGCATCTGATTTTACTACATATTTTTACAAAACACAAGCCATTCTTCCATCTGCTTTGCATCCGCCATGGCCGCCAGAGCGCCCTCGCGGGTCGTCGTATAGGCCGCATAGGCATTGGCAAACTCCAGATACCCTGTCAGCGTGTCCGCGCTCAGGGCGCCCGGATCCGCCGTCCTGTCCCTCAGAATACAGAACAAAAACGCCCCGATAAAGGAATCCCCGGCCCCAGTTGTATCCCGCGCCTCCACCCGGAAGCCCGGAGCCTCTGCCCGGGTCCACTGATCCGCGCTGCTCCCCTTTGGCCTTACATAGACCTCCGCTCCGTCGGCTCCTTTTGTGTACACCACACAGCAGGCCCGCCCGGACGAAAGCGTCCCAAGCGCTTTTTCAATCTCTGTCTCCCCTGTGATAAACTCCAGCTCCTCATCGGAAATCTTCACGATATCCGCAAGCGGCAGAAACTCCAGAACCGCCTTCTTCATCGCCTCATCGTCGCCCCACAGGGACGGCCGCAGGTTCGGGTCAAAAGAGACAAGAACCCCTTTCTCAAGCGCCATGGAAACCAGCTTCCGGTGCGCCTCCTTCATCGGCGATTCCATCAGATCCACGCTGCAGAAATGGATCATCCCGCAGTCGTCCAGAACATCCTCCGGAATCTCCTCCGGCGCATACAACAGATCCGCGCTGTTCCTCCTGTAAAACTTAAAATCCCGGTTCCCGTCCTCTGCCAGGGACACAAACGCCAGGGCCGTCTCCCCTCGGCTGTCGCGCCGGATATGGGCCGTATCGATCCCCGCCTCCTGTAAAACCTCTTCGATGTAATCCCCAAAGGGATCCGCTCCCAGCTTCGTCAGCATCTTGGAAGAAATCCCCAGTTTCGTCACGGCTCCCGCCACATTTGCCGGAGCCCCGCCGGCCACGCGCTTAAAGCCTGACACATCCTTTAAGCGCTGGCCCTTCCTGTCCGGAATAAAGTCAATCAGCGCTTCCCCGATTACGCAAAGTCTGTTATTCATCTCCTGATCCTCCGTCCTGCCATCCCATGCGCCGTTCCAGGCGCTCCAGCCGCCGCCCGGCTTCCCGCGCGTCTGAAACGGCGCGGGGATGGGATGGGCGCTTTTTTTAATATTATATCGGTTCATGGATAAGATTGCAAGTGGTTCGGGATTATCAAAAATTAAAGTCAATGCCGCTTTGCTTAAGGATTGCATTTGCGGTATGCCGCGATTTGATTTTAGTATCAACTGTAACATGCCGGTTTATAATCGGGCTGAACCAGATATCATGATCGCCCTTGCCGCGTCGTTTGAAAGAACAATTATTTTTTAAGAGAATTTCACGCACCTTTTTTTCATATTCAGCCATTACACAGTTATCCTTTCGTGACGTTCTGATACAAAAGAAACAGAAAGCGGCTTTGAAGAGGAATTAAGTGCAAGCAGTTCCGGTATGGCAATGCGTGTGCGCTCCAAAAGCGCATCAAACGAACCGGATTCAAGAACAAGTCCGGGAATGTCGGAACTCGTAGCGACCCAGACGCAGGCTTCGTTGTCCCAATTCAGATTGACGATATATTCCATATTATAGATACCTCTCAAATATATTATAATGTACTCTCGGAATCTCTCTGCGCCTGCTTTTGCGGCTGATTTTCCGCCAGATGCACCCAAATTTAATCAACGTACGCTCCACGTACGCCTCATAAATTTGTGCACATCTGACAAAAAATCATCTCACAAAATCAGGCACAGCGAGATTCCGAGAGTACATTATATGCTGTGGCTGATATTATTAGCGGAGCGGGAACCCCCTTCCCTAAAAGGATAGCTTTTTCAAAGCCTATTGTCAATATAAATCATCAAAACAGGGCGGATGAGCGCGGAAGCGATGATTCCCGTCGCCATAGTGCCAATCAGGGCGGCCCGCCCGGCAAATACCCAGAGCGTAAAGTGGCTGTTTTTAAATTCGCCACCCCCGATCCGGAGCTTTTGCCTGCCATCCGCCCTTTCCCCGTACGCCCTGAAAACACCGCCCTCTTTTAGCAGGGCGGCTGTCACAGCCGCCGGAAAAATAATATGATACATGCAAGCATAATGTTCTCCTCTCCTGTGAGCGCTTTCCTGCTCCAATATTCTGTTCCCCCTGACGCTGTACGAATCACCTTCCCGGCATATACCTCCACAGGAAATAGGCAGCCTTCATTTTAAAAGACGGTATCTCTTTAAACGGCGTCCGTTCCCCTGTCAGCCGGTCCATATAGGCTTCTGTCTTCCACGATATATCCCTGAATCTCCTGTCCCCGTCAAGAAATGCTTCCAGGCAGGCCCTTAAGCCGCTCCCGGCATCCCTGTAAGCAATCGCTTCCCCGCATATCTGATCCGCCTTCGCGCTGTCAAAGCTCCGGTGAAACAGCCTGTCGTATTTTAACTGGTATACATTTCCGAGATCCCCCGCCATCCGGGCGGATTCATCTATCCAGTGAACGTTCGGCCTTCTGCGGGTCTTTTCTTCAAGGATCTCCACATAAATATCCAGCGCCTCCTTCCACGATATACCACACGGAGCCGCGAGCTGGATCACCTCCCCAAGAGCCTTTCGGTTTCCCGCAATTTTAGCCAGCGCCCCTGCCACATCCATACCGCAGGTTAAGGTAGTCTGTTTCTCTGCAATATCCTTTGCAAACACAACCGTCCGCCCTTTAAGCGCCCGGTACAGCCACTGCTCCTTTTCAAAAACCCCGAGCTGCAGGCGCTGTTCACTGTACGTAATATATGGCCGGATGATCGTCCAGTTCGCATATCCCGAAGATCTCAGGCGATCCTCCTGCCTCGCCTTGGACAGGGCATACTCATCGGTTTTCAGATACTCCGTATCGCCGCAGCTCTCCAAAAGCCTCGGGGAGTTTTCTGTAAGCCGTGACTCCGAGCCGGCATATACCCTTCCCGAGCTGAGAAATACATATTGGCTACAGGAAGTCAGTAAGAGCTCCAGCCGCTGCGAAAATTCCGCCTCGCCGTAAACCATAAAATCAATAATCACATCATAAAAATCCTTTAACAGGCGCTTCAGGAAGCCGATGTCATGGGCATCCCCCTGCCTGTATTCCATCCCCTTTTTATCTGAACCGGAACGGCTCCGGGAGGTTATCACGACCTCCGCCCCCCGCGAAGCCAGAATTTTGGCCAGCGGCCTTCCCATAGCGCCCGTCCCGCCCAGCATCAGAACCCGCATCTGCCTGCCTCCTTCCTAATGGAATGTACTCCCGGAATCCCACTGCGCCTGATTTTGTGAAATTCCGGGAGTCCATTTTACGTTTTCTTTATCAAACCTTTTACCATCCGGACTCCGCTCTCTCCAAGCGCTTTCCTGGCAAGCTTTTTCGCCCTGCCAGCCGCCGATGCCTCCAGATTGCACATCATTTCAAGCGCCCTGCTCTCCTTACTGCTGTCTGTAAAAGCCTCCAAAAGCATTGGCCGTTCGGTCTGCATTGGCGTAAGGAAGCGCTCTATCGTCTTCAGATACTCCTTTTTACCCGACACGGCCATATATTCAAAGCCCAGATCCTGCGCGTAATGCTTCACCAGCTCCCGCGACTGATTCCCAAAATGGCCGGCCGCCGCCATAAACGCATCGGCCTTCTCCCCAAAACGCGCCGCCGGATGGCTGTAATTCCTGAACTCCGTGCCGCGCCCGTTATTGATCAAAAGAAGCCGTATGTTTGATGCAAAATGACGGTTTCCGAATATATTCATATCATAGAAAAAAGCCAAATCCCCCGTGATCCCGAAAAACAGCTTTTCAGGGGACGCCAGGGCCGCTCCTGCGAGGGAGGAGATTCCGCCGTCAATCCCAAATCCGCCCGTGTTCGCATATGCCTCCACGCCGTCCGGCTTATCAAAAAAATTCCAGGAGCGAAGGGAATTTAAAATTCCCAGATAAAGCGCGCTGTTCTCCGGGATCAGAGGAAGCGTCTGCTGCGCCATCCATACATTGGAAAAGGGAAGCTCCGGAATCTCTGCGCGCAGACGGGCAAGCTCCCGGCTCCATTCCTCAAAGCAGTTATTCCCCTTACGTTCCCTGAAGCTCTGTTCCGCATATCTCTTAAAAAATATCTCTTCCTCCATCTCAAACGTATAGCGAAGCGCCCGGAAGGTATCGCGCACTTCACCGTCCGGGTTGACACGCCAGACCTGTGACGGGGACAGGTTCATATAAGCGCCGGAAATATCCCCGATATGGATCAGCAGCTCCATCCTGCATAAAGGAGAGCGGTACTGCTCCTGGCTCGCCGCCAGGCAGGCAGAAGCCTTATATTGTCCCGGATAATTACTGGTATGATCGCATATTACAGCGGCTCCATACCGTTTACAGAAGGCGTCCACACTCTGTGTCAGCGCTTCCCCCCATCTCCTGTGGGCCCCGGCAAAAATGCCGATTCTTCCTTCCGGCAGCGCGGGAAATTCTTCTATATCACCAATCCGGCGGATCACTCGTGTCCCGGGAAGCTCCCTTACCGAGAAATCCTGGCTGTAGCCCGTCGCCAGATTGATATGAACCGGCCCCCCGCCTGCCCGCCGCAGTTCCAGCAGGGCCTTATTAAGCGCTGTCCCATACGCCCATTCATCTTCATCATCATGAATTTCCGGGATCTGAACACTTATTTTAACCGTATCCTTCGGCAACGCCGTCCGATCAATCACCTGCGGCATATTGTGCCCGATACGGCCCGGATGCTGTGTGGAAGTAATGGCAAGAACCGGCAGCTTGCGGTAATATGCCTCCGTCAATCCCGGCAGATAGTTCCTTGACGCCGTCGCCCCGGTACAGCTTAAGGCTGCCGGTTCCCCGCTCTCAGCGGCCATCCCGCAGGCCATGTAAGCGGCAGAGCGCTCATCGACACAGGAATACAGTTCAAAATACGGATCCGCCTGCAGGCTGCCGACCAGGCACATATTCGTGGTGCCTGGGCTGGCTATCACTTTTCTGATTCCGTGAGCTTTCATTAAATATATTAACATTTGAGCATTTCGCTCGTTTGTATAAAAGTGTTCCACGACTCAGCTACTCCTCTCCTGTGGTATTTCCTCATCCGGGCTGCGCCTGTCCTCTTCTGGCTTCCAGCCCCTTAAAAAATATGAAAAAGCCGATTTCCTGACTGTATTTTCCCGAACCTTTCGCTGCGTCCCTATGCTTCCGGCGGCCTTAACAGGCTTTTTAGATAAATCTGCAGCTTCTTTCTCCCCGCCGCCAGGACTCCCGCCCCGGATATGAGCAGCGCATAGCGCAGGACAGAATTGGGATACGTAAACATAACTGCAAATCCGGACAACATAAAACACGCTGTGATCCCAAGCAGGATCCGCGTGCTGTAAACCCGCCGGCCCTCCATCCGTGTCCGGCACAGCTTTCTCATAAAATAATAATGAAATACAGCATACAGCATATAGCACAGCAATGTGGTGTAGCCTGCCGCGCCGTAGCCAAAGCGCCGGATGCACAGCAGGTTCAAAACTACATTGAGAACCGCCCCGGCCGCTGTGGCGGCCGCGATATATTGGGTTTTCTCAAAATAAAATTCAAACACTGCAAAAAAGGTATAGGCAAATGTAAAATATACGCTCATCGCGACCGGAGGGATAATCCAAATCGCCTCCCTGTACTCTGCCGGCGCAAACAGGGTGATGATCTCCGGCGCCAGCGCAATCAGAAGGAGGTTTACGCCTGCCACAGCTCCAAACGCGGGGTAGGCGACATCTGACAGAGCGTCTGTATTTCCCTCCTTAATCTTACGGTACAGCCACGGCTCGATTGTCTGCATCAGCGCTGTGTGGAACATCGCCATAATCGTGGAAACCGAGCAGGCGAGGTTATAAATCCCGGCTTTATCCGCGCCGGCTATCCGTTCGATCATGATCCGATCCGCACCGCTTAAAACGGACTGGGACAGATAATGCGGCAGCAGGGGAAAATTAAACCTAAGCGCATGCTTCCAGAATTCCCCGATAAAAAAACGCTTCCCGCGCCGCATCTGGGACACGAACAGTCCCGAATAAACGGCTGTATTCACCAGGGCAAGCCCCAAAATCCTGGCTGTCGCCTTGTCCCGCGCGCGGGAAACCAGCGCTATCCCCACCGCCGGCTGGAGAAGGGACACGAAAATCGTAACTGCGACCAGCCTACGGTAACGCAGCTTTACCCTCTGCTCCACAGACCAGAAGCCAAACGACGATGAGGTCCATATGAGCAGGAACATGGCAAGCATCTGGACCGTCGTCAGGGAAAACACACGGTTCCAGGCGCCGCGAAACAGCAGGTAAATCCCCAGCCAGGCTAAGACCGATGTCAGGCACAGCCCCTGCATGGAAGAAGAAAACTCATCCCGTCTCTCTTCAAACTGTACCATCCCGCGGGTATACACACCGCAATTCAGATTTAAGGACACAAAAATCGTGATCATGCCCATCCATGACTGGAATACACTATACTCCCCATATTCCGCTGTGGACAAAAGCCTTGTAAAGATCGGGGTTGTAATAAAAGAAATTCCCTTCTGGATGAAAGCGCATACGAAAAACCAGCCTGACGCCCGGACAGGGGCCGGGAGCGTTTTATAGTTCCGGATAATGTGGCGAAGCATAGGGATCCCCTCCTTCTGTGCATGCGTAAAGCGTATTTTCACGGCCGTCTGAGCGGATACAGCGCTTCTTCCAGAAATTTCTCCGAATCCTCCTTTGAGCGTTTGAGCACCTGCCTGGCCCTGCTGAAATCGGGATTTTCCAGATAATATTCCTCTGTCTGCCTGTGGCGCGCCATACACATCCTCAAGTCCGTATCATCCAGCAGATCGGTTATCCTGGAATGTATGGAATCCCCGTCCGCCCTTTCAATCACAAAAAATGGAGTCTCAAACAGGATGGAAAACGAAACCGCATGGAATGAATCCGTAATCACAATGCTGCTGTCCTTTATCATCCGTAAAAAATCAGCCGGGCCATATGCGGCCACCTGCCTGTCCCCAAAATTTTGATCCCAACGGCAGAATACATTCTGTGCGTGTACAAATGCTGTGATTTCCAGGCCCCGCAGGGCGGCGATCCGTCTGGCCAGATCCCGGCTCTTTTTTTCGTCTCCCAGCAGATATACAAAAGCAAAGGGCCCGCCTTTTGTTTCTTCCGGCATCTGTGACGCAGAAGACAGCTTTTCCCAATGCTGCCTGTCAACAAGAAAAACCGGATCCAGCACAGACCGGCTCCTCTCTCTGTTGCCCGGATCCAACATACGCAGCGCGCTGCGCTCCCTGACCGAAATACTCCGAAACGACGCAAGCGCCGCATTCAGCCGCATTTTACCGCTCCCGCTTAATGCATCATCTATCCCGCTGGCCGCATATGCAATTTTAAGGATGTGTCCCGGCACAAATTCCAGCAGATTTATCCCCAGATACGGATCTTTCACGTACGTCTCGTTCCATACCTGATCGCTTCCTGTAATAAAGGCATCATATTTTTTCAGACATTCATGAATATTGTCCGGACCATATTCCCGTTCGCTGTGCGGAATACAGTGCATAAACTCCTCCATCCTCTGCCGGCGCTCCGTCAAATCCGCTGTAACAGACCTGTTCCCCCAGCGATTCTCCAGGGCTTTGGCTGTCCTCCCTATTTCACGTAATGGAGCTGCGCGAAACCTGCGCGCTTTATTTCGTATTCTCGTCATGTATGTCTCAGGTCTGTAATGCCAGATACAGAGCTGCTCACATTCCACAGACATGTTCTGAACCGACCGTTGCAGCGCATAAGCCTGAAGCAGGCCCCCCAGATTATAGTTTTTATAGTAAAGCGTAATGATTCCTGTCATCCCGCGCCATTCCTCCCGCCTCTACCCAGAACTTCTTCAATAATTCCATTTACCTTATCTCCCCATATCCCCCAGTTTAATTCCGTTTCTGAAAGCGTCATGGCATTATTACACATTCTTTCATACTCCTCCTTATCCGTAAACAGCGTTGCAATTGTCTTTGCAAAGTCCTCCGGGGCAGATCCGATTGGCAGCGCATAGCCATTGATTCCGGAACGGACATACGTTCCTGTCCCTCCCGTATCAAACGTAATGCATGGTATGCCGTATGCGCATGCCTCTGCAAATGCAATGCCGGCGCACTCTGCCTGTGTCGGTAAAAAAAGCGCCCACGCTTTGTCCATGATTTCCACAAATTTTTTCATCCCTTCTTTTGTATTTTTATCTATAAATCCATGCAGATGTATCGCGGATCCGTCCTCTCCACATGGATACCCCCCCCCGATTACATCTAATACAAATTTTTTTCCAAGCTTCATCCTGTTTAGCATATGTACCGTATTAACCGCTATGTCTCCGCCCTTGCGTTTCCAGTCGATACCTATAAATACTAAATGAACTGTATCCCCCGTTTCCTTTTTTGAAATATGCCGGACGCCGTCCAGATTTGCGCCAAACGGAATCATATATGCTTTATTTCTTTTTATCTGATACGCTTCTATCGCCCCGTTTCTTGCCCAGTCACTGGCAAAGATCGCCGCTGAAGCCATCGCAAGGCTCTTCTGTTCATACCAGTTTCCATTTTTCAAATTTCTGCGGTTCAGGTTTATAAAATAATAATCTACCATTTTAGAAAAAACAGCATCCGACATGTATATAATCGGGCATTCTGTTTCAATAAAAGGCAGGAATGTTGAAGCAGACACGGCAAAAACTACATCGTATTTTTTTTCACGCAGCCTCTTATTAACGTGTTGTGCAGATCGTTTTGACATATAACTTGATGAATACTCCGGGACATATGTCTTTTTATTGAATATATAATTCATCCGTTCCCTGAAACGAATGATCTCCATCAGGAGTGGATCAAATTTTGCCTGTATGGATTCTACCTCGTGGTTTTTCTTTAACTCTCTGTATTCGCTGAACAAGGTGCCCGACCACGATCTGCGATCCATTGGATCTCCTAATGAAAGAAACGCTATTTTGGCCATCATAACCTCCGTATTCTTTTTTTATCACTGCTTTTCCGGTACCTGAATAGGATATAATATCGTTTTATATAAAGCGCCAGCAGGTTAGAGACATGTACAAGCCAAAGCTTCCCTATATTTTTATGGGCATAATAAGCTTCGCATAAATACTTTCGTGACAAATATCTGTATTCATAATCCCGTAAGATTTTATCAAACTCATTCTTATAGCGATAAATCACTTTTTCTCTGGAATTCTCAGCGTGATTATGCAGATAATAATGGCTTGTATCTATGACACAGGTATAACCCATTTTCTTTAATTTCAGCCCAAGGATATTTTCTTCATTATACAGAAATACATTTTCATCAAAAAAACCGGCTGCTTTAAAAACGTCATATTTGATTACAAAAAAACTCCCCGGAACCGTCTCCGTCCGAATAAGGCCTCCCTCTAATACGTCATATCCGCATGTTTGATGGCGGGCCCGGTTAAATAATGAATGAGATTTGTACAATGACCGCTCATCCGGCACAGGCCATGAAATCTTATCAGTTTCAAAACGGCGTCCCTGGAACATCAGGGCAGAAATCGCTGCATACTCGCTGTGCAGGGATAATGACCTGCACAAATCCTCCAGGAAATTTTGCTCCAAAGTCACATCCGGATTCATAATACAGATATATTTTAACTGATTTGCCTGTTCTGCAGTATGAATACCATAATTATTTCCGTATGAATATCCCCCGTTCCTTTCGCTTCTCACTACAGTAACCTGCCCGTTTTCGGAAAAACGGTCTTTCAGCTTTTCATAAGAAGCGTTCAAAGAGGCATTATCCACAATCACAATCGGATTCTTAACCCCAATTGAAAGAAGTCCTGACACACATTTCTGCGATATCTCATACTCCTGATAATTCAGCACGATAATGGCAAGCTGATTGGCTGCATCCGTCATGTCTGTCCCTCTCCTTTTTAAATCTCTGATAGCTGGCGTCAGAAACTGCCATAAACACAGCTAATACCATCATTCGCTCGGCATCAAACAGACTTAAGCTCAGCATTGCAAGGATCATCCCCCAGCACAAAACAAAATTCATCCTGTCTTTCCTGCCTGATACAATATAGCGTTTCCAGGCAGTCCATATCGGGATGATATAAAAAATAACACCGGTCAGTCCCAGCTTCCCGGCGACCCCGGCAATCCCCACATCGCTGAATGTGTACTGGCGCCCGCCTGACACCAGGATATTATTTTCCTGCAGGAGAGGGTAAGCGGGAAGCAGCCCGATTCCAAAAAACGGTTTTTGAGCCATTATCTTCAAATAATATACATATGAATCAATACGGTGATACATAGAGTAATCTGTCCGTGAGGTTACAGACGATAAAAGCTTTGACAGTATATAAAACATATCATCCGCCAGAAGAATGACGCCGAATATCATAATAAATACGGTAATTATTTTTCCCGCTGTGTTTTTCCTTTTCATAAATAACAGGCTCATGCCCCCTGCGCCGGCGATAATCAGCAGCACAGCCCGGGTCTGGCCGACAAATAATTCATAGAAAAGAACCAGCAGCAGATGGATCCAATACCTTTTTTTTCTGCATGGCAAAATCGTCCCGGAGCATATACAGCCGATAGACACAACCGCCGAAAAATCCACCAGATCGCTCGCAATAAGCCGTATATGCCCGTTTCTGAAATCTAAAAAAACCGTTCCATAATTAAAGCCATAGATGCTCAAAAACTGTATTTCTTTTAAATTATAAGCAACTGCCTGAAGCAAAAATAACGCGGCAAGAAGCGACGACAGAGCTATAATCATATGCAGAAATCTATCAAGATCCTCCTCTGCCGCTTTCAAAAACACGAAATACGTAAATAAAACTGTAAAAGTAGAAAATGTTTTTACTGCATTGATCACCGGTTCGCCCGGATAGGCCAGCCATGTGTAAAATATATTCAGGATCAGAAAAAATGTAAACCCTATCAGCCACTTCCAAAAAGGCGAGCGTTTCACCCAGCAAAATCTGCTAAGGCATACGGTGATAAATAAACTGTTTCCAAGAAGCATTGGAAGAATCACATTCGCACGCACGCCAAATGTTCCTGGCATAGGAATCAGGTTAAGCATATTCATATACAGCACAAGAAGCACAAAAGACCAGCGCATCCCCCAGCCCATGCGGATGAGTGTCCGCGCGCCATAGCGCAATACAAATTCCTTTCCGCAACTCCCTTTTCTATACAATTCCTTTTGTCCTGCGTTCATGCCGTTTTCCCTCTGTTTTCCATTTTACTCCTCAGCCTTTGTATAAAAGAGAGAAGCTTTCCAATACAATACTGAACCTGTGTAATGGACAGTAAACGGCGCACCTCATCCCGTTTCAGGCCTTTTTCCTCTGCCATCAGGCAATATCTTCCCAGAATCCTGTATTTATAAAAACCTTTCTGTCCCATTTCCTGTTTTACCTCTAATGTATAACCCCTGAAATTTTTAAAACGTACTCTGTCTATATTTTTCGTCAATCCATCTTCGAGATAATCCGTTATATAAATGATTTTATTAAACCATCGTATTTTATATCCGTCCTCTGCAATCTGATTCCACACCAGTCCCTCTGTAATAAATGTCTCTCCCTCAATCTCGGGAAACGGATATTCTCTCAATATACTTGTCCGGTAAATTTCCGCCTTATCTCCTGTTAAATGAAGCCTTCTTCTCTGTAAATTTGTCGCATCGATATAACCTCCTGTACATATCTCCGATGGAAATTCCCCGATCTGTTTATTGGCCGTATATCCTCTGAGTCCCGAAACTCCGGCAAATGAAGGATCCGGCTCAACCGTTTTAATCCACTTTTCCACACATTCTATTGCATCATCCAAAAGCCAGTCATCTGAATCTACAATAAATACCCATGGCGTATATACCTGCAAAATTGCTCTGTTTATCGCCCGGTGTTTTCCCCCATTTTCTGTTTTTATATAGCGCATTTGAAAGAAGCGCTTTTCTTTCATCCAACCGGAAACAAGGCAGTCCGTATTGTCGTCTGATCCGTCATTTACGATCAGCCATTCAAAATCCTGGTTCGTCTGATGTCGCAAAGATTCATATAACTGTGGTAAAATATAGTCTCTGTTGTATGCGGGCGTCAAAATTGTAATCATATTGTATGTATCTCTTTCTGTTTCCCTGCATGTTTGCCACTTTGCAGCAAATCTTTTGCCATCTGTCTTTTTGTGCCAGACTATTGTACTGCGCCTCTCATTATCCTCAGACTCCTGCGAAAAAAAGCAACAGCGCTCTCTGGCAGCCTTTTTTTAATCCATACCATCCTCCTTATCTTTTTTCGCTCCCTCTCCGACAGCCAGCTCCCATTATAGTGATGGACTGATATTGTATGCTCCGTATAATTTGACTTCCCTGTATACATATTTTCCGGGCAAAGATACTCCGTGGGAAGAATGTCGATGCCGTTGATTCGCTGTTTGCAATCCCCGGCCGTCATGCCATGGTTCATCAAAATTCTGGTATTGATAACAGGGCAGGCAAAATCAGACAGTTCATCCGCTTCAAATTTCAGGGAACGGTACAGCGCCATCATCTCTTCCAGCAGCGGCTCTCCTGCCTCACAGGCAAAGCCCAGACCTGTATTTACAGAATGATCCTGCTCCCTCCCTAAAAAACCTCTGCTGTCCTTCAATATCTCTTCCGGGCATTTCAGCAGTTCAACATCCGTATCCAGGTATATACCTCCGTAGCGGTATACAACATCGAGCCTCACATAATCGCTCACAAACGCCCATTTCGCGTTACTATATGCATCTAAAACAAACTGGCACGCATCCTCAATCGAATAATTCGTCTCATTCCACTCCACAATCTCATAATCCGGACAATATCTCCTCCAGCTCTCCATGCACCGGACCGCGAGCTCCGGAAGCGGCTTCCCGCCAAACCAGCAATAATGTATCGTTTTCGGTATCATCCCGTCCTTCCCCTCCCTGCGCCTCTTTCGGATCCATCCCCGGCTCTGCCCATGTAACCGCCTGCTGCCCGGACACCCGGGACGTTTACTGCGACAGCACATACATCATCATGTGATCCAATATCATGTGGATATCCTCTGCAATCTGCATATCGTTAATTTCCACATGAATGCTGTAATCCGCGATCCGTTTCAGCCTTCCCCCTGAATAACCCACAACAGCAATAGTTTCTGCGTTTTGTTCCTTTGCATATTCCATTGCGTTTACGACATTCTCAGAATTTCCCGAACCCGAGACGCCGATCAGCACATCCCCCCGCTCGATCCGGCCCCTTAAAGGGAAACGGAACACCTCCCCATAGCCGATATCGTTCGCTATCGCCGTCATCGTCGGGATGTTATCGCTCAGGCATACAAAATGGTATTTCCGGGTCCGCTTTTCACTGACCCCTTTGTTAAAATCGCAGCAAAAATGGCTTGCCGTGGCGGCGCTCCCCCCATTGCCGCAGATAAAAATCTGTTTTCCGGATAAGCGCGCCCGCTCCAGGACATTCATGACCTCATTAACGGCTTCAATGTCAAGGCTCTCCAGCGCCTGAATTTCCCTGTTTAAATACGCCCGCAGCTTCTGTCTGTAATCCAAAGGTATCCTCCTTGTCCGCGCGTTCTCTGTATTCGTTTTGTAAAATAATGTCTGCCGCCCCGGAAAGGTTTTCCGCCTCATAATCCGGCCATGCGTCATATTTCCTGTCTTTTCCCGCTTCCCCTGTATGCAGCAATATCGTTCTCATCCCCGCATTTTTTCCGGTCTGGATATCAACGGTCGTATCCCCGATATACCATGAGCGGCTTAAATCAATGTTGTATAGTTCAGCCGCCCTGGAGAGCATCCCGGTTTTGGGTTTCCTGCACGTACAGTCTGTTTTCAGTTCCGGAATCTCTCCCTCAAATCCCCTGTCAGGATGATGCGGGCAGAAAAACAGATCATCAATATATGCGCCCTCCTGCCCGAGTAGGGCTTCCAGCCTTATATGAATCTGTGCAAGCTCTTTAAGCGTGCATTCCCCCCGCGCGGCCACAGGCTGGTTGGTCGCCACAATCGTAAGGTAAGGGGAAGCGTTTATCTTGCGGATCCCCTTTGCCGCGCCCGGCAATAATTCAAGCTGGCTTCTGGAACGGATGAATCCCTTCCACACATTCACGGTTCCGTCCCGGTCAAGAAAGACTGCCCGCTGTTTGTTTTTCATATTTCTCGCAGCGACAATCCCGTTTTTCACATCGGCTGACACGGCCTTTAGGCGCTCCGGAGTGCCCATATCCTTTATATACTCTGTACAACGGTATGAAAAAACGTTTTTACCAGGCAGAAGTTTTGCAATTACCCCTTTTTCCAGATCCATCTTCTCAGGCCGCCGGATTGCATCCAGCAATCCGGGAGACGCGCAGTATATCCCGGCATTCACAAAATTGCGGCATTCTAAGCCCCTGTCCGTGTTCTTTGCCTCTATCCTTATAACCCTGCCATCCCCGTCCACCACCAGCGCGTCGCTGTCATACGGGTGCCCGTTCGGGTGTCCATACAGCGTGATCAAAGCGTTATGCCGTCTGTGAAACTCCATAAAACGGTTCCAGTCCACATCCAGCATCAGATCCCCGTACAGCAAAAGAAAATCTTCCCTGACTTTCCCCTTAAGATAATACAGGGCGCCCGCTGTCCCCAGAGGCTGATCCTCTGAAATGTATTCGATTCTGACGCCCCATTTGCTTCCGTCCGAACAATATTCCCGGATCAGATGGCCCAAATGGCCGATCACCAGCGTTATTACATCCACGCCGCTGTTTTTCAGGCTTTCTATCTGATATTCCAGGATCGGTTTTCCCATGATGGGAAGCATGGGTTTTGGTATATCTGCGGCTGCCGGCCCAAGCCTAGTCCCCAGGCCTCCGGCCATGATCACTGCCCTCATTCCACACACTCCATTCTGTTTCTGCCGCCTTCCCGCCCGCCAGTACAGCGTTTCGTAGATACCCGTATGCTAAGCGGCTGTTTTCATCATGTGTTTCCATTCTGGTAGACATCCAGACCGCCTGAATGACCGCCTATCATATCCCTCGCCGTCTGCCTGACCGCCGCGTCGGAGGACAGGCGCGGCGCCCATCCTGTGGCAAGAACCTTTGAGATATCATACCCAAACCTCGGGACGTCCCCCTTCCAACCACGTTCGCCGCCTGTATAAACAAATTGGGGGCCCGTGATTCCCATCTCCTCTGCCACGATCTCCGCAATCCGCGTCACCGCGGTTCCCTCTCCTTTTACGCTGATGTTATAGAGAGCTTCCCCCGGCTTCCACTCTTTCGTCAGTTTCATGACCGCCTCAACGAGATCGTGTACGTAAATATAGGGCTTGCACTGCCTTCCGTCTCCCAATATTTCAAGCCGCTGGGGATTTGCCCTCAATTTCTTTATGAAATCATAAATGACCCCATGCGTTAAGCGCGGCCCAATCACATTGGGAAAACGGAAGATCACGGCGCTCATATCGCACATAGACACATACGAAGAAATCAGGGCCTCTGACGCGAGCTTCGCCCCTCCGTAATAGGAAACCGGCATGAGCCCTCCTGTCCCCTCCGTCAGGGCAATGTCCGGCATTTCCCCGTAAACAGCCGATGTAGACGCGAAAAAAAGCCGTTTCACCCCAGCCGTCCGCATAGACTCCAAAAGGGCCCTGGTTGTAAGAAATGTGTCGTTAAAATCGATCGACGGCTCCCGTCCCCCTTTTTGGATGTCGGAATTGGCGGCCAGATGGTAAACCGCGTCTATCCGATTTTCGGAAAACAGGCGGTTTACATTCTCCTGCCCGGCCAGATCCATCTCATAGAACCGGAACCGTCCGGCCTTCCCGGCCTCCCTGCCGGACAAAAACGCCCGGATATTTCTGTCCCCAAACACTAATTTATCCGCGCATATCACATCATGGCCTTCATCAAGCAGCCTGTCCGCCAAATGGCTTCCTATGAAGCCGGCTCCACCGGCAACCAATATCCTCATTTTTACCTCCGTCAGATAAACTCTCTGTCCACATGAATAATCGACGCCCCCGAATTATCCAGCTCAAACTCCATTTCCCTGAGATCCGATAAAGCGGCGCGCACCGCGCCCTGCTTTTCCTCCGGCACATAAAAAAGCATAAACCCGGCTCCGCCTGCCCCCAGAAGCTTCCCTCCCAGCGCGCCTGCCTGAATAGCTTTCTGGTAAATCTCATCAATAGCCGGACTGGAAATACCGGAAGACAGGGATTTTTTTAATTGCCAATTCTCATGCAGAAGCCCGCCCACTGCATCCACATGGTTCTTTTGCAGTTCCTCCTTAAGTGTCCGCGCCAGGCTGCACATCTTTTGCTGCACTGCGGCCCTGTCCGCCCGTTCCAGATTTTCAGACTGTTCTCTCAGGATAGCGGATGCCGAATGTACTCCTCCCAGGTAAAAGAGCATCAGGCGCGCCTCCAGCTTCCTAAAGCTTCCGGAAGCCATGATAATGGACTCTACACTTACAAATCCGTTCGGGAGAAACTCATAAAAATTCAATCCCCCAAAGGCCGCGGCAAACTGATCCTGTTTCCCAATCGGAGCGCCCAGCTTCCGGATCTCTACATCGCACGCCTCCTTCGCCAGCTTATACTTTGAAACATACTCTCCCTTATACGTGTGCAGAAGATGGAGAAGCGCCACGGTAAACGCGCTGGAAGACCCCATCCCCGTTCCCGCCGGAATATCGCTCATACTCGAAATTTCCACACCCCGGATATTAAAATCCGCAAGGCACTGCCTGAAAATCCTGTGTTCAATCTCCGAAAAATCCTTTACCGTCTCTGTTTTGGAATATTTCAGCACAATCTCATTCTTATAAAAACAGTTATGGATCGTCAGATACATATATTTCCGGATCGTTGCGCTTAAAACACAGCCTCCGTATTTCTCAAAAAAACCGGGAAGATCGCTCCCCCCGCCGCAAAAGCTCACCCTGAACGGCGCTCTTGTAATGATCATCTTCCTCTCCCCCTGCGTACCTGTCCATGCTTTATCTTAATACCCATTATCCCGGCTATCCGTTCTCCGACCCGGACGAGCCGCTCCGTCATCCCGAAATGGACATACATAGCCGTCATCAGAGCCTTTCTGCCCGCTGGCAGGGGAAATCTCATCAGCCTCCCATACGATTTTCGGAAATTTGTAAGTAAATACTCCTTCTCCTCCGGAAATTCACTGCTCTTTCCGCTGCGTATCATCCTGCACAGCAAACCGAAAAAGGCCCTGTAATAATTGATTTCCGCATAATATACCCAGCCGTCCTTTCCATACTGTATACAATACTCCCAGACATGCTTCCATACCGCTGCAATATCCATCTGTTTTTTGGAAAACCACTCGCTGGACAAGCCGTTTTGGTTATACCAGTAATAGTAAACATCCATGTCTGCGTCAACAATTTTATCCGCGTGCAGCAATGCAAGGAAAAAGCCTTCCACATCCTCGGCAATCAACCCTTCCGGAAATACCATCTGCTTCGCGGTTTTTGCCGTATAAAGCTTATTCCAGACATAATGGACCGTCTGGTTAGAATGCGCCCGGAAATACAGCTTCGCGAAATCATCCTGCGTATAAACCCGGTAAGAGGGCTCCGGCCTGCGCTTTGCTGACGTCGGCTCCCGGCCCTGAGCCCCGGATTCCAACTCCCGGCCCCGGCCTTTACAAATAGGAGCACAGCCCTGATCCGAAACCCGAATCACACGCCCGCATGCAATATCCGCCATTTCCTTCTTCATAAGCTGCAGCAATGCTTCATACATATCGCATGCAACCCAGTCATCGCTGTCAACGAAACCGACATAAGGCCCTGATGCGTATGTAAGCCCCGTATTCCTCGCGTTTGAAAGGCCCTTCCTTTCCTGCTGATGTATGACTTTAACCCGCTTGTCCTGCTTGGCATATGCATCACAAAGCGCTGCTGAGCCGTCCACGGACGCGCTCTCCACCAAAATAATCTCCAGCCGCCCGTAGGTCTGGTTCACGATAGAATCCATACATCGTCTCAGTGTGCCTGCCGAGTTATAAACAGGAATGATAATACTGATTAAATCTTCTCCGAATTTCTCCATCTCATATACCCTGTTCCGGATAAACCGGAATCCAACGTCTGCCATTTCGCCTCATTATCATTGCTGGGCGGCTCGCCCTTTGGCATCTTGCTCACTTAAATTTCGTCAGCCCCGCAACCGCCCACACCGCCACATTGCACAGGCTCCTGACCGGGTTCAGCTTAAGATACTTCCGGTAAAACAAATACTGTTTCCGTACCAGCTTCCTTTTATTTCCCGTCGTGGAGCCCGGCAGCACCCGGTACTTTGCCAGTATCTCCGGATTTCCATACGCCCGGCCGTCCACGTTCACAACGTCGATCCAATACGCGTAATCATCGCGGATGCTCCTTAGCTCCTCGCGCAGATAAATCGTTCCCCCGCGCGATCGGTCATATAAGCCGGAAAGGCAGCCTATGTAATTCCGGATCCTCATATTCTTTGCCGTGACCACTTTTCTGGCAATCGTCGGGCGCAGGATTTCCTGCGAGCGCTCATCGATCCGCGCATAGGAACAGTACACGCAGGCCGCCTGTTTCTGTTTCATAAATGCAAGCTGCTTTTCCAGAAATTCCGGCGCCCACAGATCGTCTGCGTCAAGCAGGGCGATATACTGCCCTTTGGCAAGCCGGATCCCGTGATTGCGCGCCGCGGCAGAGCCCGCATTTTCCTGGCAAATCAAACGGATCCGCGGATCCTTTGCCGCATAGCCCCTGGCAAGCTCTGCCGAACCGTCCTCAGAGCCGTCGTCAACCACAAACATCTCCCAGTCCGCATAGGTCTGGGAAATCACAGACTCCATGGTTTCGGACAGGTATTTCGCGCCGTTGTAGCAGGGCGTAATAATTGAAACAATTCCCTTTTCCATCCTCTCCTCCCCATTCCCGGCTATCTCCCCGCCCTTATATTCTATCGCAGGGCTGAAATTGCTCCTGTTACTGTATTCATCCGCACCCCCGGGCCTCTCCTGCGTCCCGCGCCCTGTCCCGGCCTCTCCCGCCGCGCGCAGGGCCGTCGTCTCTCCCTCTCCCACGCCCTCCGTACACTCCTTCATAAACAGGATCTGCACGGTTTTCAACATGATCTCAAAATCCAGCCGGAGGCTGTAATTCTGGATGTACATCAGATCCAGCTTCAGCTTGTCATACGCCGTCGTATTGTATTTCCCATACACCTGCGCATACCCTGTCAGGCCCGCCTTGACCTTAAGCCGGTACACGAATTCCGGGATCGCCGCCTCATACTGCCCTGCGATCTCCGGCCGCTCCGGCCTGGGCCCCACGATGCTCATGTCGCCCTTCAGGATATTGAAAAGCTGCGGCAGCTCGTCCAGGCGCAACGCCCGTATCACACTTCCGACCTTCGTGATCCGCTCATCCTTCTCCCCCGCCAGCCTCGCCACCCCGTCCTTTTCCGCATCCTCCCGCATACTGCGGAATTTGTACACAAAAAATGCCTTTCCGTCCATTGTCAGCCTCTTCTGCTTATAGATCACGCGTCCGCCATCCTCTGCCTTGATGCAAAGCGCCGTCGCGCCCATCACCAGAAGCGCGGGCAAAAGCGCCAGCAGGGAAAGCGCCAGATCCACCGCCCGTTTTAAAAGCCTCTGCTCAATCGTCAGCCCTGTATTTCTGGAAAGCAGGAGCGGCGTATCAAACATGTGCTGGCTCTCCGCGCTGCGGATGAGCAGATCCGAAATCTTGGGCGTCGTATAACTGCGGATCCCTTTCCCGTAGCAGTATTTCAAAATTGCATTCCGTTCATGGCTGGGAATATCGCAGAGCACCACCCCCTGGTAATGTCTGATCTTTTCCTCAATCCGCGCCATTCCCTCTGAAATATGCGCTGTATCCCCGATCACAAAGCGATCGGCCCGCGTACTGATCTTTTTCATAAGCCCCGCCGCCGGCCGGCCTCCATATACCAGAAGCACGCGCCGCGGCGGATAGATGCGCAGATAAATCCCGGTACAGAGCACCCCCCAGAGCACAATAGCCGACATCTGAACCAGAAACATCAGTAGCAGAGGACCCGGATCTGTCACGCGCTTGGTCAGCAGGACAATCAGGCTGTAAATCAGCAGATCCGCCAGCGCCAGGCCCAGCCCCTGTGAATATACAATATGGAAGACCCGCAGGTACCCCACTCTCCAGCCCCCGTAAATCCGCGGCAGCAAAAAGGCCCAGAACAGATAAAAGGCCACGATCATCATATGCCCCCGCCGCCAGTATTCCGTTTCCATAAACGGGCTGTAAAACCGCCTCCACACATGCCAGAAAAGTATGGCATGGACAAAAAGCAGGGCAAAACAAAAAGCAGCCCGGATGAGCCGCTTGAACTGTTCCTGATTTTTCATTGGTAACAACTCCTGTGTCTGTATTTTGAATGGAATGGGATCCGTCTGCAGCATCCCGGGCGTATTCGGGACATGGCGCTGTCTACACCTAATGTTATAAACATAAACAGAGCCGCGGGAAGGCCGCCGGCGCCTCTAAATTCGCACAGCATTGCACAAATAACAGCGTGCCCGGGCAAAATCCTGGGCCCGCGTCAGACGCCTGCATTCCGCACATATAATTCATGGTAGCATCCATAGCAGAGCTGCCCCGCCCCCTCTACATAAAAGGGCCGGAATTCGATATCCGTGTCTTTAAGGATACCCACCCGCCTGTGGCAGCAGACGCATCTCTCATATGCATCCGCCTGATCCTGCGCATCATTTTTCTCCGGCCCTGCCTTCCCTGCACACCGCGCGATCCCCTTCATCCGTACCTCCTGTATCATTCACAATTCCACTTTCCCCTTCGCCTGCAAGCTCGCCGCAATCTCACTGTCTTCTTCATCCGCAATCTCACCGCTCCCTGCAAGCCCGAACAGCACCGTCTGCTCCCGGCGGCCCATGCTCACACGCACCACCGCATAGCGCTTATGAAGGTTGATCCTCTCTATCTGCTTCTCGAACGCCTTTAAAGGCCCCCGGATCTGCCACCCCTCCCCTGACTCCTGTGGCCGCGCCGTGCTCAGCCTCACCAGCCGGCGTTTCTCGGAGCCCGGGACACCGCCTTCCTCCTGCCCCATCTGGCAGATGGTTCTCAAAAAATCTTCCTCCTCTTCCTCCACGGCCGTAAATTCATACCGCCCGTTCCCCAAAAGCCTGGCATAAGCCGGCGTTTCTTTCAGCTTCAGAAACAATTCCTCCGGCCGCCCGGTCTCCACAAAGACATATCCCGGGAATAGCGGCCTCACCTGCGCCTCCCATCTCCCTCCCAGCCGCTTAAGCCACTCGGCCCGGATAATAAAGCATTCGTAAAAACACTCCCTGCCCGGGAGGGCGTTTAGCTGGAGGCGCAGATCCTCCTCTTTCCCAGTCATGGTCTGGATGACATACCACATAGCGTTTCCCACACTCCTTTTGCGATGGGGCAACCGTTCAAACCTCCTGAACAGTCCCTTACGGAATCTGGCGCAAAAAAACGCAGGCTCCGCCATCTTTGCAGAACAAAGCGTCTCCAAAGCCTGCCCGGAAAACATCCGCGGCCGCCTCCCTATACTCCCACCCCCGCGCCCTGTCCCGGCATGGGATGGAAATACAGGGCCGTAAGGCGCAGCGCGCAGATATTCCCTCCATATGTGGATACGGCCAGCCTGCATGCCTCCATAGCTGTACAGCCTGTTTCCATATCCCTGTCTTATTTCTTTGCATGATTTCGTTGTCTTGTATCCCTGTTTTATTCCCGCGGGCAGCGATCCAGGCGGGCATGTTTGCATGCACATTTGGCGACTGCCTTAAGGGTCAGCAACCACGTTGCCTGCAGCGGGGGTGTTGATTTCATTTTAAAAGCACAGTCATTCATTGAGATGAATTTCCTGTACCGCAATCCCGGCCCAGATGACAGCCTTCCTGCGCGCCAGGGGAACCTCCAGCCTGGCAAACCGCCTGTGCCAGTCGATCGTCTGGATCTGTCCCGCCCTGCCCTTTAACGGCCCGCTTACAAACCGATCCCGCCCGCTCTCCCGGTCCCGGTAGCCATAGGAGAGCGGCAGAATACGCCGTTTCCCGCAAAGCTCCCGCAGGCGTTCCTCCTCTTCCTCATAAACCGGAATCAGCCAGCCCGCCTCCTCCATGGGCCTGTAAAGGCCCGTTCCCGCGCACCGCCCAAGTTCAGCCGACAAAAGCCGCGGCCGGCTGCTCTCTAAAAAGACGTAACCAGGGAACATCGTGCGGATCACCGGCTTCCAGGCCCCGTCCGAACGCCACAGACGCTCGCAGCGGAACAAAAAGGCATCCTCCATCGCCTCCGGGGACAGAGCCCTGCGGCAGGCATGGAGAACCGATTCCTCCTTCCCGCTCTGGCACTGAAACACATACCACATCGGAACCCACTCCTTTCCCCCATGCTATCCCTGACCGGGGATTTCGTAGAATACGTGATTCTACGAAAAGTGAAGTGTGATAATTTTGTTTAAAATCTGATATTTACATTTGGAAATGGAAATTAAGAAATTCATAAAGATATGAATTGATATTTTTAAACATTTTTGATAGAAAATCCCATTGAAATAACCCGAAAAGCGTAGTATAATGAATGAAAATTTCTTAGAATCACGTATTCCACGAAACGCAGGAACCGTCCTGTCCTGAATCAAAGCAGAAACCCCGCACAGTATTACATTCATTCTTTAATATACTCGAACTTCCCACATTAAAAACGGGATTTGTACCATGAAAAATCAATACTTCAGCTCACAAAATAGCAATAAGGAAACAGTAAACGGCAAAAAGGTTCTTTCCAAACTTAGTTGAAAAGATTATCATCATGTAAAAAACGTAGTATATTAGCATTTACATCATGAAATGTTTATCAAATCAACAAACGTTGGAAAGAACCTTTTTACCGTTTACTATTTAATTCTCTCTGAATAAAAACAAATCCTCTGCTTTACTGCTTGTGTTATTAAGTTACTGTAATTATGCGTAACAGTTCAGACTGCGGGGAATCTGGCGGAAATTTTGGCGTTAAGCTTGCTTAAAAGCCAAAACTTCCGCCAGATTCCACATCGGATGGATATCCGATGCTTCTTGTCCGGCGCAGACGCGCAAGAAGATGCCCCGTCTGAACGGTTACAGTTATGCTGATACAGGCTCTCTTTTTCTAATAACAGCCTCCACTTCCTCTATGCTCTTTTCAACAATCCTTGCTATCTTCTCTGATGAATAGCCATCTCTGTGCATATTCATAATTATTTTTACCTTTTCTGCTTCCCTGATTCCCTGTGAAAGATTACACATGGCGCTCACGTCCTCTCTTATTCTGTCATCTACCACAATACTATACTCTTTTTCAATGATTCCTAATTTTTCATCAACGGTCAACTCCATTGAAAGCAACGTACTCAGCAGACGATGGAGCTCATACCTCTCATCATGCTCCGGAAGTTCATTTGATATACCTATCAACACAATATTTAACAGGTCAAGCCCGCCCTTCCACGAATAAGAACCGAGCAGATCGTCTTTCGCGAGATGCACATAAGCCATACTGCTTTCGTCCATGCCCATACATACCCAAATCGAAAAGACACGCCTGATGTCATTATAATTTGTCTTGACAAAATCACGTTCTTTCTGCGAGGAAACAAGGCGGCTCACATAAAAGACTGCCCTGTTTAAGATATGGTAGCCTGTCGGTTCATCCTTCTGTGCTTCGACATTTACAATAACCTGTGAGATACCGTCTCTTATACGCACATAGAAGATAATATCAAACCGTATAAGCCCCTCGTTTATCTCCGCATTTTCCGTATTCATCCCGGCAATGCGCTGCCCGCTTTCCTCTTTTTCCATATTGGTCAGCCCCGGCTCCACCGGAACCACACTGATAAATGGTTCCCCCTCAATATAGGATACCACATCTTTCGGGTTCATTCCCCGGAACTCATCAACCGTCTTTACCAGGATATGCGCCAGAATGATCTTATTTCCCAACAGGCGTTTTGCCTTATCATCATATTGTGCGTCCTGGTCTGTTGCGCTGACCGCATTTTTTATTTCCGTATCCATCAGCCATAAACCTCCTTTTTGTATGGTAGGAAACGCAGAAGCCATTCCCAAAAGGTATATGAACTCAATGCCATTATACTCCGAAATCCCGTCCAAATCAATCAGGTTTTTAGAAAGCCCGGGGCTGAACCAGATATCATGATCGCCCTTGTCGTGTCGTTTGAAAGAACAATTATAATGTTCTCCTCTCCCGTGAGCGCTTTCCTGCTCCAATATTCTGTTCCTCCTGATGCTGTACGAATCACCTTCCCGGCATATACCTCCAAAGGAAATAGGCAGCCTTCATTTGCCTTCCCCCTTCCTAATGGAATGTACTCCCGGAATCCCACTGCGCCTGATTTTGTGAAATTCCGGGAGTACATTTTACTTTTTCTTTATCAAACCTTTTACCATCCGGACTCCGCTCTCTCCAAGCGCTTTCCTTGTAAGCTTTTTCGCCCTGCCAGCCGCCATAAACGCATCGGCCTTCTCCCCAAAACGCGCCGCCGGATGGCTGTAATTCCTGAACTCCGTGCCGCGCCCGTTATTGAGCAAAAGAAGCCGTATGTTTGATGCAAAATGACGGTTTCCGAATATATTCATATCATAGAAAAAAGCCAAATCCCCCGTGATCCCGAAAAACAGCTTTTCAGGGGACGCCAGGGCCGCTCCTGCGAGGGAGGAGATTCCGCCGTCAATCCCAAATCCGCCCGTGTTCGCATATGCCTCTACGCCGTCCGGCTTATCAAAAAAATTCCAGGAGCGAAGGGAATTTAAAATTCCCAGATAAAGCGCGCTGTTCTCCGGGATCAGAGGAAGCGTCTGCTGCGCCATCCATACATTGGAAAAGGGAAGCTCCGGAATCTCTGCGCGCAGACGGGCAAGCTCCCGGCTCCATTCCTCAAAGCAGTTATTCCCCTTACGTTCCCTGAAGCTCTGTTCCGCATATCTCTTAAAAAATATCTCTTCCTCCAGCTCAAACGTATTTGAATAGCATTTTTTGAGATATTTTCTATGTTTTTTATTGCGGAAAACCGCATAAAATCGTTGTTTTTATGTGACGTATTTTTATTTGCATGATTTCTTGGCGCCGTTTTGGCGCCAGTAACAAATCAATGCTTAAGAATTATTTTGATTATTAAGTTCTTTGGCTTCTTTTAAATCAATTTTAGCCTTATGTCCTTGTTTTTCAAGCAAAAATAACAGATTTGCCCCATTCATTAACGTTAAAGGTTTTCCTTTTGCAAATTCATATGCATCATTTCCATAATTAGATGTCGTAACAAGAATTCCTTTTGTTGCACCCTCATTCATTACAGTTCCATATAAATCCCTAACTGCCGATACACCTACAACATTTGTATAACGTTTTGCTTGAATAACAATTTTACCACCCCTAATTGGATCTGGATCAAATGCAACCGCATCAACACCACCATCTCTGCTTGCTTGAGTAATTTTTGCCTCTCCACCACTTGAATTAAATTCTTCGGCAAATACTTCACGAATTAGATTTTCAAAATCTTGCCAATCAATAGCAGCTAAGTTTACAGATATAAACAACGTAAGCGTCAAATAAGATAGTGGATAGAAAAATAACCACTACCCTTTTATTATAGAGGGTTGGTGGTTATTTTTCTATCCACTATCTTATTTGACGCTTACGTTATATCTGACGCTTTTAGACAAAAAGAAAAACCATAAAACAGATCCTCTCTGTCTTATGGTTCAACTCATAAACTTTATTCTTTTTCACTTGTTTATTTTGCTTAAATCAATCTCCAAATCTGGATAAATTCCTACAGGAATTGTATCAGAAAATGTATAATCATCTCCACTATCATTTTGAAAATCATATACTGTTATACAGTTTTTCTCATAATCTACAATCCAATATTCCTTAACGCCTGCTGTCCTATATTTAAACAATTTAGTATAGTAATCCATCCTTTTACTGCCTGGAGATACCACTTCAATGATCCAATCAGGCGCTCCATGACAACCTTTCTCATCCAACTTAGATGTATCACAAATCACACTGATATCTGGTTCAATGTAGTTAATATCATCCTCACTCAAAAACACAGCAAAAGGAGCCGCATAAACCTCACATTGTCCGCCTTTGCTATCAATATAGTTTCCTATTGCCTGGTGTAGCTTCCAACTAATCTTTTGATGTGTCCTGCCGGGAGGAGCCATGTAATAAATCTTCCCGTCTACCAACTCTGCCCTCTCTCCATCTGGTAAAGCATAAATATCATCTATTGTATACACTTTTTCCTGTACTGCTGCCTCTGCCATGATCCACCGCCTTCCTTCTATTATGTATTATATCACACTATACTCACTTTTAAAAGGAAATTCTAAATCATACACAAAAGGTGAAAAAGTCAATACTGATTTTATCCAATACCATTTTGAAGTAGAACGGAAATTCTTCCTGATACTGAACCAATCCGCGACAAATGAACTTGTATTGTTCTTTTGTGGTTTCCTGCTGCTCCAGTGCAGAAGCAATGTAATGATAAAGTTTTTTCATGCTGTCCAGCACTAAGATACCGACAATTTCCTCTTTGTTCTCAAAATACACATATAAAGTCGCTTTGCCGTATCCGGCTGCTTTCTAAAAAGACGTATTCCACGAAACTGTCTCCTTAAGACAAATTAGAAGCGCAGATTTTTAAGCACATTATAGAACGAACCGCCCCCCGGAGCTGCCGCTCCAGGGGGCTCACTTTTACAGTGATCTGCCCTGTCTCATAGCTATAGCATATTTCTCATCCTTTCACATGTTTGAATAATGCCCTGAAAAAGAAATCCTGTTTTCCCTAATAAGCCTTTCTGGTCCCCTGCTCCAGCATCTCACCGGTCAGGCGGAACCGCTTTACCACGGAATCCGGAATCCGATCCAGATCAAAGAACATGTCATACACCTCGTACTCTTCCGATCCGTCCCCATACTGCTCCGTCTCATTCACGGACTCCGCAAACGCATCATCCTCTTTCATACGATCCGTATCTTCGTCTGTATCATTCCCCTCCGGAATGCGGACAAACGCGCGGATGATCAAATCACCGTAGAGCGCGTTCATCGAATCCTCGATGGCGGTCTCCCTGGACACCGCGCTCTCCAGAATCTCCCGGATCCGGGCCTTATCGGTAATCGTCTCCGGCTTTGCCTGGCCGTCCTTCTGCTCCGTGTCCTCTGGATAGCTTCCCCTGAATTCCAGAACAAGCTTTTCCACCGTGTCCGCTGTCAGGGTAGAGCCGACATCCGTCCCGCACTCTCCAAGCAGCGCGATCGTTTCGGTGAAGGACGGATAAACCGGGAAATACAGGTTGTTGTTAAATGTCAGATAATTCCCGTCGTTCGCCCGGAGCGTGTCAATCATGGCCTGCATTTCCCGCGTTTTAAACTGGATTGCCCCCACCGGGCTCTCCGCCCTCCTTGTCTGTGCGGTCAGGGCCGCCAGTTCCTTCTGGTATGTCAAAAGAAGCTGTCTCATGGTTTCCTCTGACCGGAACGCCACATGGGACGTATCCCCGTTTTCCTGATAATTGACGCCTGCAATCTCCTCCGGCTGCCAGCTAAGGATCGGATAGGCCGTCTCCTTATAATCATCCATGTCGTACACAGCGTCCAGATACGATGCGGCGGCGGTAAGATTCATGTTATAGTCCCGGTAAACCGTCCGGCCGTTCTTTAAATGCCAGGCAATCAGCACATATCCCCAGGTATCGGTTACATCCCCGTAATTCTCCCGTCTGTATCCCCTTCCCCTGAACATAGAATGCCGTCTCTGGGCTGCGTCCTGAATGCCCCGGACGGCGATCTCCCGTATCGCCTCCATATCCGAAAGCCGCATCTGTTCCGCTATCGTCCCGGTGTCCGGATGCGTCCATACCACATGCATGTTATCCGTTCCCTTGAGTTCAGGCTGCGCATAATAGCTTTCGTGGACATTTGTCTCCATGTTGTAGCACCAGATCCCGGCCGCCTCTGTCTTCGCATCCGAGGGAAGATAGGAGTCATAGCCGCACAGATCAAAACGGAAAAACGCCGTGATCGCTACGGAGATCACCCCGCACGCCGCCAACTGCCATCTGTGGGCAAACAGGCGCTTGAAATCAAACTCGTATATAATCTCAATCACACAATTGCTGAGCAGCAGGCCGCAGAGCAGGCCGAACACGCCCCACCCGTCCCGCCCCGTCACTGAGATAAAGACCAGATAGCCCAGGAGGGAAAAAGGGATCACCAGCAAAAACTTGATCACCGGCCGGCTGACGCCAAACGCCATCGCCCGCCCGGCCGCCTCAGACGGGCGCTTTCTGTAGAGAAAGACACACAGCGCAAGGATCGCAAGACCGGCTGCAAGTCCCCACAGCGCCATGCCGGCCGGTATCTCTTCAGACGCTGCTTCGGACGCATACACATACCACCCGGCCGGGGAAGAATGGGAAGCCCACCACAGCATCGTTTCGCCGTCATTGTAGCATGTCTGAAAGAAATAGTCAAAATATGTGCCGCACAGAAGCGTCATCCCCGGCCCCCATACGAAAAACACCAGAACCCCCAGAAGGCTGATAATGATATTCCCTGTCATCAGAACCGCCGCCACGGCCGTCATGTAAAGCAGAAAATAAAACGCCATGTGTATCAGGTAATCTAAAAGGATCGTCCCCCACGGAACCGACACGCCCTTTACGGCCAGCAGCACGCCCGCGGCAGCCATATTGGCCAGATACGGAATGGCGGTATAAAGAAAACCGTCCGCTAGCATCACAAAAAACAACAGCTCCCTCCTGAGCGGGAGGCTGTGGAAAAAATCCACCTTTTTCTTTGAGTGCAGCCAGGAAAAGCCTGACAGGGCGCAGAGAACGGAAAGAACCATCATCAAAAACACCATTCCTCCGTTTTTCAGCGAGCAAAAGGAGATAAAATCCTCTGCCAACTGCGCCTGGGCAATCGACAGAGCTTCTGTCTCTGCCTCTGCATACATACTGAGCATCTCCGGGCTCAGCCAGGAATTTACAGACAAAGCGGTCTTGATTGGAAATAAAAAGAAGAACAACAGAAAAATCACTGCAATCGTCCAGAGGCGCTGCTTCGTATTTTCCCTCATCATTTTAAAGAACAAGCTTCTTGATGTCATAGCCTGCCACCTCCGTTTCACTGATAAATATTTCCTCCAAAGAAAGCGGGAGCATTTCAAAAAAGACCGGATGGTATGACTGTAAAACAGCTGTGATCTCCTCCTTTGCCCCCCGGATCGTTAGTGTTAAAAGGCTCCCCCTCTTTTCGGTCCCGATGATCGCAAGTCCCGCCAGATCCTCCGGCTCGCATCCCGGAAGCAGGACGCACTGCACCTTATGGATGTTCAGCTTCATGTCATCCAGATCTTTGGAAAGCAGGATGCCGCCCTTGTGCAACAGCCCCACATGATCGCAGATATCCTCCAGCTCCCGCAGGTTGTGCGACGCAATAATGGGCGTTAAGTTCCGCTCCTCCATGTCGTTCGCAAACAGGCTCTTCACGGTCTGGCGCATCACCGGATCCAGGCCGTCAAAGGTCTCATCGCAGAAAATATAGCTTGTATTAGAGCATATCCCCAGAATCACGGAGAGCTGCTTCTTCATCCCTTTGGAAAACGTATTGATCTTGCGGTCCTTCGCCAGCTCAAACGCGCCCAGAAGCTTAGAAAAACGCTTTTTGTCAAACTTCGTGTATACGCAGGAATAAAACGCCGCCATATCCTCCGGCGTTGCATTGCTCAAGAAAAACTGTTCGTCTGAAATGTAGAAAAACGAGGCCTTTAACGCCGCATTTTCAAACACATCCGCTCCGTCTATCTGGATCTGTCCCTCGTCCGGCTTTAAGATCCCGGCCGCCATCCTCAGAAATGTGCTCTTCCCGGCCCCGTTCGTCCCGATCAGGCCAAACACATTCCCCTCCCGTATCCTGGCATTAATATGATCCACGGCCGTGATGTCCCCAAACCGTTTTGTCAAACCAATGGCTTCAATCATATGCGATCCCCCTCCTCTGCCACACGTTCTCCGGGCGCTTTCCCCGCGCTGCCAAAGCGCTGAATCACCTGCTCCTGAAATTCCAGCATCGTGATCCCAACGCCCTTCGCGTCCTCCACCAGCTCTCCCAGGCGGACAAACACATCCAGCCTCTTCTTTTTCCGGATCTGTCCGTTCTCTGACACAAAGCTCCCTCTTCCCTTAACGGAATAAATATAACCCTGGCGCTCCAGCTCCGCATACGCACGCTGGATTGTGTTCGGATTAATCGACAAATCCGTGGCCAGGCTCCGGACAGACGGAAGCTGGCTGTCCTGCGGCAGAATCCCCCGAAGCATCAGCTCCGACAGCTTCTCCGCCACCTGCTCATAGATAGGCCTGCGATCCTTATAATCAATCAGAATCATGGATGCCTCCTTTCCCGATATCAGTGTACTTCCCGAATTAATTGTATTAACTCAATTAATACACTTAGTATAAAGGAGAAGCATTCCACTGTCAACGGAATGCTCCTTACAATTTTCTTAACCTGCAGCCATACCATAATGATCCATGGAAGCCGGACGGTTTCGTCAGCCCTGCTGAAATTCCGTCATATACGGCCTGAACCGCAGGGGAAGATGTCCTCTCTGACAGACGTAATTCGTCCGCTCCTGAATCCCCGCGCTGTCAAAAAATGCCTTCCACAGGGCGGCATACTCGCCCGAATCCGTCCGCCCGGCCAGCTCGTGAAGCTGCGCCGCCTCCCCGCCTGTCATCATATACCACTCCATCCCGGAAATATGCACCGCCGCCTTCCCGCGTTTCTCGTCAAAAATAATGAACCGCTCCCCCCGGAGGCGATCGCTAAAATGCGGCATCAAAAGCGCCGTCACGTCGTTCTTCGGCCCGATCACAGCAAACAGCGCCTTCTGGGGGAGCTCGGAAAAACGCAGGAATTCCGTGAGCAGATGGCTCTCATTCCCCACGCTCCGGTTAAGCCGGAATACCTCCTGCACCGCCGGGATCTGCAGCGCCCCAATCACCTTTTCGCCGATATGGAAGCCGTAGATCAGAAAGCGGTAGATCCAGTCCGCCTTCTGCGGCTCAAAGCTTAAGGACGCCCGGTAAATCCACGCATATGCCCGCCCTGATATCTTCGTCCTCACCGCCTGGGCCACCTTCTGCGCCTTCTCCTCCGATACGGCCGCCTCCCGGTAATCCGCGAACATCTCCAGATTATACTGCCCGTCCACGGCCAGCTTCACATTCTTATGCCCCAGGCGGCTCGTCCACGCGTCATAAACGCCGCACAAAATCCCCTCAAAGCTATCCTCACATACAAAAACAACCATCAAATATCAAGCCCTCTCCATATGAAAATCGTCAAACATCGACATCTGCCGGTACAGTCCGCTCTGCTCCAGATCAAGGGTTTTGCGCCGCTCCTCTCCTATTATCCGGGCTGCTATGGAATCCTCGCTCATGCGGATCGGATACATCATCCGCCCGGAGCATGTAATAAAGTAAAGGGCGCGCTTAAGCACAACGCCCATCTTCTTCAGATCCTCAAACCGGAGCGCCGCCTGCTTCCTGGCTGCCACGATCCGCATGGCTGACTTTGTGCCAATCCCGGGAACGCGCAGAAGCATGGCATACGAAGCGCGGTTCACCTCCACCGGAAACTGCCCCAGATTGCGCAGCGCCCAGTCGCACTTGGGATCCAGGAACACATTAAAATTCGGGCGCGCCTCGCTCAAAAGCTCTGAGGCTGTAAAACCATAATACCGCAAAAGCCAGTCTGCCTGGTAAAGCCTGTGCTCCCTCAGAAGCGGCGGCCCGCCCGGAAGATCCGGAAGAAGGCTGTCGTCATTCACCCGCACGAATGCGGAGTAAAAGACGCGTTTCAAGCCAAAATTCTGATAAAGCGCCTCCGCGACGGTAATCATATGGTAGTCGCTCTCCGGCGTCGCCCCCACAATCATCTGCGTGCTCTGGCCGGCCGGCACAAAATACTCCTTCCTGTTTGAGACGCGCCCCACGCCGTAGTTTCCATAAATCGATTTCCCCTGGATGACGCGCGGACGCGCCGCCCCGGATGATGCGGAGGCCAAATCCGAACCGGAAGCCGTATCTGGCTTTGAAATCCCTGCCTTTCCTGCGCCCGTCCCGCTCATCCCGGCTGTCCCTAAAGCCTGCTTCACCGCATCCGGGAGAACCGCCCCCTTCTGCTCCAGAAGTCCCTCCCGCTCCATCTGCTTCGCAATCCCGATCTGGATCTGGCGCATCGGCCGCAGAATCTTCCCGCGCGTCTTGCCCGGCGCCAGCTTCTTAAGCCCTTCCGCTGTCGGCAGCTCCAGATTCACACTCATCCGATCCGCCAGGAACCCCACCCGCTCAATCAGAACCGGATCCGCGCCCGGAATCGCCTTCACATGGATATAACCATTAAAATGATACTCCCTGCGCAGCAGGTACAGCGTCCGGTAAAGCTGCTCCATCGTATAGTCCGGCGTATCGAGAATCCCGGAGCTCAAAAACAGGCCCTCAATATAATTCCTCCTGTAAAACTCCATCGTCAGGCGGCAGACCTCCTCCGGTGTAAAGGCGGTCCGCACCGTGTCATTACTCCTGCGGTTAATGCAATAGCGGCAGTCGTGAATGCACTGGTTGGTATACAGAATCTTTAAAAGGGAGATACACCTCCCGTCCGGGGCGAAGCTGTGGCACAGCCCGTCGATGCGGCTGTTCCCCAGGCTCCCGTCCTTCCCCGCGCGCCCCACGCCGCTGGATGTACACGCCACATCATACTTCGCCCCATCGGTTAATATCCTCAGCTTTTCCTCTATCGAGAGATTCTCCTGTATCAGCATCGCGGTCTGCCCTTTCCTGTCTGCAAAATATATGTTCTCATGAACGTCTGTTCTTTTTCTATATTCTACCACAGTTTCAGTCGGATTGCAAGGATTTTTCAAACATTTGTTCTGTGATAATTAAGAATTTACAGTTTACAGGGCGTGGAAAACAGGCAGAAAACAGACGCAAGCTCGCTTGTAAGGCGGTTTTCTTCCTGTTTTCCACATCAGGCGGACGCCCGATGCTTCTTGTCCGGCTATGCCGGACAAGAAGATGAGCCCCGTGAAAAGTAACATTGAAGAAATGAAACCGTTCAGGCTTATCTGAACGGTTACGGGAAAAGAGAAAGCGGCCCGGCCCCCAAAGGCCGCGCCGCTTTCTCCTTCTTAACTTCTGTATCCGTCCGGATTCATGGACTGCCATCTCCAGGAATCCGCGCACATCTCCTCTATCCCCCGCTCGGCAACCCATCCAAGCTCTTCCTTTGCCTTTTTCGCATCCGAATAACAGGTCGCGATGTCGCCCGGCCTGCGCGCTTTGATCGCATAATTAATCGGCTTCCCGCACGCTTTCTCATACGCCTTCACCACATCCAGCACGCTGTATCCGATTCCTGTGCCCAGATTATAGATGCAGACGCCGGCCTTTTCCTCGATCTTCTTTAACGCCTTTACATGGCCCACAGCCAGATCCACTACGTGGATGTAATCGCGGACGCCTGTCCCGTCATGGGTCGGATAATCGTCGCCGAATACGCCCAGGCACTCCAGCTTGCCGACCGCGACCTGCGCGATATACGGAACCAGATTGTTGGGGATCCCCTTCGGATCCTCCCCGATCAGGCCGCTCTCATGCGCGCCGATGGGATTAAAGTAGCGAAGCAGAACCACATTCCACTCCGGATCCGCCACATGGAAATCTGTCAGAATCTGTTCCAGCATCCCCTTCGTCTGGCCGTATGGGTTTGTAATCTTACCCTTCGGGCATTCCTCCGTGATCGGGACAAAGGCCGGATCGCCGTAAACCGTCGCCGAGGAACTGAAAATAATATTCTTCACCCCGTGGTTCCTCATCGCATCGCACAGAACCAGCGTCCCTGTGATATTATTGTGGTAATACTCCAGAGGCTTCGCAACCGACTCCCCGACTGCCTTAAGCCCGGCAAAGTGAATTACAGAGTCAATGTCTTCTTTATCAAAAACAGCGTCCATCGCGGGCCTGTCCAGGATATCCGCCTCATAGAACGTCACGCTCTTTCCGGTAATCTTCTCGACCCGTTTAAGCGCCTCCTCGCTGGAATTATAAAGGTTATCCACAACAACCACATCATACCCGGCGTTCAGAAGCTCCACGCAAGTGTGGCTTCCAATATATCCCGCCCCTCCTGTCACCAAAATTGCCATATTCCTGTTCCTCCTTCTTTCAGGCGCGCCATCTGTGTGCGGCAGCCTGTGCGCCGCCACTCATTTCCTGTAACCGTCCAGACAGCCTGGACGGTTGCCATTTCTTTATTATTATATACGCTGCGGGACAGGAATTCAATTCAAAATACTGCGATATATTATAAAAATCGTTGTAAGCGGGTAACCCTTTCGATAGTGTGAACGGCTGCGTTCCCGTTTCCGGGCAGGGAGCGGCGAAACGGGAACGCAGAGAAACCGCCTATTCGCTGACCGTCAGCACATCTTCCATTTCCACCAGCTTGGCCAGAAGCGCGCTCTTCTTATAGCCCGGAGGATACACCACGTCAAATTCCAGATCCACTTCCTCTTTCTTTTTCTTGTTGATCTTCACGCTCACCACGTCCAGTCCTTCCTTTTGCAGGTATTCCTCCATCTTCCCCACAGAACCGGCCTGTTTCATGATCTTCATGCGGATCAGGCCCCCGCTGGCTACCTTTGAAAAATAACTGATGTTGTGCATCGCAAACTGCAGGAGAATAATCAATACCGCAGAGCTGACGCCGATCAGGTACAGACCGGCGCCCATGGCTACCCCCACGCCGGCTGTCGCCCAGATTCCCGCCGCTGTCGTAAGGCCGTTTACCAGATTGTTCCGGACAAATATCACGCCTGCCCCCAGAAAGCCCACGCCGCTGATAACCTGCGCCGCCACACGGGCAGCGTCCGCGCGATCCGTGTCCATAAAGCCGTATTTTGACACTACCATAATCAGCGCCGCCCCCAGCGCCACAATTGCATGCGTGCGGATTCCCGCTGATTTATTGCGGTTTTTCCGCTCGCTCCCGATCGCCAGGCCCAAAAGCGTTGCCACGATAATGCGCAGCAGATACTCCATATGTACCAAAAACTCCGGAAACTGAAACTGATTTAACACCTCATACGTACCCATAACCTTACTTTTCCTTTCTCACAAATATAATCGGATGAAAAGCCGCCCTGCGCCGCAAAAACAGCGCAGCCGTACAGGCTGCCGAACAGCTGTCAGGCGGCTTTTCTGCCTGTCTCCCGCATCCGTATCCCCCCTTTTCTCCCTTGCCGCAGAACGCAAAAAACGCCGTCCCGTAATATGCCCGTAATTCCTCCCGGGAACGTATTACACGACTGCGTTGCTCTCATTCTCTCAGCAATGTGAATAGTTATCTTTGATTTGTAAGGGTATTATATAATCATTTTGCATAAATTTCAAGCCTTTTTATCTTTTTGCTGAAGATTTTATCCCTCGCAACCGTTCAGACACCCGAACGGCTGCCATCCCTCACTCCAGCGCCTCCACCCGCATGATCCCCAAAATCTGAAGCGGGCTCGTCTCTCCCACTATTCCGTCATAATACACCCTCACCCGATCCCCTCTGCTGATCCTCCCGGCCTGTTCCTGTGTAAGACGAACAGACGCCAGCGCCCCTGACCGCCGGATATCCTGCCCGTCATCGATCCGGATCAGCGCAGTCAGCGAGCTAAGCTCTCCGGCCGCCTCTACCGTCCCCTCAAACATCTGTCCCTCAAAGGCCAGCTCAGGAAGTCCGCCGCGGCAGCGGTACACAAACACATCCGTCTCCCGCGCAACGCGGCGGTACGGCTTTTCGTCGTCCCACCGCCCTAAGTCAATGCTGTATCCAAGGTTTTGGGAATAGCCGCACACGCTTGCGGACACATTTCCCCTGTCATCCACAAACACAAGCTGCACCATCCCCTCGCTCACGGCCTCCTGCAGATGACGCGGTGAAACGCCCATCGTCTCTGCCATGACCTCCTTCGGGGTATACGGGTCAAAACTGTACACACAGCTCCACTCAAACGCCGCCAGATCGCCGAGATGGATCTCCTCCCCGTCCGCCATGCCGGAAAGGGCCCTCATATTCTTTCGCAGTATCCGGTTATTCCTCCGTACCGGCTGAAGAGCCATGCTCCCCCAAAGCGCCAGCAAAAGAAGCGCCGGCAGCATATAACGCGCTATGTTTCGTTTCATCCCCGTCCTCCTCCTGTCTGCCGTTACCGGGCGTCACTCATTCCGGATCGCCGCCAGCGGGCTCAGCTTCATCGCCCGCAGCGCCGGAAAGAATCCGGCCATCATCCCAATCAGCACCGCAAACCCAACCGAGGCCAGGGCCAGCCATGCCGGGATGATCGAGAGCTTCCACGAGCCGTCCGCCATGCCGTAATAAGCCGCCGCCAGAAATTTATTCACCAGAAATGAGATCCCGTAGCTTAAGCCAACGCCGACCACGCCGCCGATAAAACCGATAAAACCGGCCTCTATGAGGAACATGCTGCGGATATTGCCCATCGCGCAGCCCAGAACCTTGATCACGCCGATCTCCTTTGTCCTCTCGTAAATCGACATCATCATCGTGTTCGCAATCCCGATCGCCGCCACAAAGAGGGACACTGCGCCGATGCCGCCCAGGACGGCCTGCACCATATTGGACTGCTCCTGCGACTGCTGCAGCCACTCCATCTGGCTGTTCGCTTCAAAGCCCATGTTGTTGATCGCCGTCTGCACCTCCATGACATTGTTCATGTCATCCACATTCACGGTCGCGTTCTCGTACACAAAATAGCTGTACGGCTTGCCCTTTTTCGTCGTGGGCTGTCCCGGGATCGGCCGTTTCTTATAAACCTGCTTTAGCTGCGTCTTCAGCTTCTCCAGATCCACATACACGCCGTAGCTGTACTGGCTCCAGTCATTTTCCCCGCCGCTTACCATCCCGGCTGTCTTAAGCATATATTTTTTCGGCGGATTTTTCGCCTGTCCCTCCTCGCCGGAGGAATAGCGGTACTGGTAATACCCTTCCGTGTCAAAAATCGTAAACATCGGCCGCCCCATAAACTGCACGTCGATCGATGCGCCCTCGTCCCAGAAGCCCTTGCCTGTCTTTGAATTCCTGAAATACTGCGGCGCGCGGTTTCCGACGATCATCTCCATCTCCGGGCTGTTCGGATCCGGAAGCGTCCCTTCCCCGATATCAATATTTTTCATCGCCTCATAGGGGATGCCGAACATGGAAATATCCCCCTCATAGACTCCCTGACGCATGATCACCTCGCACCGAAGCTGCGGATAGGCGCTCGTCACATGGGGGATGGCCTCAAACAGCTTCATCGTCTCGTCTGTCATGAAGCTGTCCTCCGGATTTGTCTTGTCATTATCCCCGCCCCGGTCGTAATTGTAGATCTCAATCGCCGTCAGGCTCCCGTAGGAGGCGTACTGATCCATAATGTTCTGTTTGAGGCCGATCCCCAGTGAGATCATCACCACAATGGACGCTGTGCCGATGATCACGCCCAGAACCGTCAGAAAGGTGCGCAGCTTCCTGCGCAGCAGGTTATTTGCGCTCATTTGAAGCAGATCAAGAAATCTCATCGTCCAGCTCCTCTTCCTCCAGCTCCTTTTCCTTTTTCTTTTTCCGTTTCACCACAATGAACGACCCCGCGCCGATAGCCAGCACGGCGGCGATCGGGAAAACGATTTTCCCATATTTGGAAAGGAAGGAACCCTGCCCCTCCATTTCACCGCCCTCCATGCCGTCCATACCTTCCATCATGCCGGCCTCCATGCCCTCATACGGATCAACGGCCTCGCTGACAAACAGCATCAGCTCCTTTTCAACCTCGGTCACCGCCCCGTTCTCGTCCTCATAGGAAATGATGATTTTCACCCTTCCGTCGTCCATGGTCGGGGCAACGGCTGTCACCATGGTATCCACATTTCCGGTCTCGCCGGGCTTAATATTGCCCACATATGTGTCCGAGGTCTGGATGGAATCCGCCTCGAAACGGACCATCACATTATAAAGGAGGACCTTTCCCGTATTGTTGATCCCAAACATCACGTTTGTCTCGGAACCAACCTCCAGATTGTCCGGCATGACCTCAATCGTACTGGTGTTCAGTCTCGGTTCCTGCTTTACCTGCAGGGAAATCTTGACCTCCTCCTTGGCATTCTTAAATTCCGGGCTGTCGTACTGCTCCTGGATCGTCATCCGGTACGACTTCTGCTCCGCCGTCGGCGCCGGCTTGAACAGCATGGAAAGCTCTGTCACCTCGCCCGGGGAAAGGCTGTTGACCACCATGGAGGTGGAACCCGTGTCGGAGGTAAAGATCGGGCTGCTCTCCACCTCCTCGGAGACAAAGGTAAACATGATATTGCTGGCGCTCACATTTGACGACGCGTTCTTCATCCGCACCTTTAACACAAAAGGCGCGCCCGCGTAAATCTCCTGCGGCTCGGTCGAAAAGCTGTCCACAATGATCCTCGCCTTGGTCCGGTCCTGCTCCCCCGCGTCCGCGGCCAGCTCGTCGTCGTCCTCGCCCTTTACGTGGACATAAAACACCAGATCCACCGGCTCTGAAAAGTTGCCGCCCTCCTCCTCGCGGTAGGTGACAAAATAGTGGATCGGGAAAAAGCCCGACTTTACATCCGTGCGCACGCCCATGCTGTACGGAACCTCCACCATCTGGCCCGGCTCCATATCGCCCATCTTGCGGTTATAATTGCCCTCGTTGATATCAAAGGGGAATTTCGTCACATCCGCGTCAAGCTGCATGTCCACGCGCACATCATACACCTTGCGCGTCCCGGTATTCGTCAGGTTGACATTAAAATTCATCACCTGGCCGTACGCCGCGTAGGGCGTAAACTGCCCGTCCCCGATGGAAAAATCGTAATCCGTATTGTTTCCGTCGTCCTCCTCGGTCGAAGAGCCGTCGTAGGCGGAAACCCAGATGTTGACGCCGACTCTGTAGCGGCTGTCGTTATTGTCTTTAATGAAAAAAAATGCCTGATAATATCCTGCCTGAAGATCACGTCTAAGCTTATAAGACAGGGTGACTGTTTTGTCAGATCCTGGTTTCATCCCAAGTGGCTTAGGCTTAAAAGTAGATGAGTCCACCTCAAAAGGATACGAATCATGGTATCTACGAAGCCCGCCCTCTCCATCATTATCATCGTCTTCCTCTTCATCATCTCCAAATTTTTCTTCCATGAAACTCTCATGTTCTTCAGGGGTAGCCAGACAGATTTCCTTCAATGTATTGTTATCCATAGTTCCATCATTATGTATGGTCATTTTAATGGAAATTTTATTTCCTGCCTTACCTCTGGGCACCTTGCTGACTATTATCTGGATCTGATTAAACTCGCTCATATCCAGCATCTCCGCCGCCGCCGGCATGACCGCCGCCGCCAGAAGCGCAATTATCAGGAGCAAAACCGCCGGCAGCCTCTTCCATGTCTTCATCTTACTTCCTCCCTGTCTGTCGATTCTACCGGGCTGCCGCCCGCCTCATTTCCCGCCGAATCGGCGCATTCCTCATCCTTTCCCGGATCCGCGCATTCTTCTGCATCTCTCCCCGCCCTGCGGCGGTTATCCTCAATCTTTACGATCTTTCCGTCAATGATGTGGAAAATCCGGTCCGCGTACGTGGCCAGATGGTTGTCATGCGTAACCATCACCAGCGTCTGGCTGTGCTCCCGCACAATCTTCTGCATCAGCCGCAGCACATCCATGGTCGTATGCGAATCCAGGTTCCCTGTCGGCTCGTCCGCGAAAATAATCTGCGGATGCACGGCCAGGGCCCTGGCAATGCCCACCCGCTGCTGCTGGCCTCCGGACATCTGGTTCGGCATATGCCGTGCAATCTTTTCAAGCCCCACCAAAGCCAGGTATTTCCTGGCCTTTGCAAGCCTCTTTTTCTTCGGAATGCCCTGGAAGGACAGCGGGAGCGCGACATTCTCCACCGCGTTCATGGTCCCTAACAGATTATAAGACTGGAAAATAAATCCGACCCTTTTGCGCCGGAACGACACGAGCTGGTTCTCAGTCAGCTTCTCAATATGCTGGCCCGCGATCACGATCTCGCCCTTGGTGGGCTTCTCAAGCCCTGCCAGCATATTTAAGAGCGTCGATTTCCCGGAACCCGAGGTGCCGACAATGGCGCAGAATTCCCCCTTGTACATGGTAAAATCCACTCCGTTTAAGGCATATACCTTCGTCTCGCCGACACGGTATATCTTATATAAATTCTTTACCTCAATCACAGGAAGCCGCCCTGTATTCTCCGCTTTCCCACATACCTCCACGACTGGTTCCAAATCCGTCCCTCCTGCCTGCACACCGCGAACTGTTACTTTATTATACATAAATGGGCCGCGCACTCCCACCTTATTTTTCTTAAAGTTCCTTAATGTTTTCTTACAGGGCTGACCGGGAAACAATGACAGACGCGATGCCTGGATGAAAAGTAAGCCTGTTTTTCATAAAATCCATGCGATGCTGCCGGTCATTTTATAAAATCTAACATCTCCCTGATGCGATGCCTGTATGTATGCGCGGCAGCCACTTTATCATGCCCGTTTTTGGCAATCTCCTTTCTCTCATCTTCGTGTATTAAATAATAATCGATTTTCCTAAGCAAATCGCTCTTATCTTCATAGTAGACAAAATCCTCACCCGGAACAAAAAAATCAAGAAAATCCGCCTGATAATTACTTAGTAAAAAACCGCCGCTTCCCATAATTTCAAACGCGCGCAGAGGGATCCCGCTATGAATGCTGCGGAGTGTAATATTCAGATTAATTTTACTCTGCTTTATCACCCGAGGAAACTCATCATAGCTGTAAACCTCGCCGTGATTATACAAATTAGGCATACTGAACTCTTTATAATGTGTAAACAGATCCACCCTGTGCTTCCCGGCAATGTCCGCTAATAAATCAAGACGTTCTATGGCCGTAATCCTCCGGTTAATAATACCCTGCGCATAGAGAAATTCTCTGGTTTCCATGCCGAAAGGCTGTAATGGGAACGCCTCACACAAATCGTTTATGACAGGCCCGAGAAGCTCCTCAATGAAATTATACCCCTGTATCTTTAACTGGGCCGCTATCAGGCCATCCAGATAGCCATTCGCATAATCCGGCAGATTTACCGCCATCTGATCATAATAGTTTCCCCTCTCTCTCTCTACATAAAGAGAACCAACAAACGAAATATCATAAAGAGTCGGCAATGATTCGGTCCGGCTCATACGATCCAGGCGCTCTGTATTTGCAGCCAGCGGCATATAGCGTACCGTAGAAATGCCTGCATCATGGAACTGAGCGTATAAACTTTTATCAAACACATAAATCACATTGCATGGATTATTCACTGTATATGAATACAGCATAATATCCGGGTTATCATAAGTCCAGGATATATATCTTATTTTTTCTTTATCGCATATTTCCGAGATGAATCCATCATATCCAAAGGAAAATACCACATCCGGCGCGTCCCTGTGCAATGCAGATGATATAAATTGCCGCCGCTCTGTCTCATTATGGCTTTCGTGCCCCCCCCAATATAATTGAATGGATAGCTGGCCACATCATGGCCCTCTTTTGAAAATGCCTCTAACAGATCTTTCCTTCCATAGGCGGCATCCTTAACAAATAGTAAAATCTTCATATCGGTTTCCTTTCTGTCCCTTTGCTGTAAACCCGGTACATCTGTCTCCTGTCCTGTATATTGTATACACTGGTTAATCACCTGCCCATACGGTCGGCGCGGTATGTACACAGATCTGGCTTTGCGCTGTGAATGATTGCTTTCATTATACATGCAAGTTTATTTTTTCACAACTATATGTTATAATATAGTCAATATCTGCCTGATATCGGTTACTGTGAACCGTAACTGATGTATATCATACGATTTAGGAGGAAACATGAGAGTATTTATCTTAGCGCCTGCCAATGTTGCAACCGGCGGCCCGGAATTGCTGCATCAGTTTGCCAGATGCCTGACCAAGCGCGGAATCGAAACTTATATGGTTTATCCAGACGCAGATGGCATTAACTGCCCTGTGCCGGAAGTCTACTGGAAGTATGACAACCGGTATGTATCCCAGTATATCGACAGCGGCGACTCTGTACTGGTATTGCCCGAAACACAGATCCATCATATTGATTTATGCCAAAAAGGCACAGCGATGGTATGGTGGCTCTCTGTCAATAATTATTTCCGTTCATACAAGTCCCTGGTTACAGAAAGCAGCCCGGATGTATTCCGTCTGAAGCTCCGGAAAAATGTTGTCCATTTTGCACAGTCTCACTATGCAAAAATGTTCGTAACACAACATTTTGGAATTACCCCCCCCCAGACTGTCCGAAAACCCTGATCTTCATCCATTTGAAGTCATTTTGGACACTAAAAAATCAGGTTCATCGGACTTATTTTTCAATCCGTTACCTGACCTCGAAAACTG
>CAJTGE010000023.1:17853-89320 GCA_910575795.1 Clostridiaceae bacterium | reverse complement strand
TTGATAATTGGTTTTCAACTTTTAAGAAGCCCAATGACAAGCTTGCTACTTTATGCTCTTTTTCCTAGAGTCAAACGGAAAGAATTAACGTCGTTTACTATAATTACGGATCGCACTTGCGCCATCATGCCGGTTCATGTATACGGGAATATCTGCGATGTAGAAGAGATAAAAAGGATTGCCGGGAAATACGGCTTAAAGGTCATATACGATGCCGCCCATACTTTCGGCGTGACGTATAAAGGGAGCGGGATCGGCTCCTTTGGGGATGCATCCTGCTTCAGCTTTCATGCAACCAAGGTATTCAATACCATTGAAGGCGGCGCCGTAAGCTATACAGATGAGGATTTCGGCCTGGAGCTGTACCGTCTGAAAAATTTCGGGATCCGCGGGCCGGAGGTAGTGGACGGGGTCGGGGCAAATGCGAAAATGAATGAATTCTGTGCGGCGATGGGGCTTTGCAACCTAAAACATGTGGATGAGGAGATCAAAAAGCGCGCGGCCGTCGCCGGAATTTACAGAAAGCTCCTGGAGGGAGTGGACGGGCTTACCCTGAACCCGGAGCAGGATGGCGTGAAGCCCAATTATGCCTATTTCCCGGTGGTATTTGATGAAAAACGGTTCGGGGCGAGCCGGAACGAAGTGTTTGAACGGCTGGCGGCGGAGGGAATTTTTGCCAGGAAATATTTTTATCCGCTGACGAATACATTTAGCTGCTTTCACGGGAAATATGATGTAAATGAGACGCCAAACGCGCTGTATGTGAGCAAGCGGGTGCTGACTCTGCCGCTCTATGCGGAACTAACGCCGGAAGAGGCGGAGCGGATCGGGAGGATCGTTTTGGCATGCGGGAAGTAAGGCCATGTCTGCAATGGGAGGATTAAATGAGAGCGAGGAAAACTTTAAGGGCGAAATATTCGTTTTATCTTTCTGCTTTCATAGACAGCGGAATACCGGGCAAAATGTGGCGTATCATTTATGAATCAGTGTTAGTTCATTAGACATATTCTAAGTCCAAGGAGAACTACACAACGTACCAGACGGTAATAACCATCCCTGCGTATAATCCGCCGGGCGCTGAAAAATGCGTTTAATTATGTTCTGGCAAACTGGAAAAACGAGGTTCAGGGCGTAATTACAGTTGATTCGGACGGTCAGCATACCGTGGAGGACGTAATAAGGCTTCGGGATATGCTGACGCGGCCGTCGCAGGGCCCGTCCCTCATTCTGGGAACCAGGGATTCTAACGGGAAAGAGGTTCCCTTTAAGAGCCGCTATGGAAATAAGCTGACGGGCCTTGTGTTTCATTTCCTGTACGGGGTGCGGATATGCGACACCCAGACCGGCCTCCGGATGATTCTCTGCGGGGCGCCGGAACGATGTGTTTGAACGGCTGGCGGCAGAGGGGGATCTTTGCATAGAATAAAAAATTTGGAAGGGAAGAAGAATATATATGATAAATTATAGGGATGATATCCAATACATCTGCAGCCTCCCCCTGCCATGGGGAAAGACAGAAAATAAGACCTTCTTAATCTCCGGGGCCAGCGGTATGATCGGGAGCTTCCTGATCCACGCCCTCTTTCAAAAAAGCCCGGATATCCGGGTGATTGCTCTGGGAAGGGACCGCGAACGGGCGCGGGAACGGTTTGGGGCGTACTGGGACAGCGGCCGCTTTTCATTTTACGCCCAGGATATCAATGAACGCCTTCACATAGACGAGCAGGCGGACTATGTGATCCACGCCGCGAGCAATACGCACCCGGCCGCTTATGCGGGCGATCCGATCGGGACCATCTTAACCAGCATAACCGGGACAAAGCACATGCTGGATTTGGCGGCAAAAATGAAGGCGGAGCGCTTTTTATTCCTGTCCAGCGTGGAGATCTATGGGGAAAACCGCGGGGATACGGAGTATTTTTCGGAGGATTACTGCGGGTATATTGACTGCAATACGCTGCGGGCCGGATATCCGGAGGGGAAGAGGGCCGGGGAGGCGCTCTGCCAGGCGTACCGCAGGCAGAAACATGTGGACGCCGTGATCGGAAGGCTGCCCCGCGTTTACGGGCCGTCGATGCTGTGGTCCGATACCAAGGCGATCTCCCAGTTTATAAAAAAAGGGGCGAAGCGCGAGGATATCGTGCTGAAAAGCAGGGGAGAGCAGTTATACTCCTACTGCTACGCGGCGGACGCGGCGGCGGCCCTGCTTACCATCCTTTTAAAGGGAGCGGACGGGGAAGCCTATAATATTTCAGACAGGGATTCGGATATAACGTTAAGGGAGCTGGCCCAGCTCATCGCGGGGCTCGCCGGGGTGTCGGTGCGGTTTGAGCTCCCGGACGAGGCGGAGCAGGCGGGGTATTCCAAAGCCACGAAAGCGCTGCTGAGTTCGGATAAAATAAGGGCGCTGGGATGGAGCGCGCATTGGGATATACGGCGCGGGGTGGCAGAAACCATAGATTATCTGGCCAGAGCATTGGAAAGCGATGGCGGCCTGGCGGGAGAGTCCGTGAAGGGTGGCAGTTTAGTCCGGGCGGCGGGGAAGGGGCAATGAAAAATATGAAATTACTCCGCTCCATACGTTTAGCCCCGGCGCTCACAGCCCCGGTCAGCTTAGGGGTTCTCAGCAGGGAACGAAGCGTGCTTATGGGAATTGCAATGGCATGGATCGTTTTTTTCCATATGACGATACGGATTCCTGAGGAATGGCAGGTTCTTGCCTTTGTAAAGGGAATGGGAAATATCGGCGTGGATATGTTTTTGTTCCTGTCAGGGGCAGGGCTGTACCGCTCATACAGGATCTTATCCGCAGAGGGGAAGGGATGCAGGGAATTTTACAAAAAACGGTTCTGGAGGATCGCCCCGGCTGTTGTGATCTGCCTTTTGCCATGGTTTACATACCGGCAGTTTTCTGAACCCTCGTCTTTTGCAAGGTATCTGATGGATATTGCTGCCTTAAGTTTCTGGTGGGACGGGCGCAATCCGGGATGGTACGCAGCTTTTTGCATCGTTCTCTATTTGCTGTATCCTCTTGTCTTTTCCACGATCCGCCCGGAACATGCGCGGAGAAATATTTGCGCTTTTTTGGCGTGGGGGGGGTATTCGTCCTTTTTAGCTATGCCATAAAATGGTATGATGCAGCGTATTACTGGCAGGTTGAACTGGCTCTCAGCCGGTTCCCTGTCTTTTTCTTTGGCTGTTTTATGGCGCCTGAGATAGAGCGGGGCAGAGAGATATCCGCGCGCTGGCGGCTGGCGCTTTATGGGCTGACGGGTGTCCTGATCGCTCTGATAGTCCGGTTTCCCGGGGGAATCGGGGGCGTGTATGAGCTTGTGCGGTACGCGTATTGCCCGGTGTCGTTTGGGCTGCTCTTACTGTTGGCGGAGGCGGTTGGGATAAGGCCCGGGGAATCCGGCGCGCCGCATGGGGGATCTGAGAAGCGGTCCGAATGGAAGGGGAAACGGCCGGGGAGGCTTCGCGCATGGTTCAGAAGAGGGACAGCGCTGCTGCGGGAGGGTTACGGGCATGCGGTTCTCCCTGTCCGCGCAGGGCTTGGCTGGATCGGGCGGCATACGCTGGAAATTTATCTGCTTCACACCCAGATCCTTTCGGCCTGCAGCCGGTTCCTCCTGCCGTCTGCACAGCGGCGGGGGATGCGCTGCGGCGCGCTGTGGGTCAATCTGGCGGCAGTCGTTCTGGCGCTTGCGGCGGCCCGCGCTGTGAAAGCGCTGGAGGAGAAGATTTTAAGGCAAAAGGAGCGGATGGGGCCGGTTATGCCGAGAGAGAATCCAGACGAGAGGATTCTGTTTGCGCGGGCCGCGGCGGCCGGCATGATTGTTGCGTGCCACATGCTTCAGTTTTATGGGAGTGCGCTGGCGTACTGGCTGAATGTGGGCGTGGAGGTATTTTTGATTATCTCCGGCGTTCTGTATGGGCAGAGGGAGATTACGGCCCCGTTTGGCTGGATCCGGCGGCAGTGGAAGAAGGTATTGGTTCCGTACTGGGTGTTTTGCCTGGCGGCGGTATTTGCGTATGCGGTATTTGCAGAAGAGTATGTGACGCTTTACGGCTGTGTGGGGCTGATATTGACGTGCGCGCGTTTTCCGGGCCTGGGACATCTGTGGTTTATTCCGTATATTTTGCTCCTCTATCTGATGACGCCGCTGATGCAGTGGACGTATGACGAGTATCTGGCCGGGCGGACAGATCGGGAGATCGCGGTATGGCTGCTGCTTCTGACTGGGATTTTGTGGCTTCTGCGGTATTATGGACTGGAAGGCTTTGCGGAAAACCGCCTGGTATGCTATTATGGAGGCTATGTCCTGGGACGGCGTTATTTCCGCGGGCAGCAGGGCGGGGGCGTATGCCAGCGGATCGATTTGGCTTCAGGAGGAACAGAGGGGAGGCACCGGAATCCGGATTTGGAGAGATGGATGAATGCAGCGGCGGGCCTGGCGCTTGTGGCAGCGGCGCTGCGCGTCTTTGTGCAGTATCATGCGCTGGAGGCGGCGATACCGTACTGGTCCTATATCCTGCCATTTATCCATTCCCTCATGGGCTTTGGGGTGTTTTGGGCGCTGTACCTGGCGGCGGGATGGGGCAGACTGGGGAAAAAACGGTGTGTACGGCTGGCGGATCGGTATTCCTTTGAGATTTATCTGACGCATCATATATTTATACTGGGAGCGGGGCGGTTAAATTGTATGGACATTTTTCCGCGGCGGGACGCCAATATGCTGTTTGTGCTGGCGCTTACGGCGGCTTCTGCCGGGGCGCTGCATTTCGCGGCGCGGGCTGTGAAGCTTGCGGCGGTTTCTTCTGTCCATACGGCCGGTTCGGTTAAGGGATCGTGACAATTATCTTGCAAAGAATGTCTGTAAGGAGAAGATTGGGCGGCTGAGAGAATACGGAATCCGTGTAGATGACGGCATTGAGAAGGGAGTGGGAGGCGGAGGCGTCCCGGGCTTGACGCCCTGTTATTTGCGCCAATTTACGCCGTGCAGTGCAAGCCGGACAAAAGCGCATAAGGAGCTGTTAAAAAAGTATAATAAATCGTATCATTCAGCCGGCGCGGCTTATGCCGCGCCGGCTGGGCCATATGGCCTGATAATACAGGTAAATTCTTATTTTCAGCAGAGCAGGCATGCGCTGCGGCGCTACCGGATATCTGTCATCAGCTCCAATACCATTTCAAAGTCTTTTTCAATGGCCATCTGCACAGGCGTCACGCCGTCATTGTTGGGGCGATTATAATCAGCGCCCTTTTTGATGAGGAAGCGCGCCGAATCCTGGCTGTAGTTGTCCAGGGCGTGGTGCAGGGCGGTATTGCCCTCGTTATCGGCCAGATGGATGTCGGCCCCGGCCCGGATCAGTTCTTTGATCATATCTTTATCCGTGTTTCGCATCATGACCGTCATCCCGCTATGATCCGTATGGTTGAGATCCACGCCCCGCTCTAAAAAGACGGGCAGCAGTTCACTGGTGTCATGCCGCAGCATGAGGAGAGGCGTCTGCCCGTCGTTTCTCGGAATATCGAGGTGCATAAGCTCTCGTAAAACCCGGGCTTTCTGCTCATTATCGAGTTCCCGGCCGCGTCTGTTTTTCATGAGCGCGGCGTGGGCGGGCGTTTCGCCGTCCATGTTTTTCAGAGTGTCATCCGCGCCGGCGGCGATAAGCAGCTTTACCGCCTCCGCCTGGCCGTGCATACACGCTTCATGCAGAGGCGTTGTCCCCGCGGGCGCGGGCGCGTCCTCGGCCAGATTTACATCCACGCCCTTTTCAATCATGATCTTTAACATCCCTGCATGTCCCTGCCTGGCGGCCAGGTGGACGGCGGCCTCCCCGTATTTGTCGAGCTGTTCCATGGATTCCTTTGATAAAAACCTGGCCGCTTCCTCAAAGTAGGGCTCGTAGCTGCCGTCGCGCTCCTTGTTTTGTGACGCGATGAGATTGGCCGGCGTTTTCCCGGATATCACGGCTTCGTCCATATCCACGCCCAGGGCGGCCAGTTTTTTGAGGACGCCTGTGCCGTAGGCCGGTTTCAGGCATTCATCCCGCAGGCAGAGCGTGCTGCCGCAGTAGCAAAGCGGCATGGTAAACGGAAAACCGGCGTCTTTGCAGCTATCCAGCACACGCGCCTCTTTATCGCAGATCAGGGCATTGTGAAGGATATCCGTGATCTCGCCCAGCTCGTCATCGTCGTCCGGATCTATCTGGCGGATCAGCCGATCCGCCAGATAAAGGGCAATGGCCAGACCGTCCCTGTCGTCGTCACAGACGCCGGAAAAGGCGTTGCTTGTAATCTGGCTTAAGGGGAACATCTGCATGGCGTCAGGGCCGGCCGGCTGCGCGCCGTGATCCGTGAGGGCGAGATACATCGCCTGATTCTGAAACGAAACCGCATGCTGAACGGGCGTCACGCCCTTTTGGTTTGCCGTATGCACCATGCCAGGGCAGCGCTTCATCAGCGCCAGGGCAGCCGTTTTGTGGTTGTTTGTCAGGGCCGTCATCAGGAGCGTGTTGCCGTTTTCATCCACATAGCCGGTTTCCGCGCCTTTTTCCAGGAAAATTTCAGCCAGCGGCCAGGTGTAGGACGCGCTGTACTCAGAGGCCAAAAGGCGCGCGAGAGGGGTGAATCCGTCCGCATCCGTCTGGTTGATGTCACAGGTCAGAAGGCGCGCGATGTCGCCCCTCTGTTCCACGCTTTTCTCCAGGCAGGAAACATCGTGCGTCAGCCCTTCAAACCGGGGATATGCGAGGAAATGGTATGCGTTCATGCCCCTTTTGTCACAGGCAGAGCCGTCGGCCCCGTGCGCCAGCAAAAGCTGCGCCATGGCCAGATTGCCGCGCAGGCAGGCCAGAAGGAAGGGCGTGAGGCCATAGCCCCTGTGATCCGGGAGGCTTACATCCGCATCCCCGATGCGTTTGCTGCGAAGCAGCGCTTCGACGGAATCGTAGAAGTTATGCCATACCAAAAGGTGGAAGAGGGTGAGGCCATAGCGGCCCGCGGGCGCAAGCAGCTCTTCCCTTTCACACCCCGCGATACAGGCCCGGGCGTCCTGTACGGTCTCCTCTGACAGGATGTTATAATCGTAAATCCGGCTGTCGGGATTCGGCGTCCACCAGGGGATATATCTGGACTGATTGGGGCGCTGGGTGGATGTGACCAGAAGATTAGTAAGTTCAGAGAGATTCATAAGCTCCTCCTTTGTCTCTGTGATCAGGCCGGCTATGATTAAGCCGTCTCAGCCGCTGGCTTTATCGCGGCTGGTCCTGATGCTTCTTTTTTTAATAGTTTAGCACGGTTTGGGCCGGCGTACAATCCATATATTTTTATGGAACCGCCGCCCCTGCCAAAGAAAAAGACAAGCAAAATAAAAATCTATTTCTTAACAGTTCCTTAGTACAGCATTGCGTAAATAACGGTGAATATCAGCGCCTGATATTTGTGTCAGGGCAAGGCGGAGGAGGGAGGCGGTGCGGTGGCATCGTTGACTGACGACAACGCGGCGCTGGCGCAAAGAGCAGGCGCTGAATTCATCGTTATTTACGCAATGCTGTACTTAGTGTCCGCTGCGCTTTTCTCCGGGCGGAAGCGGTTTTTTTGCTGGATACAGAAGGCGCCCCTGGCGGCCTTTTCGCGATTCCCTTAGTTCAAGCCAATTGACTGTAAACAGAGATAAAAGCAACATTGACTTTCCACCTGCGTAGTGGTAGGATCCTCCTAAATACAATTCAGACTGCCGGGAGAGCGTGACGATGAGTAACTATAGATGGGCGTCATCCGTTTTTGGGGCAATGTGTATACGGAATGAAGGAGAACTGAGAAATGCAATTGGATAATATGTTTCTGCAGGCATGTAAGAATAACCAGAAGAGCGTGGCGCAGACGTTTTTAAAGCGCGGCGGCGTGGATGTGAATAAGCGGGACGAATCCGGCAATACGCCCCTGATCTATGCCTGCTTAAAGGGCGCGAGGGATCTGGTGAAGATTCTGCTGGACAACGGGGCGGACGCCGGGCTGGGCAATCAGAAGAACCGGACGCCGCTGCACTTTGCGGCGCAGTCGGGCAATTTTCAGGTCATGGCCATGCTGCTCGACGCGGGGGCGGATGTGAACAGCACGGACAATGACGGGGTGACGGCCCTGATGACGCTGGCCCTGAACGGGAAGACAGACGCTGCCCTAAAGCTGATGGAGCATGTGGAGATCGATACCGGCATCCAGGATAACAAAGGCCGTAAAGCCATTGACTATGCCGCCTCCGCGGGGCTTCGGGAGCTGGTGAAGGCGCTTTCACAGCCAGAAGGGGCGCATACCGATGCCTATGGGAACACCACGCTGCACCGCGCATGCTGGGATGAGCAGAGCGAGGTGGTAAAGGTCCTGCTGGAAAAGGATCCGGCCGGGGTGAATAAGCTGAACGACGACGGGGAATCGCCCCTGATACTGGCGGCGCGCCGCTCTAATCTGATGATTGCCGAGCTCCTTCTGGCCGCGGGCGCGAAGCCGGACTGCGCGGATGCGGACGGCGTCCTGCCGTTACATATCGCGGCGGGCAGAGGGGATCTGTTTGTGGGCAAGGCGCTGCTGAAGGCCGGGGCCGGCATCGATGCGAAGGCGTCCGACGGGCAGACGCCTCTCATCGCGGCGGCCAGAAACGGAAAGAATGATTTTACGGCCATGCTGCTTGAAATGGGGGCGGACGTGAACGGAGTGGACAACGAACAGCACAGCGCGCTCTATTACGCCTCGGAAGCCGGGTACACGGAGATTGTGGAGCAGCTTTTGATCGCCGGGGCGGAGAATTAGGAATTGCAAATAAAACAAAATGCCGCTTTTGAAAAAATGAAAAAATATTGAAATGGGCCTTTCCTGAGCGGAAGGCTTATTTTTTGCGGTTTTAGCGCTCAAAAAGGCAGATATTGTTGTACTTATTACAAAAATGTTACAATTATCTTACCGTGAATGCTTGAATTTTTCCCTGTTTCCTTTTATAATACAAGATGAAAGGAGACGGAGAATCAAGCATGGCCAAGAATAAAAAGATTATTCGCTACAGAAAACCACTGAACATAAACGTTGGCATGATTATTTTTGCTATGATCTTTGTTTATCTTTCTTTCAGTGTATATACATATATCAGCCGTGACAAGATACAATTTTACGAGGTTGTGGAAGGCAGCATCGTAAACGATAAAAATTATACAGGTTTTATTCTGCGGGAGGAGGCGGTGAAGACAGCGGCTCAGACAGGGCATGTGAATTTTTATATCCGCGAGGGAAAGCGGGTCGCCGCGGGCGCGCGCGTGTATTCCGTGGACGAGACGGGCCAGCTTGCGAAGTTTTTACAGGAGAACCGGGACGCGGGCGGGGCGCTGCCGGACGACGGCCTGGCGGCCTTAAAGCGCCAGCTCAGCTCGTTCTGCTTATCTTACAGCGACGAGCGCTTCGGGAAGGTCTATGATGAGAAGTATTCCCTGCAGGCATCGGTGGCGGAGTACGCCAACTTCCAGGCCCTGGACGGCATGGAGGAGCTTTTGGAGGAGCGCGGCATCCGTTTTGAGCAGGTGTATTCGGACGAGTCGGGCATTGTCTCGTATGCGCTGGATTCGTACGAGGGGACGACGCCCTCCGATGTGACGGAGGCGCTGTTTGACCGTTCCGTATACAGGCGCTCTGTGAACCGCGGCGGGGAGATGGTGGAGTCCGGGACGCCCCTTTACAAGCTGATTACCTCAGAGGACTGGTCCGTGGTCTTTCCCTTAAAGGAGGAGGATCTGGCGGATTTTTCCGGGGCGGACGCGCTTTCGATCGCGCCGTCCGGCAGCACGCTGACCCTTCGGGGAAGGTTCAGCCAGATCTCGGGCTCGGACGGGAAGATCTACGGCCGGCTGGACTTTGACAAATATATGGTCCAGTTTGTCTCGGATCGTTTTCTCGACTTCGAGGTGATCACAGAGGAGGCGGCGGGCTTAAAGATCCCGGTGTCATCTGTGACGACAAAAGATTTTTATACCATACCAGCCGGTTATCTGACCCAGGGCGGCGATGGGACCTATACGGAGTCCGGTTTCAATAAAGAGGTTTATTCTGAGTCCGGAGAGCCTTCAGTTGTCTTTACCACAGCAGAAATTTATAATTTAACAGACGGATATTATTATGTAGATAAAAGTGATACGGGACCGTTTAAGAGCGGCGATTATATCATTAAGCCTGATTCGGACGAGCGGTTCCAGGTAGGCCCTACGGCTACGCTCAAGGGCGTCTACAATATCAATAAGGGCTACGCTGTTTTTAAACAGATCACGGAGCTGGCGGGTAACGGGGAATACTATATTATCGAAAAGGGGACGGGCTACGGCCTTTCCGTGTATGATCATATTGTCCTTGACGCCGGCTCCGTACAGGACGGACAAATTATATACCAGTAGGCAGGTGCGCGTAAGAGGTGGATGATGATTGAAAACAATTTAAAAGAAGTATCTGACAGGATTGGGGCGGCCTGTAAGCGGGCCGGGCGCTCCAGAGAGGATGTGACGCTTGTGGCGGTCAGCAAGACCAAGCCGGTCTCCATGCTGATGGAGGCTTACGCGGCCGGCGTCCGCGATTTCGGCGAAAACCGGGTGCAGGAGATTCTCGAGAAAGCACCGCTTATGCCGGATGACATCCGATGGCATATGATCGGCCACCTTCAGACGAATAAGGTACGCCAGGTGATTGACAGGGTTGTTCTGATCCATTCGGTTGACTCAGTTGCCCTTGCCCGGCAGATCGAGAAGGAGGCGGCGAAGCGGGACCTTGTGGTCCATATCCTCCTGGAGGTCAATGTAGCCGGGGAGGAGAGTAAGTTTGGATTTTCAGTGGACGAGGCAGAGGAGGCGGCTGTTGAGATCGCCAAATTTGCGCATGTCAGGATAGACGGACTGATGACAATTGCGCCATTTGTTGAAAATTCAGAAGAGAATCGAGATGTTTTTCAAAAATTATTTCAATTATCGGTTGACATAAAACGGAAAAACATTGATAATGTTAAGATGGATGTGCTTTCCATGGGAATGACCGGAGATTTTGAGAAAGCGGTGGAAGAGGGTGCGTCTGTGATTAGAGTGGGCGCCGGGATTTTTGGCGCCAGAACCAGGATTGGAGAGATTAACCTATGAGCTTGCTGAACAGGATTATGGATACCATGCGTCTGACCGATGATGATGATGATTACTTCATGGACGACGATTACGAGGACGAGAAGCCTGCCAGAAGGCGGATGTTTAATAGAAAAGAAGAGGACGACTACGACTACGAGGAGGAAGAGCCCCCGAAGCCGCGTTTTCTGTCGCGCTCTTCGGGTAACAATAAGGTTGTGCCGATGCGCAGGGGGATGGAAGTGTCGTTAATTAAACCTACCTCCATGGAGGATTCCAGGGAAATCTGTGATTATCTGCTTGCGGGGAAGGCGGTTTTGCTGAATATGGAAGGGATCCACATGGAGGTGGCACAGCGGATTATTGACTTTACGTCAGGCGCTACGTATTCGATGAACGGCAACCTGCAGAAGATTTCCAACTATATTTTTATCGCCACGCCGGATACGGTGGAGCTGTCCGGAGATTTCCCGGAGCTTCTGGCCCAGAGCTCAGCGGGCAACATGGGCGGAATTGGCGGTATGGGAGGCATAGGCGGTATGAGCGCCGCGTCAGGCATGGGAAATATGGGCGGTATCGGCGGCATCGGGAAGATGAGCAGCTACCGCTGACCGCGCGGAAAAGACGCGCGGCATCCTGGCCGTAACCGCTACGTTTGTAATACGCACAGTTTTGCTGGCTGAACGCGTTTGTTCAGCCCATGGCAGGAATACGGGATGTTAGAGAAAGAAGAGCAGTTGCTGAGGAAGCGGATATCGGAGCTGGCGGCGGTCTGTTACCAGCGTGATATCCGGACGAATACCGGTTTTTTGAATCTGAATGAGCAGGCAATTTTCCACTCCATGGAGCGGTCGCTTCCGCCCGTACCGACTGTCCTCTACGGGGGCTTCGATACGGCGGAGCGGAAGATTGTTTGCTTTCTGCCGTCTTATGGGCAGGATACGGAGCGCTTCCCGGTTGACCGGCTGGAGATTGCGCCTGTAAACGCCCGCTTTTCGGAGGAACTTACCCACCGCGATTTCCTGGGGGCCGTGATGGGCCTGGGAGTGGACAGAAGCTGTATCGGGGATATCGCGATGACAGAGGCGGGCTGCGTCCTGTTCTGTCTGGAACAGATGACCGGGTTTCTGATAAGCGAGCTGAAAAGCGTGCGCCGCACAGCGGTCTGCTGCCGGAAGGCCCCGGGCCTGGCCGGCTTTTCACAGTCGTATGAGGAGGTGGGCGGCAGCGTCTCCTCGCCCCGTCTTGACAGCCTTGTAAGCCTGGTGTTCCGGCTGTCCCGCGCGAAGGCGCTGGCTTTTATTTCCGGGGAAAAGACGTTTATTAACGGGCGGCTGGCCGTTTCGGCCGGGCAGCGGCTTGCGGGCGGCGAGATTGTGTCCGTCAGGGGCCTGGGAAAGTTTTGCTATGTGGGCGCGGGGAATGAGACGAGAAAAGGGCGGGTCTTTGTGACTGCCAGACGGTATACGTAGCCGTTTGCGGTAAAGGCTGTATGAGATGTACTCCCAAAATTTCTCTGCGCCTGATTTTGTGAGTACATTGAGTGGAAAAGGAGAACGCGAAGATGAAGGACCTCAGAGAGAGGAAAGGGACGGAGCGCCTGACGGTACACAGGGACGGGGCGCCGATCTATGAGATTGTGCTGTCAGAGGATTTTGACGCGCTGATTCAGGAGGCGCGGGCGCTTCAAGCGTCCCGGCAACGCTTGTGCATTGTGACGGATTCCACGGTGGCAGGGCTTTACCTTAAGGAGCTTAAGGAGCGTCTGGCGCCGTGCTTTGCAGCCGTCGTGCCGTTCGTATTTCCGGCCGGGGAGGCTAATAAAAACTTGGATACGGTAATGCGCCTCTATGAGACGCTGATTGAAAACCGCTTTGACCGCGGCGATTTGCTGATGGCCCTGGGCGGCGGAGTTGTGGGGGATCTGTGCGGCTTTGCGGCCGCCACGTATTTGAGGGGCGTTTCCTTTATCCAGGTTCCGACAACCCTGCTCTCCCAGGTGGACAGCAGCATCGGCGGCAAGACCGGCGTGGATTTTGACGCCTACAAAAATATGGTCGGGGCTTTCCACATGCCGAAGCTGGTGTACATCAATACCGGCGCGCTGGGGACGCTGCCGGACCGGGAGTTTGCGGCCGGCATGGGCGAGGTGTTAAAGCACGGCCTGATTAAGGATAAAGCGTACTATGAGTGGCTTTTGGAGCATGCGCCGGCTATCCGGGCAAAGGAGCCGTCCATCCTGCGGCAGATGGCAGCCGAAAGCTGCCTTATCAAACGCGCGGTGGTGGAGGCCGACCCCATGGAGCAGGGGGAGAGAAAGCTCCTCAACTTCGGCCATACGCTGGGGCATGCGATTGAGAAGCTAAAAGATTTTGAGCTGCTGCACGGGGAGTGCGTCGCGCTCGGCTCGCTGGCGGCCATGCATATTTCGGCGCTGCGCGGGTATGTTATGCCAGAGGAAACAGAGCGTTTCCGCGGGGCCCTCGCCCTGTTCGGGCTTCCGGATCGGGTGTCCGGCCTTTCAAAGGAGGATGTGATCCGCGCGACAAAGAATGACAAGAAGATGAAATCCGGCGTCATCCAGTTCATCCTGCTGAAGGAGACGGGGCAGGCTTTTGTGGATCAGACGGTGACGGATGAGGAGATGGCAGAGGGGATTGACGCGGTATTCGCGCAGGGGGGAACGCTATGAGCCATCGATTGCGCCGGATCCTGTTTTTCCTGGCGGGTCTTTTTGTGAGCGTGGGCTTTGACCAGTACACGAAGGGGCTGGCCGCGCGCCGTCTGATGGGGCGTCCGGCGTTTGTTCTGTGGAACGGAGTGTTTGAGCTTGTCTATTCCGAGAACCGGGGGGCCGCGTTCGGCATGCTCCAGGGAAAGCAGGCGCTGTTTTTTGTCATTGCCCTGGCGGTTGTGGCCGTGGCGGGCTGGATTCTTTGGCGGATGCCGCCCGGGAGGCGCTATGCGCCGTTTACGGGCTGCCTGTTTCTGCTCGTATCCGGCGCGGCCGGAAATATGATTGACCGGCTGTCTCAGGGGTATGTGGTGGATTTTTTCTATTTTTCGCTGATTGATTTTCCGGTTTTCAATGTGGCGGACTGTTATGTGGTGATTTCAACGGCGCTGCTGTTTTTGCTCTTTTTTGCATACTACAAAGAAGAGGAGCTGGAGTTCCTCTCGTTTGGGAAGAAGGGACAATAAGCCAGCGGTTATGTGAACCAATGACATGATTCCAGGGTCAAAAGGCCTAAAATCCGATGCAAGCTTGCTTGGAGGAGGGTTTTTGACCCCGACATCATGCCATTAGTTCAGATTGTTACACAATAAAATGTACGCCTGGAATATCACAAAATCAGGTGAGGAGAGATTCCAGGAGTACATGAAAGCGGAAAGGAGTGGTCTGACTGAGGCAGGAGCTTGTGATTACGGGCGGGCAGTCGGGCCGGCGTCTGGATCAGCTTCTTTCTGAGGAGACGCCGGATTTTTCGCGCTCGTATCTGCAGAAGCTGTTTAAATCCGGGCTGGTGGCCGTGAACGGGGCCCCGGTTAAGAGCAGCTACCGGGCGGCGGCTGGGGATGTCGTGTCGTTTGAAGCGCCGGAGGCGGTAGAAGCGGAGATCGCGGCGGAGCCCATGGAGCTGGATATCCTCTACGAGGACGAGGATGTGGTTCTTGTCAATAAACCCAAGGGGATGGTGGTCCATCCCGCGGCGGGCCACTACAGCGGGACGCTGGTAAACGGGCTGATGTACCACTGTAAGGATCAGCTCTCGGGCATCAACGGCGTAATGCGGCCCGGGATTGTACACCGCATCGATATGGACACGACGGGGGTCCTGGCGGTCTGTAAGAATGACGCCTCGCACAACTGCCTTGCGGCGCAGCTAAAGGAGCACTCGATCACAAGGGTGTATTTTGCCGTGGCGCACGGAGTGATAAAGGAGAATTCGGGGACGGTTCGCGCGCCGATCGGCCGCCATCCCACGGATCGCAAGCGGATGAGCATCCACAGTAAGAGCGGCCGCGATGCGGTGACGCATTTTGAGGTGCTGGAGCGGTTCCGACATTTCACGTACGTGAAATGCCGCCTGGAGACAGGGCGCACCCATCAGATCCGGGTACACATGGCAAGCATCGGGCATCCGCTGCTTGGCGACGCGGTCTATGGCCCGGCAAAGCAGCCGTTTTCCCTGCAGGGGCAGACGCTGCACGCGGGCGTCCTGGGATTTATCCATCCGCGGACAGGGGAATATATGGAGTTTTCAGCGCCTCTGCCCGCTTATTTTGAGGAGCTGTTGTCTAAGCTTCGGAACGGCGGCGGGGGCGTGTAAAGAAGCGGAATGGGCAATGAGGGAGATACAGATGAATTTATTTGATATTTTGGGCCCGGTGATGGTCGGGCCGAGCAGTTCCCACACGGCGGGCGCGGTGCGGATCGGCCTGGCGGCGAGAAAGCTTTTGATGGAGGAGCCGAAGCAGGCGCATATCACGCTGTACGGCTCATTCTCATCCACCGGCGTCGGACACGGTACGGACCGCGCCCTGGTCGCCGGACTTCTCGGCATGGAGCCGGATGACATGCGTATCCCAAAGAGTTTTGAGGCGGCAGAGGAGGCGGGGCTTTCGATCCGGTTTTCCCATGACGTGTGCAAGGATTACCATCCGAATACGGCGGTTCTCGACGTTTCGTCCGCCTCGGGCCGCCGTATCGTAGCGCGCGCCTCGTCGCTGGGCGGAGGGCGCATCATGATCGACGCTCTGGACGACGTGGAGATCCATGTGACAGGGGAGAGGCCGGTCGTGGTGATCCACAACGTTGATCAGCCGGGGTGCGTGTCGGAAGTGACGTCTGTCATGGCCTCCCATGTTGTGAACATTGCGACCATGACGCTGCACCGCAGCAAGCGGGGCGGAACGGCCGTGATGGTGATTGAGATGGATCAGAATATCGGGGAAGAGGCGCTGGCGCGGCTTGAGCGGATCAGGGGGATCCTCAAGGTTACATGCCTGAACCTGTAAAAAGGGACGTTACGGTCCCGGAAAACCTTTCAGACAGGGCCTGCGCGCAGAACGCGCCGGGAGTGGAGGAATGTTATGGCTTATCATTCATTGGAATCAATTGCAGCATACTGCAGAGAGCATGGGGCGTCCTTTTATGAGGCGGTTCTTGCGGATGACCGGGAGGAGCGCGATACGACGGCAGAGGAATCGCTGTCGCGCATGGCGGTCCTGTGGAATACCATGAAGGAAACCGACGCCTCGTATGATGCGGCGCTGCGCTCGCCGAGCGGCCTTTCAGGCGGCCAGGGCGCGCGGATGGAGGTATATGGAAAACAGGGCGGCGGCTATTGCGGTTCCTTTATGAACAAGGTCATGCAGGCCGCGCTTAAGACAGCGGAATCGAACGCCTGCATGCGCCGTATTGTGGCGGCGCCCACGGCCGGCTCGTGCGGGGTGATGCCCGCAGTCCTGATCCCGGCTGCAAAGGAGTGGGGATTTTCCGATCAGAAGATGATCGAATCCCTCTATGTCGCTGCCGGCATCGGCCAGGTCGCGGCTGAGCGCGCCTATATCGCCGGCGCCTCCGGCGGCTGCCAGGCCGAGATCGGCGTTGCCTCCGCCATGGCCGCCGGCGCCCTGGTCTATTTAAAAGACGGGACGCCGGAGCAGATCTGCGATGCGGCTGCGATCGCCATCAAAAGCCTTCTGGGCCTCGTCTGCGATCCGGTGGCCGGACTGGTGGAGGTTCCCTGCGTCAAGCGCAATGTCTTAGGCGCGGTGAATGCCCTCACAAGCGCCGATATGGCGCTGGCCGGGATCCGGAGCTTTGTGCCGGCGGATCAGGTTTTGGACGCGATGAAAGAGGTGGGGGATAAGATGGACAGCTCGCTGAAGGAGACGGGCGCGGGCGGACTGGCGGCTTCGCGGGCGGCGAAGGAGCTGAGGGTTGTTCATTAGGTTGTCGTGAGGGGGACGCCGCCGGTATACCGTCTGCTGGCGGCGGCCCCTCTCACGCCCCCTGCTGCCGGGAGTAAGTTCGTGACATGCGCCGGATAACAAGCGGAACCGTATTGCAGAATAAAATTAAGATAAAAATTTAGCTGTTCCGGATGACTTTTCTGAATTTTTGCGATATAATAGAGTATATCAAAGAAATGTTATGATACCAGGGTCAAAAGGTCTAAAATCCGATGCAGGCTCGCTTGGAGGAGGATTTTTGAATCTGGGACCCGCCAAAAACATGAAAAAGGAGCCCGATCAGGGCGGATTTTGAATGTTTTTGAGGATTGCGGGAGCACAAAGTGCGGAGCAATCCGGTATCAAAGGGGCCAAAACACCTTTTGACCCCGACATCATGTCATCGAATTCGGTTGACGGGTTGACGCAGCGTTGGCTGGAAAGGAGCGCAGGCTATGAAGGGAAATTTAGTGATTACAATCGGCCGTGAATGCGGCAGTTCCGGAAGGTTAATCGGCCAGAGGCTGGCAGAGGATCTCGGCGTAAAGTGCTATGACAAGGAGCTTTTGTCGCTGGCTGCCAAGAACAGCGGGCTTTGTGAGGAATTATTCAAGACGCATGACGAGAAGCCGACAAACAGCTTTTTGTATTCTCTGGTGATGGACACGTATTCCATGGGCTATAATACCTCGGCCTATATGGATATGCCGATCAACCATAAGATTTTTCTGGCGCAGTTTGATACGATCAAGAAGCTGGCGAATGAGGAGTCCTGCGTGATTGTCGGGCGGTGCGCGGATTATGCGCTGGCGGATTATCCGAATACGGTTACGGTGTTTATCAGCGGCAATGAAGAGGATAAGATTAAGAGCCTGATGGAGCGCCACGGCCTGACGGAGCAGAAGGCAAAGGATCTGATGATCAAGACGGATAAACGGCGCGCCAGTTACTATAATTATTATTCGAGCAAAAAGTGGGGCGGCTCGAGGAGCTATGATCTGTGTCTCAATAGCAGCGCGGTAGGGCTTGAGGGGGCCGTTGAGGTGATCAAGGCGTTTGCCAGATGCAAGCAGGATTTTGTCGGTAAACGATAAAACGGAGCGGGCCGGCGTTTGACGAAGCGTTTTTCCGCCAAAGCGCCGCATCCTTTACGCGCCGGAGACAGGGGAATCCTGCGGGGCAGGGTTCTTTTGTCCCCGGCGCGTCTGGCGTCTGTCGGCGGGATAAGGGCTCTCCTTCCCCGCAGGGGGCCAAAACAGGATGGGCCGCGCGGCGTTCTGGGACGTTTAAGAGGGCCGGGGAAGGGTACGCAGATAAGATGGATGAGGGAACATGGGAAAGTCGAGTTTGAACCGGGATCTTACGGTGGGCAGGCCGGAGAAAGTCCTTTGGAATTTTTGCCTGCCGCTGTTTGCGAGTATTCTGTTCCAGCAGCTTTACAATATAGCGGACAGCCTGGTGGCCGGGAAATGGATTGGGGAGCACGCGCTGGCGGCGGTGGGAAACAGCTATGAGATCACGCTGATTTTCATTGCCTTTGCCATCGGCGCCAATATGGGCTGCTCGGTGGTGACAGCCCGGTTGTTCGGCGGCAGGCAGTATGGGCGGATGAAGACCGCTGTCTATACAGCCTTCCTTTCGATCGCCGCCCTGTGCGCGGTTCTGATGGCGCTGGGGCTTTTCTTTGGGGGAGGGCTTTTGCGCCTGATCCATACGCCGGAGGATATTTTTGCGGATTCTAAGCTATATCTGGATATCTACATACTGGGCCTGCCGTTCCTGTTTTTTTACAATGTCTCAACCGGCATTTTTTCGGCGCTGGGGGATTCGAGGACGCCGTTTTTCTTTCTGGCTGCTTCTTCCACGTCGAATATTCTGGTGGACATCCTGTTTGTGGACCGTTTCAGGATGGGCGTGGCCGGCGTGGGCTGGGCGACCTTCCTGTGCCAGGGCGTGAGCTGTCTTTTGGCGCTCTGCGTCATTTTCTCCAGGCTGCGGGCGCTGCCGGCGGGGAAGGTCCCTGTGTTTTCCTGGGAAGCGTTTTGCAGGCTTTCGGCGGCGGCTGTGCCGGGGATTTTGCAGCAGAGCTCGATCTCGCTGGGAAATATTGTCCTGCAGGGCGTGATTAACGGCTTTGGGCCGGGAGTGATCGCCGGGTATTCGGCGGCGGTGAAGCTGAATAATCTCGTGATTTCCTCCCTGACGACGCTGGGAAACGGGATTTCGAGCTATACGGCGCAGAATATCGGCGCGGGGCAGATGGACCGTGTGCGGGCGGGCTTTCGCGCCGGGCTTCGGATCGTGTGGCTGCTCTGCGTGCCGATTGCGCTTTTGTACTGGCTGGGCGCGGCGGGGCTGATCCATATTTTCCTGGATGAGCCCTCGGATACGGCGCTTTTATCCGGCGTCAGCTTCCTGCGGATCGTGTCGCCGTTTTATTTTGTCATCTCCGCAAAGCTTGTGCTGGACGGGATCCTGCGCGGATCGGGGATGATGATGCGTTTTATGGCGGCGACATGTACGGATTTGATCGTCCGTGTGGCGCTGTCGTTTGCCTTTGCAGCGCCGTTTGGCATTACAGGCGTGTGGTGCTCATGGCCCTTTGGCTGGGCGGCCGGACTGCTTCTCGTGGCCGCCTCTTACCGGGCGGGGCCGTGGAGCGGGAAGGAGAAGCGGGACGAAAGCGGGGGAGTGAGATAGCGAGATGATAAAGACAGTGGTATTTCTTCCGGATGAACGGCTGCTTGAGGCAGCGCAGTCCATGATCCGGGAGAGAAAGCTTACAGATGTTTCGGTGAAGGCGATCCGGACGATGGATGCGGTAAATGAGGCGCGGGCGGCGGCCGAGAGGGGGGCCGGGCTTCTGGCTGCCTGCGGCTATCAGGCAAAGCTGATCCGGGAGTATACAAAGCTCCCGCTGGTGGAGATCCGGATCCACACCCAGGAGCTGGGGCTGCTTTTGAAGCGCGCCAGGGCCATGGCCAGGAAAGAGAGGCCGCACATCGGCCTGGCGGTTCCGGAAAATCTCCTCTGCGATTTGGAATCCATGGAGGAATTGTTTGATTTGCGCCTTTCCGTGGTATTTTTAAAGCAGACGGATCACATCTCAAGGGCGCTTCGGGAGCTGGCGCGCTTAAAGCCGGATGTGATCATGGGAGGGGAGGCCGTATGCGCCGAGGCGCGCCAGATGGGCTTTCCCTCGCTGGCACTTGATATCACGGAGCGCTCGGTCGCCGCTGCGCTTTTAGAGACGGAGCGCATGGCGGCTGTCGCGCGGCTGCAGACGGCGGCGGGCGCGGCAGAAGAAGGCGCGGCGCGGGACGCCCTGGCGGACGGCGGCGGGGCTTTGGAGGGACGCGTGCGGGTGAGCCCGAACGGGACGGTGCTCTCCATAAGCAGGCGGATCGAGGAGCTGATCAGCCGGAAAAATGAGGAGGTCGTGGGGCTTCCGCTTTCCGGGGTGTTCCCGGAGCTGGATGCCAAGGCCGCGGCCCGGATCCTGCGCGGGGAGCAGAAGGAGTACAGCGCCTGCGCAGAGCTTTTGGGCCGCTCGTGGCTAATCCGCATGACGCCGGTGCGCTATGGGGCGCAGATCACGGGCGCAAACGTGGATTTTAAAAGCGTGGAGGCGGCGTTTTCCCGGCAGGATGGGCGGCATTTCCGGAAAAGCAGGCTGATCGGCTATGAGGCGGGCGCGCTGTTTGAGGACATCGCCACAGAGGATGAGGCGATGCAGAGAGCTCTGGCGCTGGCGAGACGGTACGCCGGATCCGATGCGCCTGTGCTGATTTACGGGGAAGAGGGCACGGAGTATCAGATGGCCGCGGAGGCGATCCACAATATCAGCCTGAGGAGAGGCGGCCCCTTTGTCCGCGTGGATGCAAAGGTGATCTCCGAGGCCGGGAAAGACATACGAACCGGGCTTTTAGAAGCCCTCAAAAAGGCCGCCGGGGGGACGCTGTTTATCAAGGATGTGGATCGGCTTGCGCCCTCTTTGCAGAGCGGGCTTACCAGGCTTCTGACCGCGGACGGCGCGGCCCGCACAGACGCGCAGCCGCTCTACAGCCCCGGCGTGCGCGTGATGGCCTCTTCTGGGATCTGTCTCCGGAACCTGGTCCGAAACGGGTTCTTCCATGAAGAGCTGTTTTACCTGCTGCACGGCCTGACACTCACGATACCGCCGCTCAGGCGCAGGCCGGCGGATCTGGCGCTGTATTTTGAGCGGTACCTTAAGGAATGCGCGGCCCGGTACCACAGGGAGCTTACGCCGGCGGACGGGGCCCTTAAGGCGCTTTGCGGGCTGGATTTTAACGGAAACCATATCCAGCTTAAGGCATTTTGCGAGCGGCTGGCCCTGACCGCGGACGGGGAGCGCGTGGACGCGGCGCAGATCCGGGAGCTCTATGAGGAGCTCTACCCGGAGCTTTCCGGGCCGGAGCCGGAGCGGGAAGCGCCCGAGCGGATCGTGGTGTACCAGCCGCCGGAGGCGACAGAGCTGAATGAGGTGCTGGAGAAGTATAAGGGTAACCGGGGGCTGGCCGCAAAAGAGCTGGGGATCAGCACCACGACGCTGTGGAGGAAGATGCGGAAATACGGGATTGAGGCCAGATATGTGAATGCGGAGGTATAGGCCGCGGCGCCGGAATGGGTGTAAAACATGTTCCGGCCCCGCGGCCCGCGCGGCGGGCAGGCCATCTGTTTGATTTTGACGGGATGTTTGATGTGCATATGTCAGCATAATACCTTCATACTTAAAGCGCCCTCTGTTATAAAAATAAATACTTGCCTTTGGGTTCTTCATAAACTGCTGCGAACGCATGGAAGAAGTATTGGCCGTAAAATAAAAGCAATTTCCGTCTATTTTACGCGGCGTAAACATCGCTTTTATATTTGGGAAACCATCTTCGTCTGCTGAACCGATAAAAACAGTTTTCTGCTTTTGGATAAATTCGGTTATATATTCTATTTTTGTTATTGAAATCCTCCCTTCATGAATTGCCTGTATGCAGATTTTCTGTCAGGGTTTCCAGTATCCGGGCAAGATACTGCTCAAACTGCCGCTGTTCTTTTTCTGAAAAACCGTGATAAAACAGGGTATTCATCTGCTGAGATACAGCTTCAAATCTTGTCTGCAGTGATTTTGCATATTCAGTAAGCGACACTATGGCCTGGCGGCGGTTTCTGGGGTTTATCTTCCTCTCCACAATCCCCTTATTTACCATGCCGTTTATTACCACAGAAACCGTATTTTTGGCAAGGGATGTTTCCTTACTTATTTCGCTGATTGTAAGGTGATCCGTTTTCCACAAAATAAACAGAATCCGTCCCTGCCCGCCGCTTATTTCGATGCCGTTTTCAAGTAATAACCTTTCAAAAATCCTGTCCTGAAGCTGCTTTATCTGTGTGATATAAAATCCGCCTTTCGTCTCCAATAAATCACCTCAGATCCGGTTAGAATATTTCTATATAGAACAATTATTAGTTTACCACGTAGTATTGATAAATGCAATATAAAGCCCCCAATCCCGTTGCTTTTTTTTCCATTTTTATGTATACTACTCTGTAGCCTGTCCGGTAACACGCGCGCAGGCAGTATAAAAACCTTGTGAATTACAAATTGTATGTCAGATATTGGAGGCTGAAAAACAGTGGCAGGCGCAAGCAGAAAAAAACAGGATACAGACAGCAGAAAAGGGACGGCCGCCAGGCAGAAAAACACTTCGGCCCAGGCCGCGGGCAGCCGCGCAAAGGGCGGGGCAGGGCGTCCCGGGGCGGGGCGGAGCAGGGCGGCGGCGCAGCCTTTGGAGGAAGAGAACAGCTTTATGGGGACCGAGGTGGCGATCATTGTGACGTTTGCGGTGTCGGTGCTTTTGTTCTTGAGTAATTTCGGCCTTTGCGGCGCAGTGGGCGATTTCTGCCGGAAAACGCTTCTGGGCGTGTTTGGCAGCATCGGGTATGTGGCGCCCATCCTTTTGTTTACGGGCGCCTGCTTTTATCTGTCCAACCGGGGCGATGTCCGGGCGGTGATTAAGATGACAGCCATGGCGGCCGTGCTGCTTGCCCTGTGCGGGCTGTCGCAGATGATGTTTGGGGGCGGGCTGAAAGAGGGCTGGAAGCTGACCGCTTATTTTATGGAATCCGGCGCCAGCGGCTCGGGCGGCGGATTGATTGGCGGGATTTTAGTGGTGCTTTTGGCCGGTTCTCTGGGAAATGTGGGCGCGTATCTGGTGCTCTTTGTCCTGCTGGCGATTGGGGCGGTCTGCGTGACGGAGCGCTCGCTTGTGAACCTGGTGAAGCAGGGCGGGGAGAAGGCGTATGAGTACGCCAGGGAGGATATGAGCCGCCGCCGGGAGCTTCATGAGGAGCGGAAGGAGGAACGGGCCCGGCTGCGCGAGGAACAGCGCGTGCGGGGCGTGAATCTGGGCGCGACGAGGCTGGCCGATGATGTCCTGATGCGTGATTTTACGTCCGACATCCCGGAGGGGACGGTTTTGGGCCCGGATACGGGCGGATATGATTATGATGAGGATATGGCGCCGGAAGGAGCGGGCGCGCGGCCGCAGAGCCCGGCGGATGTCTTCCGCGGCGTGATCCACCGGCCCGGGCAGGAGGATTTTGACGCCGCGCCGGAGGAAGAGCCGGCGGGAGGATGGGGGGAAGAGCCCTGCATGGAAGAAGGCCGCCCGGCGCATGAGACATTTTTTGCAGATGAGGAAATCCCCATGCAGGATTTCCCCGCACAGGAAATTCCCGTGCAGGAGGCTGCTGATTACGGGCTGGAGAGCGAAACAAAAGAGCCGGCCGGGAAAGTTCCGGAACCAAAGGCCAGCCGGAAGCTGGACTATGGTCCAGAGGACGGATCCGACAGCGATCAGCTTCTCAAACATCTTTATATCCGCCGGGATGTAAGAACCTTTGAGGAGCTTGCCGGCGATGCGGCCGGGGGCGCGGGGGCGGACGTTGCCAGAACAGGCGCGGCGCGCGGTAATTCGGCGGCGGCAGGCCCGGGAAGAGACGCAGCCCGGGCGCAGGAAGGATCATCGGCGGACCCGGCCCCGAGTGACGGCGCAGCCGCGGGCCAGGGGGGAAGCGCAGGTAATCCTGCGGGCGGCCGGACGCCGGACATCCGGGACGGGAGCGCGCCTGGCCGTGCAGCGGCCGATGCAGTCCTGGCCGGGGGTGCGTCCGCCGGAGCGCCGGACGCCGTTCGGGGCGCGAATGTGCCCGGAGCAGCAGACGCCGTCCCGGGCGGGGGCATGCGGCCGGAGCCCCAGATATCCGCGGGCCGGGACGGCGCTGCGGCGCGATCGGAAGAGAGGCCGCAGCCCTGGCGTTCTGAACATGCGTACGTTGCAGCGGCGGAGGATCTCGGGGATGCCGGGGACGTCTATGGAGGCGACGCTTTTATTGAAGAGGATGCGGAGGGCTTTCTTGATATCCGGCCGGAGGATGGGCTCAGTCTCGAACACGTATCATCCACCGTGCCTGTGAGGAAGGAGGCGCCCGGCGCGCCCTCCTCCTCCGCGTCGGCTTTTGTTGTCCCGGAGGAGGCGAAGCGGGTGGTAACGACATCCGGGAAGGTGATTGAAACCGATACGGAAGCGGTCAGGAAGGTCATGGAGCAGAAGCGGGAGGAGAGAAAGAACCTGCCGGATAGGGACACGGTTCCGGAGCTGATAAGTAAAAAGGCTGAAACCGTGAAAGCAGTCAAGAAGGAGTATATTTTCCCGCCGCTTGATCTGTTAAAGCGCGGAGAGCGGAATACGGCCTTTTCCGACAAGGAATACCGGGAGACAGCGATCAAGCTCCAGCAGACGCTGCAGAACTTCGGGGTCGGCGTTACGGTGACGAACATAAGCTGCGGCCCGTCGGTTACGCGCTATGAGCTGCACCCGGAGCAGGGCGTTAAGGTGAGCAAGATCGTCGGCCTGGCGGATGACATCAAACTGAGCCTGGCCGCGGCGGACATCCGCATAGAAGCGCCGATCCCGGGCAAGTCAGCGGTGGGGATCGAGGTGCCGAACAAGGAAAACCAGGTTGTGCTTCTGCGGGAGCTGCTGGAGACAGAGGATTTCAGGCGTCATCCCTCGCGCATGGCTTTTGCCGTAGGTAAGGATATCGGCGGCCAGGCAGTGGTAACGGATATCGCCAAAATGCCGCACCTGCTGATCGCGGGCGCAACGGGCTCCGGAAAATCGGTCTGCATCAATACGCTGATCATGAGCGTCATTTATAAGGCAAAGCCCGAGGATGTCAAGCTCATCATGGTGGATCCAAAGGTGGTAGAGCTGAGCGTATACAACGGGATCCCGCATCTTTTGATCCCGGTGGTAACGGATCCGAAAAAAGCCTCCGGGGCGCTCAACTGGGCCGTGGGGGAGATGATGGACCGCTACGCGAAATTTGCCAAATACAATGTCCGCGACTTAAAGGGCTACAACGAAAAAATCCAGCGGACGGCAGAGATTGACGATGACAATAAGCCTGAAAAGCTGCCCCAGATCGTGATTATTGTAGACGAGCTGGCGGATCTGATGATGGTAGCCCCCGGGGAGGTGGAGGACGCGATCTGCCGCTTGGCCCAGCTCGCAAGAGCCGCGGGCATCCATCTCGTAATTGCGACACAGCGCCCGTCCGTCAACGTCATCACGGGCCTCATCAAGGCAAACGTGCCCTCCAGGATCGCATTTTCCGTTTCGTCCGGCGTGGACTCGCGCACGATCATTGATATGAACGGGGCGGAAAAGCTGTTAGGAAAGGGCGACATGCTCTTTTACCCGTCCGGCTACCAGAAGCCGCAGCGCGTACAGGGCGCATTCGTGTCGGATCAGGAGGTTTCCGCCGTGGTGGAATTCCTGACAGAGCAGGGCCTGACCGCGGAGTACAGCGCGGACGTACAGTCCCGGATCGGGAACGGCTCCATGTCCGGCGGAGACGCAGGCCGGAGCGAGCAGGACGCGTATTTCGCACAGGCCGGGCGTTTTATCATTGAAAAGGATAAGGCGTCGATCGGGATGCTGCAGAGGATGTTCAAGATCGGATTTAACCGGGCGGCGAGGATTATGGACCAGCTTGCGGACGCGGGAGTGGTCGGCGAGGAAGAAGGGACGAAGCCGAGGAAGATTTTGATGAGCATGGAGGAGTTTGAGAACATGCTTGAGGAAGAGTGATGGGGTAGCGTTGTTTATTTGCGAACGGCGGGCGGTGGAGATGCGTATGATAGTAGTATAGATGTCGTGAAGGGGCCGCCCGGAACAGGCTGTGTATCCGACGGAACCGCGCTCTCGCTCAGTGAAAAGCGCAGCGGTGCTAAGCTCGAAAAGGCCTCGCTAAGTACCGGCGGTTTTCAATGGGTTCCTTACGGATACATAGCCTGTCCCGGGCTACGTTTTTGCGGGCTATAGAGCAGAGCGGCATAGCTCTCATTTGGTAAAGAACTGCTGGCCGATCTGGATTAGCATAAATTATTGCATAATATTTTGTATTCGTTAGGCGCTTAACAACGAAATCTTGCGCAAAATGGCAAAATTTTTGGTTCCGGCTTGTCCGGGTTGTGATTTGTAGATAAGTAGATAAATTACCGCTCAAAAAATGTAAGAACCTTGTTTTATGAGCTTTTCAGAGTAATGCTTTGAGTTGTTAATCTTCTACAATTGCTTAATTTACAGCGCAATGAATAAATCACATTGCCAATACAGAACTCAAAACGGGATACATTCCCAACCCCGGCCGGCCAACAGCGTAGCCTGGAACCGGCAGGAAATCCGTAAGGAACCCACCCCAAACCGCCGGAATTTAGCGAGGTCTTTAAAGGGCTTAGTGTCCGCTGCGCTTTTCACTGAGCGAGAGCGCGGTTCCGTCGGATTCGCTGCCGGTTCCAGGCGGCCCCTTCACGATCCCCCCGGCCAGCCCCCAAGACCCCCATCCCACCCCATAAACAGGAGGAAATGCTATGAAACTCAAGGATTGGACCAAGGAATTAAATTACGCCTTATTACAGGGCTCCCTCTCTGAAGAAGTAAACGAAGTCGTCTACGATTCCAGAAAAGCCGCCCCCGGCGCCGTATTCGTCTGCATGCGCGGAGCAAATGTGGATTCCCACCGCTTTATCCCGGACGTGATTGAAGCCGGCTGCCGCGTCCTTGTCACAGAGAAAGAAGTAGAGGCCCCCAGGACCGTCACCGTTCTCCGGGTTGAAAACGGGCGGAATGCCCTGGCGCTTCTGTCGGCCGCGCGCTTTGGCTGTCCGGCGAAGCGGATGACGATGATCGGCGTGACAGGGACAAAGGGAAAGACGACGACGACTTACATGATCAAGTCCATCCTGGAAGCCTGCGGCGGGAAGACGGGGCTGATCGGGACGAATGGCGCGATGATCGGGGAGGAACGTTTTAAGACGGACAACACGACGCCGGAGTCGTACATCCTGCAGGAGTATTTTGCGAAGATGGCGGACGCCGGATGTAAGTATGTGGTGATGGAGGTGTCCTCCCAGAGCTATCTGATGCATCGGGTGGACGGGATTTTCTTTGATTACGCTGTCTTTTTGAATATTTCCAATGACCATATCGGGCCCAATGAGCACGCCAGCTTTGAGGAGTATCTGCACTATAAAAAACAGCTTTTACAGCACAGCGCGGTCTGCCTCGTGAACCGGGACGACGGACATTTTGCGGATATTGCGCAGGGGGCGGCGGCGCGGATCGAGACGTTTTCCCTGGAACAGGAGGCGGATGCCTGGGCGGAGGGGATCCGCTACATAAGAGAGCATGATTTTGTGGGAGTGGAGTTTCGGATGAAGGGCATGTGGGATCTCGCCCTGCGGGTCAATGTGCCGGGGCGTTTTAATGTGTATAACGCGCTGGCGGCGGCCGGGGTCTGCAGCCATCTGGGGCTTGATAAGGAGCGTGTCCGCCACGCGCTGGAGCACATACAGGTGGACGGCCGCATGGAGATTGTGCACCGTTCGCCCAAATGTACGGTGATCGTGGATTATGCGCACAATGCGGTCAGCATGGAGAGCCTTCTTATGACGCTGCGCGATTACCGTCCGAAGCGCCTGGTCTGTGTCTTTGGCTGCGGCGGCAACCGGGCAAAGGATCGGCGGTATTCCATGGGGGAGATCGGCGGGAGACTGGCGGATCTGTGTATCATCACAGCCGATAATTCCCGGTTTGAGAATGTGGAGGATATTTTAGCGGACATTAAGACCGGCCTTTCGCGGACGGACGGCGCGTATCTGGAGATTCCGGACCGCCGGGAGGCGATTGAGTACAGCCTCGCCCACGCGCAGGAGGGGGATATGATTGCCATTATCGGAAAAGGGCATGAAGATTATCAGGAGATCCGGGGCGTGCGCTATCCGTTTTTGGACCGGAGCGTCGTCAGGGAGGCGGCGGCCCGGCTGGGGCTTTAAAGGAGGAACGATGGAGATCAGGGTAAAGGAAATCGCGCAGGCAGCGGGAGGGAGTCTTTTGTGTGGGGACAGCCTTACGCCGCTTCGCCATATCAGTATTGATTCCAGGGCTATGAGGGGGGACGATTTGTTTGTCCCCCTGATCGGGGAGAAAAACGATGCGCACCGTTTTATCGGCCAGGCCATGGAGAACGGCGCGGCTGCGGCGCTTACCTCAAGGCATGAGACGGCGCCAAAGGGCTTTACGGGGGCGCTTATACGGGTTGAGGATACAAAGGCGGCGCTGCAGGCGATCGGCGCGTACATCCGGCGGCGGCTTTGTATCCCTCTGGTTGGGATCACGGGCAGCGTGGGCAAGACGACGACGCGTGAAATGACGGCGGCCGCGCTTTCGGCGGCCTTCCGCACCTTTAAGACCCCGGCCAACCATAACAGCCAGGTAGGCGTTCCCATCACCATCTCCGAGATCGGGAGGGACGATGAGATCGGCGTGCTGGAGCTCGGCATGAGCGAGCCGGGCGAGATGGAGGTGATCGCGCGGCTCGCGGCCGTGGATGCGGCGGTGTTTACGAATATCGGCGTGACGCACATCGAAAATCTGGGCTCCCGCGAGCGCATTCTCGAGGAAAAGCTTCACATCCAGGACGGGATGAAGCCCGGAGGGGCCGTGTTCCTGAATGCGGATAATGATCTGCTGAAAACGGCGCGGATCAGGGAGGATCTGCGCGTGATCACATATGGAACCGGGCCGGATGCGGATTACCGGGCGGAGGAGATCCGCTCGGAGGGCGGCTTTGCTTCGTTTATCCTGGCCCATGGAAGCGCCAGGACGCCGGTGCGCCTGGGCGTGATGGGGGAGCACAATATTTCCAACGCCCTGGCGGCCCTGGCCGTTGCCGATTCGTTCGGCGTCTCCCCGGAACAGGCGGCGGCGGGCCTTTCGCGTTTTACCGGCTTTGAGGGGCGTCAGCAGGTGGAAACCGCGGGCGGCGTTACGGTGATCGACGATACGTATAACGCGAGCCCGGATTCGATGAAAGCCGGGCTCCGGGTGCTGTCATCCTTTGAGGGCGGAAGACGGATCGCCGTGCTGGCGGATATGAAGGAGCTGGGCCCGGACGCGCCGCGTTTCCACAGGGAGATCGGCATTTTTTTGCAGAATCAGCCCGTGGAGGAGCTGATCACGTACGGGGAGCTGGCGGCGGAGATCGCGGCGGCTGCTGCGGAGGCGCCTCCGGCCGGAATCGGATCCGGCGCGGATCCGGCGCGGGACGCTGATGCGGGGAATTGCGTAAGCCGGATGGCGCGCGCGGGGCAGGGCGTCCACACGAAATGCTTTAAAGAGGGGGAAATGGACGCGCTGCTTTGCTATCTGGAGGGCCTTTTGCAGGAAGGCGACACGGTTTTATTTAAGGGCTCGCACAGCATGGGCCTGGGGGCCGCGGCCGCACGTTTTAAGGAAAAGAGGTAGGATGGATACCGGAACGTACGAATTTGCGGACATCATCATTGACATTTCCCATGAAAAGGTGGATAAGCCGTTCCAGTACCGGATCCCCGGGGCGCTTAAAGGGCAGATAGAGATCGGCGTCCGTGTGCGGATCCCCTTTGGAAAAGGAAACGGCATGCGGACAGGGTATGTGGTGGGGATTGGCAGCACGCCGGAATACGATGTGGGGCGGATCAAGGAGATAAGCGGGCTTGCGCCCGGCAGCACGCCGGTCCGATCCCAGTTGATAAAGCTTGCATGGTGGATGAAACGGACGTACGGCTGCACCATGAACCAGGCGTTAAAGACCGTGCTGCCTGTGAAGCAGGCCATAAAGGCAAAGGAAAAGCGGACGCTTGTCTGCCTTCTCGACGGCCCCGCCCTGCGCGCGGCGATCGGGGAGGCGGGGAAAAAAGGCTATAAGGCCCGGAAGCGCCTTTTATCAGCCTTTTTGGGGACGCCGGAGCTGTCGATGGAGGCCGCGGCCAAAAGGCTTAAGATTACGGCTTCCACGATCCGCCCCCTTGTGGAACAGGGGGCGCTCGCGGTGCAGTCCGAGGAGGAGGACAGGAGCCCGGTCCGGGGCGCGGGGGCTTGGGGGCAAAAGGCGGTATTAAATGAGGAGCAGGCGCGCGCGGCGGGCCGTTTTACAGCGGACTATGACGCGGGGGCGCGCGGCGTCTACCTGCTGCACGGGATCACGGGCAGCGGGAAGACCGAGGTGTATATGGAGTGCATGGAGCACGTGCTGGCGCAGGGAAAGCAGGTGATTGTGCTCATTCCGGAGATCTCCCTCACGTACCAGACCGTGATGCGCTTTTACCGCCGTTTTGGCGACCGGATCGCGATCTTAAATTCAAGGCTTTCGGACGGGGAGCGCTTTGACCAGTGGAAGCGGGCTGAGGAGGGCCGGGTTTCGGTCATGATCGGGCCGCGCTCGGCTCTGTTTGCGCCCTTTGAGCGACTGGGCCTTATCATCATGGACGAGGAGCACGAGGGGGCCTATAAAAGCGAGACGACGCCCCGCTACCACGCCCGCGAGGCGGCCAAAAGGCGGGCCATGGACAGCGGGGCCTCCCTGATCCTCGGATCGGCCACGCCGTCCATGGAGGCGTACCAGGAGGCCCTTTTGGGGGAGAGCCGGCTGCTCGTCCTAACGCGGCGGGCGGTGTCAGGCAGGCGTCTTCCAGCGGTGGAGATCGTGGATCTGCGCGCGGAGCTGCGGGAGGGGAACAAGAGCATGTTCAGCCGCCGCCTGCGGGAGCTTATCGAGGACCGCCTGGCAAAGCAGGAGCAGATCATGCTCTTTATCAACCGCCGCGGGTATTCCAATTTCGTTTCCTGCCGATCCTGCGGGGAGCCGGTGCGCTGCCCGCACTGCGACGTTTCGCTGACTCTGCACGGAAAAAGCCGCCTGGCGTGCCATTACTGCGGGTACAGCGTCCCCCTGATGGAAAAATGCCCGTCCTGCGGCTCGCCGTACCTGGCCGGCTTCGGGGCGGGGACGCAGAAGCTGGAGGAGCTTGCGAAAAAGGAATTCCCGGGCAGCCGGATCCTGCGCATGGACGCGGACACCACGGCCAGAAAGGGAGGACATGAGGCGATCCTCGCGGCGTTTTCGGCCCATGAGGCGGATATCCTAATCGGGACGCAGATGATCGTGAAAGGGCATGATTTCGGCCGCGTGACACTGGTGGGCGTCATGGCCGCGGATCTGTCGCTGAATACGCCGGATTACCGCTGCAGCGAGCGCACCTTCCAGCTCCTGACGCAGGCCGCCGGCCGGGCCGGCCGGGGCGAGACGGCCGGGGCGGTGGTGTTCCAGACCTATCAGCCGGATCACTACGCGATCCGCTGCGCGGCCTCTCAGGATTACGAGGCGTTTTTTAGCCAGGAGCTCGCTTACCGCCGGGCCATGAATTACCCGCCGCTGTGCCGGATGCAGGCCGTCCTTTTTTCCAGCGCCTCTCCGGGAGCTCTGGGGGCGGCCGCGGATCTGGCCAGGGATGTGCTTTTGCGGGAGTTTGAAAAAGACGGGCCGCAGCGGGAGAACGCGCAGTTTATCGGCCCGGTTCATGCCTCGGTTTATAAAGTTAATGATATATATAGAAAAATTTTATATATAAAGAGTGGAAAATGTGATATACTTGATAGAATCAGGGGAATTTTGGAAACCCTGGCCTCCGGAAACGAGGTCTTCCGGACGGTGGCGGTCCAATACGATATTTCGTGACCGTTATACTATTTCTTAAAAGAGAGGGAAGATGAGATGGCAATCCGATCAATCAGAACTATTGGAGATGAAATCCTGACAAAAGAGTGCAAGCCGGTGAAGGAGATGACTCCGCGCACGGCGGAATTGATAGAGGATATGTTTGAAACCATGTACGAGGCGAACGGCGTGGGGCTGGCGGCTCCCCAGGTGGGGATTCTGCGCCAGATTATTGTGATCGATGTGGAGGACGGGAAGCAGTATGTGCTGATCAATCCCGAGATCCTGGAGGTCAGCGGCAGCCAGAGCGGCTCCGAGGCGTGCCTTAGCGTGCCGGGAAAGAGCGGAACCGTGACGCGCCCTGCGAATGTAAAGGTAAGGGCCTTTGACGAGAACATGAAGGAGTTTACGCTGGACGCCACGGAATACTTAGCCCGCGCGATCTGCCATGAATGCGACCATTTAAAAGGACATCTGTATGTGGAATTCGCGGAGGGACCGCTGGAGGACGTGCAGACAGAGGAGGATTAGAGGAAATGAAGCTTGTTTTTATGGGAACCCCGGATTTCGCCGTGCCGGCGCTTAAGGCACTTCTTGGGGGAGGGCATGAGGTGGCGGCGGTTGTGACCCAGCCGGACCGTCCCAGGGGCCGGGGAAAGTCGCTCGTCATGTCCCCGGTCAAGGAAACGGCGCTTAAGCATGGCATACCTGTCCTGCAGCCGGAGCGGATCAAAAAGGACGAGGCATTTTTAAAGAGCCTTGAGGCGATTTCACCGGACGCCATTGTGGTAGCGGCTTTTGGCCAGATCCTGCCGGAGACGGTCCTCACGCTCCCCCGCTATGGCTGCATCAACATCCACGCCTCGCTGCTCCCGAAGTACCGCGGCGCCGCGCCGATCCAGTGGGCGGTGATAAACGGCGAGGAGGTCAGCGGCGTTACGACCATGCAGATGGACGCCGGGCTGGATACCGGCGATATCATGGAAACCATGGAAGTGGAGCTGCGCGTAAAGGAGACAGGCGGCAGCCTTTTTGAGAAGCTGAGCGCGGCCGGGGGAGAGCTTATCCTGTCCACGCTTCAGAAGGTGGAGGACGGGAGCATTACCCATACAAAGCAGGCGCAGGAGAAGAGCTCCTATGCCAAGATGCTTGATAAGGCGATGGGCAGGGTGGACTGGAGCCGGGGGGCGGAGGAGATCGAGCGCCTGATCCGCGGCCTGAACCCATGGCCCAGCGCCTACGCGTCTTATAAGGGGAAAACGTTAAAATTCTGGGACGCTGACGTAGTGATCCAGAAGGAGGAGAGGAAAGGGCGGCCCGGGGAGATCGTGTCCGTGGAAGAGGATCGTTTTCTGGTCCAGACCGGGAACGGGCTTCTCGCAGTCTATGAGCTGCAGCTTGAGGGCAAAAAACGCATGCCCACCGATGCATTTCTCAGAGGGTATCCCGTGAAGGCGGGGGAAACGTTAGAGTAACGTTTTTGGCGAAAGGAGATTTTATGTACGGTTACGGATACAGAATGTTTGATCCCACGATTTTTCTTGTTTTGATCGGCGTGGTTCTTTCTATGGCGGCTTCCGCGAAGGTGAACAGCACCTACGCGAAGTTTTCGCAGGTGCGCAGCATGACGGGCCTTACAGGGGCCGAGGCGGCGAAGCGCCTTTTAAATTCCCAGGGAATTTACGATGTGCAGGTCCGCCATGTGGCCGGAAAGCTGACGGATCACTATGATCCGAGGACAAAGACCGTGAACTTGTCGGACGCGGTGTACGGCTCCACATCGGTGGCGGCGATCGGCGTGGCTGCCCATGAGTGCGGCCATGCGATTCAGGACAACACGGAATATGTCCCGCTGCGGCTCAGGGCTGCGATTGTGCCGGCTGTCAATATCGGGGCGACGATTTCCTGGCCGGTGATTATTTTCGGCGTCCTCATCGGGGGCCTCGGCTCGCCGCTGGTGATGATTGGAATTCTCTTATTTTCCCTGTCCGTGCTCTTTCAGCTCGTGACGCTTCCCGTGGAGTTTAACGCTTCCGCGCGCGCGGTGCGCCTGCTGGATTCCATGGGGATCTTAAAGGGCCAGGAGGTGGGTTATACGAAGCAGGTGCTGGGCGCGGCGGCCCTCACGTATGTGGCGGCGGCGGCCGGGTCGATCTTACAGCTTTTGCGCCTGGTGATCCTGTTCGGAGGAAGAAGAGATGACTAAGGGGCCGCTTGTGCGGGAGATCGTTTTTGAGGCCCTGACGGAGATTCTGGAGGAAAACCGGCACTGCCATGTGATCCTCGCAAAGGCCCTGGACAAATACCAATATCTCGAAAAACCGGATCGCTCGCTGATCAAGCGCATGGTTCACGGAACCGTGGAATACCGGCTGACCATTGACCATATATTAAATCTGTACTCGAAAGTAAAGACCGAAAAGATGAAGCCAGCGATCCGCACGATCCTGCGGATGTCGGCGTACCAGATCCTTTATCTGGACCGGGTCCCGGATTTTGCCGTGTGCAACGAGGCGGTAAAGCTCGCGGGCCGCAGGGGCTTTCGCGGGCTTTCCGGCTTTGTGAACGGCGTTCTGCGCGCGGTTTCCAGGGATAAGGAGAAGCTTTCCTTTGAAGAGCCGTGCTATAAGTATTCCATGCCTGCCTGGATCTTTGCGATGTGGGAGGAGGAGCTCGGAGGCTGTGAGGCTGTGAGGCTGTGTGAGAGCTTCCTTGAGGGACGTCCGCTGATGGTCCGCTGCAACCGCAGCCGGGCTTCTGCGCAGGCGGTTCTTACTTCCCTTGCGGGCCAGGGCGTGACGGCGCGCGATATGGGCGCAGGCGTCTTTTCCCTGTCCGGAGTGGACTATCCGGAGGCGCTGGAGGCGTTTCAGAAGGGATGGATCCAGATTCAGGATTTGAGCTCCGCCCTGGCCGGGGAGGCGGCAGGCTTTAAGGAGGGCGACACGGTGCTTGATGTCTGCGGCGCGCCGGGCGGAAAGAGCGTCTGCGCGGCGGATCATCTTAAGGGAAGCGGGCTGGTGGTGTGCCGGGATCTAACGGAGGGCAAGGTGAGCCTGATTGAGGATACGATCCGGCGCAGCGGTTTTGCCAATATACAGGCCGGGGAGTGGGACGCCCTGTGTTTTGACCCGGAGTGGGAGGGCCGCGCCGATGTGGTGCTCGCGGATCTGCCCTGCTCCGGGCTTGGGATCATCGGCCGCAAGCCGGATATCAAGTATCACGCCTCGCCGGAGCGGATCCGGGAGCTGGCGGCGCTGCAGCGGGAGATTCTGGACGTGGCCTGGCGCTATGTAAAGCCGGGCGGGACGCTTGTCTACAGCACCTGCACCATCAGCAGGAGGGAAAATCAGGAGAACCGGAGCTGGTTTCTGGAGAATCATCCCTTTGAGCCGGCGGACATCCGCGAAAGGCTCGGGGAGGACTTTACGCAGGAAAGCCTGCGGGAGGGCTATGTGCAGCTTCTCCCCGGGACGCATCCGTGCGACGGTTTTTTTATTGCGGTGATGAGACGCAGGGCCGCTCTGGCTGTCTGAACGGGCAGTACGAACATACACAGGAGTAAAAAGGGGTATGGAACGAAGGGATATTAAATCATTTACGCTGACGGAGCTGGAGACGGCTATGCGGGAGCTGGGGGAAAAGCCGTTCCGCGCCAGGCAGCTATACCAGTGGATGCATGAAAAGCTGGCCGGCTCGTTTGACGAGATGACGAGCCTTTCAAAAGAGCTCAGAAGGAAGCTTTTTGAGCAGTTCCTTTATGTATCCTTAAAGCCTGTCTGCGAGAAGGTTTCAAAGTTTGACGGGACGAGGAAATACCTCTTCGCCCTGGAGGACGGCCATGTGATTGAGAGCGTGCTGATGCGGTATTCGTACGGCAATTCCGTGTGCGTTTCCTCCCAGGTCGGGTGCCGGATGGGGTGTACGTTCTGCGCCTCGACGCTGGACGGACTGGAGCGGAACCTGCGCGCCTCCGAGATGCTTGACCAGGTTTACCGGATCCAGGCCATGACCGGGGAGCGCGTTTCCCATGTAGTGGTGATGGGCTCCGGGGAACCGCTTGACAACTATGACAGCCTTCTCCGTTTTATACGGATCATAAGCGGAGAGGGCGGTCTCCGCCTTGGCCAGAGGAATATCACGGTTTCCACATGCGGCGTCGCGCCTGCGATCCGGCGTCTGGCCGAAGAAAAGCTTTCGGTCACGCTGGCGCTGTCCCTGCACGCGCCGGATGACGCGACGCGGAAAACGCTTATGCCCATCGCGAAGACCTACGCCCTTTCGGATGTCCTTGAGGCATGCCGCTTCTATTTTGAAAAGACGGGACGCCGCGTGACGTTTGAATACAGCCTGGTAAAGGGTGTAAACGACCGCCTTTCCGACGCCAGGGCCCTGGCCGCTCTCTTAAAGGGACAGCGCGGCCACGTCAACTTGATCCCGGTCAATCCGGTAAGGGAACGGGACTATGTTCAGTCAGACCGCCGGTCTGTGGAGGCGTTTCAGGGCTGCCTTGAAAAAAGCGGCGTGAACGCGACGATCCGCCGGGAGCTGGGGCGCGATATCGACGGCGCGTGCGGCCAGCTAAGGAGACGCTATATCGACTCCGTGAAAACGCCGGACGAGGGCGGTGGGGAAGGAGGGCGCAGCGAATGAAGGCATGCGCAGTAACGGACACGGGACGCGTGCGCCCGGTCAATCAGGATTTCCTGTATGCGAGTACGGAGCCGGTGGGACCCCTTGCGAACCTGTTTATCGTGGCGGACGGCATGGGCGGCCATCAGGCCGGCGATTTTGCATCGCGCTACCTGGTCGGCCATCTTGTGAAGCACATCGAGAGCAGCAGCCTGGCGGCGGAGCAGCCGGTGCCTGTCCTCCGCCAGGCGATTGAGGACGTCAACACAGAGCTGTTTGAGCTGGCCTGTGCGAAGCCGGATCTGGCCGGGATGGGAAGCACGCTGGTGGCCGCCACGGTGGCGGGCGGCGTGCTCTATGTGGCGAATGTGGGGGACAGCCGCCTCTATACGATCCGGGGAACCGGCATACGCCAGATCACAAGGGATCACTCCTTTGTGGAGGAGATGGTGTCCAGAGGACAGATGGAGCGGGGCAGCAGGGCCTATAAAGAGCAGAAGAATATCATAACGCGGGCAATGGGGATCGGGCGGAAGATCCGCATCGATTTTTTCGAGGAGCCGTTATCCGGGGGGGAGTACCTTCTCCTGTGTTCGGACGGTCTGACGAATATGGTGGATAATTCCGCGATTTTCCGCCTCGTTTTAATGCCTGAAACACTGCAGATGAAAGCCAAGGCATTGATCGCGCTGGCGAACCAGAACGGGGGAAGGGATAATATTGCCGTTATTCTTGTGGATCCCCAGATAAGCGAGGTGAGGGAAAGATGATGCTGAAGCCTGGAACTTATTTGCAGGAGCGCTATGAAATCCTCTCCCTGATCGGGACGGGGGGCATGTCTGAGGTGTATCAGGCAAAATGCCATAAGCTGAACCGCCTGGTGGCCATTAAGGTGTTAAAGGAGGAATTCTGCCAGGATTCCAATTTTGTCAGTAAATTCAAGATGGAGGCCCAGGCCGCGGCGGGGCTTTCGCATCCGAATATTGTCAGCGTGTTCGACGTGGTGGACGAGGAAGATCTGCACTTTATCGTCATGGAGCTGATCGAGGGGATCACGCTGAAGAGCTACATTCTGAAAAAAGGCCGCCTGGGCGTCAAGGAGACCATCGGGATCGCCATTCAGGTCGCGCAGGGCATTGCCGCGGCCCATGACCAGCACATCGTTCACCGGGATATCAAGCCCCAAAATATGCTGATCTCCCGGGACGGGAAGGTAAAAGTGGCTGATTTCGGGATCGCCCGGGCCGTGTCCTCCCAGACTGTCGGAGCCACGGCCGTGGGATCCGTGCATTACATTTCCCCGGAGCAGGCCAAAGGCGGCTACAGCGACGCCCGGAGCGATCTGTACTCCCTGGGGATTACGATGTATGAGATGGCCACCGGCCAGCCGCCCTTTGACGGGGAGAACACGGTGACGATCGCCCTGGCTCATCTGGAGGATCCCGTCTTTCCGCCCAGCCGCTTTAACCGCGAGGTGACGCCGAGCCTGGACCGAATTATCTTAAAATGTACGGCCAAACGGCCGGAGCGGCGTTATCAGGACGCGTATGAGCTGATCGCGGATCTGCGCCATGCGCTGGTGGATCCCAACGACGATTTTCTGAAAAAGGAGCCGGAGATCGACGAATCCTCGCCCACTGTGGTCCGCGGCGCGGACGGCCGGGAGCTGGCCCGCAGCGTACAGCGGCGCGAGACGCCGGATACGGACTGGGATATCAAGGTGCTGAACCCGGCGGCGCGCCGGGAGGAGCCAAGGCTTAAGGAGGAGACGGTCTGGATCGGAGAGCCGGAGCCGGCCCCCAGGAGAAAGGAACGGCGCGATGAGGCAAGTCCCGGCATGGAGAGGCTGCTTGCGGCCATCGGGGTGGTAGCTGCGATTCTGATTGTGGCAGTGGTCGTGGTGATTTTTGTCAGGCTGGGCGGGATTTTTCACAAGCCGTCGGGGGAGAAACGCCCGTCCACGGAGACCGTGGAATCATCCACGGAGGAGGGCATTGCCTCCACCCAGTGCCGCGTGCCGGATGTGATGGGCCTTACGGAGGAGCAGGCGAAGACGAGGCTTGAGGAAGAATCGCTTAAGATCCGCTATGAATACGCGGAATCCGGGGATGAAGAAAAGGGCCGCGTGATCGGGCAGAGCATTGAGAGCGGAACCGTTGTCTCCAAGATGAGCGAGGTGGCGGTGACGATCGGCGAGGGCACAAATAAGGTGGATCTCACGGACCTTTCCCTTGAGGAGCAGACTGGGGAGGCCGCGAAGGCGATTCTGGAAGCGCAGAGGTTCAGGGCGACGCTCGTGGAGGAGCACAGCGATACGGTGGAGACAGGAAAGGTGCTGCGTTATGAGCCGCAGAAGGCGGCGCCCGGGGAAGAGGTGACGCTTTATGTAAGCGCGGGCCCGGAGATTGTGTCTGTCCCCATGCCGGAGATTACGGGCATGTCGGAGGAGAACGCGCGGATCGTCATGGAAACCATCGGCCTGCAGCTCGGAGAGCGCCGGGAGGAGAGGAGCGCCGAGGTGGCGAAGGGCCTGATCATCCGTCAGGATATCGCGCCTAAGACGGAAACCCCCCAGGGGACGGCCGTGGGCTACACGGTCAGCACGGGCCGGGAGACGAAGTTTATGGCGGCCGTGAATGACGATTTCCAGCTCCGCGAGCTGTTCGGGCCGAGCTCCGGGGATACGGAGATCAAGGTTTCCATCCTGATGAAGCAGGTGGTAAACGGGCAGGTCAAGAGCACGGTTATACTGGCCCCGCGTATGATGGCAGGGGATATCACGATCCCGATCCATTATAACATTGAGGGCGCGGCCGGAGTGCTGACAGGGGAGCTTGAGGTGTGGGATCTGACGAATGACAAGATTCTTAAGACATACCCGCTGGAATTTCTGGAGGTGGATCGCTGAGGGCGCATGAGAGGAAAGATTGTTAAAGGAATTGCAGGATTTTATTACGTCCACGACGGGATCAGCCGGACGTATGCGTGTAAGGCCAGGGGCGTCTTCCGCAACCGGGGGGTAAAGCCCCTGGTCGGGGACGACGTGGAGATCACGGTTCTCGACGAGGCGGCCGGGGAGGGGAATATCGATGCGATCCTTCCCCGCGCCAACAGCCTGATCCGGCCGGCCGTGGCGAATGTGGATCAGGCGGTCGTGGTGTTCGCCGTATCGGATCCCGCGCCGAATTTAAACCTTCTGGACCGGTTTCTGGTCATGATGGCGCGCCAGAACATCCCGGCGGCGATCTGCTTTAACAAAACGGATCTGGGCGGGGAGGAGACGAAGCGCCTTTCGGCTCTCTATGAGCCGGCGGGCTACCCTCTGCGCTTTGTCAGCATCCGGGCCGAATCAGGCCTTGAGGATCTGCGCGCGCTGTTTACGGGAAAGACCACAGTGCTGGCCGGCCCCTCCGGGGTGGGGAAATCCTCAATCACCAACTGGCTCTGGCCCGAAGCAGACATGCAGACCGGGGAGATCAGCAGCCGCATCCGCCGGGGAAAGCACACGACGCGCCACTCGGAGCTCTTTTTTGTGGAACAGGATACCTATATCGTTGACACGCCGGGATTCAGCTCCCTGTATATCGGAGATCTGATGCCGGAGGAGCTGAAGGCGTGCTTTCCGGAATTTGCCGGGTGGGAGGAGGACTGCCGCTTTTTGGGCTGCGTTCACATAGGGGAGCGCGAGTGCGGCGTAAAGACAGCCGTGGGCGAAGGAAAAATAGGACGGGAACGATATGAGAATTACAGGCTCCTGTACCAGGAGCTGAAGGACAGGAGGAGGTACTGAGGATGATTTTGTTAGCGCCGTCTGTTCTGGGAGCGGATTTTAAAAGGCTGGGGGAGCAGATTCAGTCAGTGGACCGCGCCGGGGCGGACTATATCCATCTCGATGTGATGGACGGAACCTTTGTGCCCAGCATTTCCTTTGGGATGCCTCTCATCGGGAGCGTGCGGGGCTGTACGGAGCGGATCTTTGACGTCCACATGATGGTGGAGGAGCCGTCGCGCTATGTGGATGACATGAAGCGCGCCGGGGCGGATCTGATCTGCGTCCACGCCGAAGCCTGCCGCCACCTGGATCGGACCATACGCCAGATTAAGGAGGCGGGCCTGATGGCCGGCGCCGCCCTCAATCCGGCCACTCCGCCGGAAGTACTGCGCTGGGTTTTGGGAGAGCTTGACCTGGTGCTTGTGATGACAGTTAATCCCGGCTTTGGAGGGCAGAAGCTGATACCCGGGATGATGGATAAGATCCGGGCGCTGAAGGACATGTGCGCTTCTCTGGGCCTATCGCCGCGCATTGAGGTGGACGGAGGCATAACGGCAGACAATGTGCGGCTGGCGCTGGAGGCCGGGGCGGATGTGATTGTGGCCGGCTCTGCGGTGTTTGGAGGGGACGCGGCGGGGAATGTGAGGCGGTTTAAGGAGATCTTCCGGGAGTTTGAGGGGGAGGCGTAGCGGGATGTTTGCAGGCTGTGGTTTGTTGTGGAAGGGCCGCCCGAGTCAGGTTCTATATCCGACGGGCCCCCGTTTCCGCCCGGAGAAAAGCAAATGTATTTTATCGGCAATAAAATGATATTGGTTTTGAAGCATATGATTAAGGCAAAAAGAGGGAGCGTGACATGAAACGGTGCCTGATTGTAACAGGAGGCAGCATAGATCTGGCGTTTGCTGAGCGGTTTTTAAGGGGACGCGCTTATGATCGGATTGTGGCGGCGGATGCAGGACTTCTGGCTGTCAGGGCCCTGGGCCTTACGCCGGACGAGGCGGTGGGGGATTTTGACTCGCTTCCCGGGGACGTGCTGGAGGAATACAGGAACGATCCGGGAATCTGCTTTGAGATCCATTCCCCGCAAAAGGATGAGACGGATACCGAGCTGGCGCTTCTGGCAGCGGAGAGGAGCGGATGTGCGGCGGCGGACATCCTGGGCGCGCTGGGCGGGCGGATGGATCATGCGATCGGCAATATTCAGTTAATGTACCAGTTCTACGGGCGCGGGATGGATGTCTCCATCTACGATCCGCGCAACCGCCTGTATCTGGTGGGTAAACGGGCGTATTTCAGGAAAAAGGAGCTCTATGGGAGGTATATTTCCTTCCTGCCCATGACGGAATCGGTGGAGGGGCTGACGCTGAAAGGATTTCAATATCCGCTGGACCATAAGACAATCTGTCTGGGGACAAGCCGCTGCATCAGTAATGAGCTGGCCGGCGAGGAAGGGTATCTGGAGCTTGAACGCGGCGTACTGCTGTGTGTGGAGTCACATGATTAGTACATATCGCTGATTGGATATGATGATATACGGCGCAGTTACCGTGCGCACTCGATATCATTTGCTTCTGGCGTAATTAAGGATGTTGGCATATATCTGGACGAATGCCATGAACGTAAGATTTCAGAGTATAGTTTTTTATCTCGATATATCCAATATAATGCGATCTGTCAAATACATATGGCCCGCCGATCATGTAGCCCGAGTCAGGTTCTATTTCTATAAGGAACCCGTAGAAAACCGCCGGCGCTTAGCGAGGTCCCGTTGGATATAAAACCTGACTCGGGCGGCCCTCTCACGATTAAGCATGGCGCGCCATGAAACAATCTGCTTATCCAGTCATATAAACCGCTGCAAAACAACTGACCCGCTAAAATTTTATAAAACTGTATGTTTTTACATGCACACATTTGTGCTATGATGATGCTTATCAAAGAACAAAGAAGGAAAACGATATCAAACCAGCCGCCGTCCCATATAAACGGGCAGCGCCGGGATACCGCCAGTTTGCAAAAAGGAGAGATCATCATGACACAAGCATCCAATAAGGCGTATAAGGTTTCTATGATTGGGCTTCTGGCCGCCCTGTCCTATGTGGTATTTACGTATGGCCAGATTAAAATCACCCTGCCGGGCGGAGACGCTACCTCTATTCATCTGGGGAATGCGGTCTGCGTGATCGGCGCTCTGTTAATGGGAGGCGTTTACGGCGGGTTAGGCGGAGCGATTGGCATGACCATCGGGGATCTGCTTGATCCGGTCTATGTCGTTTACGCGCCAAAGACCTTTATCTGCAAGCTTTGTATCGGGTTGATTACCGGCTTTGTGGCGCATCGGATCGGGAAGATCGCAGAGAGCCGCGATTCGGGGCATATTTTTAAATTTACGGTTCTGGCGGCTGTGCTGGGGCTGCTCTTTAACGTCATTGCGGATCCGCTGATCGGATATTACTATAAGCTGTGGGTGATCGGAAAGCCCGCCGCGGAGCTTGCGCTGGCCTGGAACTTGGCCTCCACCTCCATCAATGCAGCGGCGTCCGCCGTGGTATCTGTAGCGGCGTATGGAGCAGCGCGCCCGGCGCTCAAAAAGGCCGGACTTTTGCAGGCGATGAGAGCCTGACCGCCGCGGGAGCCGGACGTGGAGGAGACGATTAGAGGAATGAGTAAAAAACTGGCTGTTATAAGCGATATAGCAGGATATGGCCGCTGTGCATTGACAGCGGCTATTCCTGTCATCAGTGCGTTAAAGGTACAGTGCTGTCCTGTAGTGACGGCAGTGCTGTCCAACCATGCAGGCTATCCGTCCTGCTATTTTGACGATTATACGGATCGCATGACGCCCTACATCGGGGAGTGGAAAACGCTGGGCTTTGAGATGGACGGCATTATGACCGGATTCCTGGGATCCGCGCGCCAGGCGGAGATTGTGACGGATTTTATCCAGCATTTCAAACGCAGGGACACCATGCTTCTGGTGGATCCCACCATGGGCGATCACGGAACGCGCTACCGCATCTGCGATGAGGAGATCTGCGACGCCATGCGGGAGCTGATTGTATATGCGGACATCATCACCCCCAACTTAACCGAGGCCTGCCTTTTGACCGAAACGCCCTGGCAGGAGAACGGCTGGAGCAGAAGGCGTCTCTCGGATCTGACCTTTAAGCTTTTGATGCTGGGAGCCGGCGCGGTAGTGCTGACCGGGGTGGTCAAGGGAAACTCGATCATGAATGTGATCCATGAAAAAGGGAAGGAGCCGATCTTCCAGACAGCGCATTATGTGGAGGGAAGCTATCACGGAACAGGGGATATCTTCGCCGCCGTGCTGGGCGCGAGCGTGGTGCGCGGCGTGGAGCTGGAGGAGGCTGTCAGAAGGGCGGCTGCATTTACGCGCAAATGTGTGGAGAAGTCAAAAGCGCTCGGGACGGAGGAACGGGAGGGGCTTTGTCTGGAGGAGTGCCTGGGGTATTTGATGAAGCTTTGAGCGGGAGCGCGGTTTCGCCGGATATACCGCCCGCTTCCGGCGGCCCTTTCGCATCCCCTCTTAGCGGGTCTGCCCATTTTTAGGGCTTTTCATCCAAAAAAAACTGTAGTATAATCGTCAAAGAAATAAAAGAAAACAATGCGGCAGGAGGAAGATATGTTAGATTTAAAGTTTGTCAGGGAAAATCCGGAGGCTGTGAAGCAGAATATCAGGAATAAATTTCAGGACAGCAAGCTTGGCCTGGTGGATGAGGTCATTGAGCTGGATGTAAAGAACCGGGCGGTGAAAAAGGAAGCGGATGATCTGCGCGCCGGGAAAAATAAGATAGCCAAGCAGATAGGCTCGCTGATGGGCCAGGGAAAGAAAGAGGAGGCAGAGGCGCTTAAAAAGCAGGTGGCGGAGAACGCCGCGCGCCTTGCATGGCTGGAGGAGCAGGAAAAGGAGCTGGGAGAAAAGATTGTATCGATCATGATGCGCATTCCCAACATAATTGATCCCAGCGTGCCCATCGGCCGGGATGACAGTGAGAACGTGGAGGTTCAGAAGTATGGGGAGCCGGCGGTCCCGGATTTTGAAATCCCCTACCACACGGATATTATGGAGCGCTTTAACGGTATTGACCTCGACAGCGCCCGGAAAGTGGCCGGGAATGGTTTCTACTATCTGATGGGGGATATTGCCAGGCTTCATTCGGCCGTGATCGCCTATGCGAGGGACTTTATGATTGGCCGCGGCTTCACGTACTGCGTGCCCCCGTTCATGATCCGCAGCAACGTGGTGACCGGGGTGATGAGCTTTGCCGAGATGGACGCCATGATGTATAAGATCGAGGGGGAAGATCTGTACCTGATCGGCACGAGCGAGCATTCCATGATCGGGAAATTCATTGATACCGTGCTCCCGGAGGCGGAGCTCCCGAAAACTTTGACGAGCTATTCCCCGTGCTTCCGCAAGGAAAAAGGCGCGCACGGCATTGAGGAGCGCGGCGTTTACCGCATCCATCAGTTTGAAAAGCAGGAGATGATCGTGGTCTGCAAGCCGCAGGACAGCCCCATGTGGTTTGATAAGCTGTGGCAGAACACGGTGGATCTGTTCCGCTCCCTGGACATCCCGGTCCGCACACTGGAGTGCTGCTCCGGCGATCTGGCGGATCTGAAGGTAAAATCCGTTGACGTGGAGGCGTGGTCCCCGAGACAGAAGAAATATTTCGAGGTGGGAAGCTGCTCGAATCTGGGCGACGCGCAGGCAAGGCGTTTAAAGATCCGTGTGAACGGGGAGGACGGGAAATATTTTGCCCACACGCTGAACAATACCGTGGTGGCCCCGCCCCGCATGCTGATCGCATTTCTGGAAAATAATCTTGAGGCTGACGGGTCTGTGCGGATTCCGGAGCCTTTACGCCCCTATATGGGCGGTATGGAACGCCTGACCGTTCAGAAGGCATGAATGTGGGATAATCGGACGCCTTAAAAAGGCGTCCTGGATGTCTGTTGTAGTGTTGCGTAAAAAGAGGGGATGGATATGAAGTATATTGTGATTCTGGGGGACGGTATGGCAGACGAGCCCATTGAGGCCCTGGGCGGGAAAACGCCCCTTGAATATGCCGAAACTCCGGTGATGGACCGCCTGGCCCCCGTCTCGGAGCTGGGGCTGGCCGCCACGATTCCGGAGGGCATGAAGCCGGGCAGCGATACGGCGAATCTGGCTGTTCTGGGGTATGATCCGAAACGCTATTATACAGGCCGCTCGCCGCTGGAGGCGCTGAGTATCGGCGTAGATATGAAGGACGATGATATTGCCATGCGCTGCAACCTTGTCACCCTGTCAGAGGGGGAGTCTGTGTATGAGGACCGGATTATTCTGGATCACAGCTCAGACGAGATTTCCACAGAGGATGCGGCTGTCCTCCTGGATGCGGTAAAGGATGCGTTCCAGACAGAAGAATACCGGTTTTATACCGGTACGAGCTACCGCCATCTTCTGATCTGGGCAGGCGGGGAGGTGATGGAGCTGACGCCGCCCCACGACATCCTCACCCGCCGGATCGGAGCATATCTCCCGTCAGATCCGGTTCTGCAAAATATGATGCAGAAAAGCTTTGACATCTTAAACCATCATCCGCTCAATGAGGAACGGGCGGCGGAGGGAAAGAAGAAAGCCAATTCCATCTGGTTCTGGGGCGCGGGTACCCGCCCGTCCCTGTCCTCCTTCTATGAGAAGACAGGGAAAACGGGAGTCATGATCTCGGCGGTTGACTTATTAAAGGGGATCGCCGTGGGGGCCGGCATGAAAAATATAATGGTTCCGGGCGCGAACGGCGGCCTGCGCACGAATTATGAGGGCAAGGCGCGGGCGGCGGTAAAAGCTCTTTTGGAGGGCGGCGCGGACTTTGCCTACATCCATGTGGAAGCGCCGGACGAGATGGGCCATCAGGGAAGCGCCGAGCGGAAGGCGGAGGCCATCCGCTATCTGGATCAGAGGCTGATCCGCATCGTGGCTGATGAGATGGACGCATCAGGAGAGGCGTACCGCCTGCTGATCCTGCCGGATCACCCCACGCCCGTCCGCTGCCGTACCCACGTGTCGGATCCGGTTCCGTATCTTCTGTACGACAGCCGCAAACAGGAGAAGAGCGGGTATTTGTACAGTGAAAAAAATGCAAAAGCAGCCGGTATATTTATACGGGACGGGTACCGTCTCATCGATCGCCTGCTGGAGCTTTAAGAGCGTAAGCGTATGTTTCCGCTGCACGGGTCTGTGCATAAAAAGGGCGGTACTTTGAAGCCAAAGTACCGCCTTTATGTATGACATTATGTCCGTCATGCCAGACCAAGCATCGTGGTCAGAGCGCCGAACAGCATATTGAAGGTCAGGATCGCAAGAATAACCACGCCGACAAGGTTCATCGTGCGGCTGGACTGCATCTTGGAGCGGAATTCATCCACGATACAGCAGTCCGGCTCGTTGGGAATATAGTAAACGGTATAGTTCCCGCCCAGGCGGTATTTTCCCTTTCTGGCCTCGGCAAATGTCAGGGCTGTCGTATAGCTCTTCCCATTTACCTGATAAGAGACGATGGGGTACTGATTTGTCCAGCGGAAGGTGCGGTTGCGGCGGCGTACTGTGACGAGCTCTGAGATTGTCCCCTCTGCCTTTGCGGTCATTAAGTGAGCGCGGTTTAAGAGTTTCCCCAGTTTTTTAAACTTGGAAAATACGGCGAATGCAACGCCGGCAAAGATCAGGGCAATCACAAGAAATATGCCCCCCATGGCGAGATTGAATGAACTGTCCATTTGGTTCTCCTCCTTAAAGATATTAATTTTCATGTCTATTATAGAACAGAGGATGGTATCTGTCTATCAGAAATTTGCGGCTGCAGAAAAAAAGATAGGTTTAACAGCAGCCGGAGCGGTTACATGCATCATACGGATTTCTTTGGTTTCTTACATCTGTGATATGGCTTCCACCCTGCCGGGCTGTAAACTGCGTCATCATTGCGTTTTTGCAGCCGGAGGAGTCTCCTTTGTATGCCCGGCTTTCCGGAAAATAATCCATGAACAGCCCGCCGCCGCAAATTCCGTGATCCAGAAGCTGTGCCATACGCCCTTCGCACCGAGAAAGCGGCTTAACACGAAGGCGCCGGGCAGGATCACAAGGATATAGCGAAGCAACGATATCAGAAAGGAAGGCCCGCCCTTTCCCAGTCCCTCCAGGGCGCCGGAGGAGGTCACAGAAACGGAGGATACGATAAAGCCCAGGCAGATGATCCGAAGCGCTCCGGCTCCGATCCGCACCGTGTCAGGATTTTCCGTAAACATCGCAATCAGCCGGCCCGGGATGGCCAGGCACAGGATGGTTCCGGCCAGCATCATTGAGGCAATTACAGCGAGCGCACTTTTATAAATGCCGTCGACCCGCTCATACTCCTTAGCGCCGTAATTATAAGCCACGATCGGGCGCATGCCCTGGACCAGGCCGTTGGCTGTCTGATACAGGAGCGCCTGAAGCTTGTAGTAAGCCCCCAGAACCAGGACGTAGCTCTGTGAAAATGGGGCGAGAATGGCGTTTAAGGCAGAGATCAGCACAGAGGGAAGCGCCATGTTCAGCGTGGCGGCTGTGCCTACCGCGTACATATCAAGACAGATCGCCCGGTTAAGCCGCAGATACCGGGCTGAAATCCGGGCATCGGCCGGGCGCATGCAGTAAATGAGGATATAGACTATCAGCGTCACGGCCTGGCCGATGCCGGTAGCCCACGCAGCGCCCCGGATTCCCATGGCCGGAGCCGGACCCAGCCCGAAAATCAGGATCGGATCCAGGATGATATTCACAATACAGCCGATCAGCATACAGGCCATGGAGACCACCATCCTCCCTACTGCCTGAAAGAGCTTTTCAAACGAGATGCCCGCTGTGACAACAGGGGAAAAACAGAATACAATCATACTGTACTGCAGGCCAAAGCGGAGCGTCTGCGACTCATCTGTAAACATGTGGAGGAAATGGGACACAGCCAGCCATCCCAGGAGCCATATGAGGATTCCGTGAAGCAGGCTTAATAACAGCCCCTGCGTGGCGGCTTCCCCGGCCTCCTTCGTCCGGCCCGCGCCCAGCAGGCGCGCGATCACAGAATTCGTGCCAATCGAAAAGCCTACGCCAATAGCTGTGATCAGGTTCTGCAGCGGAAATACGAGGGAGAGGGCAGTCATGGCATTTTCACTGATGCGCGCGACAAAGATGCTGTCCACGATATTGTAGAGCGAACTGGCCATCATGGACAGGATCATGGGGATTCCCATAGAAAGCAGCAACGGAAATACCGGTTTTTCTTTCATAAATGTCTGATTCATGATAAAATCTCCTTTTGTTCGTCCGGGGCAGGCGTTCCGGCCGCATCTGCGGCTCAGCGAAAAAAGCAGACGTCCGGATTGCCTGAACGATACGGCGCTTCAGATTTCCATAAAAAAAACTATAGAATCCGCTGTTTATATCAGAAACAGCAAACCCTATAGTCTGAATTACGCTTCGACAAGCGATGAGAGATCCGCGAACGCGCCGTCCGGGCCCCTTTTTTTCTTTTCTCCATTAAAACATGAAAGCGTGGATTTGTCAATATGGAAATTCGGCGATATATACATTCGGCGCGGCCGTGTGTTAGAGCGCGTTTCTGTCTCTGCCGGGCTGTCCCGATATACCCGTGTTCCCCGTAGGGGTAAAGCAGTTTATTTTTATCAGCACAGCCGGTGTCTATGCAGAACGTGACAGGATAGGCAGACGGATTGTCATTGGCCCGGAGAGCCCGATAGGGCCGTATACAGAATATGGAAGATCAAAATGGATGGCTGAATGTGCGCTAAACGAGCGCTATGCGAAACAAAACGGAGAATTTTATAAGTATTTGCACAGGGGGTTATATGCTGTTTTTTTGTTTTGTCCTGTTAAAAAATGATACGCCCCGAATAGCCGTAAAAGCTCCAAAAATACGGAATAGCTGCCTGGATCGGCTCTACATGCTGTTGATTGGCGGAGGCGTTTTCACTTATATCGGTATCTTTTTCTTTTCCTTTCCGCTGGTACAGGCAGTTTTAAACCGGGTTCTGATTGAGCGGCCGGACGTAGGAGGATATCTGCCTCATTATTATGTCTGTTCAACTTGTCATGGACAACCTCAACAACCTATTACAGCGTTGCGTAAACTTATTCGTTGGCGTTATGAGTGGGACGGATGTAACAGTTCTAAAAAGCGGGCGAGATCAGCGGCGGGAAGCTGGCCTGGGGCGGACGCTTTTCCGGCTGTCCCAAAGGTTGCGCAGGAGCCAAAGATGCTTCCGCAGACGCGGCTTACCGCGCCCTGGGCGCCCATGGACATGGTGATCACCGGTGTCTCGGGATATATTTCCCGCATCGTGAGAGTTGCGTCAAGCAGCGTCAGTACGTCCCGGCTGCATTTTGGCATAACGGCGTATTTCGCCACATCAGCGCCCAGCTTTTGCATGAGGCGCATGGTTTCCACGATGGTTTCCCTGTCCGGGGTCGAGCAAAAGTTGTGGCAGGAGGCGATTACGCGCACGTCTGCCTCATGAGCATATTGAACGAGCGTGCAAAATGCCTGCTCCCCCTGTGAAAGCTCTATATCGATGATATCCGCCAGGCCGCTGTCAACCACGGAGCGGTTGATGGCCATATATTGGTCCGTGTGTATATTTGCCATGCCCATCTCCGCGCTGGTGCGCAGCGTAAAGAGCAGGGGATGCTCCCCCAGCCCGTCCCTGAGGCAGCGCAGGGCCTCCAGGCGTTTCCCGGGCTGTTCTATTCCGTCAAAAAAGTCTGCGCGCCATTCGGCAAAATCAAACGGGATGCCGTTTAAATCCCGGAGAGACTGTGCGAGGCCCTCTGTCGTTTTGTCTGTCAGGGGAATGCAGATTTTGGGGATGCCTTCCCCGAGCTTCATCGTTCTGATCTGTATCACTGCGCTCATGGTTTCCTCCTGTAATGTATGATGTGCTTTCGGAATCTCACAAAATCAGTCGCGGCGGGATTACCGGGAGCACATGATGGATATGGATGCCAGGAGGCGCGCTGCCCCCTGCTTTTTTAGGAAATTATACATGAATAGGGGAAGAAATTCAAGTGGCTGCCCGTTACTGTTCACGGTCCGTGAACAGTAACACGCTTCGCAGAATACTATCCGTGAATAATACGTGAATAATAACAGCGGCCCCATTAACGAATCTAATTTTCCCCCGCGTCCCATTGTATTTTTCCCTCATCCCGTGTATAATAAACCTGCTGGAAGAAAGGAGGAGGACATGGGGAATTTGATCGGAAAAGAAGTAGAGGACTTCCGGGTCCAGGCATACTGCAAAGGCGGGTTCAGAGAAGTGACCAAAGCCGATCTTCTGGGCCACTGGTCGGTTTTGTTCTTTTACCCGGCTGACTTTACATTCGTATGTCCGACCGAGCTCGGCGATCTGCAGGATTATTATGAGGATTTTGAGGCGGCGGGCTGTCAGATTTATTCTGTTTCAGAGGACACGCACTTTGTCCACAAGGCGTGGGCAGACGCGTCGGACACGATCCGCGGGATCCGTTATACGATGATGGGGGATCCGGCCGGCGTTCTGGCCAGGCAGTTCGGCGTGCTGGAAGAAGCGGCCGGACAGGCCCTCAGGGGAACCTTTATCCTTAATCCGGAAGGAAAGGTGCGGGCGTATGAGATTCACGACATGGGGATTGGACGGAATGCAGAGGAGCTTTTGAGAAAGGTGCAGGCAGCTCAGTTTGTAGAGGAACACGGCGATCAGGTTTGTCCTGCAAAGTGGAAACCGGGAGAGGAGACGCTGACGCCGAGCCTTGATCTGGTTGGGCTTTTATAGGAGGGGACAATGATCGATCAGAACGGGATTCCGCAGGAAAGCCCCCTGCTGGATGAAAAGACAAGGGAAACGATCCGGGGCGTTTTCCAAAAGCTTAACCGCGATGTGACGCTGAAGGCGGCGCTCGATGTAAAAGAGCCTAAGTCCGCCGAGATGGCGTCCTTTCTGAAAGGGATCGCAGCTCTGGGCGCCCATGTTCATCTCGAACTGTATGAGGCGGACGAGGCCGCCGCGCAGCTTAAGGAGTTTATGGACATAAAGCGCCTGCCTGCCACGGGCCTGTTTACAGGGGGGACGTTTACCGGAGCGGCCTTTCACGGCGTTCCGGGCGGAAAGGAGATCAACTCCTTTGTGCTTGGAATCTATAACGCGGCCGGGCCGGGACAGGAGCTCTCAAAGGGCGCGGTCAAAAAGATCGGGAAGATCAGGCGGCCGGTTCATTTGAAAATCTGTGTCTCACTGGCCTGCCATCACTGCCCCGGCGTGGTGATTGCCTGCCAGAGGATTGCCATGCTCAACCCGGCGGTGACGGCAGAGATGTACGACGGCGGCCTGTACCCGGATCTGGTGGATGCATACCACATCGAACGGGTGCCGGCGCTCATCGTCAATGACAGCGACGTTTTCCTCGGCCCCAGAAGCATCGAAGATCTGGCGCAGCTCTGCCTTGACGCCAGGTGACAGAAGCCGCAGAATGATGCATGGAAAAAGGAATGGCAGCCCGCGCGCCGGGACGATTATGCCCGTCCGGCCCGGGCTGCTAAAAGAATGTACTCTCGGAATCTCTCTGCGCCTGCTTTTGCGGCTGATTTTCCGCCAGATGCACCCAAATTTAATCAACGTACGCTCCACGTACGCCTCATAAATTTGTGCACATCTGACAAAAAATCATCTCACAAAATCAGGCACAGCGAGATTCCGAGAGTACATAAGACAGGAAAGGAGATTCACAATGGGAGAAACGAAAAAAGCGACCGGTTGGAGCAACTTAAACGGGATGAGCGATGCGCAGGACAAGACCTGCGGTTTAAACGACATGAACTGCCTGGGGGAAGAGGATGCGAAGAGCTGCGGGCTGAATGACATGAACTGCTTAAGCGGAGAGGATGACAAGAGCTGCAGCCTGGATGATATGAACTGCGTTGGCGGTGAAAAGTGACAGCATGGTGTGTCAGCCTGAAATCCGCGCGCCGCGCCGGCAGGGGCAGCCCGATCCGCCGCGGCGCGCCAGTACGACAGAGGATGTGAAGGAATTGTACGTTATAGCATTATGCGACGATGAAGAGAGAGCGCTTGATCAGATTGAGGGACTTCTGGCATGCTATCAGAAGAGGATGCAGCAGGATATGACATTTCAAACGGAACGTTTCACGAGTGCGGAAGAGCTGCTAAAGCGGGTCAGGGAGGAGAAGTACAGGCCGGATCTGATGCTGCTCGATATCTTTATGTCAGGGAAAAACGGGATCGAGGCAGCGGAAGAGCTGAGAAGGCTGGGCTTAAATATGCCGCTCGTTTTTCTCACGACCTCCACGGAGCATGCGCTCAAAGCATACGGGGTGGACGCGATTCAGTATCTTGTAAAGCCGTTTGATCAGGAGCATTTTTTTCACGCTATCGATTCGGCATTGGGGCAGATTCACAGAATAAAGGAGAGCCAGATCACCATCAAGGTTGCGGGGGGATTCCGGCAAATCAATTTACAGGAAATCATCTACTGCGAATCGCAGAAAAATTATCAGGTGTTTTACCTGGCAATGGAAGAGTGCAGGGCCCGTATGACAGCTTCGGGGCTGTGGGAAATCCTGGAGCGGTTTTATCAGTTTGGCCGCTGCGGCCGCTCCTATATTTTAAATATGGATCATATCGTCTCGGTGGAACGCGGCGAGATTGTGATGGATAATGGGGCGACGATCTATGTGCCGCGCAATAAGGCGGCGGAATTCAAAAAAAGTTATTTTTCCTACTATTTTGACCGCCGGGATGATACCGGGGGGGGGTAAAAGCACAGAGTGTATAAACCATATTAAGCAGCCGCCGGGCCCGCGCCGGCAGGCATATGAGAGCATATGCAGACAGATATCCGGAAAATTTTAAGAAAGCTCCGTCAGCCGTTTCAGCAACGATTTTGCGGGGCGTTTTTTGTCGGCGGACGCTGTAACAGCACGGCGCTTCAGCCGCCGGATCGGGAAAGTTCTGTTTTTGTCCCTAAAAAATCCCCTTATATCCCATTATGTAGAATTTATCCGACAGAAATGATATAGTAAGTTCAGGTTACGATTCAGTCTGTGGTGTCAAGCTATGTCCAAACTACGATTCATCCATCTGCACCTGATTTGCTTCTGTTAATCCACAGCCTGAACCGTGCCAATTCAAGATTTCAGAACATGTAAGGGAGGGTTGGTTCTATGCTGGGAGGTTCATTTTGGCTTGCGCTTTTGCGCAATACCATTAGCGCAGGACTGATGCTGTCCTTTTTTCTGATGCTGGATCGCCCCCGGTTTTCCATGAAAAAAACGACAGGGTGTTATATTGCGTTCGGCGCTTCCCTGGTTACAGCCTACAGCCTGTGGTATCTTTTCGGAAATAAAAGCTTTGTCCAGTATGCGGCGCTGTCCACGCTGCCGCTTATCGGGATATTCTGCAGCCTGATGAGCAGCGAAGTGCTTTACCTTTCACTCTATAAAATGGCCCTGGCATTCTATCTGTTTTCGGTATCAACCTTCTGCGGCGTGGATGTGGCGCGCTGGGCGTTTGATGGAAACGCGCTGGTTGATATTCTGGTGCGTTTTCTGTGCAGCGCTGTCATTCTGATTATCACCTGGAAAAAGTTCAGAAGGCAGTTTTTAGGCGGCGTTGATTTCCTGATTGAAGAGATGGATATGTTCAGCGCCGTAACCCTGTTCGTGTCCGTGATGCTTGGCGCAATCATGGCGTATTGGCCAAACCTGCAGGGCTTTTCCATTTTCAATATGGTGCGGGCCTTCCTGATCCTGTTTATGGCCGGCGTGCTCCAGTATGCGATTCTGCATCTGTATATCCATCTGGGGCAGGAACACTACTATCAGGCGGAAAAGGAGCTTTTGGAGGTTAATGAACAGCTTTTGCACCAGCAGATGGAGCTGATGAAAGAATCAGAGAAGGAGGCGGCGCGGATCCGCCATGATGTGCGCCACCACACCCTCTTAATCAAGGAATACCTCAGTAAGGGGGAGTTTGGGGAGCTTTTGGACTATCTGGAAGAGTACGGGGCTGATGTGGCGAACCGGAATGCAGAGGAAGTCTGCATGAACCGGGCGGTCAACAGCATCCTGTGCGCCTATGCTAAAAAGGCCAGAAGCCAGGATATCCGCGTCTTAATGGATGTGAGAGTGGTGGAAGGCATTCCGGTCCGGGATATCGACTGGGTCGCGATCCTTGCCAATATCTTTGAAAACGCCATCCACGGATGCGCCGCTTCAGGCTGCCCGGAGCAGGAAATCCGCATATATATCGCCCAAAAGGGAAATAAGATCATGATCCAGTGCTGCAATACCAGCACCCCGGCGAGTTTTCACAAGGGACTGCCCCAGTCGGATAAAGGCGGGGGAACAGGGGTGTTCAGCATCCTAAAGGCCGCCTCCCGCTACGATGGGGAAACGGATTTTTCGATGGAGAACGGGATGTTTGTGACAAGGATCCTGCTGAATCTCCCAACGGGCGAACCGGCTTAGAGCTTCCTTACTATGTAAGGAACTGTCAAGAAATAACTTTTCATATTGCTTGTCTTTTTCTCCGATAGCACCACTCAAAAATCAGTTACATAGCCCACTATGCGCCTGATTTTTGAGTGGCGCTCCCGAAGAAAAATCCTGCGCACTATTGAAAAGTTATTTCTTAACAGTTCCTAATTTCTTACTAATCCGCCGCCCCTCTGGGAGAAAGCCGCGGGCTATGATGTACTCCCGGAATCTCGCCGCATCTGATTTTGTGAGATTCCGGGAGTACATTATGTTCCCAGGCGGATAAATCGTGAAATACTATTTTCAAAAATCAAATCGTGAAACCTTTCTTTCAAAAATCAAGTTTCATCCAACAATTACAGGGAAAATCCAACGGAAATGCAGCCGCAGAGGGATGTGCTGTTACAGACAGGGATGTTCTGTTTCGTGGAATACGTTATTCTAGGAAATTTTTATTCATTATACTACGCTTTCCCGCTTATTTCAATGGGATTTTATTGTAATAATGTTTAATAATATTGATAAAAATCTTTATAATTTTCTTAATTTCAAATTATACACCAAAAATATCAGATTATAGAATAAGTTTTTATGCGCCGGATTTCGTAGAATAACGTATTCTACGAAATCCGTAACTGTGCGGAAGGGCATGATACCGCATACAGGCATACGGTATCATCCGCAAAGGGGGCGTTTGAGATGGAGGAATGGTATGTGTTAAGCGCTGCCGGTAAACATGAGGCTGCCGCGGCCGAGCTTATGGAGAGGAGGCTGGGCGGGGAGCTTTTCAGCCGTCTGGCGGTTCCAAGAAGGGCGAAGGCGTTCCGTTCCGGCGGGACATGGCACAGGATGGAGGAAATTCTGTTTCCAGGGTATGTGTTTGTAAAAACCGCCCGGTGTGAGGAGCTTTCCAAAGCGCTTTTACAGAGCCGCGCTTTTCCGCAGCCGCTCGGCATAGGGGCGGGCAGCGTCCCGGAAGACGGACGGCGGGGGCGGGGCGGCGCGGGAGCGGCCATGGTTCCCGTGGAACAGGCGGATCTGGCGTTTCTTCAGGATGTCTGCGGCGAGGAGCTTACAGAGGTGATGGGCATGAGCCGGATTACGCTTGGGGCGGAGCGGGAAATTGTGGAGACACAGGGAGCTCTTTTACCGTATCTGGATCGGCTGGTCAGGCTGAACCTGCACAAGCGCTTTGCCGTCGTGGAGGTTCCCCTGTTTAACCGGACGCAACGGATTTTGTTTGGCGTGGAGCTTATAAAGGACAGCGATGTACTCTCGGAGTCTCCCCGCGCCTGCCTTTACGGCTGAGATTCCGAGAATAGATCAAGCGGATAAAAGGAGGAACCAATATGATGAATATACCATTTTCACCGCCGGATATCACAGAAGAAGAGATACAGGAGGTTACAGAGGCGCTTCGCTCCGGCTGGATTACCACAGGGCCGAAGACAAAGGAATTTGAGCAAGGGATCGCAGCATTTACGCATACAGAAAAGGCGGCCTGCCTGAATTCCGCGACGGCCTGCATGGAGCTGGCGCTGCATCTTCTGGGCATCGGGCCCGGGGATGAGGTGATCACAAGCGCTTATACATATTCTGCCAGCGCGAGCGTCATCCTCCATACAGGCGCGCGCCCGGTCCTGATTGATACAGCGCCGGGCTCATACCATATGGACTATGACCGGCTGGAAGAGGCGGTCACAGAGAGGACAAAGGCAGTCATTCCGGTTGATATCGCGGGGGTGATGTGCGATTATGAGCGGATCCTTGCAATTGCAGAACAGAAACGGGCGCTGTTTCATCCCCAGAGCCCGCTCCAAAAGGCGTTCGGCCGTATAGCCGTGGTAGCGGATGCGGCGCATGCGTTCGGCGCGTCGCGCCATGGGACGCCGTGCGGGCAGGCGGCTGATTTTACCAGCTTTTCCTTCCACGCGGTCAAAAACTTAACGACTGCCGAGGGCGGCGCGCTGGTGTGGAAGCCGCTTCCGGAGGAAGCCCGGGCGGCGGGGATGGATGATGAATGGATCTACCGCCAGCTCATGCTTCTGTCCCTGCACGGCCAGAGCAAGGACGCGCTGTCAAAGACAAAGCCCGGGGCGTGGGAGTATGACATCGTTATGCCGGCCTACAAGTGCAATATGACCGACATCATGGCCGCCATCGGCCTGGCGCAGCTAAAACGCTATCCGGGAATGCTTGCGAGGAGGAGAGAGCTTCTGAACCAATATGAGGAGATGCTTTCCGCGCTTCCGGTTCAGCTTTTGCGTCACGACGGCCCGGATTTTTCCTCAAGCCGCCATCTCTGCCTGGTCAGGCTGAGCGGGAAAACAGAGGATTTCAGAAACCGCCTGATCGCGGAAATGGCGGAGCGCGGGGTGGCGGCCAACGTGCATTATAAACCGCTGCCGATGCATACCGCTTATAAAAAACTTGGATTTGATATAAAGGACTGCCCGAATGCTTTTCATCAGTATGAAAATGAAATCACGCTGCCGCTGCACACACGGCTGACGGATGAGGAGATGGGATATATCGGGGAGGTGTTTGAAACGTGTTACAGGCGGATTTGCGGGCGGTGAGGCGGCATCGGTTTGGGAAAGGAGGAAGGATGCAGTAATGAGAATCGTCTGGATCGGTTTTCACGAGGAAGGCGTGCCGGCCTTCCGGCGCCTTCTGGAAAAGGGCGTGGAAATTGCGGCTTTCCTGACGCTTAAGAGGGAACGGCTCTGCCTGAAAAGCGCATACTCAACGGAATACGAAAAGCTGTGCAAAGCATATGGCGTAGCCATGTACCCGATTTCAGGCATCAAAGGAGAAGAGGCGTACCATCTGTTACACTCCCTGCGCCCGGATCTGCTGATAGTGCTCGGATGGAGCGAAATACTGCCAAAACGGCTGCTGAGAATCCCGTCCATCGGAACCGTGGGAACGCACGCCTCCCTCCTGCCGCACAATCGGGGAAGCGCCCCTGTAAACTGGGCCATCATCCGCGGTGAGACAAGAGGCGGAAATACACTCATGTGGCTGAACGAGGAGGTTGACGCAGGAGAAATCATTTCCAGGATGGAATTTCCTATTACAATGTACGATACATGCCGCTCTGTCTATGAAAAGGTGGCCAGGACAAATGAAAGCATGCTTGTCAGGCTGCTGGAACGGCTGGCCGGGGAAGAGAAGATCCGGCGCGGGACAGGCGGCGAAGCGGAATGGATGCACGGGGCGCAGGATGAGCCGCTTCTGCCAAGGCGCAGGCCGCAGGACGGCATCATTGACTGGGATAAAACGGCAAAACAGATTTATGATTTTGTCCGCGCTTTGACAAGGCCATACCCGGGCGCATTTACATATTTGGGCCATGAAAAGATATTTATCTGGAACTGTGCGCTGCTGGCAGATTCAGAGACGGGAAAGCTGCCGGGCACAATCCTGGGAAATGTATATTCCCCGGATCCGGCCGGCTGCGGAATCGCGGTTGCGGCAAAGCAGGGGATTCTGATCATCCATGAGATAGAGGATTCAGGGGGGATCTGTTCGGGAAAACGGCTGCATGAGGCAGTATGGGAGGGGAGGTTTCAGAATGCACAGGGTGTTGGTTGTGGCGGCGCACCCGGATGACGAGCTGCTGGGCGCCGGCGGGACGCTTATAAAGCATGCAGAGAACGGTGACTGTGTGAGAACTGTTTTGATGTGCGAGGGAGAATCGCTGCGGTACGGAAAAAACTCCGGGCAGGATGAAGCGATCAGCGAAGCGGCGCAGATACTCGGGATTTCCCGTCCCATCACGCTGGGGTATCCGGATCAGAGGCTGGATACCTATACGCTGACAGAGCTCATTCGCCCTTTGGAAGAAATATCACGGGAATACAGGCCGGATATCGTCTATTGCCAGTGGGGAGGCGATGCGAACCGGGATCACCGGATTGTATTCGAGGCGGCGAATATTGCATTCCGGCCGCTTGATGGGCAGCTTACGGAATTTTATTGCTTTTATACCGTAAGCAGCACGGAATGGGCGTATCCGAGGAGTTTCGTCCCGGACACCTGGTCTGATATCAGCGGTGTCCTGGAGAGGAAAATACATGCGTTTCAATGCTATAAGAGCGAGGTAAGAGAGTATCCGCACCCGCGTTCCGTAAAAGCGCTGGAATTTGCGGCGCATTTCTGGGGAAATCAGTGCTGCCTGGACGCGGCGGAGGCATTTATGACGATACGGAGGATTTTAAAGTGAAGGCGGCAGGGGGAGACGTGAAGGGCGGCAGGCAGAGACGTGCGCAGAAGCGGTATGGGAACGTAAAACGCTGCCTGGACGCAGCAGCGGCCCTTGGAGCGCTTCTCGCGCTGTTCCCGGTATTTTTATTTGCCGCGGCCGGGATCAGTCTGAGCAGCGAAGGACCGATCCTCTTCCGGGCAGAGAGGATGGGAAAAGGAGGCGTCCCGTTTATCATGTATAAATTCCGCACAATGGAGGAAGGGACGCGGACAGAAAAGGGACGGCGGAAAAAGGAAGCCGGGGCAGAAGGCGCAGGCAGAAAAGAAACAGGCCATGGCGGCCGGATCACTTCCGCAGACGATCCGCGGGTATTTCCCTTTGGAGGCTTTCTGAGGAAGGCCAAAATAGATGAGCTGCCGCAGCTTGTCAATATATTAAAGGGGGATATGGCGGTAATCGGTCCCCGGCCGGAGGATGTATCGATTGTGAAAGCGCATTATACCAGGAGGCAGATGCATACGCTTGATGTCCTGCCCGGGCTGGCCGCCCCCGGGAGCCTTTTTCTTTATACGCACGGGGAGGCGCTTTTAAAGGGAAGCCATGCAGAGCAGGCATACATCGAACGGCTGCTGCCCGTGAAGCTGGAGATGGATTTATATTATGTAAGGCATGCCTCCCTTCGCTATGATGCAGGGTTGATCCTGCGGACGATGGCTGTCATCGCGGCGCGGATGTGCGGGGTGAAGCGGTTTGGGTATCCGGCGGAATATAGGGTTGTGAGAGGATGTCAGGAAAAAAAGCGGCAGACACCAGAGGATATACAGGCTTATGCTTGTCGAAAACGCTGTCAGGGAGATAAAACAGGATGAATATTTTATTGCTGAATCATTATGCCGGCAGTGTGGAGATGGGAATGGAATTCCGCCCCTATTACTTTGCCAGGGAATGGGTAAACATGGGATATTCCGTCCGGATCGCGGCCGGGGATTTTTCCCATCTTCGCATGAAAAATCCATGTGTGGCCAGGGATTTCCAGGAAGAAGTCATAGACGGAATCCATTACCACTGGCTCCGGACCGGAGATTACAGAGGAAACGGGATACGGCGGGCTGTTACGATGCTCCGGTTTGCCGGAAAGCTGTGGCTGAAGGCGAAGTGGATTGCCGAAAACTGGAAGCCGGATGTGGTGATCGCCTCCTCGACTTATCCGCTCGATACGTATGCCGCGCAGCGGATCAGGCGCTTTTGCGGGGCGAGGGTAATCCATGAAGTGCATGATATGTGGCCGTCAACCCTTTATGAAATTGGAGGAATGTCAAGGCGCCACCCGTTTGTGGCACTGATGCAGGCAGCCGAAGATTCTGCTTACCTTCATTCAGACCATGTTGTATCTCTCCTGCCCTATGCTAAAAAATATATGATCCGCCATGGGCTGAAGGCTGAACGGTTTATTCACATTCCCAATGGGGTAAAAGCGGACGAATGGAGTCACCCGGTTGTTTTGCCTGAGAAATTGAAATCTTTTTTTCAACAGATGAAAGAAAAATACACTTTTATTGTGGGATATTTTGGAGGCCATGCGCTATCAAATGCGCTCGACATACTGTTGGACGCAGCGAAGGCGATGGAGGGGACGGATATTGCATTTGTATTAGCAGGAAATGGGTGCGAAAAGAAACGGTTAATTGCCAGAAAGCAGCATGAAGCCATTGATAATCTGTATTTTCTGGAGCCCATTTCCAGGCGGGAAATACCTGCATTTGTGTCGCATTTTGATTGTATTTATATGGGAACTCAGGATTCTCCGCTATATCGTTTCGGGATTTGCATGAATAAGTTATATGATTCTCTGATGGCCGGAAAGCCGATTGTATGCGCTGTTACAGCCACAGACACAGTAATAGAACAATATAAAGCCGGTATCAGGGTTAATTCCGGGGATGTATCCGGTATTGTATGCGCAATAAAGAAACTGGCGGCCATGGACAGCCAGGAACGCAGACAGATGGGGCTTCGCGGTAAAAAAGCGGCGCAGGAGAATTTTGAATATCACAGGCTGGCAAAGCAATTTGCAGCGTTATTTGAGGAGTGAAGGCAATACCTATGAGAGAAAAGTTATTAAAAAAAATTCAGGAAAGAACGATTCAGGTCGGCGTTGTGGGGCTTGGCTATGTCGGGCTTCCGCTTGCTGTGGAGAAGGCAAAGGCCGGCTTTAAAACGATTGGCTTTGATATCCAGGCCGGGAAAGTGGATATGGTAAATGCAGGACATAACTATATCGGCGATGTGGTGGACAGCGATTTAAAAAATCTGGTGGAAAAAAGGATGCTCTCAGCTACCACGGATTTTTCTTTTATTAAAGACATGGATTTTATCGCGATCTGTGTTCCAACGCCTCTGGATAAGCACCAGCAGCCGGATATCAGCTATGTAAAGCATTCCGTTGAGGAAATCGCCCGTTATTTAAAGAAGGAAACCATGGTTGTGCTGGAGTCAACGACCTATCCGGGAACAACGCAGGAGCTGGTGCGGCCGCTTCTGGAGTCGGGTTCGGGATTTAAGTGCGGAATTGATTTTTATCTGGGCTTTTCACCGGAACGCGTGGATCCCGGAAACCTGATTTATAAGACAAAAAATACGCCCAAGGTGGTCGGAGGCGTCGGAAAGGATGCGACAGAGGTTATTGCCGCTATGTACCGCGCCGTTCTCGACGGGGACGTGTTCGAGGTTTCTTCTCCCGCAGTCGCTGAGATGGAAAAGATCCTGGAGAATACATACCGCAATATCAATATCGGCCTGGTCAATGAACTGGCCATGCTCTGCGACCGGATGGACATCAGCCTCTGGGAAGTGATTGATGCGGCAAAGACAAAGCCCTACGGCTTCCAGGCATTTTATCCCGGGCCTGGCCTGGGCGGGCACTGTATCCCCCTGGATCCGTATTATCTTTCCTGGAAGGCGAGGGAATACGGCTTCCACACCTCCATGATCGAGAGCTCCATGATGATCAATGACCGGATGCCGGAATACTGCGTGGAACGGGCCGGGCGGATTCTCAACCACCATGAAAAGTCCCTGAAAAATGCCCGGATCCTTGTTCTGGGGGTCGCGTATAAGCAGGATATTGATGATTACCGGGAAAGCCCGGCGCTGCGCGTAATAGAGATTCTTAGGAACGAGCAGGCGAAGGTGGAATACTATGATCCGTATATCCATTCGTATCAGTATCATGGGGAGACGGTAAAAGGGCTTGAAGCCATTTCCCCGGAGATTGTTGCATCGTTTGATTTGGCGATGATCACAGCGGCCCACAGCAATGTGGATTACGCCATGATCCAGAGGCATGCCAGGGTTGTTTTTGACACGAAAAATGTGATGAAGGATTTGGAACCGCGCGGGAATATTGAGGTTTTGTAACAGGGATTCCAGGCAAAATGGAGGAACAAAGAGAATGAGATACGCACTGATCGGCTGCGGGAGAATTTCAACGAACCATATAAAAGCAGCCGTAAACAATCATCTGGAAATAACGGCTGTCTGTGATCTTTTGCCGGAGCGGATGGGGACGCTTCTTGAGGCGCATGGCCTTCAGGCGGACGGACAGATCAGGCGGTTTACGGATTATAAAACGCTGGTACATGACATTAAGCCAACGCTTGTCAGCATTGCAACCGAAAGCGGAAGCCATGCAGAGATCGCATTATACTGCATCCGCCATGGAATCCATGTAATCATCGAAAAACCCATGGCCATGAGCATGGCGGACGCGGATGCCATCATCCGCTGTTCGCAGGAACAGGGAGTAAAGGTGTGCGCCTGCCACCAGAACCGCTTTAATCTTGCCGTCCAGTCCATGCGCAGGGCTCTGGAGGAGGGGCGGTTTGGCCGTCTGTCGCACGGCTCGGTCCACGTGCGCTGGAACCGGAACCGGGCGTATTATCAGCAGGCCCCCTGGAGAGGGACATGGGACCTGGACGGCGGCGCGCTGATGAATCAGTGCATTCATGGCATTGACCTGCTGCGCTGGACATTCGGCGGGGAGATAGAGGAGGTGTACGGCCAGACAAGACGGCAGTTCCACCCCTATCTGGAGGCCGAGGATGTGGGAATGGCGGTGATCCGTTTCAAAAACGGCGCGATTGCCACCATCGAAGGTACGACAAACGTTTACCCCAGAAATCTGGAAGAGACGCTTTACGTTTTTGGCGAGAAAGGAACTGTAAAAATCGGCGGAACATCCACGAATTCGATAGATGTGTGGGAATTTGACGACGAAACAGATGCGGATCAGGCGAAAAAGGGATTCCGTGAAGCGGCTGCAAATGTATATGGCAACGGGCATACCAGCTTGTTTGCGGATATGGCGGACGCTATCCGGACCGATCGGGCCCCCTATGTGGACGCCCGCGCGGGACGCGATGCGCTGGAGCTGGTGCTGGCTGTCTATAAGAGCCAGAAGGAAGGCAGGGCGGTGAGGCTCCCTCTGACGGACTTTGCGTGTGGGGATATGAAAGGCGAATTCAGGGGGAACTGCAGATGAAATTTACATATGAAGCATACGCACGGCTTATTCGGACGATACGTGAAGCAGGGTATGAGATGATGGATTATCACTCATTCCATAACGCAAAGAAATGCTGTATCTTAAGGCATGATGTGGATATGGATCTTGGAGCGGCGGTTGATTTTGCAGAATTTGAGGCGGATTTGGAGGGTGGCCCGGTAAAAGCAACCTACTTTATTTTAATTTCATCAGGACTGTATAATCCATACTCAAAAGAATGCGCTGAAAACCTGAAACGGATCGTCAGAGCCGGACATGAGATTGGACTGCATTTTGATGAAAAGCGGTATATGGATGAGGAAGATTTTGATAGCGGGCGTCTTCTGGAATGTGTAATCCATGAGTCTGCCCTTTTATCCGATATGATCGGAAAGAGGGTCAGATGTGTTTCCATGCACAGGCCATCGAAACGGTTTCTGGAAGAAAATATTCATTTTGAAGGGATTGTGAACAGCTATTCTAAGAAATTTTTCAAGGAATTTAAATACATGTCGGATTCTCGTATGAGATGGAGGGAAGATGCAGAGAGGATAATCGCAGAGGGAAAAGAACAGAAATTGCATATTTTAACTCATCCGATATGGTATGCCCATAGTGAGAAAAACCTGCGTGATGTATTACAAGCATATATTTATGCTGCCATACCTGAGCGTTATGCTCTGGTTAAAGATAATTTCACCAATCTGCAAGAAGTTATTTCATTGGAGGACTTTATATGATACAGGCAGAAGAGATACTCCGTTTTTTGGATTCCGAGCAGTATCTGTATGAATGGAATGGGGATCTTGCCTTCCGGATAGACGGGTTTTGCTCGCTGAATCATGTAAAAAGCGGCTGTATTACCTGGGCAAAAAATGAAACACGGCTGGATGAAATACCGGAGAAGCTGTCAGAGAATATTTTAATTGTAGGACCGCAGGACATTGGAACCACAGGCCGGAAACGAAAACATATACAAAACGTTCTTTCCTGTAAAGAACCTAAAAAAATCTTTTTTTCAATTTTACAGCATTTTTTTCAAGAGCAAAAGGAACCGGAAATCTGCGCAGATTCCGTTATACTGACCAAATGCATCGGAGACAGGGTTTCCATCGGACATGGGTGTTATATTGGAAAAGATGTGGAGATTGCTTCTGAAGTTAAGATAGGAAATCATGTGCAGATAGAAGGGCCGGCTGTGATTGGATACAAAAGTATCATCCACTCCGGCACAATTATCGGAACAGATGGGTTTGGCTATTATATGGAACAGGATCAATACAGAAAGGTTCCGCATTTTGGAGGCGTATGGATTGGGAAACATGTGGAGATCGGATCGAATACCTGTATTGACAGGGGGACGCTGGATGATACAAGGATTGAGGACGGGGTAAAAATCGACAATCTCTGTCATATCGCTCATAATGTACAGATCGGAAAAAACAGCCTGATTATTGCATGTTCCCTGTTGGGCGGGAGTAGCAGGATCGGGGAAAGAGGCTATGTAGCTCCCGGAGCGATTATAAAAAATCAGGTTACAGTGGGAGAAAACAGTGTCATGGGTATGGGGGCGGTAGTAACAGAAGATATCAGGGCCGGAGTGATAGCAGCCGGGATTCCGGCAAGGATCCTCCGCGAGAATGACGGGAGGCTGTAAAAAGTGGGACAGACTTATTTTGTACATGAAAGCAGTTACATTGATGATGATGTAACAATTGGTCAGGGGACAAAGATATGGCATTTTTGCCATATTCAAAAGGGCGCCCGGATTGGAGCAAATTGTACTCTTGGTCAGAATGTAAATATATCAAATGATGTAAAAATTGGAAATAACGTTAAAATTCAGAATAACGTATCGGTTTATGAAGGCGTGGAGTTGGAAGACGGCGTGTTTTGCGGCCCCTCCTGTGTGTTTACAAATGATTTAACGCCGAGAGCAGAATTCCCGAAAGGGCGGGAAAGATATCAAACAACGCTGGTAAAACGCGGTGCCACGATCGGAGCGAATGCGACCATTATCTGCGGAGTCACAATCGGGGAATATGCGATGGTGGCTGCCGGAGCCGTTGTGACAAAAGATGTAGAGGCATACACGTTAGTGGGAGGAGTGCCGGCGGCTGTCATGCGGCGCAGGCTGGAAAAGAGCTGAACAAATATTCAGCTCAAACAGATTTGGGAATTACAGGAGTGAAGCAACCCTTATGAAGAAAGTATTATTAATTGATCCGGCGGCGAATGGCAGGTGGGTGTCCGGTTCGTCTTATAACAATGGATTAGTAAACAGTCTGTCCTCAAAATGCGAATTGACCTTAGCCGCAGCCGTTGATTATGAAATGATGGACAGAAATATTAAATTAGTGAATTGTTTTTTCAGACATTCTAATACGATGAAAAGAAGCGTATCCCGAAGCATAATACGTCTGTTGGAATATATCAGAGGTTATATCGAAATTTTTGATAACGTGAAACGAAACCGTTATGAAGTTATACATATCCAATGGTTATTGTGTTATCCATTGGATGTGATTTTTATCAGATATTTGAAAAGGCATACAAAACTACTTGTGTATACTGCTCATAATGTTCTGCCGCATATAGACGGAGAAAAACAGTACAGGGTATTAATGAAAATATATTCCTGTATAGACAAGATATTAGTGCATGGAGAAGCGATAAAAAAGGAATTTGAAACCTATTATCCACAATTATCGAACAGGGTATGGATACAGTATCACGGAGAGTATTTCAACCTGTCCACCCGATATAAAAGCTCAGAAATTGACAGCGCGATATGTGAGAGGATTCGGCAATTTAACCATATTTTTTTGTTCAGCGGAAATATATTTTACAATAAAGGTCTGGATATGCTGATCGATGTCTGGCTGACCTATTTTACAGATCAGGACGCTCTGTTAATTATAACCGGAGAACAAACGTCATCCTATAAAGAATATGACAAAAAAAAGAAAGAGATTGATCAGTGTGATAACATAATAAGATTTGAGGGCTTTGTTAATACGAACCTGTTTAATTTTCTGGCGGACGCCTGTGATGTAATGGTTATGCCATACAGGCATGCCAGCATGAGCGCAGTGATTTTTACGGCCGCCTGCTTCAAAAAAACCATAATTACGACAAATGTCGGGGCTATGAGCGAATATCTGGAAAATGGGACAGACAGTATTATCTGTGATCCGGATAAAGAGTCTCTTCGCAATGCGCTGTGTACGGCCATCCATTCACTGGACCGGGAGAATCTGAGAGAAATGGGAGAGCAGTTATCTGAACATATTCATAAAAAGTATTCATGGGATCGGATTGCAGAGCAATTATTGGAAAGGATTTATTAAGTGTATGGCGGGGACAGGAATATGAATCTTTTAATTGTAGCACCCACCTTTTTTCCGGATCAGGATGTGGGCATCTTCAGAATGACGACCTTGGCGGATTTTTTGCTGGGGAAGGGGGAGCATGTAACAGTAATACGCAGTGCCCGGAACCGTGTTTTTTCAGAAAAAATCCCGTATCAGAACCTGGGAAAGGTTACAGAGATTCAGGTTGCGGATCCGGAGCAGTTTTATCAGTCCTGCAATATATATAAGGACGTCATATTGGCTCATTGCAGGGATAATCCGGTTGATGTGATTCTATATACATGCGCTCCTTACTATGCTATGAAGATAGCATATGAAATAAAGAAACAGAATCAAATCCCCTATATCGTTGATATAAGAGATTTCTGGCTGAAAAATAATGAAGAATCCATTCTGACCTGTATCCTGCAAAATATGATTTATCCATTGAAATATTATTTGCAAAAAAGGTGCTTTAAGGGGGCAAGTAGGATTGTTGTAGTGTCAAAAAATATGAAAGAACGATATCATTCCTTTTATGGAACATATATAGATAAATTTCAAATCATCTATAATGGCTATGATGATCAGAGAATGAGCCAGCCTGTCTGGCAGGATCAGGGACTTAAGGAGAAGGTAGATGGATTTGATGGTATCAGGATAGGAATCTGCGGCACATTATGCCAGTATTCTGTAATCTATACGAAACTGCTCCTTGAAACGATCACTCATATAAACACGAGCCATAAAAAAGTAAAGCTGTTTCATATGGGAAAAGAGGACAGTAGGCTTACTGGAATCTTAAAAGCTAATCAGTATGGCAGAGAGATATACGAATATCTGGGGTATCTGCCCAGTGAATTGTGTTTGCTGACATTACAGAAAATGGATATGAATATCATCATCAATATCCGCAATCAGGGCCTGGGAACCAAAGTGTTTGATTATATTCAGGCAGACAGGCCGGTTATTTATGTAGGGAAAAAGCATACGGAATTAGCTGACTTTATAAACCGTAATATCTGTACGACGCGCAAAGAACTGGAGGAGGCAATCCGAAATCCGGAAACAAATGATTTTCAGGGAGGCCAGTATACCAGGAGCCTGCAAAACAAGAGGTATTATTCTCTGATAAAAGGCATAAGGGAGAGCGAAAATGTTACATAAAAGAGGCGTTTTATTTTTCGGCTTTGTTTTATACAAGCTTGCTTTGGATTTTGCGTACTGGAAAATCACGTCGGTCGATACTGCTATATATCAGTTTGATTTTAATGCTTTAAAATATATTAATGGCTGGGTAGGCTGCATCATTATATTTTTATGTATTCCACATAAGAAAAACTACGCGTCAACCTGCTTTCTGTATTTTAAATTTCTCCTGGAAATTATACCTATCACTGTGCTCTACGGAATGGCAAATGAGAATCATATTTTTTATAACATTCTTATCGCATCATTTTCGGCAGTTGCTATCGTTGTAAATTGCAAAAAATTCGTGATACAGACAACGAAAAAAAGTGCAAATAAACTCATAATCCTTATATGTGTCATTGTTGTTATAAGCCTTTGCATAAATCTGTACAGGAGGAATGGATGGCCGACGACACTGGCATTAAACTTTGATAATGTTTATGAATTGAGAGGCAGCGGTATATTCAAAATATCAAAATATGCTCTTTATATACTGCGATATGCAATTTTTGTTATGATCCCATTTCTGTTGACGAATGCGCTCTGTAAGAAAAAATACATATACATTGTCTTTTATGCATCATTGACAGTATGTATTTATTTGTATACCGGGATGAAGAGTTATGTATTTATGCTTCCCTTAATTGTTACTGCCACGCTTTGGAGCGCGAGAAAGGAATTTTATTATGAATTCTTTTTATCGTTTTCACTGGGAACATCATTGATTGTGTTATTTTATAACTGCCATGGACTGATTAATAAAATTTATTCATTTTTTATCAGACGGGTTATGTTTGTTTCTGCAAATAATAAGTTTAAATATTTCGATTTTTTTAGTAAAAATCCTAAAATGGGCATGGCGGGAGAACTGCCGAGATGGATGATACAAATCAATAATCCATATCCCGAAGGAATCGGATATATTATTTCAGAGGTATATTACAATCGCCCGAAGATGAACAGTAACACAGGATTCATGGTTGAAGGTTATATGCGTTTTGGAGTTTGGGGAATGGCTCTCGTCTTTTTTATTTTTGCAGTTCTTCTTTTATTAATTGATAACCTGCAGTTAAAGTCATCCTATCAGGCGGCTATTGGGATCAGTATATTTAATATCTTTATACTTTCAGACGGGTATCTGCTGACTGTCGTTCCTTGGCTGTTATTTATTCCCTTACTGCTGTTTTATTCAGAAAGAACGGCTAATAGTGGAAGTTATAGAAGGAGGCTGTCCTTACGCTCCCTTCATATGAAAGAGAAACTGAGATGAAAGAGAAACTAAAAGATCGTTTTTTACGGTTATATAAAGCGGGAATGATCCATATTTTTTCAGGAACCTTTCTTTTGAAAGTGGTTTCCTTTTTTGGAACCACATTTCTGGTTCATATATTGAGCAAAGAGGAATTTGGGATTTTAGGGTATATGGAGAATATTTATGGATACGCCTTTATTTTGGCAGGAATGGGGCTCTCTAATGCAATACTCCGCTATGTTGTGCTTGGAAAGAATATAGAAGAGAAATACAGTTATTTTAGATTTTCCTGTAAATACGGTATGATATGGAATATCCTCCTTACACTGATCGTCGGTTTAGTAAGCCTCATATTTCCTCATCCGGCGTCATATGCGCCGCATATAGGCTTGATCACAATATTATTAGCAGGCTTACCGTTTCAATACATTTGCGACTGTGTATTGTGTAATGAAAGAGCTATGTTTGCAAATCAGAGGTATGTCTCCCTTTCTCTGTTTGTAACCATAACTGCGATTGCCGGAAAAATGTTTGGAGCGGGTATCGGCGGAATGTATGGGGCCGTTATGGGACAGGCAGCCGCCTACATTATAGTATCTGCCATTTGTTTATGTGCATCAAGGCGGAGATATTATCAAGAAGCGGGCGCTGTGCCTTTGCCATCGGAAAAGAAGAGGGAAGCGGCGCTTTATGCGTTCCAGTATATGATTACCAATGGGCTGTGGGCTGTCTTTATGTTAAACGATACGTTTCTGCTGGGCCGCTTTTGCGAGCCGGATGTGATAGCAAATTATAAGGTCGCTTATACAATACCAGGAAGCCTGACATTTATCAGCTCGTCCCTTGGACTGTTTATTTCTCCATATTTTATCAGACATGAAACAAACCATGCATGGATTAAGAGATATTTTTTATACACATATTGCATGACGGCATGCTTTGTGGGAACAGGATGCCTGGCGATTGGCATATTAAGCCCAGTGCTGATCCGCGTCCTGTACGGAGAACAATATCTGGATATTGTAATGATTATGAGGATGCTGCTGATCGCTTCTTTTTTTAACTGTGGGCTCCGGTATACAACTGCGAATATTTTAGCGTCTCTGGGAAAAATTCGATATAATATGTTATTTTCGGCAATTGGAATGATATTACAAATCGGGATGAATTTCGTGCTGATTCCCCGGTATGGGGCAAAAGGGAGCGCATTTACAAGTGGTGCGGTTTATTTTTTTATGGCAGCGGGCCTTTTAGCTGTATTTTATAAAGAATATTGGAAATAAATGTTTATCAAAAAGGAGAGGAGTTATGATGCAATTTCGCGATTTAAAAACCCAGTATGAAACCTTAAAACTTTCCATCGACGCGGCGATTGCCGGCGTCATTGCCGAAACATCTTTTATCAGCGGTCCTCCGGTAAAGGAACTGGAAAAACGGCTGGCGTCCTATGTGGGCCGCAAACACTGTATTACCTGCGGCAACGGCACGGATGCGCTTTCCCTGGCGATGATGGCGTGGAATATCGGGCCCGGAGACGCTGTCTTTGTCCCGGATTTCACGTTTTTCGCGACAGCGGAGGTGGTATCCTTTGAGGGAGCGACGCCGGTTTTGGTCGATGTGGATGAAAGGACTTTTAATATGGATCCGCAAAAGCTCACAGAAGCGATTGAGGCGGTTCTCGGCGAAGGCAGGCTTCGCCCCAGAGCAGTTATCCC
>CAJTGE010000023.1:0-17612 GCA_910575795.1 Clostridiaceae bacterium | reverse complement strand
TACGCTGCAGGCCGCAATTCTGCTGCCAAAGTTCAGGGCTTTTGAGGAATATGAGCTTGAGCGGGTGAATGAGGCGGCGGCGTGGTATACAGAGGAGCTGACCGATATTGTGAAGACGCCGGTTATTCCAGAGAATTTCCGTTCCAGTTGGGCGCAGTATACAATTCAGCTTGAAAATAAAGAAAAAAGAGACGGTCTCCAGGCTTTTCTCGAAAAACAGGGCATTCCGACAATGGTTTATTACCCCATTCCTCTTCATCAGCAGGAGGTCTATCAAACAAATCCGGTTTATCAGGCATGCCCGGCAACAAAGCGGCTCTGCGAGCGTGTGCTGTCCCTGCCTATGCACCCTTATCTGGGCAGGGAGGATGTCAGGATGGTAAGCGGGCAAATCAGAACCTATTTGAAATAATTTGATTGACCAGGGGGCGGCGCATGCTTTTTCATTCCATTACCTTTTTATTCTTGTTTTTACCGGCTGTTTTAATCCTGTATTCCATCTTTGACCTGAAATCTGCGTGGGAGCGGGCATAGCCGCCTCCCACAGACAGACGATATTAAACCTCATTCTTCTTATAGCTTCCCTTGTTTTTTATGCATGGGGCCGTGTAGATCATACTTTTGTTTTGATTCATATTCTGTTCATGAATTATCTGTTCGGATTTTCCAAAGCAGAGTGCCGGACCGTACTGATTCTCGGGATCGCTTATGATTTGTGCATTCTTTTCAAATACAAATATCTCGCGCTGGTTTTGGCTTTTCTAAAGAAAGGCGATACGGCGGGCGCTCTTGCGCCGCTGGGGCTCTCGTTTGTGATCTTTCACTGTATTTCCTATCTGATGGATTTGTATCAGGACAGGGAAGAACCAGAGCAAAATCTGCTCACTTTTGCACTGTATATTTCATTTTTTACTAAACTGGCCCAGGGACCGATTGTGAAATACAGAAATTTGAAGACAGAATCCGGGAAGCAGACAGTTACCCAGAGTTCTGTTTTTTCACGGCTCCTATTATAATTCACGCATACGATTTTATGATACGTCCTTTCAGGAGACATACCGGGTGCATAATTACGAAAATTTTATAGATTTTGACTATTATTTTAACCTGTTCCAGCCAGAGTGTGTGATTTTAGAGACAGCGGAGTACGCGACGACAAGAAACTATTTCAATATTGACAAGCTGAAGGCAAAACGCCTCAATCCGCCGCTCTCTCAGGTAATGCATACGCCGCACGATTCCTATGGTTTGCAGGAGCTTTCCTGCCATACAGAACGGAAGGATGGGATCACAACGATTGAAATCAACTTACATTCCGATTATTTTGTGGATAAAACGGGCTTGCTGGGGGAACTGATTCCCATTGTAGGGCCGGGCGAAAAGACCAGCGACTTCTGCATGGGAACCGGGCAGAGCAATAAGTATATCTGTATCACAAGAGAGCCCGCTGTTTTGGAAAGACGATTGCCGCCAACATGGTTGCCGCATATTTTGGAAAAGGGTATAACGGCCATGATATATTTGACGGCCTGGCGATCGGTGCGAACCCGGAATATGAAAAGCATCTGAACGGACATAATGTAATACATATTACATTTAGTGAAATGCCCGGGGATTGCTGCAGTTACCGGCAATATATTGACCGTATCCAGGATCGCCTGTTAAAAGATCTAATCAGCGAATATCCCCGGGCCCGGATTGATGAGGCAGACGCGCTTTGGGATATCTTATAGCAAACGACAAATAAATTTTCCGTTTGCTATAGCCCCTCCGGGGGATGCGCACGAATTTGCATAGGAAATATGCTGCTTACACAGCGCAAATCCGGCGCAGGAAACGGGCAAAACGAAAATCGTTTTGTCGTTTCCTATAACAATATTTATGAGCTGGAGGAAGCGGCAAAATTTATATTCGTATTGGATGAATGGGATTTTATTTTCCACAGGAGCTTTGTGTCTGACAGTGACAAAAACGCGTATATTCATTTTTTGAGCAGCCTGCTAAAGGACCAGCCATATGTGGAGCTTGCCTATATGACCGGAATTCTTCCCATAGCAAAATATTCCAGCGGTTCAGAGCTGAACATGTTTTTTGAGTATACGATGGCCTCTGAGAAACGGTTCTGTGAATATTTCGGATTTCTGGAAACAGAGGTGGATCAGCTATATGAAACATACATTTCTGTAACGAAAGCGCCTGCGATCTCACGGGCGGCGCTGCGCGTATGGTATGATGGCTATCACACCATGTCCGGCCACAGGGTTTATAATCCCCGTTCCGTTGTCGCCGCGCTTACGAATAATAACCTGGGGAATTACTGGACCAGTTCAGGTCCGTATGATGAGATTTTTTACTATGTCGAAAAAAACGCCGGCGATGTAAGGGACGATCTTGCGCTTCTTGTGTCCGGCATTCCGGTTTATGCAAAGATCAGGAAATATGCGGCTACATCGATGAATCTGGCTACAAAAGATGAGATATTTTCAGCTATGGTGGTCTATGGCTTTCTGAGCGGCGAAGACGGAAAAGTGTCCATTCCGAATAAAGAACGGATGGATACGTTTGAGGAGATGCTTGTAAAGGAGCCGTCCCTGGGATACATCTATCGCCTTGCAAGGGAATCAGACAGGATGCTGAAAGCCACGCTGGCGGGGGAGACACAGGAGATGGAACGGATTCTGGCATATGCACATAATACCGGGACACCGCTTTTAAATTACAGCAATGAGGCGGAGCTGACTGCAGTAGTCAGCGTATAAGGGGCGGATTCCCGCAGTGGGAATGGCGTTTGACAGGACGAATAAAAAGCATCGCTGTAAGGTAGAAACGCTGAGGGAACAGACTGTGCCGTGACGGCAGGGCATTCTATACCTGCTGTTTAAGTACCGTTATTTTATAGGTATAGGGAGATTTTTTAGTTCAGGGAACGGTTACCCCCACCCCATTCACATCCGCATGGGATGGGGTGGGGGTAACCGTTCGTTTTTCTGTCCGCTACCGCTGCCGATCCGCCTGCATATTGTACCGCCGGATCAGCTTCTGGATCTTTGCGGTCGGCGTCAGGGCGTTTTCGAGAGAGACGTTATGGTTCAGGGAGTTGATGATTGCGGCAATGAATTTGCTCATATCCGCCTCCACATACCATCCGCGGTTTAAAAGATCCGCGGGGCGGTAGTTTAAGTTTGTGGTAACCACACAGTCTAAGTAGCCTTTTTCGTAGAACTCGTCAAACTTCTCAAGGCCGTTGGTGAAGAGGCCGAAGGTGGCGCAGACCACGACGCGCTTTGCCTTCCGCTCCTTGAGGGCCCTGGCGGTGTCGAGCATGCTCTCGCCGGAGGAGATCATGTCGTCGATGATGAGGACGGTCTTGCCTTCCACCGAGGAGCCCAGGAATTCGTGGGCTACAATGGGGTTGCGCCCGTTTATAATGCGCGAGTAGTCGCGGCGCTTGTAAAACATGCCCATATCCGTCCCTAAGTTGTTGGCAAGGTACACGGCGCGGGGCATGGCGCCCTCGTCGGGGCTGATGACCATCAGGTGCTCCTTGTCGATTTTTAAGGTCTTGTCATGCGCAAACAGCGCCTTGACGAACTGGTAGGTGGGCATGAAATTGTCAAAGCCGTTTAAGGGGATCGCATTCTGCACGCGCGGATCGTGCGCGTCAAAGGTGATGATATTGCTGACGCCCATCTGGATCAGCTCCTCTAACATCATGGCGCAGTCTAAGGACTCGCGGCTGCTGCGCTTGTGCTGCCTGCCCTCATAAAGGAAGGGCATGATCACATTGACCCGGTGCGCGGTGGCCACGGTAGCGCCGATGATCCGCTTCAGATCCTGGAAATGGTCGTCCGGCGACATATGGTTCGTAAAGCCGCTCATGCGGTAGGTCAGGCTGTAATTGGTCACATCCACCATGGCGTAAATGTCCGTGCCGCGGACGGATTCATGGATTGTTCCCTTGGCCTCGCCGCTGCCAAAGCGCGGGCAGGAGCACTTTAAGAGATAGGAATCCTCGTCATAACCGCGGTACTGCAGGTTCTTCTGCCTTTTTGTAAGCTCCTCGATATCATTGCGGCGAAAATGGATAATGTGCTCATTGACCTTGTCCGCGAGCTGGCGGCAGCTCTCCAGGGCGGCGATTTTGAGCGGCGCAACTGGCAGTGTGTCATTAAAAACGTAGTCGTTCGACATGCTTTTTCTCCTCCGGAGAGCCGGGCGGGGCCCGGCCCGAATTTTGTATAATTCTTTTATATCATCCTGCCGCGGGGGCGTCAATAGGAAAAACGGATTTGTTTATGCCTGATAAGCTTTCTCTTTTTTTTCACCGAAGGTTCTCCTTGCCGGATCTGCGGCTTTGCCGGGCTGCAAATCCATTGGTTTTTTATAGATTATAACAAGGACGGCATGCGGTTCTCAATAAGATTCGCATAAAAATGCAGGCAGAACGAATTTTATATCCGTTTACATTGAACTGCCCGCCCAAAGTTGTTATACTGTTTAGAAAGGAAAGGGGGGTAAACATGCTGTGGCAAGAGTAATCGGCATTGGGTACCAGGATTTTGCAGATCTGATTGACAGCGGCTGTTTCTATGTGGACAAGACGGAATTTATCCGGGCATTGCTTCTTGGAAATATGAAAGAGATGAACGCTTATATGAACCGCATTGCGCTGGCTGCCTTCAGCTATTTCGACACCGGTAACCGCCCGTCAGGCGCAGAGCCGGAACGGTTCTATCACGGATTCGTACTGGGGCTTATGGTCGAACTGGCCGACCGGTACGTGATTACTTCAAACCGGGAGAGCGGCTTCGGCAGGTATGATGTGATGCTAAAGCCGCGAAAGGATGAGGACGACGCTGTCATTCTGGAATTTAAAGTGCATGATGCGGATGAAGAAACGGATCTTCAGGATACGGTGAATGCGGCATTAAGGCAGATTGAAGCGATGAACTATAAAGAAGCTTTGATAGCAGAAGGAATAAGCGAAGAAAGAATACGGGCATATGGTTTTGGATTTGAAGGGAAGAGAGTGTTGATTGGACAGGCTGGATGTGAGGAGCCGTGAAAGGGGACGCTGGAGACGGCGGCCCTTTCACGATTTTAAACCTCCCCGTCCCCAAACCTTTACAAAAAAGCCAGTTATTGCTATGATACTATTAATTCATATACTTATGGAATAAAATCTTAGTATAAATGATTTTAATTAGCTTTATGCTATTCTGTCGAAAGAACAGGTACATCACTATGCCCAAGATATTTTATATCATAAAGTTATTTGAAATCACTTATATTAGCTAAAAATCAACCGCAATCAACCAATACATGATCCTTAAATAAATACACTGACAAAACGGAGCACACACCATGAATAAAAAAGGCCATCTAATCAAATCCGTCGCCCCCGGCTCCATCGCCGAGGAGCTGGATCTCGCGCCCGGGGATATCCTTTTGAGCATTGACGGCGAGGAGATCGAGGATATTTTTGACTATCAATACAAGATAAACAGCGAAGCCATCACCATGCTGGTGAGAAAGGCGGACGGCGAGGAGTGGGAGCTGGAGATCGAGCACGCGTACGAGGATCCGGGCTTAAATTTTGAGAACGGCCTGATGAGCGAGTACCGCTCATGCCAGAACAAGTGCATCTTCTGCTTCATTGACCAGATGCCGCCCGGCATGCGGGATACGCTTTATTTTAAGGACGATGATTCCAGGCTTTCGTTCCTGCAGGGCAATTATGTGACACTGACGAATATGAAGGATCACGACATCGAGCGGATCATCCGCTTTAAGCTCGCGCCGATCAATATTTCCGTGCAAACCATGAATCCGGAGCTTCGCTGCCGGATGCTGAATAACCGTTTTGCGGGCGAGGCATTAAAGCGCATCGGACGGCTTTATGAGGCGGGGATCCCCATGAACGGCCAGATCGTGCTGTGTAAAGGGATCAACGACGGGGAGGAGCTGGAGCGCTCGATCCGCGGGCTGGGGGAATATGCGCCCTGCATGGAGAGCGTCTCTGTGGTCCCGGCCGGGCTTTCGCGGTTCCGCGACGGCTTATATCCGCTTAAGCTGTTTACAAAGGAGGAGGCCGGGGAGGTGATTGACTGCGTTGAGCGGTGGCAGAAGGTCTTTTTTGCGCGGCACGGGATTCATTTTATTCACGCCAGCGATGAATTTTATCTGCTGGCGGAAAGAACGCTGCCGGAGGAGGCGCGCTATGACGGCTACCTGCAGCTTGAAAACGGGGTAGGCATGCTGCGGGCCCTTAAAGAGGAGATCCGGGAGGCGCTTTCGCAGCTTTCCGACGACGGGGAGAGCGGGGAGGTCTCGATCGCCACGGGAACGCTCGCTTATCCTTATATAAGACGGTTTGCGGATGAGGTTCAGGCCGTCTTTCCGGGGCGGAGGGCGCATGTCTATGCGATCCGCAATGAATTTTTCGGGGAAACGATCACTGTGGCGGGGCTGATTACCGGATGCGATCTGGCAAAGCAACTTTCGGGAAGGCCCCTGGGGGAGCGCCTTCTTCTTCCGTGCGCGATGTTCCGCAGCGGCGAGGAGGTTTTTTTGGATGATATGACCCGCGAAGAGCTACAAAATGCTTTACAAGTGCGGGTGGATATTGTAAAATCAAGCGGACGTGACTTTGTGGAGGCGATCCTGCGCCCGGTGGAGAATGCGCCGGAGCACGGGGCGTATGAGCTGGAAGACATAGCGGAGGAATATAATGAGTAAAACGAAACCGGTAGTGGCTGTGGTGGGGCGTCCGAACGTGGGAAAATCAACCCTGTTTAACGTCCTGGCCGGCAGCATGATTTCGATTGTGAAGGATACGCCGGGCGTGACAAGGGACCGCATCTATGCGGACGGGACGTGGTTAAACCATGCCTTTACCCTGATCGATACGGGCGGCATAGAGCCGGAATCAAAGGATATTATCCTGTCCCAGATGAGGGAGCAGGCGGAGATTGCGATCGCGACAGCGGATGTGATCGTGTTTATTGTGGATGTGCGCCAGGGCATGACGGACGCGGATTCCAAAGTGGCGGACATGCTCAGGAAGTCGAAAAAGCCGGTGGTCCTGGCCGTGAATAAGGTGGACAGCTTTGAAAAGTTCGGCAATGATGTCTACGAATTCTACAATCTGGGGATCGGGGATCCGATCCCGATCTCGGCGGCCTCGCGCCTGGGCCTGGGCGAGCTTTTAGACGCCGTGGCCGCCCATTTCCCGGAGGACGCGCCCGAAGAGGAGGAGGATGAGCGCCCGCGGATCGCGATTGTGGGCAAGCCCAATGTGGGCAAGTCCTCGATTGTCAACAAGCTCCTGGGCGAAAACCGGGTGATTGTGTCGGATATCGCGGGCACCACGCGCGACGCGGTGGATACGGAGATCGTACACAACGGGACGGAGTATGTGTTCATCGACACCGCGGGGCTGCGCAGGAAGAACAAGATCAAAGAGGAGCTGGAGCGCTACAGCATCATCCGGGCCGTGACGGCGATTGAGCGGGCCGACGTGGTCCTGGTGGTCATTGACGCACAGGAGGGCGTAACCGAGCAGGACGCCAAAATTGCCGGGATCGCCCATGAGCGGGGCAAGGGCATCATCGTGGCCGTCAACAAATGGGACGCGGTGGAAAAGACTGACAAGACCATTTACGAGTACACGAACCGTTTAAAGACGATCCTCTCCTTTATGCCCTATGCGCAGTACCTGTTCGTCTCCGCCCTGACGGGGCAGCGGCTTTTAAAGCTTTACGATATGATCGACCTGGTGCGCCAGAACCAGACGCTGCGCGTGGCTACGGGCGTGCTCAATGAGATCATGTCCGAGGCCGTGGCCTTACAGCAGCCGCCGTCCGACAAGGGGAAGCGGTTAAAGCTTTACTATATCACGCAGGTTTCGGTCAAGCCGCCGACTTTTGTGATCTTTGTAAATGACAAAAAGCTGATGCATTTTTCCTACACGAGGTATCTGGAAAACCGAATCCGCGATGCATTTGGCTTTAAGGGTACGTCGCTCCGGTTCTTTATCCGGGAGCGCAAGGGAAAGGAGCAGTGAGTATGGAACGGATTGTGTGTGTGGTAATCGGCTATGTGTTTGGCCTGCTTCAGTCAGGCTATCTGTACGGGAGAACGAAAAATATGGATATCCGCCAGTACGGGAGCGGCAACGCCGGCTCCACGAATGTGCTGCGCGTGATGGGCAAAAAGGCGGGCCTCATCGTGTTCTGCGGCGATTTCTTCAAGGCGGTCCTGGCCATGTGCCTGGCGCGCGCCCTGTTTAAGGGAAACCCCAGCCTGGACTTACTGGCCCTCTACGCCGGCTTCGGCGTGACATTAGGCCACAATTTCCCCTTCTATCTGGGCTTTAAGGGCGGGAAGGGCATTGCCTCCATGGCGGGGATTATGACAGCCATGGACTACCGCATTACCCTGACCTGCCTTGTGATTTTTGCCATCGTCGTGGGGCTGACGCGCTACGTGTCCTTAGGCTCGATCCTGATCTCCATCGCCTTTTTTGCGGAGCTTGTGATCTTCGGGAAGATGGGCAGCTACGCGCTTGCGCCGGCGGCCATGCCGGAGTTCTTTGTCCTGGCAGGCGTGCTGATGTGCATGGCTGTGTGGCGCCACAGGGCGAATATCAAACGCCTTCTGTCCGGGACAGAAAATAAGGTGGGGGCGAAAAAAAAGTAAGCCGGGGCATGTTTCAAACCTGCGCCGGGGGCGGTATCGCTATAAATTTTGGCCATGGTTTTTATAACGCCCGGTTATGGAGAAAGGATAAATTTGACGATTTATAAAAATTTCCGGTCATATCCGTGTTTTTTGACTATATTTCATATTGACATTTTTTCGACGAAAAATTATAATGTCGTAAATCAAATAAGTCAGACATGCCGCCTAAAACGGCGCGTCCGGCGAAAAAAGATGGAGGAGATTTTTATGAAAAAGAGAGTTTTAAGCCTTGGCTTAAGCCTGATGCTGGCAGCGTCCTTAACGGCCTGCTCCGGCGGGGACGGCGGCAACGGCGGCGCGCAGCCCGCTGAGACGAAGAGCGAGAATGCGGATTCCGCAGGCGGCGAAAACGTGGAGAATTCCGGCGCGGCCGCTTCTTCAGAAGGAACGTTAAAGATTGGCGGCATCGGCCCCTTAACCGGCCCGGCGGCTGCGTACGGCATTGCGGTAAAAAACGGCATGGATCTTGCGGTGAAGGAGATCAATGAGGCCGGCGGCATCAACGGCATGCAGGTAGAGTACAATTTCCAGGATGACGAGCATGACCCCGAGAAGGCGGTGAATGCGTACAACACCTTAAAGGACTGGGATATGCAGATCGTCCTGGGCACTGTTACCTCCAAGCCGTGTATCGCTGTGGTGGCAGAGTCCCAGAATGACAATATTTTCCAGATCACTCCGTCCGGCTCCGCCGTGGAGTGTATCTCCGGGGACAATGCGTTCCGCGTGTGCTTCTCTGACCCGGATCAGGGAAAGGCTTCCGCACAGTACATCGGCGAGCATGAGCTTGCTACCAAGGTTGCGATTATTTACGACAGCTCCACAGAGTATTCGGACGGTATCCGCGAGTCCTTTGTGAGCGAGGCTGCCAACCAGAACATTGAGATCGTGGCCAGCGAGGCGTTCACGGCTGACACGAACACGGATTTTTCCGTACAGCTTGACAAGGCCAAGGAGTCCGGCGCAGAGCTTGTATTCCTGCCGATCTATTATCAGGAGGCTTCCGTTATCTTAAAGCAGGCCGCTGATAAGGATTTTGCCCCGATCTTCTTTGGCTGCGACGGTATGGACGGTATCTTAAGCGTTGAGAACTTTGACGCTTCCCTGGCAGAGGGCCTGATGCTTTTAACCCCGTTCTCTGTGGACGAGGCCGGAAGCAAGGACTTCGTAGAGGCATATCAGGCCGCTTACAATGCAGAGCCGCTCCAGTTCGCGGCAGGCGCGTATGACGCGATGTATGCGATCAAGGCGGCCGCTGAAAAGGCGGGCATTACGGCGGACATGAGCGCATCCGATATCTGCGACGCGATGAAGGCGGCGATGCTTGAGATCACGCTTGACGGACTGACCGGCGAAGGCATGACCTGGAATGAGGCCGGCGAGCCGGAGAAGGCTCCGAAGGCGGTTAAGATCGAGAACGGCGTGTATGTGATGCAGTAATCGCAGCGCGCAAGGCAAATGATTTGGCCCTGACAGGAGAGGGTTGTCCCAAAGACAACCCTCTTTTTTTCCTATATGAAATGATAAAGAGGTAGGTGTAAGCGGTATGAGTTTTCTTTCTTATTTGATCAATGGCATCAGCCTTGGAAGCGTGTACGCTATCATAGCCCTGGGCTATACCATGGTTTACGGCATTGCCAAGATGCTGAATTTCGCCCACGGGGATATTATTATGGTGGGCGGCTTTACTGTATTTACCATTGTGAGCACAATGGGCGGTTCCCCGATAGCCGGTATTCTCGCTTCCGTCGCTGTCTGTACGCTTCTCGGCGTTACCATTGAAAAGGTCGCTTACAGACCTTTGCGGGGCGCGTCTCCGCTGGCGGTTCTGATCACGGCGATCGGCGTCAGCTACCTGCTTCAGAATATCGCGCTGATCATTTTTGGCTCCAATGCGCGCCAGTTTTCGTCTGTGGTCACGGTTCCGGCGCTCAAGCTGGCAAACGGGGCGCTTTCCATCTCCGGCGTGACGCTGGTCACCATTGCCACCTGTGTGGTGATCATGATTGCCCTGACGGCATTTATCAACAAAACGCGCATCGGGCAGGCCATGCTGGCCGTGTCGGAGGATAAGGGCGCGGCGACGCTGATGGGAATCAATGTAAACGGCACCATTGCCATCACCTTTGCCATTGGCTCCTCGCTGGCGGCGATCGCGGGCGTGCTGCTCTGCTCCGCCTATCCGTCCCTGACACCGTACACGGGCTCTATGCCGGGCATCAAGGCGTTCGTGGCGGCCGTGTTCGGCGGGATCGGCTCGATTCCGGGCGCGATGATCGGCGGGATTCTTCTCGGCGTGATCGAAAACCTGGCCAAAGCCTATATTTCCTCACAGCTCTCGGATGCGATCGTGTTCTCTGTGCTGATCATTGTGCTGATTGTGCGTCCCACCGGCATCCTGGGCAAAAAGATGAATGAGAAAGTGTAGGTGAATGGGATGAAAGCGTATAAAAATAAGATTCTGATTCAGAATACCGTTACATATGCCATGGTGATTGCCTGTTACGTCCTGATTCAGGCGCTGATGGCGGCGGGGCATGTGAACAGCCTCGTAAAGGGCCTTCTGGTTCCCCTTTGCATGTATGTGATCCTCGCGGTTTCCTTAAACCTGACCGTAGGCATTCTCGGCGAGCTGAGCCTGGGCCATGCGGGCTTTATGTGCGTAGGCGCGTTTTCCGGCGCGTTTTTTAACCATGTGATGGCAGACGCTGTGCCGAGCGGCCAGGTCCGCTTTATCATCGCCCTGTTCATCGGCGCGGCCACAGCGGCTGTGTTCGGCATCCTGATCGGCATCCCGGTCCTGCGCTTAAAGGGCGATTATCTGGCGATCGTGACGCTGGCCTTCGGCGAGATCATCAAAAATATCATTAACGTCCTGTATGTGGGCATAGACGGAAACGGGCTCCATGTCTCCACAAAGGATGTGGCGTCCTTAAACCTGGGCGAAGAGGGGCGCGTGATCATCAAGGGCGCGCAGGGCATTACCGGCACGCCCAAGGCCGCGACCTTTACCATCGGCGTGATTCTGGTGCTTTTAACGCTCTTTATTGTGCTGAATATCATGAATTCCCGCACCGGGCGCGCGATCATGGCCATCCGCGACAACCGCATCGCGGCGGAATCCATTGGCATCAATATCACAAAATACAAGCTCCTGGCTTTTTCTGTGTCCGCTGGCCTGGCCGGCGTGGCGGGCGTGCTCTACGCGCACAATCTGGCGACTCTGGCCGCGACGCCCAAGAGCTTTGGCTACAACATGTCCATCATGATTCTCGTGTTCGTCGTGCTGGGCGGCATCGGAAATATCCGCGGCTCCGTGATCTCCGCCGTGGTGCTGACCCTGCTTCCGGAGCTTTTGAGGGGATTGAATGATTACCGCATGCTGATCTACGCCATTGTGCTGATTGTCATGATGCTCCTGACATCGAGCCCCAAGGCCATAGAGATCAGGGAACGGCTTCTGGCCCCGTTTAAAAAACAGGAAAAGGAGGAGGCGTAAGCGATGGAAGGGACAAAAGAAATCACAAACATGCTGGAGGTAAAGAACTTAAGCATCTCCTTCGGCGGCTTAAAGGCCGTGGATGATTTTAACATCACCATCCAGAAAGGGCAGCTCTACGGCCTGATCGGCCCCAACGGCGCTGGTAAAACGACGGTTTTCAACCTTCTGACCGGGGTATACAAGCCGGATATGGGCCATATCCTCCTGGACGGGGCCAATATCACCGGCCATAAGACGGCGCAGATCAATCAGGCCGGCATTGCGAGGACGTTTCAGAACATCCGCCTGTTTAAGGATCTGTCTGTGCTGGACAATGTAAAGGCCGGGCTTCACAATCATTTCACCTATTCCACCCTGACCGGCATTTTCCGGCTTCCGGGGTATTATAAGATGGAAAAGGCCATGGACGAGCGGGCGATGGAGCTTCTAAAGGTCTTTGATCTCGAAACGGAATTTGCCTGCAAGGCGGCGAACCTCCCCTACGGAAAACAGCGCAAGCTGGAGATTGCGCGCGCCCTGGCCACGGAACCAAAGCTCCTGCTTTTAGATGAGCCGGCGGCGGGCATGAACCCCAATGAGACGGCGGAGCTGATGAATACCATCCATTTCGTGCGCGATCATTTCCACATGACGATCCTTTTGATCGAGCATGATATGAAGCTGGTTTCCGGCATCTGCGAGCGCCTGACGGTGCTGAACTTCGGCCACATGCTGGCAGAGGGGCCCACAGGCGACGTGCTGAATGATCCGCAGGTCATTGCGGCATATCTGGGAGAATAGGGGGGAATACGTGTATGGCTATGCTGGAGGTAAAGGATTTAAGTGTATATTACGGCGTCATCCAGGCGCTTAAGGGCATCTCCTTTGAGGTGGAAGAGGGCGACGTCATCGCGCTCATCGGCGCAAACGGGGCCGGGAAGACGACGACGCTGCACACCATCACGGGGCTGATACCCGCCAAATCAGGGAGTATCGTGTTTGAAGGAAAAAATATCACAAAGCTCCCTGGCTATAAGCTGGTTCCCATGGGCATCGCGCATGTCCCGGAGGGCCGGCGCGTGTTCGCCCAGCTAAGCGTCCTGCAGAATCTGAAAATGGGGGCTTATACGAGGAAGGACAAGCAGGAGATCGAGGATACGATTCGGAAGATCTACATGCGCTTCCCGCGCCTTGAGGAGCGGAAAAACCAGCTCGCGGGCACGCTCTCCGGCGGCGAACAGCAGATGCTGGCCATGGGCCGGGCCTTAATGTCCCACCCGCGGCTGATCGTCATGGATGAGCCGTCCATGGGGCTGTCTCCGATCTATGTGAATGAGATTTTTGATATTATTAAGGAAATCAATGCGGACGGGACTACGGTGTTATTGGTGGAGCAGAACGCGAAGAAGGCGCTCTCGATTGCCAATAAGGCGTATGTGCTGGAGACGGGTCGGATCGTGCTCAAGGGAGATGCCGCGGAGCTGATGAATAATGATCAGGTGAAGAAGGCGTATTTGAGCGAGTGACGGCGCGCGGGAGAAAGGACAGACAGATGTTTTGTACGAAGTGTGGGGCAGAGGTTAAGGACGGCGCAGTGTTTTGTACGAAATGCGGGGCCAGAATCAAAGCAGAACCCGGCGGGGAAAAGTCGCAGGAAGGCGGCGGGGAGACGACAAAACTTCCGCCTGCGCAGGCAGTTCCGGTTAAGACGGAAAAGAAGGGCGGGGGGAAACTGCCTTTGCTTCTGGGCGCGGCAGCGGTTCTTGCGCTTGCCGGGGCGGCCGTGTTTTTCTATGGAAAAAAGGGGGCGGAGAAACAGCCGGAGCCCGGAACCTGGGAATGGGATAAAGAATTCGACGGCGGGACGTCTGCGGACGGGGCGGAAGGAAACGCGGAGACGGTCAGCAAAGAGCCAGAGACAACAGCAGCCGGAGAGAGCATGGGAGCGGCCAAAGATGGTTCTTCTGAGACGGACGGGGCCGCGCAGCCCTTAAGCGGGCAGGCCGCGGATGACAGCGGCTCTTCTACGGCGAACGGAGCGGAGACGGCCGCTGCGCCGGACGGGATGGCGGAAAGCGGGGCGGTTCCCCTGGATACGGAAGTGTTTCCTCCGATCGCGATGGATTGCGTCCGCTCTGTAAGCGCGTCGTCTGTGCTCACAGAGCAGAGCGGCGCTGTGCATGCCGCGGCGCAGATCATGGATCAGAAGCTCGATCGCGCCTGGGTAGAGGGCGGGGACGGGCAGGGGATCGGCGAGTCGGTAAGCTTCTATTTTGACGGGGAATATATGGTGTCCGGATTTACGATCCATGCAGGGTATCAGAAGAGCCGGGATCTGTATTATAAAAATTCCCGGCCGGCCTCTGTGAGGATTGAATTTGACGGCAAAAACTTCCTGCGGTTTACACTGGACGATGTGTGCGCGGCGCAGACGATCACGTTTGACACGCCGCAGACGGCCTCGACGGTTACGCTGTACATCGAATCGGTGTATGCGGGTGAGAAATATGAGGATACGGTTATCTCGGAGCTGGCGTTTTATTGACGGGCTGAGCGCCGGACGCAATGATGTACCAGCACTTCCACCTCGTACTTACGACGCCAATGCCGTAACTTACTGCAGCACTATTGATAATTAAAAAAATCGTAGTATACTACACAAGAAAGTAGTGACAAAATCGCCGCAAGTACGAGGTAACTATAATGATTAAACGAGATTCTTATTTGAATCGCATGATTCATTACAGTTGGCCGGAATAAGAAAATGGCGGTACTTTCCGGGACAGCCCGGAGGTACAGATATAGCGAATAGGAAAATTTACAACACTCGGCTTTAGTCGAGTGTTTCTTCTTAAAGGGGGCAGAAAAATTCATGAATCTGTGGTATAATGTCTTATCTGATTTCCATCGCAGAAGAGCAGGGATGATAGAAAAAGCAAATTAAGAAGTTAAGCCGTTTCATAAATAACATGATTAATTTGAGCAGATTTGAAGAAATAAAGGACTTGAGGATGGCATGGCCGCATGAAGCCCTGGACTTTACTCCATGGCTTTCGCAGGACGATAATATTGCTGATACTATGGCTAAGCATATTGCGAAAAAACTGGCGCAGAAGGCATTAACGAAAGGAACGATATATCCTGTTGTAAAGAAGATTGCCTTAAACGCAGGTATTCGTATGACAAAACAGGTTTTTGCTGATAGTGTTGCATCTGCCATCCCCATTGCAGGAGGTGTTTTGTCCGGCGCTCTTACCTTTGCTATGTTTAAACCATGTTGTATGAAGTTGAGAAAAGATTTAATGTCGTATAATTTATGTGATCCGGATTATTACAGGCTGGTTGAAATTTAATTTCCTACTGTCGGAACATAACAGAAAGCATCCGGATAATTGTTTAAATAAACAAGCTGCAGGGAGATGTATGATATGAAAGATTTATTACATGCCAGCGCCGCTTTATGTGCTTTAAGTATGGTGCTTTGCGCAGGCTGCGCGGCAGACAAGCCGGGCTCCGAAAGCGGGGCAGAAAAAACAGGGATGGAATCGTCAGTCCGTCAGGAGATTCTGCATGGAATGGCCGCTTACGCGCCGTCTGTTTTAGAAGCAGCCGGAGAAGAATCTTTCCTGTCCGGGACAACGGAGGATAAAGCGGACGTCGGCGCAGAGGTTTGTCATGTTTTGTTATCCGGATCGGCGGCGGAAGAGGATGCGGGCGGGCAGGACGCAGAAGGGCCTGCCGGGACAGGGACTGTCCTCACTTCCCCGGAATCAGGGCATCCGGCCCGGCAGGATCCGCCGGACACAGGGACTGTGCAGACGCCGGAAGCGGCGGATATTGTGCGGATCAGGGATTATATTCCGGATATACAGGTTGATCTGAAATATGCAACGGACGACAATTTCACCGGGCAGGTCATCTATGATTTTTCGGACGCATGGCTGCGATACGGAACCGTTTTGAAGCTGGAAGCCGCCCAGAAGGCGGCAAGGGAACACGGGATGACGCTCCTCTGCTGGGATGCGTTCCGCCCGGTTTCCGCGCAGTTTCGCCTGTGGGAGGCATACCCGGACTCTACGTATGTCGCAAATCCCAACACAGGCTATTCCTCGCACAGCCGCGGGAATACGGTGGATATCACCATCGTCTCATCCGATGGGACAGCGATTGAGATGCCTACCGGCTTCGATGATTTCTCATCCCTGGCGGACAGGGATTACAGCGACTGCAGCCAGACAGCCGCCGGACATGCCCGGCTTCTGGAGCAGATTATGGAGGAGGCGGGATTTAAACCTTACTTTGGCGAGTGGTGGCATTTTTCTGATACGGAAACCTATCCGGTCGCGGCAGCGCCGCTGGAAATGGAGTAAAAGGGCACACCTTGTCATAATGAGAGCCGTTCCCCACGAAGTGACAGAAGCAGCCGGATATAGCCGGACATGCCGTATATCTGGCCTTCCGCTGTTTCGCGGAAAACAATTAATTTTCTTTTATAAGCGACGGCTGATATAATTTACGTTCAATCTGTCTGCGCTCAGTCGCAATCTGCTTTAATGCTTTTTCATTATCCGTCACAGCCTCGATCCTCTCTAAAATGATAACTGATCAAAAAGATAGCAATTTATTTCTTTTTCATATGTTGGCATTTCTTTTTGCCTCCTTCTTGTAAGCACGCTTCTGTCATGATTCTTATAGCACAGAATGGATGCAGGATCTGACACGGGCGGCCTGCTCACAACAAACATAACGGCAGGAAAGCAATCGTGAACAACATAAACATTTTTGTTTAACTTTCTCCTGTTTCTCAGTAAAATGATACTGACTTGAAGAAGGCAAAATATGACGTGTAAGGAAGGGATGAACATGAGTATGACAGAATGCTTTTTTCTGTGAAGTACGCCAATTGGGGCGATCTGTTTGCAGGGCTTAAGATATGGGAAAATGAAACGTTTCGGAAGCTTCAGGGAAGCTGGCCGCTGATTAGCCTGTCCTTTTCTAATGTGAAGGCAGGAGATTAGTAAGCGTCAAATAAGAACGTGTAGTGAAATATATGGCGTTCTCCTGTAAAATCAGGGTTAGAGTTTTTAAAGTTCACTCCAAAAACTCTAAATCCAAGCAAAGGAGAATACCTATGGACATTTCCACTTTAACTCCGGATAAACAGGTAAAACTTCAATACTGGCTGGATGTGATCCGGCAATGCAGAGCCTCCGGCCTGACGAATCAGGTATGGTGCGAACAGCATGATATCTCTTTAAAAAGCTATTATTACTGGATCGCAAAGATCCGGAAGCTGGCGCTTGAGGAACTGCCCCGAAAAAGGAATGGATCCAGGCCGGTAATGGAGCAGACTGTGCTGCTGCCGGATGCTGCTGCGGAATTTACGGAA
>CAJTGE010000022.1 GCA_910575795.1 Clostridiaceae bacterium | reverse complement strand
GGTTACGTCAATGGAAAGCAGATATTTGGAGCGGCCTCTGCGTTTTCTGCACTGTTTATAGATTTCTTTGATGTTGTATTTGCCATCTTGATAGCCATATTTGATTTTACTGCTTTTCTTAACCATTGCGATTGTGTCTAATTTACAGCCTGTCTTTAATACAGTAATGGTCTTTGGTGATGAAAACCAACTGTCGAACAGAACATATTTTGCACAAGCCCCAGATGATTGTGCTGCTCTGACCAGGTCAACCATGACTTCTGTTGCTTTTCGTCTGGATTCTTTTCGCCGTTTTCCGGCAAGAGAGCGTCCATCGAAGCTGGCAGGCTTGCAGAGCAGATTTTTGTCGTCGGCTGCCGACAGAAGGCAATGGTTGATCGGAACAAATGAGTTCCCATCGGACCATCCAAGTGTCAGCATACGGTAACCGCTCTTGTACTTCATAGAGCAGTGGTCAAAGACTTTCGCCAGAAGTTCCGTTTTCTTTGAACGGGAACGGTCAAACAGGCTGTCATCAATAATGAAGACATCTTTACGGCGCTCGTCCGTAAGCGGCTTCATAAAAACGTTAATTACCTGGCTAGAAAGCAAAGTTGTGAACCGAGACCAGTTAATCTTTGTGTTATTGAGAAAGCGATAAACGGTATTTTTACAGAACGAACCGTCAAATATACCCGTTTTCCGCTGCATATACATGCTTCGATCGGAGAAAATGAGACAGAACAGGTATCGAAACACTTCGATTACCGGGAGCCCTTTCGTTTTTCCAGCGTTGCATTTGAAAAGAAGCTTTCCGACTTGGAATTTGTTCATAAAATTTGTGACAGAGCTAGAAATCTCATTTCCGTTTTCAGCATTATATGGTATACTTGACATGGCATAAATCTCCTTGCTGTGTGATTGTTATTCGTAATTCAATTATACCATCAAGTGCAGGTTTGTGCCTTTTTTATGGACTAAAGTATTGATTTTTCAAGGTTCAGCACACCAATCGGTGTGGGAAGTTTGAGTTATGAATTAAAAACAATTAACCATATCCGGCGTATCATCTGGCAGAACAAAAAAATCGAACAATTTGCCGGAGAGGCTTCCCCCCTGGTCCGCCTCCGCCAGCAAGAGAGCGACCGAATACGCCTTCTTAAATTCTGGGGCCCTCTTCTTGGTGTTCTCATTGTCGCTGCCATCGTAATCTTTCTTTTATGGAAGTTTAATGTCTCCAGCAATGCCTGCAGCGTCATTGCAACAATTGCCGCGCCGATTCTGGCCCTGGCTGTGCAGTTTTGGTACGATGGATGGAAGAAGGGGTGAATACAGTTTACATTAGAACGTGTTTGAAAAATCACCCCTGATAAGTATTGTGTGCTCTCGGAAACTCGAATCCCTTGTTTTATAAGGCGTCAGAAGTTTCCGAAATCTCATTTTCACCTCTATTTTTTACCTTCATTTTGTAACATTTCCGCTTTTAAATAACTTCCTGTTCTCTAAAAATAATTCTTTTTTTCAAAAAAACAGGTTGACAAATACCCCGAAATGTGCGGCCGCTTTCGCTGATAATGCCAGCGAAAACGGCCCTTTGTTTTATACGTAACTATCCAATTTCACTGATAAAACAAAGGAGGTCACATTTATGTTCAAACCCGGATCATGGCAGAGCCATGGCGAGTACAGAACCAGCGTCACTACGGTTGGCCGCAGGCTTTCCCGCAACAACCCAAAATATTCCTTTAACGAATATGATGAAGAACGGCAGAAACTCTTAAACCTCAACCTTGACCCGCTTCTGGAATACATCCCCGGTTTTTATTCCAAAGGGGGACGCCAGGCAGCGCGCCAGGCGCAGATCCTGCGCTCCCTGATACTTTTCGTCCTGCTTTTTAATAAAACCAAAGCACGCACAAGCCTTACTTTATGGGTGCGGAAAGTCCTTCCCAAATCCATTTCCCTGGCTGTCCTTATTGGCTGCGCCTCTCTGGAAGAGCTGCCGCCCCTCGGCTCTTATTATGACTTTATGAACCGCTTCTGGATAGGATCGAGGAACCGCTATTCCCGCACGGCTCTTCTTCCCGCAGGCAAAAACGGCAAAAACCCCAAAAAGCTGATTGGCGCCGATGGAAAACTGGCGGAGCCGGAAGACCCCTGCACGGTTACCGCCAGGGACATCGTAAATGATATCCTGGACGGTAAGCCTGCCGCTGACAATCCGGAAGCTGCACTCCAGAAGATCTTTTCCATGCCGGCCGGCATCACCTTCGATAAATCCGGCCATCCCATATACCCTGCCGGGCATGAAATGTGCCCATGGGGGAATGATCCCATAAAGGATGCACACAAATACCGCTGCCCCCTCAGATGCGGGCGTATCCGTTCCTGCACAAATGAAGCGGCATGTTCCCCAGGCTCTTACGGGCGCACGGTATACGTGAAAAACCATGCGGACCTGCGTTTCCATCCCCGCATCCCAAGGGATTCCGAAGCGTATAGGCAGATATACAGCGAGCGTACTGCATGTGAGCGCATCAACGACCGGGGGTTGAATGATTACTGCCTGCAGAATTTGAAAATACGCGGCAGGGATCATTTTTCTTTTTGGAGTATGCTCATCGGCATATGCATACATCCTGACGCCAGATATAAGGCCGCACGCCTGTATGCCGCTTAATTTATAAACGAAATAAAATACGTTGGTTTCTGTCTGTAAAAAACTCTTTTTTGCAGGCTTAATTGTTATGTCCTTTTTTCTAACCGCTGTCCGAAAACAACGCAAAATCTTCAAGAAAGAATGTGTTAATGAGGAAACCTGTGAAATCCTGAACTCTTCAAAAATCCGGGCATTTGTGGACTTCGACAAGGTGGCTGACAGGCCGCACTGAACAAATGGAAGGCAGACCTTCTTCCCGGAGACTTGTAGTGGTTCATGGATGCGGATGGCCCTGACCTAAAGCTGATTCTGGATGCCTTTGGAATTAGCCTGCCTGCAAAGCTGTACTGCCGTGCTGAGCTGAAACATATCAAAACGGAAATGGAAATTTTCATGCAGGGAATAAATGTAGGTACATTTTCTCAAAATATTGAATATCTCTGTCCGTTTACATGGTCTGCGCCGTCACCCTACAGCTTTTTTTATAACAGGCAATTCCAAATTTATGAATGGTCCTCATATCCTCCTGTTTTAAAACCGCCATATATCCTCCATCCTCTATCTGTTTCATTGCCTGATTGCATGCCGTCTCAAATGCGCCGTTTTCCGCATACTTCACTTCCATTATGCATCCAACCCTTTCTGACGGAATCATTATCAAAATATCCGTATATCCAATACCTGATTCCGCATTTGATTTTACAATCCAGCTCTCTTCTGCTCTCATAAGCCCCAGCAGCATTCCATGATAAAAGTTCTCTTTCATCTCTTTCCTGACATACGTATCCCGGATACTGATGGAATCATTCATAAAGCTGTCAAACAATAGCCCGACTTTCTCCCCATCCCCTCTTTTTACCGCTTTACAGAATTCTTTCCATCTCTCTGTATTACTTACCGCTCTTGTTTCAAACCATGCGTGAATTCTGTCTTCATATATTTCAAGGATTTCCCGGTTTGGGATAACCAGTTTATGAACCTTTCCGGCCGGCTCTCCGGCGTCTGTAAGATACCCGGTTGCAAAAAGAATGCTCCACAGATACGTCTGCCTTTTCTGCGGCTCCCTGCTGTCAAAATCCTGATATGTCAGTCCCGAAATCAATGGCTTTTCCACACACTCGCCGGAAATTAACGCTTCAATCTCCGCTCTTGTCGTCTCATTCGAGTGTTCCAGGATATCTTTTACAATATGGTTGCTGCTGCTGTTTTCCCAGTGGGACTCCATCCGGGCATTCTTTGATTCGCAAAATTTATCACATTGATTTAACACGTCCCATGGGCAGTATACATGTGTATTTCCAAACCGGTATCCATCATACCACTCCTTAAAAAGCCCGAACTTCTCTCCCAGATTGTAATAATCAAGCAGAGCTTTTACTTCCAGGTCTGTAAATCCAAAGTATTTTGCAAACCGGACATCTGAGACAGTCCGAATCTTGAAATTATTCAGCCCTGTAAAAATACTTTCTCTCGCAATCTGGAGACAGCCTGTAATTACCGCAAATTCAAGATTCTCATTTGTCTTAAGCGCCTGGCTGAATATCGAGCGGATCAGGCTGACCATCTGCGGATAATAACCGTTTTGATATGCCTTATCCAAAGGCACATCGTACTCATCAATCAGCACAATCGCAGAGACGCCATAGTGTTTACGCAAAAGTCTTGTCAGCAGCTTCAGGCTGTTGTAAAGATCCGATGGTTTCTCCAGCCGGTTTTCCGCCAGCCGCTCAAATCTTGCTTTATCATACTGCATTAACCGGCTGCTTTCCATAAGAAAACCCAGCCTGGCCGCCTCTTCGCTGACCACCGTGGACAACGTCTCATATGCCGTCTGGAAATCTTCCCCTCCGACATCCTTCAGGCTGATGGATACAACCGGATACCTTCCCATATATTGTTCACACAGTTCCTTTTCTTCTGAAATTTTTAAATTTTCAAACAGTGCAGCGTCTGTGCCAATTTCAAAGAATGTTTTGAGCATGTCCAGATTTAAGCTCTTTCCAAAACGCCTGGGGCGTGTAAACAGATTCACGCTGCCCCTGGTTCTCAGAAGTTCACTGATAAATTCCGTCTTATCTACATAGTAGAACCCTTTTGTCCTGATATTACGAAAAAATTCTTCTCCTATCGGAAGCTTCTTCTTTTCAATCATGGCCTTCTGCCCTCCGTACTACAATAAAATTAACAGAAAACTATTTTCAGGCTTATATCACTTCTTAGCTTAATACCTGAACTGTCACATAATTCCATCTGTTCACGTATACTCCGCGCACGCAGAATCGCTGCTCCTGTTTCCTGAATATATCAGAATTTAAGTATAGTATAGTTTGTGGAAATACACAATCAGTTGATATCATTTTTTATATTTAGACAAGTGTCCGGTTACTTTTCACGGGATGGGGAAAACCAATTAAACAATTGTAAGCGATGAATAACCTGCCGTATTGCAGACGATCCCCTTGGTGCTGCTGCGCTTTTAAACAGGCAATGGCTCATGTGCTTCTGCTGTTATGCTTTCTATATCGATCAGACCTGAACAATGTTTTTTTATAAAATCACTCCATGGAAGCAGCTGTTCCATGCCTGCGGACTCATTTTGATAGTCCGGCATATACAACAGCACCATGTACAGATACTGGAACACGTTCAGACCGTTCGCTTTGGCTGTCTCAACAATACTATACATCACTGCACTGGCCCGTGCACCGGCTTCGGAGGCATGGAAAAGAAACGCTTTGCGGCCTATGGCATAACTCTTGGCCCTCCGTTCCGCAGCGTTGTTTGATATTTCACATCTCCCATCCAAAAGATAGTTGTTTAAGGTATCCCGGTGGTTCAGGGCATACTTCACCGCTTTTGCCAGTTTACTACCTCCCGCCGCATTTACCGTCTCGGCCCACTGGAAGAAGCCTTCCCATATTGGAACTTCCAGTTCCCTGCGTTTTAACGCCCTCTCCTGTGCGGGCAGATCTCTAAAACCGCGTTCGAGATAGAACAGCCGGTTGCAGTAGGAAAGGCCCACTTCCGCCGGGATCCATGTGGGAACTTCCCCTTCCTTTGGAAGTCTGGGTTCTGGTATGGCTTCTTCTGAAAGGATATCCAAAAGCTTTATGTTTTTCCGGCGCTGTGCGGGCACCGCCTCAAAAAATTTCCTCCGGCAGTGGGCCGGGCAGCATACGAGGACCACATCTTCGACCTTGTTGTAGCCCTGATAGCCATCGCACTGGAGAAGGCCATGGAATCCTTCCAGGAAATCCCGGGCACAGGCGCCTTTGCGGCTGGGCTGGTAATCGTACAGGACGATCGGTGCAAGCCCATCGCTTCCGGTCAGAAAGATCCACATATAAGAGGTGGATTCTGCTGTCCGGCCCTTTTCATGCAGGACCTGGCATGTAGTCTCATCTGCATGCAGGACATCCCTCTTCAGCAGAAGGCTGTGCAGCTTTTCATACAGCGGCAGGAGGTAATGCTCTGCGCAGTAGATACACCAGTTTGCCATGGTCTCCCTGGGAAGCGTCAGGCCAAGCTGGGCCACCAGGGATTCCTGCCGGTAATACGGCAGCCCAAGGAATACCCTTTGGAACATCACATATGCCACGGCTGAGGCCGAGGCCGGGCTGTGCGGCATCAGCGCCATTGGGGCGGATGCTTTTGCAAAGGTCCCATCACCGTCTTTTCTGCATTCCGGGCAGACGGCCGTCTCCTGCAGATATCGGATACGCTCCACTTTGGCCGGAGTGATCCTCAGTTCTTCCCGCACCTTAACGTAACTGACGTTTTCCATTTCGCCATTGCAGTAGGGGCATCTGCGTTCTTCCCGGGTGAGCGGGATCCGTATTTCCCGTACCGGAAGGGCTGCATACTGCTCTGCGCGGGCGGCTTTTGGTTTCCGGGATACCCTGCTGTGGGCTTTTACCATCGTTTTAGCGGAGTCCTCCCCTGGCCCTGCAGGGGGCTTTGGCTCCCCTGTTTTTTCGCTGGCCACGCCAAAAAACTGCCTCCGGAACTCTGCCAGGGTTTCCAGAAGGTTCGCTTTCAGGGACTGGAGTTCATCCACCAGCTTCTTAAGGTCAGCGATGGCAGCATCTTTCTCGGCGATCCGCCTTTCCTGCATTTCAATGTAAGCTTTCTGTTGTTCTGAAGCAAGGAACCGATAAAACATCTCTAAAACCATTCCTGTCAAATAAATCCGAAACGATTCATCCGAAACGCCTTGTTTCCGACTGTTTCATTTCTACTTACCGGAATCTTTCCCTTTCGCCTAACCTTAACTAACTGACATTGGTTCATGTACGTTCACAGCAGCCAGCAAACATCCGTGAACGCCGCCTGCGGATAAACACGAATCTGAGATAAAATATAGAAAAACGCCAGCTATTATGCTATACTTTCTGTATTGCTCACAGAACTCTGAAAGGTAAAAACATGAGAACAATCGTTTTATTCATCGCCATGAGCCTGGACGGATATATCGCGGATCCCGCCGGCGGCGTAGGCTGGCTGAACGGCCAGGAGGACACAGCGGAGGATCCCGGCCCCTACCCGGCATTCATCAGGGACGTGGATACCATCATTATGGGGTACAACACCTGGAACCAGATCACAACCGAGCTGTCCCCGGGAAAATGGATCTATCCCGATCAGAAAAGCTATGTCATCACGCATAAAGCGCTCCCTTCTTCGGAACGGATCGCATTCACCTCCGAGGATCCCTGCAGCTTAGTCCGCAGGCTGGCCAAGGAAGGCGGAAAAAACATCTGGATCTGCGGCGGGGCTGATATCGTCCGGCAGCTTATGAGGGAACATCTGATTGGCCGGTACCACATCTCCGTTGTCCCAACTATCCTTGGAGGCGGGATCCGCCTTTTCAGCCCCATGGAACGGGAAGTGAAGCTGCGCCTTGTACGCGCGCAGGCATGGAACGGCATAACGGATCTGATTTATGAACCAAGATAATGTAAGGAACTGTCCGGAAATAACTTATGCAAGTTGCGAAGAAAAATCCTGTGCAACTTGCATAAGTTATTTCCAGACGGTTCCCAAGCCATGCGCGCCGGCCGTCACAAATTCCGGCCGCCGGCCGCGCTCCTGTTTGCGGTCTCCATTTCTCTCCGGTACTCTCTGGGAGTCATATGGCAAAACTGCCGGAAGACGCGGTTAAACGTGCGCTGGCTCTCAAACCCGGCCTCCATGCACACCTCCGTAACCGGCCGGTCTGTATGCATGAGCAGCGAGCAGGCATAGTTAAGCCGCGTCTCATTCAGGTACTGGTTAAAATTGCGGTGAAAGGTTCCTGAAAACACCCGCGACAGGACGTATCTGCCGACTCCCAGCGCCTTTGCCATCTCTGGCATTGTGATCGTTTCCCGGAAATGCTCTGAAATATAGCAGACGCATTGGTACACGATATCCGCATCCTCCTGGCCTCTCTCTTCCTCCAGCTCCAGCCGCGTCATGGCCTTTGCGAACAGGATCTGCACATAAGCCTGCCTGACCGCCCGCTCCTCTTTTTTGCTCTCAAACAGGCGGTGCACGGCGTTGACGATATCAGCCGGCACGTTTTCCCTTCGGATCACAGGATTCCGGGGCGCGCGCTGCTGCCACTCGTTTCCAAACGGGCTCAGCATCGACGCCGGGGCGAGCAGAAAGAGCGCCCGGCCGCCCGGCCCGCCAAATGCCTGGTAGTGGTGGATCCGGTTGGGAAACACCACGCCGAAATCCCCGGCCTCCATATGGTACAGCTCCTTTCCCACGCCGAGTTCCAGCGTCTCCTTTTCCACATAGACAAACTCAACCGCCTGATGGAGATGGGGCGAAATATGGCCCGGGGCCTTGTCAAGCAGCGTCAGCTCACGCCCCGCCGCCTCGTATATTGGATACATCCGGCTTCTCCTTTCTCTGGCCAAAACTGGCAGCCGCACAGGTGAAAAAATCGTCGTTACTGTTCACGGGGCATCTTCTTGTCCGGCACAGGCAGACAAGAAGCATCGGGCGTCCGCCCGATGTGGAAAACTGACAGAAAACAGCCTTACAAGCAAACTTGACGTCTGTTTTCCGCCAGTTTTCCCCGCCCCGCGAACTGTAACAAATTGTCTGCTTTTTCCTCCCATCTGGCGCGTAATCCGCCCTGATATGGTGTAGAATAGCCTCATCCGGTACAGAAAGGAGGCTACGCCATGAACCGTATTAAAATTTTTATGAACGGCCTGATGGACTTTTATGCAGACTATTTCAATCATGTATACCATGCATAACCACCCGCTGCACGCGGCAGTCGCCAAATGTGTATGCAAGCATGCCCACTTGGCTCGTTGCACGCGGGAATAAAGGAATGCGCCGCCATCCGGCATTTCAGCCACATGGCGGCGTTCCCGGCCGGACGAACCATCCGTCAGGATGCGCCCCGCGCCCTTAAGCGTCAGCCGGCCCGCTGACCGTTCGCCTTAAGCTTTTCATTCGTCTCTTCCACATTCATTTTGGACAATATCAGGGTGATAACAAGGCTTATCGCCATCGGAATCCATAAGTACATCACATACAGCATGCGGATGCACGACTCCGGCTGCGCGGCCGCTGTCCCGTCAAATCCGCTGGCCGCGAGCAGCCAGCCGGCGATGGCCGTCCCCAGCCCGCCGCCGAGCTTTACGCCCAGGGAGGTGCAGGAATACATCGTCCCGTCCACCCGCTTGCGCTTTGTCAGCCAGGTATACTCCGAGCAGGAGGCGATCACAGCGTTCATATCGCCCTGCCAGGGCCCCTGCCCCAGAGCGGCTACGCCGGTAAACAGAAGCATCAAAGGGACGCTCCCCAGATACCCTGCTGCGACCACCAGCGCACGGCCAAGGGTTCCCAGCATATAGCCCCTTAGATTCAGCTTATACATCCCCTTCCACCGCGCCACGAGCGAAGGCGTAAAGATAAGCGCTGCGATCAGGGGAATATTGATGGCCCACGAAAACACGCCGAACAGATTTTCATTTTTCAGCACATACGTCATGTAGTAAATACCCATGTTGATCATGGCTGTATAGATCTGCTGTAAAATGTAAACGCCGCAGATCATCAGATAAAACCTGTTGGAAATAAGCAGCTTTGCCGCTGTGACAAGGCCGTACTTCTCATCCGGCGCGCCGCCGTCTGCGGTAGACGCCTCGCTTAGCTCTTCCTCGGAAAGCTCTTTTACAGAGCAGACAGAAAGCGTATTGACAATCAGCCCGATCACGGCGTAGATGACGGCCACGGTTCTCCAGCCCGAGGCCCCTCCGCCCGCGGCGGCCACAGCCCCGATGGTCACGGACTGGATCAGAAGGCTGGTCGAAAAGGCAAAGATGAACCGGAAGGATCCCATCTGCACCCGTTCCCTGCTGTTTTTTGTGACCAGGGCCGTGAGAGCTGAATAGGCAATGTTATTGGCTGTGTAAAACACAGCGTTTAACAGCGTATAGGCAATGAAAAACCACGCGTACTGAGCCGTTTTCCCAAAGGACGCCGGCACGGCAAAGATAGCCACTAATGTAACCGCGCAGCCGATATAGCCGTACAGCATCCAGGGCCTCGCCTTTCCCATCCGGCTTTTGGTCTTGTCAATCATCGCGCCGAAAAATACGTCTGTAACCCCGTCAAAAAATTTCGACGCTGCGATCAGCGAGCCGACCACGCCGGGATTCATCCCCACGGTGTTCGTCAGGTAAATCATAACAAAGGAGGATAAGAATGCATATACCACATTTCCTGCAATATCTCCGGAACCGTATCCTACCTTGTTGTACCACTTTAAATAACGTTTCTCCTCCATAACTACACTCCTTTTTGCAGTGATGTACTCCCGGAGTCTCCCCATGCCTGCCTTTGCGGCTGATTTTCCGTGGAGTACACAGCGGGATCCGCATCCCGTATTCGTTTCCGGATTCTGCATGCTTGAATACCGGAACGCAAGGGCCCGCTTTTCTTAAATGTGAATAGTAACTATGGCCTGCCGCGGCTTTTTCTGACCTCTATCTGACAAATGGCGCCATTTTGATACGAAACGTAAAGCTCTCTTTATTCAGTCTGTATTTCTCCCCCAGAACCGGCCCGCAGCTATTGGAACCGATCCCGTTCTGCTTATAATCCAGGCACAGCACTGTGCTGCCCGAAGGCTCTAACTCATAATTGTGTTCTTTTTTCTCCAGCTCCTCCTGCGTATAGATAGATGCGTTAAATGAAAACCGATCCTCTGAGACGGCCGTAATCCCCCATCTGCCGCCTGTCAGCGTCACATAATCGCAGTCTGCATGGCTCCCGTTTTCCTGCGGCCGGATGTAGTCCTCATGCATTTCCCCCACCCCTGCGCGGTACAGCCCGTGCAGGGACGCCCTGTGCTTGTCGCAGTAGCTCTCATACGGCCCCATCCCATAGTAGGAAACCTCGGAAAGCTCCTTTTTTAAGAATAAACGGACGCCGAACCGCGGAAGCTCCGGGAATTCCATGTCCCGCTTTACTGACATCTCCAGGAAAATCCCCCCGGCCGCATCGATCTGCCACCTGGCCTCGATATCCAGGATCCGCTGCACCGCGGCCGCGCTGACGGACATGGCGCATGTGATGAGAACCCCTGTCTCTGTCCGGCTGATGTTTGTCCCATAGGCCCTTGCCGCCGCCCTGTCATATCCCGCGCGCTTCCATTCCTTCTTTATATACATATCATTGTCCGTGGGCGCCCGCCAGATATTCAGCTCCATGGCCCTGTCTAAATACTCCCTGCCCCCAAAGGACAAACGGCTTATCAGGCCCGTCCGCTTATCAAGGCTGCAGGAAAAGCCCTGGCCCCCGCAGACGATCTCCGCGTCCGTCTCCCGCACTGTGAGCGGCTCTGGAAGAAATTCCGCTGCAGCCGCATTTAGCCATACAAGCGCCTCCTGGTTCCTGTCGTCCTTTGTCTTAAGTGGCAGCTCCTCTGTCCCTAAAAGATGCCCGGCGGGAAGCAGTTCATTCGCGGTACGCAGGTAATAATAAAGCCTTACATACGCGCGCCCCCTCTCCGGAACCGCGATATTCAGACATACGCGTCCCGTCTCCTGCGGCTTTATGGAGCATGCGGGCAGGACTGCCTGCTCTAAACAGGCCCCGTCGCAGTTCACCTCATACCGGATCTCTGCATAGTCGCCCAAATCCGTAAATTCCATGTAATTTCGCAGCGCCAGCTCCCCGCTCTCCTGATGGAAGGAAACAGCCCTGGCCGGACGGTATACATTTTTATACTCCAAAAGCCCTGTGTGGACGCGGCGGTCCGGGTATACCAGGCCGTCCATACAGAAATTCCCGTCATGGATCGCCTCGCCGTGATCGCCCCCGTAAAAATACACGGTTCTGCCCTCCGATGTCCCGCCATGCCAGACCGCATGATCGCACCATTCCCAGACAAAGCCGCCGCACATCTCGTCCCGTTCCTGGATAAGCTCAAAATAATCCTCGATATCCCCGGGTCCGTTTCCCATGGCGTGGCAGTATTCGCAGAGGATAAACGGCTTTTTCTCCCCCCTGTCCAGATACTCCCGTATCTCCTCAAGGGACGGGTACATCCTGCTGTACAGATCCAGATTGGAAAAATCATACGCCGCGCCCTTTTTCCTGTACCTGGCGCTCTCATAGTGCGTAAGCCGCCCGGGATCAAACGCCTTTGTCCACGCCAGGGCCCGCTCAAAATTGCGCCCGTAGGCGCTCTCATTTCCCATGGACCAAATCACCACGCAGGAGCGGTTCTTATCCCTGTGCACGCACAGGCGCACGCGGTCCAGGATGGCCTCCCCCCACGCCGGATTGTCCGCAATTGGTTCGTTCCAGCGGTCAAACTTCGTCTCATCCGTATTATCCTCACAGAAAATCTCACACGGCCCGTGGCTCTCCACATCCGCCTCGTCGATCACCAGAAAACCGTACTGATCGCAGAGCTTATAAAACACCGGGGCATTCGGGTAATGGCTCGTGCGCACTGCATTGATATTGTGGCGCTTCATGAGCTCCAGATCCCGCTTCATCTGATCCACGTTCACCGCAAACCCCGTCCTGGGATCCGAATCGTGGCGGTTCACGCCGCGGAACTTGATATTTTTCCCGTTAAACCATAACACCCCGTCCCGGATCGCAATCTCGCGCAGGCCCACTGTATCCACAATCGTTTCTCCGGCCGTCTCGATCACCAGCGTATAAAGATAGGGGGCCTCCGTATTCCACAGAACCGGATCCGGGATCGCAAGGACCGCCTCCGCGCTGCCTTTCTTCTCCATCCCTTCCGTTCCTGCGTCGGCTTTGACATCTGCTTCGGCGTCCGCTTCGGCATCTCCGGTTTCCGCTTCCGCATCTCCGGCTTCCGCTTTCATATCCGCGCGGCTGACAAGCCGGCCGGACTTGTCGTAAAGCGTCAGCGAAACAGGGATCCGTTTTCCGGAAAAATCGATCCGCACCGACGCCTGCGCCGCGCCGTTTCCCGTCCAGGTTGTCACAAAATAATCCCAGACCCCCTCGCGGGGGCGTTTCAGCAGATATACATCCCGGAAAATACCGCTCATGCGGAATTTATCCTGATCCTCCAGATAGCTCCCATCGCACCACTTCAGAACCAGGACCGCCAGCCGGTTCCTTCCCCCGCAGAGCGCGCCGGTCACTTCAAACTCGCTCGTGGAATGCGATACCTGGCTGTATCCGATGTACATCCCGTTCAGCCACACATAAAAACAGGAATCCACCCCCTCAAAGTTCAAAAATGCCCGCGGGGCCGCCTCATCCCACTCATAAGTAAATTCACAGGCATAAGCCCCGCATGGATTGTCCCGGGGGACATACGGCGGGTCAAAGGGAAACGGGTAGCGGATGTTCGTATACTGATGCGCGTCATAGCCCGCCATCTGCCACACGCCCGGAACCGCAAGGCTTCCAAAACCGGAGAGGTCGTAATCCATCTCAAAAAACGCATCCTCAAGCTCATAGATGCTCCTATAATACCGGAACTTCCACATCCCGTTTAATAGCTGGAGCCGATCCGACGCTTCCCGCGCCTCCAGCCAGTCATCGATCCGGCCTGACGCCGGGATATAGTAGGCTCTGGGAGGAGCCGTGTTTTCGTGAAGCATACTTAAGTCTTCGTAGTATTCTGGCACAATCAAATTTATAACCCCCTTTTTGCTTTAGATGGCCAAATCGCTGGCCGTTTGTGTTGTCTGCGGATTCTTCCGGTTTGTTTTATGTGCATATTATATATGGTTTTTTGGGGGGCGTCCATTACCTGCATTGGACAAAACATGCACAAAATGGTATAATGGGGGTATCTTGGATAAGAGATCGCGTACGCCAGAAAGGAGCTGCCCATGTATATCAACTCCGCCTACCTAAACAACTCCCTTGTCGATTTCAAAGACAAAACCAAACCCCTGATCGTAGGAAGCTGCGGGACCTACCATCTTCACACGCGCCCCCGTCTCCCCACGCGCCGCCCCAGAGGCCGCCTGGATTTCCAGCTCTTGTATATTGTATCCGGCAAGGCGTATTTCTATTTTGATAAACAGGAAGAGGCCACCATCGTTACCGCCGGCCAAATGGTGATCTACCGGCCAAGGGAGCCTCAGAGATATGTGTATTACGGGGTGGATCAGACCGAGGTCTATTGGGTTCATTTTACGGGAAGCAATGTCAGGAATATCCTGCGCTCGTATGGGATTACGAATGATATGCGGATTATTAAGACCGGGACGACGCTGGAATATGCCCGGATTTTTAAGCAGATGATACTGGAGCTGCAGCGCTGCCAGGGGCATTATGAGGAGCTTCTCGCGATTTTGCTCCGGCAGCTCCTGATTCAGATCCACCGCCGCCTGACCACGGAGCATACGTCGCGGAATGAATATATGGACAGGGAGATGGCGCAGGCGATCCTGTATTTTAATAATCATTACAATACAGACATCCGCATCGAGGATTACGCGGCGTCCAGGGGAATGAGTGTGAGCTGGTTTATCCGCCATTTCAGGCAGTATACCAACACCACGCCCATGCAGTATATTGTGGCCAGGCGCATCACAAACGCGCAGATGCTTCTGGAGACCACGAATTATAATGTCACGGAGATCGGGGCCATCGTGGGGTACGAGAATCCCCTGTATTTCAGCCGGATCTTCCGCAGGCATAAGGGGATTTCCCCCTCCCAGTACCGGGAGATGGTAAATGGGGGGAAGATATAATGAAGTTACCGTATCTCCGCCGCCATCCGCTCCACATGCATCAGCACATTTAAGGACGCGATCTCGCTGAGCGGCAAATCGCTGTCCATTTCCAGAAACTTCATGGCCTTTTCCATCCGGTATTTTACGGAATTTACATGAATCCCCATGAGCAGCGACACGTCCTTGATGCTGTGCAGCACCAGATACAGCCTCAGCGTGTGTAAAAATGTCTTCACTTCCGCCGATGGTTTTGCCTGGAGCTGCTGCGCGGAATAGACAAAGACATCCTGGGCCCTGGGCGCGCTGCTCATCATATAAATCAGGGAAAGCTCGTCGGTGCTGTAGCATCCTTTCAGGAATAACAGGGAATGGATTAAGTTTTTTATGCGGGAGACTTCCCTTTGCAGATTTTTCTGCCTGTATTTTCCCTGGGAAAAGATAAATAGATCCGGCTGCCTGGCCTCGAGCATTTTACAGTATACTTCATATATCGAACATACGTTTCCATCCTCTTCCTCCGGTATCAGAAGAATACAGTATTTCTGATAAGGATTGCTCTCATACAGGATATATTTTTTATCTATGGCATGCTTCGTTTTTTCATAGTTTTCAAAACGGAGCACGGCGATATATACCCTCGCATTGCCATAATAGGGCGCATTCACCTCGATTTTCCTGATCTTCTTGCTGTGTGAAACCATGTTGTCCAGCTCCCGGACGGCAAACGGGGCCATCTGATGATACAACTGTAAAATATTATCCTGTACCTCTTCCCTTGCCGGGCAGCAGGCAATCATGCTGTGTTCTCCAAAATAGAGTACGGCGATCCGGGACATATCCGCCCGGATGATCATGGGGGACTGCATAGCTTTGCCGCCGCTCTGCCGGATATTCTGAATCCTGGAGGTGAGCACCGCCACATTAATCCCTTCTGTGCCATAGCTGTAGACGGTCACCGCGCTGATCACAATCGGGAGGCGCAGGGTTTTGCTCATCCTTTCACAGAGCACCCCCGGATCATTTTTCAGATGAAAATCAACAAAAATTCCCAGCGCCAGCTCCAGCCATCTGCGCTCCATTGCCTCGATATTGTTATTGGAAATCACACTGTATTCCGCCACTAAGTCGCCCCAGCGGACGGACAGGGGAATATAAAAAATGGGAAAATCATATTCATTTCCCAATTGCAAGATTTCCCTGTCAATTTCGTTATTCAGATAGCCTCCGGGCATGATTCCGATGCCGGCGCACCCATGCTCGATCATCGCCTCAATCAGGTGAACCCGGCTCTCTTTATCATCTGCCAGGTTCCAGAAGCTGGTCACATAAAATGTCCCTTCATCCAGAAACCGGACAACCGACGGATAGGTTTCCTCTAAAATCTCAAAACGCCGGATAACATGATAGATTCCGCTTCCTCCTGCGGCTATGTATCCTTCTTTCATGGACGGGAGCTTTAACAAATCGATGACGCTTATCATGTACGGCCTGTACCTCCATCTATAAATCATTCCTGTTGTAAGGAACTGTTCATATGATCTGCACAATTGTAACAGTTCAGGTTGTCTGAACTGTTACAATTGCCTCCTGTTATCATTCTACCATACTATACTTCGGTTGTTATTGTAAGATTTATCCATATTTTTTGATTGTTTTGAAATTTTAACGCCTGCATGCCATCGGACAGGAGAAATTTTCATCCCGCCCGCATGCAGGCTTATACATAAAAGGACAGGGAACTGTGAAAAACGGAGATAGAAGCACTCCATTGTTTCACAGCCCCCCTGCGGACTCTCCTGTCTGATCAGTGGCCTAACTGACGCGCCATTTCCACAATCCCGGGCGTCGGCCCAACGACCCTGCCCTCATCCAGAATCTGTACGCCGTCTACCCATACGCTGCAGTTTAAGCATATGCCGTCCGAATGCGTGGCAGCCGGTATGCCGCCGGGAATGTCCGATACCAGCTGGGGGCCGACATTTCCGAATCCCCATTCTGTGCATCCCCATACGCGTTCATCCTCCACGATATCCCCGTTTAACAGGGCGTTCGGGCCAAATCCAAAGCTGCCGTGGGCAACCAGGCGCATCTGTCTGTCATGAAATGAATTCATCCATTCTTCATACCGCTTTGCATCTGTTCCCGCGCCCTCAATCTTCACGACATATCCCTTCTCCACCGTAAAGGTGATCGGATCCTTTATGGCCCCAAGGGGCGGCGTGATGGTCCCGTCTGCCACGATGGTCCCATTGATGCTGTCAAAATTGGGAGACCAGCTAATCTGGCCGGGGAACATCTTAATCTCGCCCTTGCGGACATGGCCGTCGGCTGTCACGTATTTTCTTCCCGGCTCGTTATCGCACTCTAAACGCATACCCGCCGGGGAGGTTATGAGGAAATGCCTGCCCGCCTCGCAGTAATCCGAGACAGCCATGATGAACTTCGTCAGAAGCTGGTTGTCCACCTTGCCGATGTTTCGGACCATCAGCTCCGGCGTCGCGCCGCACAGGTTCATATAACGCGGGCGGTTCTCCGGATCCTCCACAATCTTATCGTATGCAGTGGAATAGAAAATCCACTTGTTATTATACTCCACCCACGCCTCGCAGCCCTGGATTGCTTTTACAAGCGGCTCAACCGGCATATCCTTATCCCCTGCTTTCCCGCAGTCTCCCGGCGCGGGCATTTTAAGCACCAGAGGCTTGGCCCCAAGGGCAAAGGCTGCTTTGGCCGTGGCGTTGACCACCTCCATACTGGACTCTGTGTCACATGTGATCGCCAGGGATTCCCCTGCTTTTAAATCAAACATTTCATGAAGCAGCTTATAGCACGCATTTGTCAGCTCATATTCATACATGTGTGTACCTCCTGTTATTTTGATTCCTGTTCACATGCCGGCGGCACGCTCCGCGATGACCGGCATGTGAACAGGAACTTATCTTACTCTTCCGTCCCCTGCGCCCCGTACCGTGCGATCACGGATAAATAGATACCGGCATCCCGTACCATGTTGTCAACCACCACGTACTCATTGGGCGCATGGCACCTGTCATCCAGCGTCGCCCATACGGCCGCCGGAATCTTCTCCGCCCGCAAAATCGCGCCGCACGTGCCGCCCCCAATGCCGCCGGAATACGCCTCGGTTCCCGTCTCCCGGATTGCCTCCACCAGATTTATGACCACCTGGCTCTGCTGCGGCGTGGGCGCGGGCGCATCGGTTCTCGTGAGAAATTCCACTTCGATCGCAATTCCCGGATACTGTTTCTCATACCTGCCGATCAGCCCGTAAATATAATCCATGACCTCATCCACGGGATCCCCGGGCAGCACTCTCATGTCCATACAAAAGCTGTCTTTTCCCGGCATCACGTTAGGGCTTTGTACATTGGCAAATTTCTGGGTCAGTTCAAAGGTCGAACCCGGGGGATTAAACAGCGGATCCTCCCTGTCAAATCTCGTTTTTAAAGCGTCCTCAAGCTCCGCGCCGAACTTCATTCCAATATAACACGCATTGATTCCCAGATGGGGCATCGCCGCATGCGAAGTTCTACCGTTTACGGTAAATTTCAGCCAAACCTGCGATTTCTCCGCTATCTCCACAAAAGAACCGTCCGCGCTGCCGCCGTCCGGGACGATGGCTTCGTCTCCCGGACCAAACAGCCCCTTCCCAATCAGGGCTTTTATCCCAAATTCGCTTCCTGTCTCCTCGTCGGACACATAACAGAAACGGATATTCCGGCCTATCCGGATGTGTTCCTCAAACAATACCTCGCAGGCGGCCATAGTCGTGATCACAGACTGGCTGTTATCTTCGCACCCCAGGCCGTAAATTCTCCCGTCCTTCTCAACCGGCGTAAAGGGATCCGTCTCCCAGGCATCCGCATCGCCCGGGCCTACGGTGTCCACATGGCTGATAAACCACAGCGACCGGTCTTCCTCCCCGGTTCCCGGAACAGTCGCAACCACATTGAGGCGCACGCCTTCCTGTACCTTCTGGTCCGGGATCTCATACACTTCATACGGGATCTGCCGCCTGTCAAACCAGCGCATGATCCACTGCATCCTGGCATACTCGCCGCCGCCTCCCATTCTGGGATTTACCGCGGGGATGCGGCTCATCTCCATCATGTCAGCGGCCATCTGTCCCCTTTTTTTCTCAATCAGCGCCTTTAATCTCTTTACATCCATCGCGCGCCCCTTTTTAATGCCCCAGTTGCCTGGCAAGCTCTACAAACTCCTCCGTGGGGCCGACCACCTTCCCTTCATCCAGGACCTGTACGCCGTCAATCCACAGGCTGCAGTTTAAGCATATGCCATCCGAGTGGGAGGCCGCCGCGATCCCTGTCTCCATCTCAGACACAAGCTGCGGGCCAACATTTCCAATCCCCCACTCTGTGCAGCCCCATACGCGCTCATCCTCTACGATATCGCCGTTTAGCTGCGCCATGGGCCCAAAGCCCAGGCCGCTGTGCGCCATCAGGAACATATTGGGATCATCGAAGCTCTCCAGCCACTGGCGGAAATTGTCGGCATCCCTGCCGCCTTCGATCTTCTTGATATAGCCCTTTTCAATGGTAAACTTCACCGGGCTCTGCAAAGCGCCGATTGGCGGGGATAAGGTCCCGTCCACCACCAGCACGCCGTTGACGCTCTCAAAATTCGGGGACCAGCTAATCTGGCCGGGGAACATCTTGATATCATTTTCATAGACAAAGCCATCCGCTGTGACGTAATCGCGCCCGGGCTCGTTATCGCATTCCAGATCCGTTCCGGCCGGCGTGGTAAAGCGCATGTGGCGTCCGGCCTCGCAGTAATCGGAAAATCCCTGGATAAACCGGTTCAGAAGGATATTGTCTACCTTACCGATATTGCGGACCAATAATTCCGGATGAACACCGTTCTGATTCATATATCTGGGCCGGTTTTTGGGATCCTCGGTGATCTTATCGTAAACCGTGGAGTAGAAGATCAGCTTGTAATTAAACTCCACCCAGGCGTCGCAGGCTTTGATACCGTCAATCAGCGCTTTCATCGGCATGTCCTTATCGCCGGCCTTCGCGCCTTCCGGGGCGGCAATCTTAAAGATCAGGGGTTTTGCCCCCAGAATAACCGCCGCCTGGGCCGTCGCCTCCACGATCTCCTCGTTGGACATGGTGTCTGTCGTGATCGCGATTGTTTCCCCCGGCTTCAGCATGAACATATCGCGCAGAAGCTTTAAACAGGCATCCAGAACTTCGTATTCTAACATACTTTCCTCCATTCTATTGTCGCTTGGACAATGTTTCTTTTTATTCTTAAGTCCGGACTGTGCGGGACTTTTGAATTCATTTATTTGTGATGCAGTAGCTATATTAAGCCGGTCTCCTTTGCTTCAGGAATTAAACAGGCAGGTATATGCGGCCCTCTCACGATAAACCACGGCCCTCACATAATTCATTGGATACTGAACAGCCACATCACACCCCGCACAAATGACACCTTACAAAGTGCCCCTCCTCCACCTCCCGCATCTTTGGATCAGCCTCCATACAGATCTCCTTCTTCAACGCGCACCGTGTATGAAAACTACACCCCTTCGGAACATTCACCGGCGAAGGGATCTCCCCCTCGCTGCGGATCCGTTTCGGCTTCAGCGCTTCCTCCTCCGGCGAGATAACCGGTATCGCAGATAAGAGCATCTGCGTGTAGGGATGGCGCGGCGCTTCGTAAAAGGTCCTTGTCGGCGCGATCTCGCAGATCTTTCCCAGATACATAATGGCTATCTTGGTGGACACATTGCGCATGACGCCCATATCATGGGTGATGAACATATAGGTCAGCTTCCGCTCTTCCTTTAGCTTCATTAACATATTCAGAATCTTGGCCTGAATGGACACATCCAGGGAGGACGTCGGCTCGTCGAGGATGATAAATTTCGGGTTGCTGCAGAGCGCCCGGGCAATGGATACGAGCTGGCGCTCGCCGCCGCCGATTGAGTTTGGCGTCTTATACATGAAATCCGGCGGCAGCTCCACCATCTGGAGGATCTCGCGGATCTTATCGTCAATGGCGTCTTTGGGGACTACGTGATGCACCCTAAGCGGGAGGCTTAATATCTGCCTCACATCCTGGCAGGGATTCAGGGAAGAACCCGGATCCTGGAATACTATCTGAACATCACGGCGGAATTCCCTGCTGCGCCCTTTTGTTTTGCTTGTAATTTCTGTCCCGTTTAGGACGATCTCTCCGTCGGTCTGGGTGTACATGCCCATAATCGTGTAGGCAATCGTACTTTTCCCGGAGCCGGATTCGCCGACCAGGCCCATGACCTCGCCCTCGCGGACAGAGAAATCCACACCGTCCACCGCCCGGACAAAGCGATCCTTTCCGACCGGGAAATACTGTTTTAAATTTTTTACAGCCAATAATTCGTTACACATTACTCCGCTCCCTCCTTTTCCTGTCCTTCCCCGGCATAGAGGAAGCAGGCCGCCTTGTGATCCGGCCCGATCTCTGCCATCGGCGGCCGTCTGGTCCTGCACTCCTTGCCGGCATGTGGGCACCGGGGGGAGAAGCGGCAGCCCTCTGGCGGGTTTACATAATCCGGGACGTAGCCGTAGATGCCGGACGACAGCCCGCCGCCGGAGAGCCGCGGCACACAGGAGAGAAGCCCCTGGGTGTATGGGTGCGAGGGCGATGTAAATAAATCCTCTGTCCGGCAGGTTTCTACGATATGACCGCCATACATGATGTATATCCGATCCACCAGCTCTCTCGCCACGCCGAGGGAATGGGTGATCATGATGAGTGAGCGCTTCTTCTCCTCCACCAGCGTCCGGAGCAGATGATGGATCTGATCCTGGATGGTCACGTCCAGCGCGGTGCAGGGCTCGTCCGCAATCAGCAGATCCTTGGGCGTAACCAGCGCAGAGGCGATACAGACGCGCTGCCTCATGCCGCCGGAGAGCTGATGCGGGTAGCTGGCCATGATGCGCTCCGGATCGGAGAGCATGACGCTTCTAAGCGCCCCGCATGCCGCCTCCTCGATGGCTTTCCTGTCATTCTTCTTATAAAGGCCGGAGTAGCGGATGATGTCCCTCAACTGCTGGCCGATGGTAAAGACCGGGTTCAGCGCCGACATAGGCGACTGGGAAATCATTGACGTCCCGGTTCGGCGAAGCTTAAGAAGCTCCGGCTTCCTCATCTCCAGGACATTTTTTCCCCGGAATTCGATCTTCCCGTTCGGCACATGGATCTGATCGCTTCCCAGCACGCCCATAACGGTCTTCATGGTTGTGGTCTTACCGCAGCCGGACTCGCCGACCAGGCCGATTTTTTCTCCTTCTCCTACCTGTAAACCGATGTGGTCAACCACCCTGGCATAGCCGCGGTAGGTGCGGTACCAGATCGAGAGGTCTTTGATATTTAAAATAGTTTCTCTCATCCTCAGTGCCCTCCCTTGTCGAACATATCGCGTATTCCGTCTCCCAGAAAATTGAATCCCAGAATCATAAAGGCAATCCCGCCCGCCGGGAAAACCGTCAGCCACCAGATATCCGGCATCAGGGACGCGCCGTCGGAAATCATCTGCCCGAACGCGGGCGTCGGCGGCTGCTCGCCAAGCCCGACAAAGCTTAAGGAAGCGCCCATCAGGATCACCCAGCCTACATCCAGCGCCATCTTCGTAAAGATCGGCGAAAGGCAGTTGGGAAGTATCTCTTTAAAGAGAATATGGGCTTTGGAAGCCCCGATCAGCTCCGCATTCTTCACAAAATACTCCTCTGAGATGGAGGATGCCTGGCCGTAGACCAGCCTTGTATACCAGGGCCACCACATAATCGTGACAGCCAGCATGGAATTCATCATGTTGGGCTCCAGAATCGAGGCCACGCACAGCGCCAGGATCAGGGAGGGAACGGAGAGGAACACATCCGAGATTCTCATAATAACCGCGTCAACCTTTGTCCCGTGATAATATCCCGCGATCAGGCCCAGAACCGTGCCCGCCGGAACCGAAACCGCGAGCACCGTCACACTCATAATCAGCGCGCCGCGAAAGCTGAACACAACCCTTGAAAGCACATCCCGCCCCATCTGATCCGTGCCGAACCAGTGCCGCGGCCCCGGAGGGAGGCTGGCGTTTGCGTAATCCACAAAGCTGCCGATGCTTTCCGGGAAGGGAACGATTACCTCCGCAAATATTGCAAAAAAGATGGAGATGAACACCAATATAAGACCGAATACGGACAGTTTATTCCGGCTGAATTTGTATTTATAAATCTTTAAATTTTCTTTTGCTGACGGAGAAAGCAGGGCTTTTCGCGCCGCCCTGCGGCTGCCTGGCACACTCATTTGCCTCCTCCTTTCCTCATCCGCGGATCCAGCGCGGCGACAATCAAATCCACTACCAGGTTCACAAAGAAAAACGTGATGCCAATGATGAGGACAACCGCGCAGATCGCATTCAAATCTTTGAACAGCATCGCATTGATACCATATCGTGAAATGCCGGGCCAGTTAAAAATCTGCTCCACCAGAAACGCATTTCCGAGCAGGGACGCAAAATCCATCCCCATCGTCGTCACTGCGGAGGTCGCAGACGGCTTCAGCAGATATTTCCGGATCAGAAGGTTCGGCGGCAGGCCGTGGCCTGTGGAAACGGCCATGTACTCCTTAGCCGAATTATCGACCAGCGACGAGCGCAGGATACGCGCATCCTGCACCATGGGGCCGATTGCCAGGGAAAGCGCCGGCAAAAGCAGGTGTAAAAACGCATCCCATGCGACCTTAAACTGCCCCCTTAACAGCGCGTCTGTCACATAAAAGCCGGTAATCTTCCCCGGCGCCGTAAGAGAAGCGCTCAGACGTCCCAGAACCGGAATGGCCTGCAGCTTGTAGCCAAACAGCAGCAGAAGTAAGATCCCGGCCACAAATGCGGGCAGGGCCACCCCTATATAAGATAAAACCCGTATCAGCCCGTCCGCCCATGTATTTTTATACTTTCCCGCCAGAATCCCCAGGATAAACGTACCCGCCACCATAAAAATACCTGACACGATGACCAGTTCCAGCGTGGCCGGGAGAAACTGCGCCACATCCATGGCAACCGGCCGCTTGGTTACAAACGAATTTCCGAAATTGCCGGAAAGCGCGCTCGACAGCCATTTCACATATTGCATTGGAAGCGGATCATAGAGGTTCATCTCCCGGCGCAATGCCTCTTTGGCCGCCTCCGTCGCGCGGCTTCCCAATGCAATGGTCGCCACATCGCCCGGAACAACGCGGGCAATTGTAAAAATAAGGATAGAGGTTCCAAACAACACCAGGATACCCATCATCAGTCGTTTTGTTATATATTTAATCACGCAATCACCACCTCGCTTTAATCATTCCCCAGAGACAGGCGCCGGAACGGGATCCGCGCTTTTGCGCCCCCGGCCGCTGTGTAACCGTACGGCCGCGGGGCAGGCGCGCAGAGACCTGTCTAAACTGCTATCGGCTGTATTCAAACTCCGAATAAATCTGGCTGTATCCATTGACACACTGGGGAATACCGCCCTGCTCCGCAAAGGGCCATTTTATATAGGAGCTCTGGTATGCGCACCGCTCGGTCAGGTCGCAGAGCCAGGCGCTGGGACAGACTTCATCAACAATATAATTCTGTATCTCTGCGTATTTCTTAAGGCGCTCTGCGGTGTCAACCGTCTGCAATGCGTCATTGATCCTGTCGTTCACCTCCGGATCCGCCAGCCACTCCCCATTCTCCCAGGTTCCCTGCGTCGCGTTGCTGTAACGGCTCTGCAGATAGATACCGGCATCGTCAAACGGCGGGGCGGAATTTATGAGCGTCATCTGAGGAGAGCTCTCCACAGAACCCATTTTATCAATCAGGGACACCCACGGGGCCTTTGAAATGGAGACGGTTACCCCGGCCTGCTGCGCCGCGGACTGGATCATCAGCGCAATTTTCTCTAAGTCCGCCACATCGGAGTTTACGACAATCTCAACCGGATAATCCGCATAATTGTCCGCATAGGCGGATGCGGCGATATACTCCTTCGCCTTCTCGATGTCGTACGACAGCGTGTTCGTCTCAACATGCCCTAACACGCCGGACGGCACGGGGCTTGTGGCTTTGATGGATCCCGGCAGGATCGAATCGCAGATGGTGTCATAGTCAATCAGGCAGCTCATGGCGCGGCGGAAGTTCACGTCATCCATCGGCGGGGCCTGGGTGTTCATGTACGCGTTGTACTCCAGGCCATTCGTGTACTGCGCCAGAGAAACGCCGTCAATCCGGCAAAGTGCGTTCAACGTCTCCACGCTCTGCCAGGTATCCGTGATATCCAGCTCCCGATTGTTCATCATGGTGCGGACAGTCGCAGCTTCGGTGATCGCAAGCTGCTTAAAGGCCCTGGGGGCTTTCTCATTGTCCCAGCCCATAAACCAGTCCGGATTCCACTCTGCGTAGAAGTAATCCTGCTGCACCAGCTCCACTGCTTTATAAGCGCCGGAGCCCGCGTCATGCGTCAGGAGGTATCCTCTTCCATAGTCCCCGTTTTCACCGTAATTTCCGGAAGCTTCCGTATGCTCCCTGACCTCCTTCTCACTGACGATGAACAGGCGGATCAGAGCGTTCAGGAAAGGGCCGTAAGCCTGTTTTAAATGAAATTCCACAGTGTAATCATCCACTGCCACCGTGGAACCCGGCTCCAGGTAATTAGAAAAGATATAGGCATACCCCTCGCCGATCGTCAGAAGGCGATCCATGGAATAGGCGACATCCGAGGCTTTCATCTCCTCCCCGTTATGGAACCGGATCCCCTGCTTTAAATGAAATGTATATTTCATGCCGTCATCGCTGATCTCCCAGTCCTGTGCCGCCCTGCCGGCGACGCCGGACGCTTCCTCTGCAGAAGGAAATACAAGCGTATCATAGAGATTGACAGCGGCGATTAAGCTTGAACCCGTGTTGACAATCGCCGGATCCAGATCCGGCGTGCCGGAAACTCCGATTTTAATGCAGCTTGCTTCCTCCGCTCTGCCGGGCGTCAGGACCGCGCCGCTTTCCTCCGGCCCTGCGGCTTCCCCGCCGCCGCACCCGGCCAAAAGCGTCATTGCCATGAACGCCGATAATATAACGCCAGTCAGTCGTCTCCCTTTCTTCATCGTTATTCCTCCTTACGTTTTTCACTTTGTGTTCTGCTGTCCATTTGATTTTAGATAATTATAGCAAGTCTGAAACAATACTTTCAATTGTCGCCAACCACAAATTGATTCCGGCTTTTTTGTGCGCCAACCACAGACGCCGGGCGTGTTTTACATTCATAGATGTTCCAAATATGTTCTCTATTTTCATTTTGAAATCTAATTCGTAATGCACGAAGAAATTATCTTGCAGTGACGGCAAGCATTGGATTGTATCAACCGCAATCCGAATTGTATGATCTTTTTAGAAAGAGATAGAGGAATGTCCATTGATATGTTATAATGCTTGTGCTGTCCAACCTGCTCCCGGCAACGGGAGGGGCGCTTACATGGAGTTATTCTTCACATTTCTTGCGGCTGCCGCAGCAGGTGTGGTTTGCCACCTCATCAGCTAATGGACGCTTTGCCACTATAAATAAAGAAAAGAAAAATCCTCTGACTGTACGCCATTACAGTCAGGGGATTCGTTCTTTTCCTACATGGATTTCTCCACATTTCTTTGCCTGTTGGCACTATAGCATGTGCAAATTTTAATTACAAGATACTTTTCTTTTTCAGAAAACATAAATGTACTCTCGGAATCTCGCTGTGCCTGATTTTGTGAGATGATTTTTTGTCAGATGTGCACAAATTTATGAGGCGTACGTGGAGCGTACGTTGATTAAATTTGGGTGCATCTGGCGGAAAATCAGCCGCAAAAGCAGGCGCAGAGAGATTCCGAGAGTACATATAATTTATATCATCCTGATTACAATAATTCCCATCTCTCCAAAATTTCCAAGACATATTGTCCCTTTTCCCGAAACGCCTCCTGCCCGCTTTGTATAAATCTCCCATTTCCGCCCATACTAACCGGGTAGGGAAGATTTTCCTCCCTATCCGCCGCGCTGCCCGCATGCAGCCCTGGAAGCAAACTTCCCTTTGCGGGCCTGTGCATAAAAAACGGACAGGGTTACGCCTGTCCAACCGGAGGATCATTATGAGACTGCCAAATCACATCGGAATCATCCCTGACGGCAACCGGAGATGGGCTGTCGGGCAGGGGCTTCATAAACAGGACGGATACGACAGGGGGATTTCTCCCGGCCTTGAGCTGTACCGGGCCTGCCGCGACCTGGGTATCCGTGAAATGTCCTTTTACGGCTTCACGGCGGACAATGCGAAACGGCCCATCGCGCAGCGGCGCGCCTTTACAAGCGCCTGCGTCAAAGCCGTGGAGGTTTTGTCCCGCGAGGACGCGGCCCTTCTGGTTCTCGGAAACGCCGGTTCCGCCAGTTTCCCGCCGGAGCTTTTGCCCTACACCACGCGCCATGTGTTCGGGGACGGGCGCATGAATATCAATTTTCTTGTCAATTACAGCCTGGAATGGGATCTGGGAATGAAAAAGGGGGCAATCGGCCCCGCATTGCGCACAGCCGGCCTTCCCCGGGTGGATCTCATCATCCGCTGGGGCGGAAGAAGGCGGCTGTCCGGGTTTCTGCCCATCCAGTCCGCCTACGCTGACTTCTATGTTGTGGATGATTACTGGCCTGATTTTCGCACAGAGCACTTAATGGACGCGCTGCGCTGGTATGCAAAGCAGGACGTCACGCTCGGCGGCTGACAGGAGGAACTGCCCGATCTTCAACTGGCTGCCCGTCGCTGTAACGAAATGATTGGCCGCCATCGAATGTTCGATATACGTGTCTGCCATGTCCTTTACTGGTAACGCGTTCATTTATATTGCCTCCTGACCCGGCCAGACCGGAACTCTTTGTATTTCTGAAGAAAAAACACGTTCCGGGAGCTACGGGAAAATAACCTGCCCCATGCGCCCCGCCCTTACTTAAGAACCACTCTCTTAAAATTCTTCTTCCCGCGTTTTACCACGATCCCGTCCCCCGAGAGCTGGGCTTTGGTGTAAACGGCCTTGATATCCTTCACCTGCGCGCCGTCCACGCTGACGCCTCCCTGTTCCACGTTCCGCCTCGCCTCGGATCTGGACGGAGCCAGCCCGGATTTCTGGAGAATGGCCAGCAGATCAATTGCATCCCCGTTAAAATCGTCTTCCGTCAGCTCCGCTGTGGGCATATCCGCCGCGCTGCCGCCGGTAAAGATCGCTCTCGCCGCTTCCTTCGCCTTTTCAGCTTCTTCCTGCCCGTGTACCAGGTTTGTCAGCTCAAATGCCAGGATCTCTTTGGCCGTATTGAGCTGGCTGCCCTCCCACTGATCCATCTCGTCAATCTTCTCCAGCGGGAGGAAGGTCAGCATCCGCAGGCATTTCAGCACATCCGCATCCGCCACGTTTCTCCAATACTGGTAAAACTCAAAGGGAGACGTCTTGTCCGGATCCAGCCATACCGCGCCGGACTGGGTCTTGCCCATCTTCTTTCCCTCTGAATTGAGCAGCAGGGTAATGGTCATGGCATGGGCGTCCTTGCCGAGCTTTCTGCGGATCAGCTCTGTCCCGCCGAGCATATTGCTCCACTGATCGTCGCCGCCGAACTGCATATTGCAGCCATATTTCTGGAACAGCATGTAGAAATCATAACTCTGCATGATCATGTAGTTGAATTCCAGGAAGCTTAAGCCCCGCTCCATCCTCTGCTTGTAGCACTCTGCGGTCAGCATGCGGTTTACGCTGAAATGCGGCCCCACCTCGCGCAGGAGCTGCACATAATTCAGATCCATCAGCCACTCCGCATTGTTGACCATCAGGGCCTTTCCGTCTGAAAAGTCGATAAATCGGCTCATCTGTTTCTTAAAGCAGTCGCAGTTATGTTCGATCGTCTCCACTGTCATCATCTGGCGCATATCCGTTCTGCCGGACGGATCCCCGATCATGCCCGTTCCGCCTCCCAGCAGTGCGATCGGCCGGTTGCCCGCCATCTGCAGGCGCTTCATCAGGCACAGGGCCATAAAGTGGCCGACATGAAGGCTGTCCGCCGTGGGATCAAAGCCAATATAAAACGTAGCCCTGCCCTCATTCACCATTTTCTTTATCTCATCCTCGTTTGTCACCTGCGCGATCAGTCCTCTCGCGATCAGCTCTTCGTAAATCTGCATCGTTTTTTCTCCTTCCTCATTATGTCCGGGCATTTCCCCTGCCCGCGTACCGGGCGCCCGTGTGCAATCGAGCAGGGAAGAGCCATCTTCCCCTGCCCGCGCGGGGTGCGTGCGGCAAAGCTGCTAATTTCCTTACGCGCCCCTGCGCATAAAAAAGCCCTGTCCTTTCTGCAAAGGACGGGGCCTTTTCCCGTGTTACCACCTTTTTTCACAGGCTGCTCGCACAGCCTGCCTCACTGAGTGCCGGGAACGCTTCCTTTCCCTGTACCCTGGCGCGATAACGCGCGCCCCGCGTCGCATCCTCAGGGCGCGTTCCTGCGCCTCCAGTCTGCGCGGCTCTGAGATTGTATTCGCCGGTCTGCGGTGCGCGCGCCTCTCATCAACCGGCTGCTCTCTGTCCGCCCTGTCCAGACTGCTACTTGTTCTCTTCCCTGCCTTTTACAGCATACGCCCTGTTTTGGGCTTTTGTAGTATGTATTATAAAAAGTTTCACGGCGGATGTCAAGGAGGATTTGTTTTTATAACGCTGCATGCAGCCTGCTAAGGCCAGGCCGCTATCTATGCCCTTCCTCAGGAGAGGGCGCGTAAATCATCCTCCCGCCCTCATCCTCTATAAGCACAGAATGCGGCAAAATCTCTGTATTTCCATACATATACGGCGCATCCCCAAAGTTACCCACCGCCGCCAGCCTATCCCCGTAAACGGTTTTCTGCACCGTGCCGTCTTCCTTCAGATACACAAAATCCGTCATTTCTTCCCGTATCGCCTTCTTGCCAAACGCAGACCAGGCGATATGATGGCTGACAATATCCTGCCGGTACTCCTCCCATTCTTCACGGTCCAGATGATACAGCGGCGGGACGTTATAAAGAACCTCCCGGATCATCCGATCCTGTGTCGCGCCCTTGATTTTAAAGGTAGACCAGTCCCAGTGGGCTGCTGTGATGACAGAATCATTGTAGACCAGCTTAAACAGCGGAATATCGTACCTCGGATCAACAAAGACTTTGAAATATTCGTCTTTTACAGGGATCCGTCTGGCAAAATGCTCTGCGACGCCTCCGGCCGGGTTGTAGTAGACGCCGATATAATATTCGCTGTCTCTGTTGGATTTCATATCCTCATCCACCCATGAAAAGGTCTTCAGTTCAATCCCATGGGCAAAGGCAATCGTGGAAGCGGCAAAATCATTTCCCCCTTCTGATCCGATCACCATCTGGTACTGATCGCGGATATAGGCCATCCGCTCCAGGCGGGCCGCTGCATCCTGTTCCATCGTCAGCCTGTGTCCGGGCGCGTAGTCATCATAAATCTCTCCCGTTGCGTCGCAGTCAATAAACCAGGAGTTAAACGGCAGGCCGTTTGCCATGATCTTCTCCATCCTGGCTTTGACAGCGGGCATTGGCAGAGCCGGATTTAATTTTCTTCCGACATTTTGAAAGCCGCTCTCCCTTTTGCGTCTTTATTCACGACAGTTGCATCCTCATACAGATTAAGGTCATCAAAACGGGCGGTTGTCCATTTCTCCTTTCCGGGCTCATGTATGGAATGGTAGGAGCCATAGCTCGCAATCAGATACCCCGCATCCGCCGCCTGCCGGACAAGCTCCGGCTTCCTGTACGCCTGTTCCCAACTGTTCAGGCCGATCCATGCATGGTCAATTCCGCTTTCCTTCATATCGCAGATCAGATCGGATGTGAAGCTGTCCGCCCATCGGTCCGCGTCACAAAAGACCTCCGGCAGGCTCACAGCCAGCGCATGACCGGGGAATCGGCAGAACGCCTCCCAGTTTATGTCCTCCTCAGAGAGTATAAAATCCCCCCAGAGATAAATAAACGGCGCTCCGTACAGCTTCTCAATATCAGGATTTTGTTCCGCTTTCCCGTCCAGTGTCACAAAACGGCCGCTTTCAATCATAAAATCCCGATAGATTTTGGCACAGCTTACCGGATCCTTCTCTGTCAGATAAATGCGGAAACGGTTCGTCCGGCCGCCTCCAATCTCCGGGTATTCATGGGAAACTGAAAAACCGAGAGCCGGTTTTGCAAAAAAGAAAGCTGTGTCCGATATGGGTTTTCCATAATAAACATCACACAATGCTCCCCATCGGACGAAATCCAGAACGGCATGGAAAACTGCTCCATCACCGCGGCCTGCTGCTGTTCCAGATACCGGATCCAGTCAGGGTCGCCGGCGGGAATCCGTTTTCCCTCCCCGAGCGGGAGATAATACTGTTCAGCCGATATATACGGCCAGGTAAATGTGTGATCCCCGGTACGTTCTGATGTGATTTCCACACTTAAATAATCCTGCTCTGTGGCAAGCTTCACCCGGATCTGTTCATCCGGATAGCGCCAGGAAACCGTATTGCCTTCTTCCATATAATCTTCTGCCGCGCGGCTTACGGAGCCGTCCGATATGGGGATTGTCTCATCATCAACACGCAGAGAAAGCTGAAATGTCTCCTCATCCACCTCAATGTCAAACGGACGCTCCGGCTGCCGAGCCAGAATTTCCGGCGGATTCCAAAGCTCCCCGGCCGGTTCCTCCCCCCTGTGCGCAGACGAACACCCGCTTAAACAAACTGTGGCCGCGAATGTAAAACAAACTGCCCTTAAAACTGTTTTTTTCATAAATGCACTCCTTAAATTTATTTCATGATATGATGCCAGCTCGCTTGGATGAGGATTTTTGAACTCGGGACCCGCCAAAAACATGAAAACGGAGCCCGATCAGGGCGGCGCCCGCTCATATAGAGGCGCTCACTGGCGTCCTTCCATCGGAAATACTGCCTCAAACCGGATTTCATCTCCTTTTATCCCGCAGGAAACCGTGTAGCCGAACCGCTCCGCAATCCTTTTTACAATCGAAAGCCCCAGCCCCGTCCCGGACAATTCCTTATTCCGGGAGTCCTCCCCCACATAAAACGGCTGCCAGATGCGATCCGTATCCAAATCCACATTTTCTGTCTTATTTGAAACCGCAAACACACATCTCTCCTCCTCGCAGCGCAGCTCCATATTCACGGGGCCGGGTAAGGCATATTTCGCAGCATTGGACAAAAGATTGGAAAACAGCTCGCCCAGAAGCTCCGGATTTGCGCGGATGCGGGTATCAGGTTCGATATTCTCCGACAGAGTCAGGTTCCGCCTCGCAAACAATATCTCCTGTTCCTTCATACAGTCTCTCAGAATCCGTCCCGGTTCAACCTCCTCGCAGGGATAATCGTTCTGCCCGATTCGTGAAAGATGTAAAAGCTTTTCTACAATCTGCGAAATCCTCTCATTCTGGTAAAGGATCGTGTCCAGAAACGTCCCGTCATCCAAACCGTCCTTTATCCCGGAAGCGTACATGCCGACCAGTGTGACGGGGGTTTTTAAATCATGCGCCACGTCGCTTAAAAGCTGCTTCATCTGCTCATTTTTTTCCTCCAGAAGCCTTTGATACTGCTCGATGCCGCGCGCCATTTCATTTAAGCTGTCCGCCACGTCCTCCAGCTCGTCCCCTGTCTGAATCTGCAGGGGTTTATAATCCCTGGAGGAAACCTGTTTCGTGAATGCTCGGATCTTTTCCAGCGGATTGGTGATATGGCGCGTTAAAATAATGAGCAGCGCCATGGATGTCATAACAGAAACCAGGTTGATTGCAAACCCGATATGATTGACAATCTCAATAAATTCCTGCGCGTCCGGAACAATCGCTGCAATCGCGTATAAGCCGGAATCCAGGGACAGGTACTGCGCCAAAATGCTGTAATTCATTTTCTCCTGTCTGTAGAGACGAAACCGGGATCCGTTTTCCACCGCCGCGGAGTAGTCCTGATCCCACATCCAGAATTTTTGGAAGCCCATCCCTTTTTGCTGAAAGATGCTTCGCAGCTCGCCTGCCAGAATTTCCGGATCGCCCGTTTCGGCGGAATACGCAATCAGGACCTTTTCCTCCTGTTCGATCCTCCGGACAGCGTCTTTGGGGGCTGTCCCGCTCCTTAGCTCCTCCTCCAGCCGCGCGTTGATTTTCCGGAGATATTCCCGCTGCTCCCGCAGATAAAGACGCCCGGTTATCTGGGAATTGGCAAATACAGTCCCGGCAAGCGTGCAGAACAGAATCACGACAACGCCTGTGCAAAATTTCCGCGACAGACGGCCCGTCCGCTCACGAAACATACTCTTTTATCAGTGAAACAGCAATCTCCCTTGCCAGGGCGCTGGAGACATTTGCAGAGTCTGTCTCACCCAGATAAATGCAGAAATAAATGCGGCGGCCCACATCCGCAAAGCCGGCGTACCAGCAGTCCGCAACAACGCCGTTTGCTTTTCCCATACCCGTCTTTCCGTAAATCGCGCAGGTTTCATCGCTGGCTTCTGAGAGGAACATCACCTCCTCAAGGGCTGCCCTTACATCAGCGGTGTATTCGGAATCCCCGCCAAAGATCCGTTCCAGGACTTCTGTCTGCTCCCTGGGGGAAATTTTCAGGGATGACTCGATCCAGAAGCCGGTCAGCGCCGGATTGCTGTTGTTGGTGTTTAAACGGCCCTCCCAGTCGGATAAGTCGCAGTTTCCGTACCCGATCGCCTCCACCGCATCCTGCATGGCCTCAGGCCCGATCTCGTCAATGACCTGCCGGTAATACCAGACGCAGGAGGTATGAAAGGCCGAATCAAAATCCATATCCCGGTTCCAGTCGTCATTCCAGAATCGCTCGCCGCTCCAAGGGCGGACAGAATTCTCCGGATCAATGACGCCGCTCTCCAGCCCTGCCAGAGAAGAAATGATTTTAAAAGTGGAGCAGGGCGGGCGGCGCGTATCCGCCAGATTTTCGTTATAAACCCCAAATGTATGTTCCGCCCGGTCAAAGATAACCGCCATGCGCATGTCCGCCAGTTTCACAGCGCTTTGTTTCTTCATTTTCTTCATGATCATGCAATCCCTCCTGAGCTTGTATCATGTACTCTCGGAATCTCGCTGCGCCTGATTTTGTGAGATGATTTTTTGTGCGCATCTGGCGGAAAATCAGCCGCAAAGGCAGGTGCAGAGAGATTCCGAGAGTACATGTATCGTTTCTTCAATCATGATCCGTCGTTTACCCTGTCAGACATCCGGCATCATGACATATCCCAGCCCGATTCTCGTTTGAATCATGGTTTCACCGATTTTCTTGCGCAGCCTGCGGATCGTCGTGTCCACGGTGCGGATATCGCCTTCATAATCCATTCCCCAGACATGATCCAGCAAAACTTCCCTGGAAAGAACCTGGCCCTGATTTGAGGGGAAGCATTTCAAAAGCTCATATTCCGTCCTGGTGAGAATGAGGCTTTCCCCTTCCTTTGCCACCTCCATCGTATCCGGGTTCAGCCTGATATCCCGGCACGACAGCATGTGCTCCGCACGGCACAGTTTCCGGATACGCAGGAGTAAAACCTGAATATCAAACGGTTTCCTCACATAATCATCCGCACCGCAGGTAAGGCCCTTTATCTCATCCCCATTCTCCCCTTTGGCTGTCAGCATCAGGATTTTTACTGGAATGCGCAGTCGCCTTATCTCCCGGCAGGCCCAAAGCCCGTCCTGAATCGGCATCATCCAATCCATGATTACCAGATGCGCATGGTTCTCAGCCAAAAAGTCAATGGCTTCCCGGCCGTTTGATACAACGCTTACGGTAAAGCCTTCTCTTTGCAGGTATAATTTTAAAATCTTCTGCATGTCAAGATCATCTTCTGCAATTAAAATGTGCATATTGTTCACCCTCTGTAACAGTTCAGATTGCCTGAGCTGTTTGAAATAGCCGTATCATGTCAGAACACTGTGAAAAGCCTGTTTTCTTCACAATACTAAACGCGGGATATGACAACCGTGTTACAAATACCTTTTTTACAAAACACGGCGCTCTCCTTTTTCTATCATCAGTGATCTCATTCTGCGCTTTTTCATTATAGCACACAAACGCACTCCCGGCGATCGCTTCGCCATTTCTCTTAACAATCCTTGAAATCTTCAGGAGGTGACAGTGGATTACTGGCCGGATGGAGCGTGTTTGAAAAAGGAGACTTTAATATGTGTATCTTGTCTGCAGAATGCACTTTTATTTTCCCCAACACCCGCAAATCCCTTTACATCTCTTATAAACCCTGCTAAAATAACATCAATACCAAGCGTTAGCCCCCATCTGCTTATGGCTAACGCTTAAACCCATGTCCAAACACTTAACCCAACACAGGAATGAAACGGAGATCCGATAATATGTATATAATAGCCGGCCTGGGAAACCCGGGCAAACCATATGAACACACCCGCCATAACGCCGGTTTCATGGCGCTTGACGCGCTGGCCGCCCGCTGCGGCATTGGCATAACCGAACACGCCCACAAAGCCCTGATCGGAAAGGGCTTTATTGAAGGAAACCGCGTCCTCCTCGTAAAGCCGCAGACCTTCATGAATGCAAGCGGCGAAAGCATCCGCTCCGTCATGGATTACTACAAGGCGGAGCCGGAGCGTCTCATTGTCATTTATGATGATATCAGCCTGGAGCCGGGGATGCTGCGCGTGCGGGGAAAGGGAAGCGCGGGCGGGCACAACGGAATCAAAAGCATCATCGCCTCTTTAGGCTCCCAGGACTTTCCCCGCGTCCGCATCGGGGTCGGTGCAAAGCCGGAGCGCATGGATCTGGCGGACTACGTGCTGGGCCATTTTTCCAAAGAAGAGCTTGAATGCATGGATACAGCCTTTTCTGACGCAGCGGCGGCCGCTGCCGCCATGATCACAGAGGGAATCCATGCGGCGATGAATCATTTTAACGGAGCGGCCCGGAAACCGAAGCCGGAAACAGCCGGGCAGAAAGAGGAGTGACATGGGAAGGATTTTCGCAAACCCAATGGACGAACTGGTTGAATTTCAGGAGCTTAAGAAAGATCTCGCAGGGGGCCGGGGCCCCGTCCTCTTAAGCGGCTGCATTGATTCCCAGAAGGCCCACCTAATTTCCGAGCTCTCGGGGCTCACGCCCTGGAAGCTCGTAATCACCTATGACGAGCAGAAGGCAAGGGAAATCTGCGACGACTGCCGCTGCTTCTGCCCGGAGACGTTTCTGTACCCGTCTAGGGATCTCTTATTTTACAGCTCCGATATCCAGGGAAATCTCCTGACACGCCAGAGGATGCAGGTGATCCGCCGCATCTTTGAGGGCGCGGGCGGCGTCATTGTCGCTTCCATAGACGGCCTGATGGACTGCCTGCTCCCCCTTGAGATGCTGATGGAGAGCCGCATCTGCCTTACGAACGGCCAGACGCTCGATGTCCCCGCTCTTAACCTCTCCCTGACGGAGCTCGGATATGAAAAGGTTGCTCAGGTGGACGGAAGCGGCCAGTTTTCCGTCCGCGGCGGGATCATTGATATTTTCCCGCTCACAGAGGAAACGCCTGTCCGCATCGAGCTGTGGGGAGATGAAATCGATTCCATCCGCGCCTTTGACCCCGAAAGCCAGCGTTCCGTCGAGCAGCTTGAGCAGATCGTCATCTATCCGGCCACGGAGCTCGTCCTGACTCCCGCCGCCGTCGAAAGCGGCATCGCCTCCATCGGGGCTGAGAGGGACCGCTATGTAAAGGCGCTGCGGGAGCAGATGAAGACCGAGGCCGCGCACCGCATTGACGCCTCGATCCGCGAGATCCTCGACGGCTTAAAGGAAGGTTTAAAGCTGCGCGGGCTGGGAAGCTTTATCCGCTATTTCTGCAAAGAAACCGTGTCCTTTCTCCAGTATTTCCGGGAAGAACAGCTCACCATTTTTCTCGACGAGCCGCTCCGCTTAAAGGAAAAGGGGGAGGTCGTGGAGCAGGAGTTCAGGGAAAGCATGTCCCACCGACTGGAAAACGGCTACCTCCTCCCGGGGCAGACCGATTTTCTCTTTACCTTAAAGGCTGTGCTCGCCATGTCCATGAAACAGCGCACGCTTCTCATGCTCGGCTTAGAGCAGCGCCTTCCCGGCATGTCCGTAAAGAAAAAATACGGCATATCCGTCAAATCCGTCCACTCCTACCAGAACGCGTTTGAACTCCTGATCGGGGATCTGGCGAAGTGGCAAAAGGAGAAATACCGGGTCGTCCTCCTCTCCGCCTCCCGCACCCGGGCCAGCCGCCTGGCCGGCGATCTGAGGGAATACGAACTGAAAGCATTCTGTCCCGACGAGGGACAGATACATGTTCAGCCAGGTGAAATCATGGTTGCATACGGAAATCTCCACCGAGGCTTTGAGTATCCTCTGATCAAATTTGTGGTGATCACCGAGGGAGACATGTTCGGCGCGGGCAGCCAGAACAAAAAACGCAGAAAGCACGCCTACCAGGGAAAGAAAATCCAGAGCTTTTCGGATCTTTCCGTGGGCGATTTTGTCGTGCACGAAAACCACGGCCTCGGCATTTACCGCGGCATCGAAAAGATCGAGCGCGACCGTATCACAAAGGATTACATCAAGATCGAGTACCAGGACGGAGGAAACCTCTACCTGCCCGCCACCCGCCTTGAAGGGATCCAGAAATACGCCGGCTCCGACGCAAAACCTCCCAGGCTCAATAAACTGGGAACCCAGGACTGGAGCAAAACCAAAAAGCGCGTGCGCGGCGCGGTACGCGAGATCGCAAAGGATCTCGTCGAGCTCTACGCCGCCCGCCAGAAAAACCAGGGCTATCAGTACGGCCCTGACACGATATGGCAAAAGGAATTTGAGGAAATGTTCCCCTTTGAGGAGACTGAAGACCAGATCGAGGCCATTGAAGCCGCGAAACGCGACATGGAGAGCACGAAGATCATGGATCGCCTGATCTGCGGCGATGTCGGCTACGGAAAGACCGAAATCGCCCTGCGCGCCGCCTTTAAGGCCGTGCAGGAGAGCCGCCAGGTGGTCTATCTCGTCCCCACTACCATTCTCGCCCAGCAGCATTACAACACCTTTGTACAGCGCATGAAGGATTTCCCGGTCCGGGTCGATATGCTATCGCGCTTCCGCACCCAGAAGGAGCAGAAAAAGACCCTTGCGGATCTGAAAAAGGGCCTTGTAGACGTGCTGATCGGCACGCACCGCGTCCTCTCAAAGGATGTGGAATTTAAAAACCTGGGCCTTCTGATCATCGACGAGGAACAGCGCTTTGGCGTAACGCACAAGGAAAAGATCAAGAAGCTGAAGGAAAATGTAGATGTGCTGACCCTGACCGCCACCCCCATCCCCCGCACGCTCCATATGAGCCTCATCGGCATCCGCGATATGAGCGTCTTAGAAGAGCCGCCTGTGGATCGGCTCCCCATCCAGACCTATGTCATGGAGTACAATGACGAGATGGTGCGCGAGGCGATCCACCGGGAGCTGGCCCGCGGCGGACAGGTCTACTATGTCTATAACCGCGTGGGCCATATCGACGAGGTGGCCGGCCATGTGGCGTCCCTGGTTCCGGAGGCCAGCGTCGTTTTCGCACACGGCCAGATGCGCGAGCATGAGCTGGAGCGCATCATGCTGGACTTCGTGAGCGGCGATATTGACGTCCTGGTATCCACAACCATCATTGAAACCGGCCTCGATATCCCCAATGCCAATACGATTATCATCCACGACGCCGACCGCCTGGGCCTCTCCCAGCTTTACCAGATCCGCGGGCGCGTGGGACGCTCCAGCCGCACCTCCTACGCCTTCCTGATGTACCGCCGCGATAAGCTCCTGCGCGAGGAGGCCGAAAAGCGCCTCCAGGCCATACGGGAATTCACGGAGCTTGGAAGCGGCATCAAGATCGCCATGCGCGATCTCGAGCTTCGCGGCGCGGGAAACCTCCTGGGGGCCGAACAGCACGGCCATATGGAGGCCATCGGATACGATCTGTACTGCAAGCTTTTAAACGAGGCCATCCTGGCCCTCAAAGGAGAACGCGCCGAAGACTTTGAAACCGTGGTAGACTGCAACATTGACGCCTACATCCCCGCCTCCTACATCCGCAATGAGTACCAGAAGCTCGATATATACAAGCGGATCTCCGGCATTGAAAACCAGGACGAATACTCTGACATGCAGGATGAGCTCATCGACCGTTTCGGGGATATCCCCCGATCCGTCGAAAATCTCCTGCTCATCGCGCGCGTCAAGGCCATGGCCCATCAGGCCGAGGTCACGGAGGTCAACATCAACCGCCAGGAAATCACGCTGAACCTGCGCCCGCAGGCCAGCCTCGACGCCGCGCGGATGCCGGCCTTCATCGGGGAGTATAAGGGGGCGCTGAAATTCAGCGGCGGCGATGCGCCGTCCCTGTTCTATCAGGATCAGAGGAATAAATACAAGGACTGCTCCGCCATGCTGCTGAAGGCGCAGGAGATTCTGCAGGGGCTGGGGGAGCTCCGGACAGGGGGAAATATGTAGCTGTGGACGTAACAGTTCAGATAGGTCAGCGCACCTGCTGCGCTGACCGTACGAAAACGTGGCGGCTGCAGGCATCTGCCCCATCGCGAAGCAATTTTCATGGGCGGATGCCGCAACAGTTCAGGTTGCCTGAACTGTTACCTGTGGACACTATAAATTCCCCATAAATCTCACAAAACTATTGCTTCGCAGTCCGTTTTATCATAAAATAGAACTATACACACCATTATTTCGACAGGAGGGGAAGGCACTATGGCAATCTTTGATTTTTTGCATAAAAAAAGCGAAACGGTCAAAAAAAGTGAAACCATTGTCCGGAAAAAACCGGAACCGGCTGCCAGCGTTATCAGTGAGAGCGGCTTAAATCAGATAAAAAACATGGTAGAGGAAATCCGCAGCAATTCACGCGGCGATTTTAATCTGGAATCTGATAAAAAGGAGGATATCAACACCTTCTGCCTGGCTCTGGAGCGCTCCGCACGAAAGCATGTGGAAAAGCAGCAGTCCCGGGCGCAGAAGGATGGGCAGACGTCCGAAACCCTGCCGGTGGACGCGTTATCGCTTTTCCATGTCTCCGCGGATCACATGACGGCATATGCATGCGTTCTTCCGCCGCTCAACGGCGGAAAGGAGATCAATACGGAGCAGTTCATGGAAGATATGCGGTATGAAGGCATCAGCGCCGGCATTGACACTGAGGCGGTACAGGCCCTGGGAGAGGAGAGGAAATATCTCCGCATCCTCTGCATTGCGCAGGGAATCCTGCCGCAGGACGGAAAGGACGGGGAGCTGGAGGAGATGTATGACCGCGGACTGGAGCAGACGCTGGAGCTGGACGAAGAGCAGGCTCTCACAGGGCTTGATTTCAGAAAGCAGCACGCGATCGAAACGATCCGCAGGGGAGACATTATCTGCCGCATTAAGCCGCCGGTGGAAGCGCACGACGGATTCGATGTCTCCGGGCGCACGCTCTATGCGAAAAGGGGGCAGCCCGCCTATGTTCCCAAAGGTGAGAATACCAGCCTCTCCGAGGACGGCGCCCTGCTGATCTCAGACTCCAACGGCATCCTGATGATGGAGGGAGATGATTTCTCCGTCCGAAGCCATCATGTTCTGGAAAAGGATGCCGGCGTTGATATGAACGATCAGAATTATGAGGGCTCTCTCCTCATTTACGGGGATCTCGAGGACGGGGAAAGCGTAGCGGCCACCGGGGATATCATCATCAACGGCGATGTCAGGGGCGGCAAGATCCTCGCCGGCGGGACGATCCGCGTAAACGGGGACATCAAGGGCGCTCCCGGGACGCAGATTGAGGCCAGACGGCAGATTCAGTGCGTGATTATGGAAAACTGCCTTGCCGTCGCCGGAGAGGATATCTATGCAGAGGTGATTACGAACAGCACCGCGATCAGCGAGGAGGGCTCGGTCTATGCGCTGATGGGCAGAGGACTGCTCTTCGGCGGCGATGTCACGGCAGGCCGATCCATTTACGCCAAGAAGATCGGCAATATTTCCGGCTGTATCAACTGCGTTACCTTAGGCTTCGGCGTCCGGCTCGACAAGCAGAGGGCGCTCCTGACGAAGGAGGTGGAGACGCTGCGCGAGAACCGGGAACAGGCCCGCAAGAGCATTTCCTATATGAAAGCGGCCGGCGTCAGCAACCAGCGCGGCGATCAGTGGGAGGAATACCAAAAGCTCATTGAAAAGCGCAATATGTATGACAGGACGCTGAAAAAGAAGCTGCAGGATCTCGATGATCTGGAGAAACGGATCCAGATCAACCGGCCCGAAAGCATCTGCAGCGAAGAGATGTTTCCGGGCACGCATATCAATATCGACGGCTGCGAACTGGAAGTGACGGAGAAAGAGACCGACTGCAGAGTACATATGGAGTCAAAGAAGATTATAATGAGGTAGACCATGGAACTGATTGATTTGCATGTGCATTCCAGCGCCTCGGACGGAACGCTCTCCCCCGCCGCCGTTACGGCCCTCGCCCTTGAGACGGGCCTTGCGGCCTATGCCCTCACGGATCACGATACCACAGACGGTGTCCGGGAGGCCGTGGAGGCGGCAAAGCACACGCCGCTGGAGGTCATCCCCGGCGCAGAGCTGTCCGCTCTTTACGGGGGGTGCGAGATCCATATCCTGGGCCTGTATGTAAACCCTGAATCCCGGTCGCTCCGGGAGGCTTTAGAGAAACTCCGGGCCGATCGCGCGCGGCGCAATGACGAGATGCTAGCGCTCTTTCAGAGGGACGGCTTTCCCATCGCGCGCGGGGATCTGGAGCAGGGCGCGCCCGGCCAGGTCATCACGAGAGCCCATTTTGCCAGGGCTCTTGTAAAAAAAGGGTGCGTCTCCAGCATGGAGCAGGCATTTCAGCGCTATCTTGACCACGGCAAAAAATACTGCCCTCAGAAAAAGGCGTTTGAGCCCCAGGAGGCGGTGCGCCTGATACGGGAGGCCGGCGGCTTCCCCGCCCTAGCGCACCCCGTCCAGTACAAGCTCGGCCGGGCCAAAACCGAAGCCATGATTCAGGAGCTTACGGAAATGGGGCTCATGGGAATCGAGGTATATTATTCCTCCCACACCCGGAACGACAGCCTGCGGCTTAAAGAGCTGTGCCTGCGCTATGGCCTGCTCCCCACAGGCGGATCGGATTTTCACGGGGGAAATAAACCGGACATCCGGATCGGGACAGGCCGGGGCGGCCTGCGCGTAAGCGCCCTGCTTTTAGAGGACATACGCAAAAGCGTCGGAAGGTTATAGAGGCCGTTGAGGAGCAGTTTAACGCCTATCTTTAGAAAACCATCCGCATCCGTGATACAGGTGCGCAGAAAGAAAAAAAGCATATGAAACCCGGCTGCGCCAGGATGGAGTGAATCGTATCCTCAGATATGGAATTGCCTGCCGGAAAAAGAGGTGTATGGTAAGAATCGGCTAGAGCGTGTTTGAAAATTGCTTTCTGGTAGCTGTGCGTGCCACTTTGTGGGAGATTTGGGCCAAATGAACGCGGCGCAGCGGACTGCGTTAAGTGAATTTGGCACAAATATACCGCGAAGTGGGGCGTGCAGATGCCAGGAATGAATTTTCAAACACGCTCTAGAGCGTGTTTGAAAAATGCTTTCTGCCAGATGTGCGTGCCGCTTTGTGGGAGATTTGGGCCAAATGAACGCGGCGCAGTGGGCTGCGTTAAGTGAATTTGGCACAAATATGCCGCAAAGTGGGGCGTGCAGATGGCGGGAATGATTTTTCAAACACGCTCTAGGATTTAATCACAATCCTTTGCGGCAAAACGCCCTTTCTATACACGCTATCATGCTCTCCACACCGGGAATCTCGCTGCAGACGGTCTCCATCCCCGCCTCTTTCGCGGCTCTCGCCGTCTCCTCCCCGATGCACACAGCCGTATATCCCCTGCATATCCCTTCTGTCATTTCCAGAAATCCTCTCACGGTCGAGGCGCTCGTAAAGGTCACAAAGTCCACCCTTCCCTCCTTGAGAAGAGAGGAAGCGCGCTCCAGAAGAGGCGTTTGCAGCGCAGTCCGGGTGTCGTAGAGCGCTGTATCTTCGTATGCCAGACCGCCCGCGCAGAGCGCCTCTGTGAGCGCCTCAGAGCCCTCTCCCGCCCTCAGAAGCAGGACCCGGCTCCCGGGGGACGCTTTCCGGCAGAGCCCCTCTCCCAGATCACGCGCGTAATAGCGGAGCGGCATGTAATCCGGGAAAATTCCCCGCTTCTCAAATTCTTCCGCCGTGGCGGGCCCGATCACCGCGATCCGCCGTCCGCTTAAGAGCCGCAGATCCATCCCCCGCTCTCTCATCCCGTCAAAAAAATACGCCGCTCCGGAAGGGCTTGTAAACACCAGCCAGTCAAACTCCGAAAGCCTGAGAAGCACGCGGGTAAGCGCAGCCTTTTCCGCCTCCCCCTGCCTTCGTTTCGTCTCTATCGCAGGGAGATTTAATACCTCCGCTCCGCTTGCGCGCAGAAGAGACGCCATCCGGTCCGCGCGCCTGCGCGGCCGGGTTACGATAATCCTTGCCCCGTGAAGCGGGCGCGCCTCTGCCCATGCGCACGCCGGCCTCAACGAACACGCCTCTCCTACCGCCAGGATCGCAGGCGCGCAGATCCCGGCCCGCGCCGCGTCGCGGACCACATGTTCCAGGGTGGAAAGCACAGTCTTCTGCGAAGCCGTGGTTCCCTCCTGTATAAAAGCCGCCGGGACCGTGCGATCCATGCCGGCCTGCAACAGCCCCCGGCAGATGCGCTCCGCCTCTGAAACGCCCATCAGAAAAATATCCGTCCCCCCGGCGCGGACCAGAGCCTCATAATCGATTGGATCCGGCTCCCCGTCCTTTCTGCGGCCTGTCATCACATGCAGCGAGGATGAAACGCCGCGCTGCGTCGCCGGAATGCCCGCATAGGCCAGAACCGCGGTCGCGGACGTGACGCCCGGCACAGCCTCAAAGAGGATTCCGGCCTCATGAAGCGCCGCGGCCTCCTCCCCGCCCCGGCCGAAGACAAAGGGATCGCCCCCCTTTAAACGCACAACGGTTCCCCCGCGCCGCCCCTCTTCGCACAGGATCGCATTGATCCGTTCCTGGCTGCAGGAATGCCTGCCGCTTCGTTTTCCCACATCGATCCGTTTCGCATTCTCTGGAATCCGGCCCAAAACCGCGTCGCCCACTAAAGCGTCATATACCACGACATCCGCTTCCCGCAAAACCTCAAGTCCTTTTACGCTCATCAGCCCCGGATCGCCCGGCCCGGCCCCTACCAGATAGACCTTCTCAGGATATTCCTTTTTCATATCATCCGCTCTCCTATCCTTATACAGGAAGCGCAACCATCCAATGCGCCGTTCCCTGTATTTTGTTTCCTGTACTTTTATTTCCTGCATTTTCCGTTCGCCATGTCTTAAAGGGTTGGGTTATCCGGTTACGGTTCACATCCCAATAGTTTCGCTGAGATGTATGTGAGCTATGGTTTAATTCGCGATGCATACAAACCTCAAAAAATGCATTTTGGCGCTGCCTAATTCCACGGCCCCTCGCCCCTCGAAAGCAGGGCGGCCAGACGCCGGCCAAGCTCGCCTGCCTCCTCGGGCCTTCCCTTAAGGCTCCCGGTCTTCCAGCGGCCGCTCTCCTCCTCGTAATACAGCCCGGACAGGGTTATGAGCGCATCCTCTGACAGGCCGCCCGCAGAAAGCACGGCCGCCGCCGCCGCCGGAAAGGAACACCCGCCGCCCACGGCCCGCACAAAGGCCCGCTCCGCCTCGGCCATAACTCTTGACTCCGGGCAGTCAACAGCCTCCAGGACATCTGCATTCTCTCCCGCGCGCCCCTGTACTGCCAGAATCCCCTGCCCGGCTGCCGGAATCATCTCTTCAACCGTAAAATAGCGGGAGATCCGCTCCCCATACCCCATGCGCTTTAAGCCCGCGGCGGCCAGAATCAGTGCGTCAAAGTCCCCTCTGTCCAGCTTATCAAGCCTTGTCGCCAGGTTTCCCCGGCACATCTCAAACCTCGCGTCCGGAAACAGACGGCCTGCCTGAAGGCGGCGGCGGCGGCTGGAGGTCCCGAGCACCGGACAGGGCGGAAGCTCCTTCAAGCCCTCCCGCAGCACCAGGACGTCCCTGCGATCCTCACGTTTGGAATACGCCAGGATCGGAAGCTCCTCTGCTTCCTCCATCGGCATATCTTTCAGGGAATGCACGGCCAGATCACAGCGCCCTTCCCGAAGCGCCAGGTCAAGCTCTTTCACAAAAAGCCCCTTTCCGCCGATCCGCTCCAGAGGGCGGTCCAGAATCCTGTCGCCGGTCGTCTTCATGGTCACCAGGGTCAGCTTTGCCCCCGGAACCGCCCTCTCAATCTCCTCCATCACCAGCCTGGACTGCGCTACAGCAAGCGCGCTCTCACGGCTTCCCACACGGATCTGCCTCTTCATCCCTCTATGTTCCTTTCTTCCTGTAACCTTTCCAAAAGCTCTCTCACCGCCTGCGCCGCCTTCGCGGTCCCCGCGTGCTCCCTCCCCTGTCCCGTGATCCCAACTGTTATATCGCCTTTTTTTGCAATCGCGGGAAAATAGAAATCACACCGGCTCCGATCCCCCGCCACGTTCACAAGCGCGCCCATGCCCCGGCCGTCCGCCTCTGCCATGGCGTCCGCCTCCTCGTCCCCGGAAGCGGCCAGCACAAGAAAAAACGGAGCCTTCCCGAGCGCCTGCGCACGGCAGTCCTGATATGCGCCCTGAATCAGCGCAAGCCGCCCCTCGGCGGCCATGCGCACAATCTCCTCCCCGGCATCCTTTGCCGCCACCACAATCTCTGCGCCAAACTCCTCCAGCACGCGGATCCGCCGAAGCGCCACGCTCCCGCCCCCCACAATCAGAACCCGCTGTCTGCTCATATCCATAAAAAGCGGAAAATACGCCATCCCTTCGTCCCTTCCTGAACTGCCCCCATATCCTTATCATGTGTTCCCGGAATCTCTCTGCGCCTGCCTTTGCGGCTGAGATTCCGAACATACATTATTCATTTTGATACGGGAATACACATAATTTTAAACCAATCTCTGTTTTTTCCACATTCAGCGCCCATATTTCCGGGGATTTTTTAGGAAATGTGATTCTTGTATCCCCGGCCCGTCCCATGCTATAATACAAATCGTTAAAAGATTAACCCACTTCGCCGGGCTGAGATCTAAAAAAACGGCGCGGCGCAGAATCCTAAATTTAAGGAGGATATCAAAATGAAAATTCAGCATATCGAAGATGTAGATAAATTTTTTAAGGTAGTGGATCAGTGTAAAGGAACCGTTGAGCTCGTCTCCTCAGAGGGGGATCGCATCAACTTAAAATCCAAGCTGTCACAGTACCTCTCCCTGGCCAATATCTTTTCAAACGGGTACATAAAAGAGCTTGAGCTGGTGGCATACGACAAAGAAGACATCGACCGCCTGATCCAGTTCATGTACCAGGGCGAATAAGCGGCTTATGCTTCAAGTGTAAAAAAACAGTAACGCATCATTTCCATCCAAAGGCTGAGCCGGACGGGACTGCCCTGTCTGCTCAGCCGCAACAGTTCAGATAACCCTGAACTGTTGCGGCATACGGCCATTTCAAATCACCTGCGGGGTCTTTCTTATGCCCGCGGCTGCTACGCCCCGGGCCGTGGCGAGCGCCACGCCCTTCATTTCTTTTTTTCATCTTCTGCGCAACCTCCTTTTCCCGGCCGCGGGACTGGCTTCGCCGCCTTTTTCTTCAGACGCCGGTCCGCATCCTCACGCACGAGGGCATACACGACGGAACCGAGGGGAATAAACGCCAGCATACCCAGAACACCCAGCATGCTTCCTCCGATGGATACCGCCGCCAGCACCCAGATCGAAGGCAGGCCCACTGAATTTCCCACCACATGCGGATAGATAAGGTTTCCCTCAATCTGCTGCAGGACAAAAAACACGATCACAAACCATACGGCCTGAACCGGATTCACCACCAGCGTGAGAAAGGTCCCCACCGCGCAGCCGATAAAAGCCCCAAACACCGGGATCAGGGCCGTAAACGCGATCAGAACCCCGATCAGAAGCGCATACGGAAGCTTTAAAAGGCTCAGCGCGATAAAAAACATGGTTCCGAGAATCACGGCCTCCATGCACTGTCCCGCCAGAAACTTCGAAAAGGTCTGCTCCGCCATCCGGCCTATCCGAAGCCATTCGCTCACCGTCCGCTCCGGAAAATACGCGTAGAACAGCTTTTTAAACTGCCTGGCAAGCCTCTCCTTCTGAAGCAGAATATAGATGGCAAATATAAACGCGATGCCAAACGCCGTCAGGCCGCTGGCAATCGAAGCCGCCGCGTTAAACGCCGAGGAAAGCACGCTGCCCGCCCCTGTGGTGACAAAACCGCCGATCTGCTCCAGCATGGATTTCCAGTTAATCTCCTCCCACAGGACGGAGATAAACTCCAGAACCTCCGGCTCACGCGCGAATTTCTCCTCCAGAAGCGCCTGCAGATCCATAAAAAACTGCGGAATCATTTCCCCCAGACTCCTAAAGGTGTCCGCAAGCTCCGGGTACAGCAGAAAAAACACGATCCCAAGAATCAGAAACACCAATGCCAGCGTGATGATAAGGCTGACTGGCCTCTGAAAGCCTCCCTCCCGCGCCGCCTTCCCGCCTGAGAGCTGCCGCTCAATAAACCGCATGGGCACATTCAGCACAAAGGCTATCGCCGCCCCGCACAGAAACGGGGCCAGAAGGCCAAAGACCCATAAAAGGCCCGAAAGCGCCCGCTCCGGCTTAAGCGCCAGCGAAAGCAGCGCAATCGTATAAAAGATCAACAGCATGAGCCGTTTCATCGTATTCTTATCTAAACTCATTTAAACGCCCTTTCTGCATGTATTGATGGGACGCGCCCATCCTCCCATTATACACCATTCTCCCCGACATTCAATCCGCATTCTGCCAAAATAATAAAAAATAAGGAAACAGTGGCAAGCAGGCGGGCATATGATGGAGTGTAAAGAAAATCTCGGAGGAACTGATTATGAGTGATGTAGCGGCAACAAATTGCGGATGCGGATGTGAGACAAATGGAGGCGGCTGCGGCTGCAATATGATTTTCCTTGTTCTCATCTTACTTTGCTGCGGCGGATTCGGCGGTGGATGCAGCGGCGGATGTTTTGAACATAACTGCGGATGCGGCGGATGCGGCGGTGGATTCGGAGGCGGCTGCGACTGGCTCATCTGGATCATTATCCTGTGCTGCTGCTGCGGTAACGGCGGCGGCGGGTTCTGCTGCTAATCCGGCCCCGAAAAAGGATCCCCATCGCGGGATCCTTTTTTGCGCAAAAAACGTAACAGCTCAGATAACCTGAACGCTGCCAAAAACCTCATTTCCTGCAAATCTGATATAAAAGCGCATTGCACACCGCCGCCGCCACCGCGCTCCCGCCCTTTCGGCCCACTGCCACAATATACGGCGTATCTGTAAGAGACGCGATCCGTTCCTTCGCCGCCTCCACGTTCACAAACCCCACCGGAACCCCGATGATAAGCTTTGGGCAGAGCCGCCCTTCTTTCACCAGCTCATAGAGCCGCAAAAGAGCCGTCGGCGCATTCCCAACCGCGAAAATACAGTCCTTTCCAAGCCCCGCCGCCTTATCCATCGCGGCGCGCGCCCGGGTCGTTCCCGACCGCTTCGCCTCATTTGCCACATCCTCATCGGCCATAAAGCAATAAATCTCTCCCCCCAGGGCCGCAAGCGAACGCCGGTTAATCCCCACCCTGGCCATATTGGTATCCGTGACAATACACGCCCCGCCCCGCAGCGCTTCCAGGGCCCTTTCCACCGCCCCGTCCGAAAATATCAGATGTCTTGCAAAATCAAAATCCGCCGTCGTATGGATCACCCGCTTAACCACCAGCTCTTCCTGCGGTGAAAAATGCCGTCCTCCCCGGGCCGCGAGCTCCTGCGCGATGATCGCCATGCTGCGCGCCTCGATCTCCGAAGGTGAAAGCTCCTCCACCCGCCTCATTTCGCTCTCTGTCATATACTCTGTCCTTTCCCCGGCTGCGCCGCGCCCCGGCGGGCGAGGCCCATAATCCGGTAAACCGCATCCATGTCCAGATGCTTTCTCAAAGACATGGCAAGCCTGTCATACTGCATCCCGCGGTACGCCCTGTAATCCAGCGCGCATCCCGCGCTGAGGGAGGCGTTATACCCCTTCCGCTTCAAAAGCGCATTCACAAGCTCCCCGGCCACGCCCGGCGCGTCAAAAATGCCGTGCAGATAGGTCCCGTACAGATTTTCCCGGCAAATGCCCTCCGGCGTGTCCGCTCCCCGCGGATCTTCGCGCCTTCCCCCGGCCGGGCCGCCGGCCTCATACTCCGCAATCCGCACAAGCGGCCGCGCATTCTCTGTTTCACTCTCTGTATACACAGTCTGCCCCATATGAATCTCATACCCTTCCACCGCCATACCAGACAGCCCGGAAAAGATCCCGCGCACATCCCCAAAGCGGCCGCGGACTCTGGTCCTCGTCTTTTCCGGGCGAAAATGGGTGAAGCACGGAAACAGGCCCATCCCGCCAAGCGTCCGGCCCGCCCCGCCGCTCTCCGCGCCGTCCTCATCCTCCAGCCGCCCGCCCATCATCTGGTACCCGCCGCAAATCCCCCAGATCGGCGTTTCCCTTGAGGCTTCCTTTAAGACCGCCGCCTCCAGCCCGTTCTCCCGCATCCACAGCAGATCCTCCACGGTATTTTTTGTCCCGGGCAGAAGGATCAGATCCGGGCTCTTCAAATCCGCCGCGCGCTCCACATACCGCACGCAGACCCCCTGAATCGTCGAAAACACATGAAAATCCGTAAAATTAGAAATCCTTGGAAAACGGATCACCGCGATATCCACCGCGGCCGCAGCATCCCTCTCACCGCCGCCCGACAGACGGCCGCTTAAGCTGTCCTCATCCTCCAGATCCACGTCCATGTAGGGAACTACGCCCATGACGGGAATCCCCGTCAGCTCCTCAAGCATCGCAACGCCCGGCGCCAGAATCGCCGGATCGCCGCGGAACTTATTGATCACAAGCCCCTTCACCATGGCCCTCTCCTCCTCAGAAAGAAGCGCCGTCGTCCCGTATAGCTGGGCAAACACCCCGCCGCGGTCAATATCCCCGGCCAGGATCACCGGAGCCCCCAAAAGCCTGGCCAGCCCCATATTCACAATATCATCCTGCTTTAAATTAATCTCCGCCGGGCTGCCGGCCCCTTCAATGACAATCACATCATACGCCGCGTCAAGACGGCGGTACGACTCCAGAATGACCGGGATCAGCTCCTTTTTCCGGAGGAAATATTCCCGCGCCGCCATAACGCCCCGGGGAATCCCGCGGACAATCACCTGCGAACCCGTATCGCTGCACGGCTTGAGCAGGATCGGATTCATATCCGCCGCGGGCAGAATCCCCGCCGCCTCCGCCTGGACGGCCTGCGCCCGCCCCATCTCCAGCCCTTCCTTCGTAATATAGGAATTCAGCGCCATATTCTGGGACTTAAACGGAGCGGTCTTATACCCGTCCTGCATAAAAATCCGGCACAGCCCCGCCGCCAGAAAGCTTTTCCCCGCGCTGGACATCGTTCCCTGCACCATAATCGCCTTTGCCATGGTTTGTTTCATCTCCTCATATCATGTAATTGTGCGCGCTACGGAACAACCGTTCAGATGACCCAAACCGTTATCTCCCGGCCGCCTCCTTAAGACAGGCAAGCAGCGCCGCATTTTCCTCCTGCTTCCTCACCGAAACCCGGTAATACCCCTCTGAAAGCCCTGGATAATTCGCGCAGGACCGGATCAGGATTCCCCGCTCTCTCAGATAAGCGGCGTAATCTGTCCCGTCCCGTCTCCGGAACAGAAGATAATTGGCCGCGGAAGGGTACACCCGAAAGCCCAGGCCAGAAAGCCCGGCCGCCAGCTCCTTCCTCAGGGACGCCGTCTCCCTGGCCGTCCATCTCGCATACGCATCCTCCTTAAGCGCCGCCAGCGCCGCCGCCTCCGCCGGGGCGGAAAGACTCCAGGGCTGCCGGCTCTCCTCCATTTTCCTCAAAACCGCATGGTCTTTGCAGACCGCATACCCGGCCCGCAGGCCCGGCATCGCATAAATCTTTGTAAACGCCTGAAACACCAGCACATGGGCAAAGCGCTCCTCCTCCCGCCCCATAAGGGCTGTCACCGAATACCGTTCCCGCTCCGGCACAAACCAGTTAAAGCACTCGTCCACTGCCAAAACCGCTCCCTTCTCCCGGCAGACATCCGCCAGCCGCGAAACCCAGGCCGCGGAAACCGCCAGCCCGTTCGGATTATTCGGGTTCCCAAGCAGCACAAGCGAAAGCCCGTCCGCACGCTCCACAAACGAAAAAAAGGCGTCTGTCTCCGCTTCCGGCGAAAACCCCTGCGCCTCGTTAAGCGCATACCACTCGATCCCGCACCCGGAAAGGCGAAGCGCCCTCTCATATTCCCCAAACGACGGGGCGGCGAGGAGCGCCCGGCGGGGCCGAAGGGCCAGCGCCATGGTATAAAACAGATCCGACGCCCCGTTCCCGCAGATAAAATCCCCAGCCTCCCACCGGCCGCCTTCCGCGCCGTAGTAATCCGCCAGCCCCTTTTTAAGCTTCCTGCACAGGCAGTCCGGATAGCGCTCCCAGCTTTCGCTGGACGCAATCACCGCCTGCCGGATCCTCTCCGGCATGCCAAACGGATTCGTATTCACCGAAAAATCAAGCCAAATCTCATCCGCCCCGTAAATATCCCCTCCATGACGATATTCCAATCCGCAAACCTCCCTCTGATCGCTCACGCAAACGCCGCCAACACCGCCGCACACACAAATACGCCCATCCCCGCCGCCAGCGCCGCGGCCTCGGTCCCGTACATCAGCCGGCCCGCGCGCGCGATATCCTCGTATTCCAGAGGCCGGAGCGCATCCCCGATCCACGGCTTTTTATGAAGGATCCCAAAATACCAGGCATCCCCGCCGAGCCGCACGCCCAGCGCCCCGGCGCAGGCGGCTTCCGTCTGCGCCGAATTCGGGCTCTCATGCTTTCTCCCGTCGCGCCTCCAGATCCGCAGGGCCCCCTTGGCGTCAAATCCCAGAAAAAGGGCCGCAAGCGCCATAAAAAGCGCCGACAGCCTGGAGGGAAGAAAATTTGCCGCGTCATCCAGCCTGGCCGCCGCGCGGCCAAAATACAGATACCGCTCATTGCGGTAGCCCACCATCGAATCCATGGTGTTCACCGCCTTGTAAAGCCACCCGAGCGCCGGCCCGCCAAGGAACAGGTAAAACAGCGGGGCGATCACGCCGTCCGACGTATTTTCCGCCACAGTCTCCACCGCCGCCCTGGCGATCTCTTCCCCGCTCAGCCGTTTCGTATCGCGCCCCACAATCATGGAAACCGCGCGCCGCGCGCCCTCCGTGTCGCCCTTTTTCAAATATTCGCCGACCAGCCCGCTCTCATCCCGCAGCGAACGGGCGGCCAGAAGATAATAACTTAGAAGCGCGCGCGCCCCCCAGAGCGCCCATCTCCCGGCGCGGCCCGCAAACGCGCAGAGCCCCGCCGCGCCGGCCCAAACCGTCATGCACACAACGAGAGTCTGAAGCGCTCCGCCCCAGAGCTGCCCGCCCTTCGTGTCCGGAAGGACGCGCCGGATGATCCGCTCCGACCGCTCTATGAGCCATCCCACCGCCCGGACCGGATGCGGCAGGCCATGGGGATCGCCAAACGCGCGATCCAGGAAAACCCCGGCCAGAATCGCAGTAAGATAATCCATCATACGCCCATCCCTCATTTCATCCGTTTCCCAATGCCGCATATCACCCGGTAAACCTCATCTGATCCGGCTGCCAGCCTCTGGCACACCCGCCCGGCCGTCTCCCTGTATTTCCTTAAAAACGCGTCCGCCGGAACGATGCCGCACCCAATCTCATCCGCGGCGGCCACCGCCTCAGGATTCTCCCGCAAAAGGCGCTCCGCAAAGGCAAACGGATCCTCCCCCCGCTCCATCAGACGCCGGACATAGGCTTCCACATGCAAAATCACCGCCGCCCGCATGGCCGTCTCCACATCATCCACACGGCCGTCCGCCTCGGTCCCGCCCTGGTATGCGGCTTCCTCTTTTGCACACACCCCGCCTCTTCCCCGGCCCGCGGCCTCCTCTTTTACACGACCAGCCGCACAGGCCCCGCCCGTTCGCATTGTTTCCCCCGCGCCGTCTTCCCGGAACGCCTCCGCTGCCAGCGCGCGCGCAAACTCCGTCTTGCCCTGCGCCCTTCCTCCGACCACCAGCTTCATCTCCATCCCCCTTCCAGCCCGGCAAGGCTGCAAAACGCCAGAAAAACCGCTGTATTCCGCTCACAGCGCTGCAGAAACCAGCCCGCCAGATCGCCTGTCATCCCGCCAAACTCCCGTACCGCCGTCCGGTAATACGACAAAAACGTCAAAAGAGCCGCGCCAATGCAGCCAAGCCCTTCCCATGCGCCAAACCACAAAAGCCACCCGCACGAAAGAGCCGCGTAAAGCGCCATACATACGCACACGGTCCGCTTCTCCGACGCACGGGAAAATTCCGCCGCCAGCCCGTCCTTTCTTGCCTTGGGGAAACACGCCACCGACCACCCGCTCAGCGCGCGTTCCAGCACAAAGCACGCCCCAAACAGCCGCGCGGCGCACCCGGACATCTCCTGGCAGGCCGCCGCATACACAAGGAGATAGCTCCCCATCCCAATGATCGCAAACGCGCCTGTGTGAGGATCCTTTAAAATCGCAAGCTTTTTTGCGCGATCCCCACAGGAGCGCAGGGCGTCCGTTGTGTCAAGGAAGCCGTCCATATGGATTCCGCCTGTCACCGCAAGCGGCAACCATGCCCCCAAAAAACCAATACAGCCGTTCCCTGCGCCAAGATGCCGGAGAATGGTTACAAAAAACACATAAAGCCCCCCGATCACAAGTCCAATCAGGGGGAAAAAACACATCGCATAGCGCATCCGCCTCCCGGTCCACTCCACCTGGGGCATCGGGATCCGGGAATACATGGAAAATGCGATTGCAAGGCTGCCTAAAAGATCCATGGGTGTGTTTCCTCCTATTTAACTTGATGCACTCCCGGAATCTCGCTGTGCCTGATTTTGTGAGATTTGGGAGTACGCCTTATGGCAAGACCAGGGGAGCGGGCGCGGGAAGGCTGCCCAAGCCATGGCATTACCGCTTCACAAACACAGGAATCCCAAAAACCACTTCAACGACCACATCCGACTCCCGGCCAAGCATCCGGTTCAGCTCCCCTAAAAGCGCGGCATACCGTTCCGTCTCCCCGTCATACTCTGTTCCGTCTGAAAAAACCTCATTTGTCACAATAATCAGATCCCGGCACTGCGCCCTTAAATGCTGAATCCCGCTTAAAATACGCTCCCCCGCGCCTTCCTCCCTGTCATAAAACTCATTTGCGGTCAGGTTAGACATACATTCCAGCAGGATCACATCCGCATCCGTATTCCCGTCCGCGCTCCCCCATTGTTCCGCGATCGGAAGGGCGGAGAGAGAAAAAGACGCCAGATCCGTGTAGCGCTCCGCTGTATAAAAGCCCTTGCCGGATCGCATCCTCCTGTGGCGCTGTACGCGCGCCCTGCCCTCCCCGTCCCAGATCCGCATCGTGGCCAGATAAATCCGTTTTTTTCCGGCCAGAGACAGTGAAAGCCCTTCCGCATACTCTGATTTTCCGCTCCCGCTCCCGCCTGTGATCAGATACTGCATGCCGCCGTCCCCTTCCGTTTCAAATCCGCTCCCTGCCTCTATAACGGCCGGTACTCCTCAATCTGAATCTCCTCAAACGTGCGCATCCGGTTGTAAACCTCAAGCGCCATATCGAGCAAGGGAAACAGGGCCAGCGCCCCGGTTCCCTCTCCCAGGCAGAGCCCGGCCCGGATCGCCGGCTTAAGCCCAAGGAAGGACAGCAGCCGCTCCCCCGCCGGCTCCGCCGACACATGGGATGCGAGCAAATACTCCGGGACATGGCTTTCCAGCGCCGTGGCCGCCGCGGCCGCCGCGGCTGAAATAAAGCCGTCCAGCACCACCGGGATACGGTATGCCGCGCCTCCCAGGCAAAGGCCGCAAAGCCCCGCCAGATCAAGGCCGCCCACAGCCCGCAGGATCCCCATGCCGTCGCAAGGATCCGGGCGGTGCAGCAAAAGGCCTCTCCTGACCGCGTCGATCTTCCTGCTAAGCCCCTCGCTGCTAAGACCTGCCCCCCGTCCCGTCGTCTCAGCCGGATCCGCGGATAAAAGCGCCGCTGTCACCGCGCTGCTGGCAGTCGTATTCCCAATCCCCATCTCCCCGGCGGCCAGGATATCATACCCCTCTTCCTTCAGCGCGCGCGCCATATCCATACCCGTCAGAACCGCGGCCAGCGCCTCGCGTCTCGTCATGGCAGGTTCCTTGGTGAAATTTGCGCATCCCTTTCGTATCTTTCTGTCAATCAGGGGAAAACGGCTCCCCAGAGGCCCCAGACCGCAGGCCACGCCGATATCCACAGGAAATACATCCGCGCCCGCCACGCCTGCCATCAGGCATGAGCAGCTCTCCCCTCTGGTAAGATTCGCTGTCACCACAGCCGTGACCTCCTGCCCCGTCTGCGTCACGCCCTCCTCGACCACGCCGTTGTCCGCGCAGAACACGACCAGCGCCTTTTTCCCAATCCGCACATTCTCCGTCCCGGAAATGGCCGCCAGCTTCTGCACATCCTCTTCCAGCACGCCAAGGCTTCCCAGAGGCTTTGCCACATGGCTCCAGCGCCGCCCGCACCGCTCAAAAGCCCCCTTATCCGCAGGCACAATCCGCACAGCCAGTTCGGCAAACCGCTCCCAGAGCTCCTCTTCGGGCCATTCACGGTAATCCGCCGGCTCAGGCCGGATAATTCTCTCTTCCATCCCCTTCTCCTTCCTTTCCCATACGGAACAACTGAACAGAGCGCAGCAGCTAAGAGTACCTGAACCGCTGCCGCAGAGCGCCGCGCACAGCCGCCATACAACCGTTAAGTCCTGAAATCCCTACGCGCCGTTTTCCAGCAAAACAGGAATCGCAATCTCCGTCACAAATTCCTCCGGATTATTCGTAAGCCCATAATCGATCATCGTAATTTCCTTAGAAAAACCGCTGACCCGGAAACGATGATCCTTTGCATAATCCAAAAGCCGTTCATAATAACCGCTCGCCTGCTCATGGACGCCCTTAAACCGCACCTTTATGCACAGCTCCCGTGGAATTTCCATCACAGGCCCCTTAAACGAATCCTCCTCGTCCAGGATGACAAACACCACATTGTAGGGCGTAAACTGCCTTTTCTCAAGCCTATCGGCCGAAAGGCCGACGCCCACCTTTCCCAGGAAAACAGCCGTGCTGTCCTCTTCCTCCTCCAAAAGCCGGATCGAATACTCCAGCGCCCCCACATCCTGCGCCGGCAGCTCCCTTTCCAGATACGCAAGCCGCGCCGGCGGATGTTCCTCCAGCCGGATCACCTCCAGCTCCGAATGCACGGCATCCCAAAGCTGTTCCAGACGCCTCCCGATCTTGCGCTCAATCCGCGAAAGCTCGCGCTGCCTTCGCTGTACCTCCTCCCGCTGCCTGCAGAGGGATTCCCGTATGCCGTTTAAGTTCCGGTTGTCCAGAAACGCCGCGATCTCATCAAGAGGCATGTCGAGCGCCCGCAGATAGCGGATCGTATTCAGGCGCTCAAACTGCCTCGCGCCGTAATAGCGGTATCCTGTACACGGATCCGTATATTCCGGCCTCACCAGCCCTTCCCTGTCATAATAGCGCAGGGATCCGACGCTGATATGGAACAGCCTCGACACCTCACCGATTGGAAACAGCCCGTCTCTCCTCATGCCCTCTCCCCTCATGCCACACATAAAACAGCGTATAGCAGGCCATAATCCCCGACACAGCAGGCGCGATGCTTCCGAGCATCCCCAGATCATCCGCAAAATACCGCCCAAATAAGTAAACCAGGGGAATCCGGAGCGCCAGCGCGCCAGCCGCGGAGCTCATCATGGTCCAAACCGTCTTCTGACGCCCGTTCAGATAGCCGTTTAAACAAAACACAATCGTAACCAGCACATAATCATAGCTGCAGGAGCGGAAAAACGGAACCCCGGCCGCAATCACATGCGGATCATCCGAAAAAACGCGGATCATCCGATCCGGATGCCACTGGGCAAAGCCCCAGAACAGGAGGGATACCGACAGCGCAAAGCCAAGCCCGTACCACAGGGACGCCCGCGCCCGCTCTCTCTTCCCGGCCCCCATATTCTGCGCGGTAAACGCAGCCAGCGCATTCGCCATGGAGGTCGCCGTCAGCATGGCAAACACGTCATATTTACTGCCAATCCCCACCACCGCCGCCGCATAAACGCCGCACCGGTTCATCACCGCGGTCAGGTACAAAAACGAAATCCGGATCAGCATCTCCTGAAACGAAATCGGGATCCCCACCCTGGCAAGCTCCTTAGCCAAAGCCCCCACAGGGCGAAAACTCTTAAGCTTAAAGTCAAAAATAAAGCGCGCCCTCTTTAAATACACGACCGAGGCCGCCATGCTGAACGCCTGCGAGAGAACCGTAGCCAGGGCCGTTCCCGCCACCCCCATGGCCAGATATTTCACAAACACAATGTCAAGCGCAATATTGAGCGCGCAGGCCAGCCCCACAAACGCCATCGGCCGCGCCGAATCCCCGTACCCCCGCAAAACCGCGCTGATCGCATTATAACCGCAGATAAAAATCGTGCCCAGCCCGCAGATTGTCACATACGTATCCGTAAGCGCAAACGATTCTGCCGGCGTGTCCAGCATCGTAAGAACCGGCTCCTTAAACGCCAGCAAAAGCGCGGTCAGCACAAGGGCCGCCGCCGCAAACACAGTGAACGTCGTCCCAATCATCTCTTTCACCCGATCATAATCCCGGCTTCCCATATACTGCCCCACCAGAATCGTCCCGCCCAGCGTCAGCCCTGTGGCCAGGCTCGTAATAATCTGCGTCACCTGCGTCCCCGTGGATACCGCCGCCACGCTCTCTGCCGCACAATATCTCCCCACCACAAACAAATCCGCCGCGCCGTACAGGGACTGCAGCGCATTTGCAATCAGAAAGGGGACGGCAAAGCGAAACAGCGCTGATGCGATGTTTCCTTCTGTAAGCCTGTTTTCCTCCATCCGAATCTGCCTCCTTTGCATAGTTTATCACAGACTCTATCATAAAGTCTATAGTTATTGCAGAGTCAAGCAGGAGCAGTAATCAAAATTTTTAGCGTGAAGGGGCCGCCATATTGCCATATCCCTGAATATATGGTACAATAAATTATAAATGGCATATGCCATAAATAATATACAAAAGGAGATCCGGATGCCAAGGCCCAAAAAATGCAGAAAGGTTTGCTGCCTTCCCAAGGCAGCCGAATTCACCCCGGCCGGCTGCGCCGTATCAGGGCCGGCTGTAGTCTTAACCGTCGATGAGTATGAGACGATCCGCCTCATTGACAAGGAGGGGTTTTCTCAGGAAGAATGCGGAGAATTTATGCAGGTAGCGCGCGCCACGGTTCAGCAGATCTATACTTCAGCCAGGTCAAAGCTGGCCGAAGCCCTGGTGAGCGCGCGGCCGCTTAAAATTGAAGGCGGCGACTACCGCCTCTGTGACCGGACCGAACGCGCCTGCCGCTGCGGCGGCTGCCGGCGCCATCGCTTTTCCGGCCAGGAGGCGGTAAACGGAGCGAAAACCTGACGGAACCAGCAGGCGGATCTGCAAAGTATTCCGCGCCCGCGCCGGATCGCAGAACATGAATCCACAAAACACGTTTCAGGAGAATTTCAGCAAATTCAGAGAGGAGTATATCATGAAAATCGCAGTTACCTACGAAAACGGAACCGTCTTCCAGCACTTCGGGCACACGGAACAGTTCAAGCTCTATGAGGTGGAAAACGGAGCCGTATCCCACACGGAAATCGTTGATACCAACGGAAACGGCCACGGCGCGCTGGCCGGCTTCCTCCTGGGCAAAGGCGTTGACACGCTCATCTGCGGCGGTATCGGCGGCGGCGCGCAGATGGCGCTTAAGGAGGCCGGCATCCGCCTTTACGGCGGCGTAAGCGGAGATGCGGACGCGGCGGTGAACGCCCTTTTGTCCGATTCCCTTGCCTTCAATCCGGATGTAACCTGCAGTCACCACGAACACAGCAACGGCCATAGCTGCCGCAGCCATGGCTGCGGGGAACACTCCTGTCATTCATAGGAGGCTGTCCTGTCCGCAGGCGGCCGGAGATTAAGAGGCGCGGACTGCCGTGAATGGAGTCCGCGCCCTCTTCTTTATTCTCTTATTCTGCCTGATTTCGCGGGTTTACGCCTGCCATCGCCGCATCAGAAGCATGACGCCCTTTCTGTGCGGTGGTAAAAGAGATACCGCTCCAGCTCATTGATGTACAGATCGGCATTATTCTTAAATCCAGCGCCCTCCAGACTGGACGCCCAGTCTTCATAATACTGCTTAAAATCCATCGCTGTGTTTACATCCTGATGGCTGCTGAGAGCCTTTAAGGGTATTGCGCTGCTTAAAGCTACCTGTTTATCCCCCTGCTGCGCCAAATGGACGCGCAGCGCGGTCATTTCCGCAGGCGTGGCGTTCTCTGCGTCTACATCTTTTAAATGAATCTTCCTGGTAAATGTATTTCCCCGCATGTCTCTTCCTTCGACGTACATAACCGGATCTTCATCCGTGGAGCTCTCATCATATTTCATGTGAAGCTCCTGCCCCGAAACAGGGCTGAACTCACTATGTAAATAGCCCATTTTCAGCGTGCCGTGATAATTGCCGCCTGAAGCAGCCGATGACCGTCCGTCTGCCAGGCTCATCCGGAAAGCGCTCCGGATATCCGTCCTGGAATGAGAACCGGCCGGGAATCCTGCCGCATGATAACCTGCGCCCTGCAAACCTGAAATACTCATCCTTTTCCTCTTCCTTTCCGTATCATTTATGCCTTTAATTGCTCCAGTATATCAAGAAACTTCCTGTAATCCTGAAAATGCTCCGATTTCTCCACATCCACATCCGTAGCTGCTTTTGAATACTCATAAAAAATTTTGTAGGAGTCAAAGCCCCCGACGGCCAGCATGGTTCCCATTCCCCCTATATTTCCAAAGGCGCTGTATCTTCTGTCAGAAACATCGCATTTCGTTAGAACGCCTTCCGGTTTAGCAGGGTTGATCTTGCTTTCATCCAATGGTATAACGCCTAAATAGATCGCCCTGGCTCTTCCCCTGGAAAGAATGCCGGCTTCCACCAGTTCGCCTAACAGCGCGATGGAATCATTTCGGGACATGTTTCCAGAATGATACTTCTTTTTCAAATTCTCCAATTCCTCGTCGGAAAGCTTCTCTCTCTTTGAGCCTTCCACCCATTTCTCCGCCTGCTGCTGAAAAAAGGATGGATGGTACTCCACCTCCTTTCTTGTAACCGCATAAACGGGAAATCCGTTCACCATTTGAATAGTCATAACCGCGTTACTCCTTTACATTCAAACCATGGTCCCTCTGTCGTTCAGAACCATAAATGCTTTCTTAAATCTAAGTCCAAGCATATTGTCATTGCATATTCTTTTGTTTTTCTTCCCTGTAATTCGGTTCGTATCCTCATGTTCCCATTTTCAGGCATATCCTCCTTCCTTTTTAAGCAGATTCATACTCTGGTTTATACCTCGTTTTACATGGCTCTCACCTCCCTGATTTGTTTGATAATTCACTATAAAACAACTATCTTTTTTATAATATCTTGCTGGTATGGATTTGTCAATCTATTATTTATACTTTCAGCCTATAAATGGCTACTATTCACGGCGTAGACGGGCAAGAAGATGCCTACTGGACTATTACAAAAACTAACCGGAATCTCTCCCCATGCGTTTCATGTACTCTCGGAATCTCGCTGCGCCTGCCTTTGCGGCCGATTTTCCGCCAGATGCACCCAAACTCAATCAACGTTCGCCTCATAAATTTGTGCGCATCTGACAAAAATCATCTCACAAAATCAGGCGCAGCGAGACTCCAAGAGTACATTTTAAAGTTAATGACTGCAAGTTACATGATTCACCTTGATTTTCTTCCCATACCTGTTACAATATCCTTACGCCCGGCTCGCCGGACGCTGAACCATTTTCAGGTAACATTACCGACTGCCGAACGGATGCTTATTTATCAAACCGTTCCCATTTACATGTAAAAGGAGGCGCCAACCATGAAACGATTCTCCTCAATCGCAGGCCGTATCCTCATCTCGGCCCTGTTTATGTTCCTGCTGTTTTACTCCATGCTGCCGGCTGTGAATCTGAGGGACCGGAATTTTATCCTCTATCTCATTGCCTGCATCCTTATCTTTCTGGCCGTCAACTTTCTGACTGCTGTGAAGGACTTCATCCAGTCCCTGCGCGACGGGCGGGGCTTTGGGGCGGCGCGCGATCCGGTGACGGGACGGGTGATCTTCCGCCGAAATGAGAGCGAAAGGCCCGCTGTCCGCCTGGTGGGGCCCTTAAAATACGGCTTTGCCGCCATCGCCGCGCTCATCCTTCTCATGGCGCTTGCCTCCGCGCTCGGTCTTAAACTCTTTAACGCCGCCCGCTACCGGGATCTGATACACGTTACTGAAGGCGATTTTTCATCGGATGTGGCGGAGCTTAGCATGTCCCAGATCCCGGTGGTTGACAAGGACACCGCCTCCCGTCTGGGAAACAAAAAGCTGGGTGAGATGACGGATCTCGTTTCCCAGTTTGAAATTTTAAACAACTACACCCAGATCAACTACCAGGGAGCGCCCTACCGTGTCACGCCGCTCTCCTATGCGGATCCGATCAAATGGCTGTACAACCAGCGAAAAGGTCTTCCGGCCTATATCGCTGTCAACATGGTCAACCAGGACACGAATCTTGTCTGGCTTGACTCTGGAATGAAATATTCTACCAGCGAATATTTCTTCCGCAATATTTACCGCTACATCCGCTTCCGCTATCCCTCAAAGCTCTTCGAGACGGTTTCGTTTGAGACCGACGACGAGGGCACGCCCTACTGGGTCGCCCCCACGATCGCCTACCGCATCGGCTGGTGGGACGGCAAGGATATCGACGGCGCGGTCTTGGTCAACGCCGTGACCGGAGAGTCCCGCTGGTATGCAAAGGACGAGGTACCTCAGTGGATCGACCAGCTCTATGATTCAAACCTCATCATTGAGCAGCTCGACGACAACGGCCGCTTCCAGAACGGGTACTTCAATTCCCTGTTCGGCCAGCGCGGCGTCCGCCGCACCACCTACGGCTATAATTACCTGGCCATTGACGACGACGTATACCTCTACACCGGCATGAGCTCCGTCACGTCAGACGAGTCCAACATCGGCTTTGTGCTCGTCAACCTTCGCACCAAGGAGACGCGGTTCTACACCGTCCCCGGCGCGACCGAGCTGGCCGCCATGGAGTCTGCCAGAGGGCAGGTACAGCACTTAAATTACAGCGCCACCTTCCCGCTGCTCCTCAACATCTCCGATCGGCCCGCCTACTTCATTTCCTTAAAAGACGCGGCCGGGCTTGTAAAAATGTACGCCTTTGTCGATGTCGAGCAGTACCAGATCGTGGGAACCGGGCAGACCATCGACGAGGCAAAGCGCGGATACCGGACCGCCCTCAACTTAGAGGACGCCGCCCCTGCCGCCCCAAAAGACACCACGGAAATTTCCGGCCGGATAGAAGCCGCCGCTTCCGCTGTTATCTCAGGAAATACCTGCTATTACTTTACCCTGGAGGGAGAAACCGATATCTACACCGCATTTATCTCCGTGTCAGAACAGCTTCCGTTCATCAGGCCCGGCGATACGGTGCATATATCCTTCACACAGGGCGGGCAGGTCAGGGAGATTATGGCCATTGAGGTGGACGCTGGGAGAAATTGATCGCGGCTGTTAGTGAGATTCCGCTGCAAAAATGTATTACGTGATCAGGCCGGTATGGATAATCGTGATCAGTCCGCCGGAAGCGGGCGGTATATCCGACGAAACCTCGCTTTTCTCCGAGCGGAAGCGGGGTTCCGTTAGATATAGAAGCCGGCTCTGGCGGCCCTCCCCGCGCCCCCCTTAACCTGAGAAATTACCCGTTAATCCGTTACATAATTCTTCCCAAGGAGAACCCAAGATGAAAAGCGACGACATGATTCTAAAAGCAGCCATTGTACATATCCTCGACTCATCCGTCGGCGTCCCGGTACTGTCGGATCACCTGATCGACACCGGAACCGATTTTTCCGATCTGCTCAAATCGCATATCGAAAAGATCACCGAAAGCGACGACATAAAAACCTGCCGTTTTTCCGACGCATCAGAAGTACGGAATCTCCTGATGCAGTGCAGCCCCGACAATTTCATCGAAACCAGCAAGCGGCTGGCCGAACGCCTCTATGAGATTATGAATGAACACATCGACATCCCGGCCGGCGATCTGGCTGTCGTGGTGTTTAGCTCGCAGGGAAATGATTACCTTGCTTTTCTGAAAATGGACTATAAGACGTCCTACACCCACGCAACCAGGGAATCGGACGGAACGAATCTTAATGAAATTATCCTCCAGAAGGCCCTGCTGCCCGGCCAGGGCCAGCGCCTTTCCGAAGCTTTTGTCATAAACCTCTCTGACGGCAGCCTTGTCCTCACCGAGAAAAAATATGAGGTAAACGGCGAAAAACGGTTCTACTTTTCCGAACTGTTTTTAGAATGCCACGCCCCTCTCTCCCAGAAATCAAAGCTGGATATCGTCACAAAAGCCGTGGATCAGGTCGCCAGAAAGTATTACGGCGAGGAGGACGCGGAAAAAAAGATGGAGATCAAGAATATCATCTGCAGGGAGCTTGAGGAGGAAGGGAAATTAAAGGTTCCCGCCCTGCGGGAAAAGGTCTTTAAGGACAGCCCCGAGATGCTGTCCGAGCTGGATGAGAAGCTCGACAAGTACGACATGGCCTACGAGACCGTACAGCCGCAAAATGAGCAGACCATCAAAAAATTCCAAAAGCAGCGCCTCACCACGGACACCGGGATTGAAATCACGATCCCCATGGAAGAATACCGCAATCCGGAGCATGTGGAATTTATCACCAATCTCGACGGCACCATTTCCGTGTTAATCAAGAATATCGGCGTCTTAAGCTCCAGGTAGATGCTGCAACAGTCCAGCCTGGACAAATGGAATATAGCCTGGACTGTTACAGCATCTTCCGATACGCCCTCTTCCACTCCGTAACCAGCTTCTCCGCCCCCGCCGTCCGCTTCAGCGGATCCTTATTAAAGAGCTCCCGGATCTCCCTGACTGCCTCCCCCTTCCCCGCATCCTCCATGACGCGCTGAAGCTCCTGCTCCCACTGCCGCTTCTGCCGCTCCGTGATCGCCGCCTGATACCGCTCCTTAAGCTTTAACTGCGGATTTAACAGCGTGAGCTGGTAAATCTTTTTCAGGGTTTCCGGCTTTTTCTCAAAATTATACGCCATGTCATAGGCCGCGAGCGCCTTCCCGAACCAGAAGATCCCGGCATACGACGCGCCGATATTATGCCAGATTTTAGCCGTAAACTCATCGCTTAAGGATTTGATCCGCCAGCTATCCAGAATCTTTTCATAGCACTCAATCGCCGCGCCGTACTGCTTCAGGCGGAAGTAATAATCCGCCGTCTCCTTTGCAAACTCCGCCTCATTCATTTTCCGGTATGACCCTATCTTCTGGCGCAGCTTCATCACCTCCCTGGAGGTATAATAATAGCACTCCTGGAGAATGATAAAGATCATCTCATCCGGATCCTCCCCGCCCTTTTTCCAGGCCGAGAGCTTTCCGGACAGAAACGGCATATCCAGCTCTTCCTCAATAAACTGGATCAGGGCCTGATCGATAAAGCCGTCCATGGCCAGAAGCGGGTGGTTATAAAGAATATAGCACAGCTCCTGGGAGGACATGATATGGATCCCCAGGCGCTCAATGAAATACGGGTGTTTCACCGGCTCATACCTGCAAAGTATCAGACTCATAATATAACCTCTTGCTTTATGAGGCGCTCCGTTGCGGGAAACATTTCTCCAAAGCCCTTGTCACGGATGAGCGCCACCATGGTATTTTCATCGGAAAAGCCCAGCGTGAGCTGGATTCTCGTCGTCCGGTCCGGCCGCTTCGGGAAGTCTTTAAGCGGAATCCTCACCAGACGCTTCTTCTTCGGATCCAGGGGCGCGATAGTGAACTCCAGCTCCGGCGCTCCGGCGACTACAAATTCCACGGTGCTCTTGGCCTCGTACCAGTTGTCCCCCGCCGCGGCCAGCACAAGCTGGCCCTCCTTATCCCGGTTCAATATCTTTAATGAAACCGTCGCCTTCAGCCGCCCCTCGCAGATGCAGGTAAACGGATAGGCTGTCTTCTCCTGCTGGTAGTCGAGCGCCTTCATGAGCGCCCCCCTGGCAAAGAGGCTCGTCTCCACATAAACCCGCCTGCGGCTGCAGATCTGCTTCATAAATTCCGGCGCCCAGTCCGTGCTCTCAAAGCCCTTTCCGGTCAGAAGGACCGCGGAAAACAGGCGCTTTTGCAGGATCCGCTCCGCGCACGATGAGAGAATCTTATCCGCAATCTTGGCGCCCGCCATATTTTCCAGCACATCCAGGTGGAAGGTCTCCTCCAGATCCTGCCGCTCCGCCGTGACCTGCATCTGGCGGATCCCGCGCTGCACCTTCATCTCATAGTAGCGCAGGCTCTCGTCCGCCAGATCAAACATCCCCACCTGATTGCTCCAGATCTCCCGCTTCTGGCTCATCACATAGTAGATAAAACTCTCCGTATGGCTGATGATATGCACCCTCTCGCGCGGGATCTCTAAGTAATCCGCGCAGTATAACAGGCTGTCCATCAGTTTCACGTCCAGCGTGCTGACCGCAATCACCAGCCCTGCGATCGGATCGACGCCGGCCGCTTTCCTCGGCAGCTCCAGCGCCTTTTCGAGAAACATTTTCAGCAGATACAGGCCCTCATAGCGGATCCCGCTGATGGTCGCCGTCCCGTCCTTCAAGACCTGGGTCAGAAGCTTATCCTCGATCACGCCATCCCCGATCAGCGTGTGCGCGTACGCCTCCTCGTCCACATACCATTCATCCTGATTCTTATTTTTACACACCACTGTCGGGATAACCCATGTCCGCTCCGGCTCCTGACAGGCGATATGGGTATATGAATTACATAAATCAATGCCGATTACAAGTCCGTCCATTTCTAAGCATATTTCCTTTCAACCTGTGAACAGTACCGGGCGATCCGCGCCTGGGCATCCCGGCCGTAAAATCGAACTTTTATTCGATATCAAATAACACGGCGACCGCGGCGTCCTTTTTCACATACTCTTCCATCTTTTCACGCAGGGCGTTTTCATTCTTCACATCCAGGGACAGGCCGATCTCATTCAGGCAGGCAAAACGGTTTCCCGGCGCGCGCGTCCCCGCCTCCCGGCACGTAATGCTGCCCTCTGCGACGGTCTTCCGCCCGCCGTCCTGCTCCTCCTCGATCTGAAATTCCATGATTTCCCCTTCAAAGAGCACCTTTTCCCGGACATAAATCCCCTTATAAACCGGCCTCAGCTCCTCATAATGGAACTCCTCCTCCTCGGGCAGGATGCGGAGGCGCAGATACGGCCTGATGTCACGGTTCCCGTGGTATTCAATGATCTCTTTATCCAGTATATTCCCCGGAATCATGATAAACCGGGCCAGATCCTTAAAATAGGCGAATACCATCCCCGCCTCCAGAAGCACATCCACCACGGACTGGCACAATTCCTTCTGCTCGTCCGAAAGCGCCGGAAGCGTCGCGTAATATTTCGTCAGGGCCAGAAGATAGATGTCCGGCACCCTGTCCTTCTCCGCGCTGTTATGGACCGCTCCCTCCAGATATGCGAACACCGTGTCCTGCGTCGAACGGCCCTCCAGAAAATACTCCGCGCTTTTGACCGTAAAATAGGCCCTGACCACATTTTCGCTCGTCTTCTTCCTCGATGCATAGAGCTCAAACACATGATCCATCCGCTCCGTCCTGCCTGTAAACAGCATCTGCGCCACCAGGCGCTCCTCCAGATCATACGTCTCCACGCGCTCCTTAATCCCCTGGATCAGCACGGGATACATCTGCTCCACAGTCCCGTTAAAGTGCTCGCATAAATAGTCCAGGATCACGCTGTCCCCGCGCTCCTTTGTAAACACATGCCAGGCCAAAAACAAAAGCCGGTCGTCCTCGTCAAACAGGCGCTTTAACACGATATTGGCGCACAGCTTTAAAAGCAGCTTTGACGAGATCCCCTCATGGCCGTAGCGGCAGATCATATCATAGGCTTCGTTAAAATAATTCTTGCGGATCAGCGTCTCGCAGACCCCGTTCCGGTCCTCGCGGCCCAGCTTATCCTTATCCAGGCACAAGAGGTATGAGACGCTTCCATCCCGGCCGTCCGGATTCCCGTCCGCCTGCGTCTTGTAGTAGCGCACAATAGCGGAGGTTATGCGGCTTTTAAACAGCGGGTGCAAAAAAACCTTCTGCCCGGCCTGCTCCAAAAGCGCCACATCATCCGCGGTCAGTTTCCCTTTTTCCACCGCCCTGCGGCATGCGCCCACAAACAGCATCGGGTGATCCGGATCCGTCTCAAAGCAGCATTTCATCAGCTCGTCCGTGTCCTGCATAGCAGCCGTCTTCTCACACGGAAGATCCACATAGCGGTTTCCGTGCGCGTCCTCAAACTGCAGCGTCTCCCGTCCCGAATACAGCGGCGCATAAGCCGCGCCGTCCTCCAGGGCGTAGCGCGCCTCCTCCATCATCTCCTCACAGCGCACTATCACAAAACACATGGCGTCATTGTGGCAGTCGATCCGGTGCGAGGCAAGGATCGCGGGCATGGTCTTAGCAAGCTGAAAATCAATCAGCTCCGCATAGATCATTTCCTTATAAATCACCGCCAGACGACTGTCGATGCGCCCCGCAAAGAGCTGCGCCATGGCGAACTGTTCCATCGCGCGCTCATACAGCCGGAAGATATCCGAATCGCGCTTTGCATATAAAAGGATATTCCGGTACAGAGCCGAGCGGCTGTAGTCGTCCATCTCCGTCACATAGGAAAAATAAAGAAGCGCCTCGCGCGGCAGGAGCCTCCCGTAATCGTCCGGAAGCGAGCGCAGAAAAGCTTCAAAGAGCCCCGGAAGGCTAATCTGCGCCTCCACCGCCTTCTCATACCACGGAAAATAGCGAGGCCCCGTTAAATTCTCCTGGATAAAGGCCAAAACCACCGCCGTCAGGATCCGTTTCTTCGGATAAGCCTCATAAAGCGCGGGCAGCAGTTTTAAATACAGCCGCTTCGGATTCTGAAGCCGCCCCGCGCCGGCCGCCGCCCTGGCAAGCTCCTGGCTCACAAAGCCCCTCCTGGCCCCAAAATAAAGGGCGTGAAGCTCCAGGCGTCCCGCGCTTTTAAGCAGCTCCGGCTCCTTATCCAAAACCTTTAAGCATTCCAGATAGACAAACGGGCTGCGGCATCCGTTCTGATACATCTGTTCCATGCTCAGAAGAACCACGGAAGGATTGTCGGCCAGCGTCCGGCTGACCTTTAAAAGCATCAGGTACAGAAACTCCTCCTCCCCGCGCAGCCGCCCGCCCGTGCAGTATTTCTCCAAAAGGCGCAGAAGAGAATCCCTCTGCTCCTCATCCTCCCGGATCAGAAGCTGCAGGTACTGGTAGTAGCAGTAGACCACCCGCTCCTCCCCGCGCTTTAAGAGAACCGCATCCCGGATCTCATCAAGAATCAGGCACGCCTGATCCGGGCGCTTCGTCAGCACATACAGCTCCGCCTGCCAGAGGGGCATAAACGGGTGGGAACCCGCCATCTTCATCAGATCCAGCTCCTTTTGCATTTCCAAAAGAAGCGGCCTGGCCTCAAACAACCCGCTCTCATACTTTAACCGAAGCTCCAGAAACTGCCTAAACTCCCGGCGGAACGCCCGCCTGCCCCTGTTCGGCTCCGCCGCCGTCAGGGAAGCCTCCACCGGAACCCGGAGCGTCTGCCGCACGGTCCGTATGGTCACCATTCCAAAATTACGCCCGTCGTGCAGGCGCTCCGGAAGCACAATGAGCGGCAGGTTCAAAAGCCCGTCCGAAAAATCCTCCTGGACAGCGCTCTTTTTCGGCAGGTGAAGAAAATCCCCCTCTGCCGTAATCTCCATATAAATATACCCCCAGCCCGCGCTCCGGATGCGGATCGAGTCCTCCAGACGCCCCGTCGGGTTCTCGTAGTGCTTGGCCCCGGTTTCCACGGTCAGGTGAACCGGTTTTTTCACTCCCAGTGAAATCAGGAATTCCTCCATGAAATTCCGGCGGTTCCCATGCCCTTTCAAACCGTCATAGATCGCCCTTACATGCAGATCCTGCATAAAAGGCGCCTCCAAAAACTCCTCATACTCCAGAAAACGCAGGGCCGTATCCATGTCATGCTGCGCCATATCCAGGAAATCCTCCGCCTTATGGAGCGCCCCCGGAAGCTTCCCGGAAGATGAGACTTCAATATGGAACAGGTACGGTATCTCCCTCTCCCCGCAATTTGTGACAAGATAAAAAGACCCCTCTATCTCATCTCCCGATGCCAGAAAAGAGGTATCCACCTCATATACAATATGGTTCCTGAGTCCCCCAAAGGTATTATTATCATTCGGGATCCGCACGCGGATATTCGAGGAATAGACAAAGCCCTTCACGTTCAGCCCGTTATCGCTGCCAACAAAAAGCTCCCTCTTAAAAGATGCGTTCATCCTCACAGTCTCTTCAATAATATCCGGCGTCCAGACAAGCTTCGGCTGCTCCGAATCAATAATTCCTTTGGCCAGACGGTTAATCCGTTCTTTCATATTTATATACCACCTGCTGCCGTCTCATCATGGTGAAATGGAATGCGTAAAAAAAAGCTTCTATCCATTTTACCATACTTTAAAAACAATTACACTACATAAATCGACTTTTTTGGAAAGCACTTTTGGGGGAGGTTACGTAAAGGGACGCTTGCAGGCGGTACGGAAGTCGTAATTGGGGAACCGCCTGTAACCGGTACGTATGTCGTGAGGGGGCCGCCTGCAGCGGGCAGGGAATCCGACGGAACCCCTCGCATCCCCCCTCACGCCTCACGCAGAATCCCCCCAGAATTTCATCCATGATCTTGACTTACCCGGGCAAACTCATTATTATTAAAGCTGAAACCACACACCCATCTGCCCCCGCAGATCACGCACGAAAGGATCAAGGATCAAATCATGACAAACAGTGAAAAAGCCTTAGAGCTTCACAGACAATGGAACGGCAAGCTTGACACCGTCTCCAAGGCAGCCGTTAAGACCAGGGAGGATCTGGCGCTTGCGTATACGCCTGGAGTGGCTGAGCCCTGCAAGGTGATTGCAGAGGATCCGGAGGCTGCCTATACATATACTATCAAGTCCAACACCGTAGCCGTTGTGTCCGACGGCAGCGCCGTTTTGGGGCTGGGGAATATCGGCCCCCTGGCCGCTATGCCGGTTATGGAGGGAAAGGCTGTGCTTTTCAAGGAGTTTGGGGGCATTAACGCCTTTCCTATCTGCCTGGATACGCAGGATACGGAGGAGATCATTGAGACAGTTGTCCGCATCGCCCCTGCGTTTGGCGGGATTAATCTAGAGGATATCTCCGCGCCCCGCTGCTTTGAGATCGAGGAGCGGTTAAAGGAGCGCCTGTCTATTCCGGTGTTCCACGACGATCAGCATGGGACTGCGATTGTGGTGCTGGCCGGAATGATCAATGCCCTCAAAGTGACGGGAAAGAGGAAGGAGGACTGCCGCGTTGTGATAAACGGGGCCGGGAGCGCAGGCATTGCGATTGCTAGGCTTCTTCTCAGCTACGGCTTTGCGCATGTGACGCTGTGCGATAAGGCAGGCATCCTCTCCAAAGGCATGGAAGGGCTGAACTGGATGCAGGAGCGCATGATGGAGGTCACGAACCTGGAGCGCCGAAGCGGCACGCTGGCCGATGCGCTCGCCGGGGCCGATATTTTTGTCGGCGTCTCCGCTCCGGGTATTGTAACTCCTGAGATGGCGGCTTCCATGAACCGGGATTCCATCCTTTTTGCCATGGCAAACCCTGTTCCGGAGATTATGCCGGATCTCGCGAGGGCCGCGGGGGCGAGAGTCGTGGGGACCGGACGCTCTGATTTCCCGAACCAGGTCAACAATGTCCTGATCTTCCCGGGTATCTTCAAAGGCGCCCTGGAGGGCCGCGCCGCTGCTATTACGGAGGAAATGAAGCTGGCCGCCGCAGAGGCCATCGCCTCCCTGGTGGACGAGGCTGATTTAAATGAGGAAAACATCCTGCCCGCCGCCTTTGATCCCCGCGTTGCCGATGTCGTAAGCCGCGCTGTGAAGATGCATATCAAACGCTGAGCCGCCGACCGGCGCGCCTGCAGGGAGCTGCAGGCGTCTTCTGCGAAACTATGAAGGAGTATTTCCATGCTTTCTGAACCGATGACCCTGTACAAACTGATGAATCTGTATATGCTGAAAAAGGTCAATTTCCCGCTGACCAATGCGCAGCTATCCAATTTCTTTCTGGAATGGGATTATACAACCTATTTTACACTCCAGCAGGCCCTGAATGAGCTTCTCGATTCGGGCCTTATCAAGATGGAAACGCTGCACAACAGCACCCTCTATGAGATAACCAGGGAGGGCGAGGAAACGCTGGAATTTTTCGGAAAAAAGATCTCCCCTGCCATTGTCCGGGATATGGATAAATACTTAAAGGAAAACCGCTTCCGCATGCGCAACGAAGTCGGCGTCGTGTCTGATTTCTACAAATCCACAAACCAGGATTACGTCGTCCGCTGCGAGGTGCGCGAGGGCAAAAATGTCCTGATCGGCCTCAATGTCTCCGTCCCGGATCAGGAGCAGGCCGAGATCATGTGCAATCACTGGAAAGACCGCAGCCAGGAGATCTACGCCTATATCATGAAAACCCTGATGAGCGATCCGCCCTCCGGCGGGACATAGGGGCCCGCGTAAGGGAGCGGCCGTCTGGCCTGTTCCATGATTTCAGCATGCCGGGGCGTGTTTGAAAATGCCCCGGCATCTGCCCATGAAAATCGCTTCGCGATGGGGCAGATACCTGCTGCCGCCACATTTTCGTACGGTCAGCGCAGCAGGTGCGCAGACCTATCTGAACGGTTACCCGGCGCTCACATACAAGTCACGAACCAAGGAGGCAGTTATGGCCGCAAAGAAACATTCTTTCGCAAAGCAGGCGTCAAAAAGGCTGAAAAAGCTAAAGCGCCGCGCAAAGCTTTTTCAGCTTAAGGTCTTCCTTCTGTTCGTCCTGCCAGTTCTTGCCATCTATCTGGCCTATGAGACGGGAAGACAGTATCTCAAAATTAAAATCGCAGAGCACTACAGCAGGCTCTCGATGTAATCCCATATCTCCTCCCGGCCCTGCTTTGTCTCCGCTGAAAAGGGGAGCAGCAGGCCCCCGGGAGCGGGCTTTAACCCGTCCCGGATCATCTTCAGATGTTTATCCGTCTGGCTTCTCTTAATCTTATCCGCCTTTGTCGCCAGGATCGCCGGCTGATAGCCCTGGGACACGATCCAGTCATACATCAGGCGGTCATTGGCCGACGGCTCATGGCGGATGTCAACCAGAAGGAACACGCACCGCAGCACTCTTGAGCTGTGCAGATAGCGCTCGATCATCTTTCCCCATTTTGCCTTGACCTCCATATTGGCCCTCGCATAGCCGTAGCCCGGCAGATCCACATAGTAAAAAGCCTGGTTGATATGGTAAAAATTGATGGTCTGCGTCTTGCCGGGCTGGCCGGAGACGCGCGCCAGGGACTTCCGGTTCATCAGGGCGTTGATCAGGGAGGATTTCCCCACGTTTGATTTGCCGGCAAATGCAAATTCCGGCTGTGTATGTTCCGGCGGGCGGCTCGTCACGCCGCACACCGTCTCCAGGCTGACATCCTTTATTATCATGAGCTTTCCGCTGCCTTTCTTTTTCTTCCCGGCCGTTTTTCCGCCTCTTCCCCCGGCACAAGGGCCTCGCGGAGCACCTCGTCCATCTCTTTCACATACACGATCTCCATGCCCTTTGTGATCTCTCTTGGCAGCTCCTCCACGTCGGGCCGGTTTTTCTCCGGGACCAGAACCTTCCTGATACGCGCCATGCGGGCCGCGAGAAGCTTTTCCTTTAAGCCCCCGATCATCAGCACATGGCCGCGCAGGGTGATCTCCCCCGTCATGGCCACCCTGGCCGCCACGGCGCGGCCGGTCACGGCGGACAGCATGGCGGTCGCCATCGTAATCCCCGCCGAGGGGCCGTCCTTTGGCACCGCTCCCTCCGGGATGTGGATGTGGAGATCATGCGTCTCAAAATACGCCTCCTCCACCCCGTACTCCCGCGAGACGACAGAACGGACATAGGTCAGGGCCGTCTGGGCGGATTCCTTCATCACATCCCCCATCTGGCCTGTCAACTGGAGGTTTCCCTTGCCGGGCATCACGTTGACCTCAATCTGCAGGGTATCGCCTCCGACGCTCGTCCAGGCCAGCCCGCAGGCAATCCCCACCTGATCCTCATCGGATGCATTTTCAAAGAGAATCTTCTCGCGGCCCAGATATTTTTCCAGGTTCTTTTCCGTGACACGAACCGAACTCCTGTTCTTTTCCAGAAGCTCGCGGGCTGTTTTGCGGCACACATCGCCAATCCGGCGCTCTAAATTGCGGACGCCGGCCTCCCGGGTGTAATTGTGGATCATCTTTTCCAGGGCCGGGTTGGTGATGGTCAGGCGCTCCTTAGAAAGCCCGTTCTTTTCCATCTGCTTTTTGATCAGGTAATTCCGTCCGATATGGAATTTTTCGTTTTCGGTGTAGCTGCTGACCTCAATGATCTCCATGCGGTCTAAGAGCGGCCGCGGGATCGTCTCTGTGGTATTGGCTGTCACGATAAACAGGACGCGGGACAGATCGATCGGCAGCTCTACGTAGTGATCGCGGAAACGCACGTTCTGCTCCGCGTCCAGCACCTCCAGAAGGGCAGACGAGGTGTCGGATTTGTAATCGCTCCCCACCTTGTCAACCTCGTCCAGAAGCATCAGCGGATTGCTGACGCCCGTCTGCTTTAAGCCCTCGACGATGCGCCCCGGCATGGCGCCCACATACGTTTTCCTGTGTCCCCGTATCTCCGCCTCGTCCCGGACGCCGCCTAAGCTGATGCGCACATATTTGCGCCCCATGGCCCTGGCAATCGAGCGCGCGATGGACGTCTTGCCCGTGCCGGGCGGACCCACCAGGCAGAGGATCGGGCTCACGCCCTTTCTGGTGAGGATGCGGACCGCAAGATATTCCAGCACCCGTTCCTTAACCTTCTCAAGACCGTAGTGATCCTCCTCCAGCACCTCTTTGGCGTGCTTCATGTCCATATTGTCCTTGGTCGTCTTATTCCACGGGAGCTCCAGGACCGTCTCCAGATACATGCGCAGCACATTCGCGTCCTGGCTTCCGGACGGCATGGACTGGAAACGCGCGATCTCCTTCTGGATCCGCTCCTTTATCTCCTTATCCGCGCGCAGGCTCTTTAAACGGCTTAAGAACTCATCTGCGTCCGATTCCGGAGTCTCCCCCAATTCCTGACGGAGCACGCGGAGCTGCTCGCGCAGGATGTATTCTCTCTGATTCTTGTCAACCGCGGCCTTGACCTTGCCCTGGAACTCGCGTTTCAGCCGGTAAATCTCCGTCTCCGTCAAAATGAGCTGCATCTCCACCTCATACATCAGGCTTAAGGAGCCGCACTCCAGAATCTTCTGCTTGGCCGTGTAATCCCACGGAAACTGCACGGCAATCTGTGTCAAAAGTCCCGCAAAATCCGGGGCCGACATCAGGGAAGCGGTAAACTCCTTTCCCATGGCCGGATTGTATTTCCCATATTCCTCCAGCTTCTCCCCCACGATCCGGGTCATGGCCTCCTTTTCCAGAGGCTCCAGATCATCCTCGGCCTCCGGCAGGACGTCAACCGTCCCGCTGTAAAATTCCCCCTCTGTGTCAAGCTCAAGAAGCTCCGCCCTGCTTAAGCCCTCCACGGTCACGCGGATCAGCCCGCCCGGAAGCTTTAAAAGCTGCTTTACAAAGCCCACCACGCCTATCTGAAACAGATCCGCCATATCCGGCTCCATATCCTCCTGCTCCATCTGCGTGACGAGAAATACTTTCTGATCGCCCAGCATGGCCTTTTCCACCGCTGCGATCGATTTTCCCCGCATGATATCAAAATTGATGGTCATCTGCGGCAGCATCGTCAGCCCCCGCAGCGCTATCACCGGGATTGTCATCTTTTCATCTTCCATCTTCTGTCCTCACAGTCTGTAACCGTCCCTAAAAGCAGAAAGGGATCTGCAAAATGAGACTCATCTTACAAACCCCTTTGGTTCCCGCGCACCCCTGCCGGGCCGTACACAGCAACACACTTTTTCGGAAGAGACGCCCGATTTAAGCGATCTCGCCTGTCTTATCCTTTTTTAAGCGCCCTGCAAGCGACTTACGGGGTACCGTATTCTCCCGGTATACCAGCTCGGGCCCGCATTTTCCATCCACCACGTCGGCGGTGATAGTGCAGATGCCAATCGCGGAATCTGACGGGATCTCGTACATCACATCCATCATAATCGACTCCATGATCGAGCGCAGCCCTCTGGCCCCGGTCTTCTGCTCCACGGCCCGTCTGGCAATAGCGGCCAGCGCGTCCTCCGTAAATTCCAGCTTCACGCCGTCCAGATCGAGAAGCGCCACGTACTGTTTGCTCACCGCATTTTTCGGTTCCGAAAGAATGCGGATCAGCGCCTCCTCATTCAGCGTCTTTAAGGATACCGTCACCGGCACGCGGCCGATAAACTCCGGAATCAGGCCGAATTTCGTCAGATCCTGGGGCATCACCTGCGCGAGCAGCTCGTCAATATCCTGTTCGTTTTTATTTACAACCTCTGAGTTGAAGCCAATCGAGCCGGCCCCCAGACGGTTTTCCACAATCTTCTCCAGGCCGTCAAACGCGCCTCCGCAGATAAACAGGATATTCGTCGTGTCAATCTGGATCAGCTCCTGCTGCGGATGCTTCCTGCCGCCCTGCGGCGGAACGCTGGCCGTGGTTCCCTCCAGTATCTTGAGCAGCGCCTGCTGCACGCCCTCGCCGGAAACGTCCCTGGTTATGGATACATTCTCCGACTTCTTTGTAATCTTGTCAATCTCATCAATATAAATGATCCCGTACTCCGCCCGGCTCACATCGTAGTCCGCGGCCTGGATAATCTTTAACAGGATATTCTCCACATCCTCGCCCACATAGCCCGCTTCCGTCAGCGTCGTGGCGTCCGCAATGGCAAAGGGCACGTTCAGAATCCTCGCCAGCGTCTGGGCCAGGTAGGTTTTTCCCGATCCGGTCGGCCCCAGCATGAGAATATTGCTCTTCTGAATCTCCACATCCTGCGCCCCGCGGGACGTGATTCTCTTATAGTGGTTGTAAACGGACACGGAGAGAACCTTCTTGGCCTCCTCCTGCCCCACTACATACTCATCCAAAAATTCCTTGATTTCCTTTGGCTTTAACAGGTTGATCCCGCTGAAGTCAGGACCGTTGTCCGGTTCCGCCAGCTCTTCCTCCAGTATTTCTGCGCACAGCTCGATACAATCGTCGCAAATATAGACATTTTCCGAGCCTGCAATCAGTTTTCTAACCTGATCCTGGGTTTTACCGCAAAAAGAGCAGCGGATCTTGTCGTCTGATCTGCCTGGCATACGCCCACCTCGATTCCTCATCATTAATGGCTCACAATCACATGGTCAATCAGGCCATAGTCCATCGCTTCCTGAGCCGTCATATAATTATCTCGATCGGTATCTCTCTCAATGACTTCGTATGGCTGACCGGTATTCGCTGCCAGGATCTCATTCAGCTTCTTCTTGGTCTGCAGGATTTTTTCCGCCACGATCTGGATCTCCGTGGCCTGGCCCTTCGCGCCGCCTGAGGGCTGATGGATCATCACCTCAGAGTTGGGCAGGGCGTAACGCTTTCCCTTCGCTCCGCCTGCAAGCAGGAACGCGCCCATGCTGGCGGCCATGCCCAGGCAGATCGTGGAAACGTCGCACTTAATATAATTCATTGTGTCATAAATCGCCATTCCGGCCGTGACAGAGCCCCCCGGGCTGTTGATATAGAGGTTGATATCCTTCTTCGGATCCTCTGCCTCCAGAAATAAAAGCTGCGCCACGATAAGACTCGCTGTCACATCGCTCACTTCTTCCCCCAGGAAGATGATCCGATCCTTCAAAAGCCTGGAGTAGATGTCATAGGAACGCTCTCCCCGGCTTGTCGATTCAAGGACATACGGAACTAAGCTCATATATGCCTCCTGTTCAAATAAATACATTTACGGCTGTGCCGCCGCCGCCCGGGATGCCGGGCGGCGGCGCTGTATCGCGCTTTAAACGAGCTTTGCCTCGGATACCAGGAAGTCAACGGCCTCCTGTACCATTAAGTCTTCCTTAAGCTGCTCCCTTTCGCGCTCGCCCATATTCTCCTTCATACGGGCCGGATCCATCTTATAGGATGCCGCCATCTTCTCAATCTCCTGATCCACCGCGTCGTCGGAGATCTGGATGTTCTCAACCTCCGCCACCTTCTCAAGCACAAGCCTGGTGCGGATCCGCTTCTCCGCCTGCGGCGCCATCTGCTCCATAATCTTTTCCACCGTCATACCGGTGTACTTCATATAATCATTGAAATTTAAGCCCTGCCTGCGCAGATTGCGCGCATAATCTTCCACCATGCCGCGCGCCTGCGTATCGATCATGGGCTGCGGAAGCTCCATCTGCGCGTTCTCAACGACCTTTTCAATCACGTTATTCTCGTTTTCCGCAGCGGCCTGGCGCTCCTTCCTCTCCTGAAGCTTTGCCCGGATATCGTCCTTATATGCCGCAAGCGTCTCAAAATCAGAAACCTCGCTTGCAAACTCGTCATTGAGCTCCGGCAGCTCCTTTACCCGGATCTCCTTCACCGTCACCTCAAAACGGGCCGGCTTTCCGGCAAGATCCGGCGCGTGGTACTCCTCCGGGAAGGTCACAAGCACCTCGCATGCCTCCCCGATCTTCTTTCCAATCAACTGCTCCTCAAAGGTATCGATAAAGGAATGGGAGCCGATGGTCAGCTCATAATCCTCGCCCTCGCCGCCCTCAAACGCCTTGCCGTCGATAAAGCCCTTAAAATCAATCACCGTCTGATCGCCGTCCTCGACCGGTCGATCTTCCACGGAAACCAGCCTGCCGTTCTTCTCACGGTCCGCCTCCAGCTCCTTCTCGACATCCTCATCCGTCACCACAGCTTCCGCCTTCGCAACCTCAATGCCCTTATATTCCCCTAAGGCAACCTCCGGCTTCACAGCCACTCTGGCCTCGTAAATAAAGGGCTTGCCCTTCTCGACCTGTGTCACGGTGATATCCGGGGAGGACACGACAACCTCCCCGCACTCATCCAGAGCCTTCGGATAGGACTCATCGATCAGATCGTTCGCCGCCTCCTCATAGAAAATGCCGGCTCCGTACATCTTTTCAATCATCATCTGCGGCGCTTTTCCTCTTCTGAAGCCGGGAATGTTGAATCTTCCTTTATTGTGGTTGTAAGCCTTCCTGACCGCCGTCTCAAATTCCTGCGCCGAAACCTCGATGGTCAGCTTCGCCATGTTCTTTTCTAATTTTTCTACCTGTAAACTCATTGTAGGGGATCCTCCTTAATTCTGTATGTGAACCGCCATCCTGGCAGGCGTTACACTTCAAGGTATCATTATAGCATAGTCATTGGGTGAATGCCAGCAGAATTTGTGAAAATTTTTCTGGGGGATTGGGCGTTATTCGATCGCGAGAGAGGACGCCAGTGTCAGGCGCTATATCCAACGGAACCCCGCTTCCGCTCGGAGAAAAGCGCAGCGGACACTAAGCTCGAAAAGACCTCGCTAAGTGTCCGCTGCGCTTTTCACTGAGCGAGAGCGGGGTTCCGTTGGATATACACCCTGTTACAGGCGGCCCTTTCACGAATACTTCCCTTTCGCGAATACTATTTATACTGGATCGCCGCTTTAATCTCCGCCGCCTTCTCCCCGCCTATCAGCAGCCGGATCAGCTCCAGTCCCAGATCTAAAGCGCATCCCAACCCCTTCGCGGTTGTGACGGTCCCGTCTGTCACAACTGGGGCAGAAGATATCTCCGCGCCGGTGAGTTCCGCTTCAAAGCCGGGGAAGCATGTTGCTTTTCTTCCTTTTAAAAGGCCCAGGCGGCCAAGGACGCTGGGGGCGGCGCAGATAGCGGCAAGGCGGCGGCCTTCTTTGTCCGCTTTGATGAGTTCATCAGCCAGCGGGGCGCATGCGGCAAGGTTTTTGGTTCCGGGCATGCCGCCAGGAAGGAAGAGGACGTCTGCATGGCTGCAGTTTACGTCCGTAAGCAGCGCGTCGGTACTGATGCAAAAGCCGTGGGAGCCGGTGACTTCTTTTGTCCCGTTTATGGATACTAAGGTTACTTTGATGCCGGCGCGGACTAAGAGATCCGTTACGGCCAGGCATTCTACTTCTTCCAGCCCGTCGGCCAGAAATGCATATACGTTTGACATGGTTTCCTCCTTACATTTATGATGTACTCTCGGAATCTCTCTGCGCCTGCTTTTGCGGCTGATTTTCCGCCAGATGCACCCAAATTTAATCAACGTACGCTCCACGTACGCCTCATAAATTTGTGCACATCTGACAAAAAATCATCTCACAAAATCAGGCACAGCAAGATTCCGAGAGTACATTATGGTTATAATGTTTTCAGGGTTCGCTTTGTTCTGTTTCGGGGCGGGATACCCGGGCGGCGGCTTTTTGTTTTGTGTAAATGGATGCCGCGGCTGTCAGGGACAGGCTCAGAAGCCACCCGCAGAGCACGTCGATGAGCGAATGCTGTTTGATAAACATGGTTGAGGCGCAGATCGCCGCTGTGACGATAATAGACAGCGCGCGCATGCCGGCGCTTTTTCCCAGTGAACGGGAACGGCAGAGCGTCAGGTGAACGGCCGCTGTGCTTGATACGTGGATCGAGGGGCAGACGTTGCAGGGCGGATCGATGCTTCGCAGGAGGCGCACCAGATCCGCGCAGATATTGTCTGCTGTGATTTCTCTGCGCAGATCCAGGCCGTTGGGCCAGAGGGCGTAGATGAACAGGCACAGCGTCGCTCCGGTGAACATGTTGAAGCACAGCTCCAGGTAGGCCGCCTTGTCCCTCAGCATGAAACAGAACATGCAGGCCGGGACCCAGAGGTACCACAGCGCGTATGGCAGGACGAACCATTCGTTAAACGGGATCCAGTCGTCCGCCGCACAGTGGATAATCACCTTTGGCTTTGGCGCGGCGGCCTCCAGCGCGAAAAATCCAGCGAGAAAGACGAAAAGGTAAAGGCCGATCAGGCAGTATTTATGTTCTTTGAGCCATAGAAGCATAGTGATTCCTCAATTCTCAGGAACTGTTGCGGGAAAAAGACAAGCGATATGAAAGGTATTCCGCGGCAGTCCCTTAATTTTGACTTTTTTCTATATTGCTGCTATACTGTGAACGAAACCATATGACCGTCTTCCCTGTATATCTCCTGCAATTCACAAAAAGAAAGGACACAATCTATGGAAATCGAACGCAAATATTTCATTGAAACCCCGCCTGACGATTTTGCGCAGCATCCCTTTTGCCAAATCGAGCAGGCTTATCTATGCACATCTCCTGTTGTGCGCATCCGGCGTGAGGATGATTCCTTTTACCTGACCTATAAGTCCAAAGGTCTGTTGTCACGCGAGGAGCATAACCTGCCTTTGGATGAAGCGTCGTACCTCCACCTGCTGGAGAAGGCGGACGGCCGCATCCTTAAGAAGAAGCGGTACCGGATTCCCCTTGCGGACACCCCGTATACGATTGAGCTGGATGTTTTTGAAGGGGACTATGAGGGGCTGATACTCGCAGAGGTTGAATTTCCGAATGAACAGGAGGCGCTTTCGTTTACCGCGCCCGGCTGGTTTTCAAGGGATGTCACCTTCAGCGGAGAATACCAGAACAGCCGGCTTGCCATGATGTAAAAGTTGGTTTCCGAACCGTTTCTTTGCCTGCCGCGGGCGCGTTATCCGGCGCAGCGCTGCTGACTGGCGGGATTGAACCTGCCCGCATGGGATCGCGGCGGCGTTTTCGGCGGTAAATGCCTGCTCTGCCCCATACGCCATAACATATTGTTCAACCTGCATACAGTTTCTTCCTCCTCATTCTGCCGCCCATTTGCGCCCCTACTTATTCAAAAGCCCCAGCACGATCACCGCAATGAACAGCGCGGCCATCACCCCGATAAAGATGTCCATGGTCCGCACCGACACATGGACATGGTCATAAAGCCGCTCTTTGAGCGTTTTCTCCCGCAGGATTTCAAGCTCCTTTCGCAGCGCCTCATTTTCCTCCTCCAGGCGGCGCTTTTCTTCCTCCTCCGGCCTCTTTTCTGATTCGCTCATGATTCGCTCCTTTCCCGGATCACCCATTTCTGCTGCCGCAAACCCGGACACTCATTTCGGCAGGTCTGCCGCAAATATTTTGATGATTTCATCCGAATTATCACGAATTTTTCAAAATCTCAAGCAGTTCTTCCCTTGTAAAGCTTCCGTTCTCCATCCCCTCGCCTAAGAGCACCTGATCCGCCAGCTCGCGTTTGGCTTCCTGCATTTTGACGATCTGCTCTTCTATGCTTTCGCGGGCGATCAGGCGGTACACGGATACGACCTGCTTCTGGCCGATGCGGTGGGCCCGGTCCGTGGCCTGGTTCTGAACCGCCAGGTTCCACCAAGGATCAAAATGGATCACGATATCCGCCGCCGTTAAATTGAGGCCCGTCCCCCCTGCTTTCAGCGAAATGCAGAATACCGATGTATCGTCTGTGTTAAAAGCCTGCGCAAGGCGCACGCGCTCCGCCTTTGGCGTGGCCCCGGTCAGGGAATACCAGGAAATCTGCTCCTGCGTCAGCCGGTCCTTAAGGCGCTCCAGCATGGCTGTAAACTGGGAAAACAGCAGGATCTTATGGCCGCCCTCCACGCCGTTGCGGATCAGATCCATGCAGAGATCGGTCTTGGCGCTTTTTCCCCTGTAGTCATCGTACACCAGCGCCGGATCACAGCAGATTTCCCGCAGCAGCGTGAGCTGGCTTAAGATCTGGATCCGGGAGTGGTTGAATTCCTCCTTGGTCTGCTTTTCCAACATCCGGCGCAGGTTCCCCACATTGGTCCGGTACAGCTTAAGCTGCTCGCCCTCCATGGCGCTGGCGACGTTTTTCTCCAGCTTGTCCGGAAGCTCCTTCAGCACGTCCTTTTTAAGCCTTCTCAGCACAAAGGGGCGGATCATGCGCTGTAAGCGCGCAAGCGCGTCCTTTCCCTGCTCCCCGGCTGCCGGCAGCTCATAGCGCTTGCGGAAGGCCGGATACGAGTAGAGAAATCCCGGCAGAAGGAAATCAAAAAGGCTCCACAGCTCGCTCAGCCTGTTTTCGATCGGAGTTCCCGTGAGCGCTGCCCGGAATACGCTGTGAACGGCTTTTACAGCCTTTGCCGCCTGCGTGCCCTGATTCTTGATGTACTGCGCCTCGTCAATGATCTGGCAGGAGAATTCCAGATTTTCATAGATCGCAATATCGCGCTTGAGCAGGTCATAGGACGTGATCAGCACATCGCAGTCCGCGGATGCCTCAATCAATGCCCTGCGCTCCGCGGCGGCGCCCACAGCCAGCGTCACGGAAAGCTCCGGCGCAAACCGCTTTAACTCCTCCCGCCAGTTATACACCAGCGAGGCCGGTGTGATCACTACGGCAAAGCGCCGCCCGGCGGGGCGTTTTTCCTGCGCCTCCGAGAGCAGGAAGGCGATCACCTGCAGCGTCTTTCCAAGTCCCATATCATCCGCCAAAACGCCGCCCAGCCCGTTTTTCCTTAGGTTCTTGAGCCACAGAAATCCGTATTTCTGATAGGAGCGCAGGACAGGCTCCAGAGACTCCGGCAGGGGGAAATCATGGTACTCCACATTCTTCATATCGCGCAGGAAGGAACGGCACTGCGCGTCCTCCTTTGTCTCCAGAAGCGCGCTCTCCCTCGCGGCGTCGTCCAGGTAAAGCGCCCGGTACGCAGGCAGGCGGACTTCCCCCTTTTTCATCTGGGCATCCGTCAGGTTCAAATCCTCCCGGATAGAATGGAGCGTACTCACAGAATCTCCCTGCTCCATATCCAGGAAGCTCCCGTCCTTTAAGCGGTAATATTTCCTCTTCCGATCGTAATGGGATAAGATCTCCTCTATTTCCTCCCGGTTCATCTCCTCCGCCTCATAGGCAAACTGCAGGAAGCCGCGTTTGATGGACAGGCTGACCGTCACGCGCGGCTGCCGGCGGATCCGAAGACGCCGGAAGGCATCCGTGGCAAAGACCTCCCCACGGCTCTCGAGAAGCGGCGCAACGCCGGACAGGAAGCGGTAAATCTCCTCCTCGCCTTCCACCAGGGCCGTTTGCCTGTCCCGCGCGCTGTCCCGCCATTCTGCCAGAAGCGCGGCCGTCTCCACCTCCGCCGCGCGATCCCGCTGCAAAAGATCCGTGGTATTGTCAAACAGGCCGAACTCACGCTTTTCCTTTTCCTCCCCGTACACTGCCAGAGCGCGGCAGGACACCGTGTCCTCGCCCGGGCGGTCTAAATAGAACTGGAAGCGCGCCGGAACAATTCCATATGAAGCCTCGTCAAATCCTTCACGATCACAGGCAAAATTTTTCTCAAGCCGCGGCAAAAGCTCGCGGCAAAAGGCCGGGACATCTGATTTATGGATAAACATATCCTGGCGCTTTTTGTCCTCCAGGAAATACAGGAAGTCCAGCGAGGGGCGCAGATCCCGTTCGCTTTCAATATAAATGGAGGAATCGATGATCGTCACAACATACGAGCTGCCTGTAAACGTGCGCATAGGCGATGTCTTTAAGACGACGCCGTCCCTGTCCCCGCAAATGGTAAGGCGGCGCGGCGCAGGCCCCTGGACCATCCGGCAGAACAGGGCGACGCCGTCCAGTGTGACCTGAAGCTCCTCACCGCGGTATGCCAGAAGAAATCTTGCGAACACATCCTCTGTCAGCGTCGCCGACCGGTTGGCCACGTTGTTGTACCGAAGGGAAGAAAGATTGCTCACCCGCTGCCTGGCCCAGCTCACCACCTCCATCACAAGCGGCCGGGAATCCTCCTCAAATGCCTCGACGGTGTGGACAAATTTCAAATTTTTTCCATATTCATACGGATCCTTTCTCAGGCAGTTCGCCGCAAAGGCATACACATCCTTTATCACATACATCCGTCCCACGCCAAGCTTGAACTCCACCGACAAACGGCTGCCCCTCACCGTAAAATGCGGCTCCAGGCGCACCCTGCCGTGCAGCTCGTCGTGTCCAAGAAGCACAGAACGGCTATTCAGCTCCGTTTCCAGAAAACGCTTAAATTCCGGCGTCGTCGCCCGTTCAGATGCGTCCTGCCGCCTGTCCGTATCCTGGCGCGATACGCCCGCGCCGCGCAGGCTGGCCGTGTCCTGAAACTCTTCCATATCCACACATTTTATAAGAACAGCCGCACAGTGCTTACAAAGGCCCTGATACTCCATGAATGCAGGGCAGCTACAGGAGATCCGTTTCAGCTTTTCCTCTGAGCGGTTATAGCTGCCGATAACCCTGTATGGCTGCTTCCGGCTGCCCTGCACTCTGGCCTCAAAATCAATCATGGTCGGCGTTACGGAAATACGCAGATTCATCACTGCATTTTCCTGCGCCAGAACCCGGCCCCGCGACCAGAATTGGGGGAGACACAGGGATTTAATGTATTTTTCTGTCAGCATACGTTTGATCCTTTTCGTGTTTGTAGTCAGCAACCCCGCTGCAAGCAACGGGGCGTCAAGCTTGCAGCGCTGCAGAGCAGCGGGGTATTTGGCCCTCGCGGCAGTCGCCAAATGTGCATGCAGGCACGCCCTCCTGGCTCGTTGCTCGCGGGAATAAACACATTATAGACGGTTGGGGAGAAATGTGCAATCTGTTATGGGAATATTTCTGAAATGACAAGGCTTCTTTGCGGGCGCGCGCAGGCGGCAGAGGAAGACGGACTGTGGCGCCCTCCTCCTCTTGAGCGCCGCCCGTTTTCATCAGAGCGCGTTTCAAACGCGCTCTAAGGAACTGTTAAGAAATAACTTTTCAATAGTGCGCAGGATTTTTCTTCGAGAGTGCCACTCAAAAATCAGGCGCATAGTGGGCTATGTAACTGATTTTTGAGTGGTACTATCGGAGAAAAAAACAAGCAATATGAAAAGTTATTTTTTGACAGTTCCTAACTGCGAAAGCCTCTCCTTCACCTGCGCCATCATCTGCGTATACTTCGCGAGCTTTTCGCGCTCCTCGGCGATCTTCGCCTCCGGCGCCCTGCTGACAAATTTCTCATTTCCCAGCATCCCATTGACACGGTTTAACTCCTTTGTCAGGCGTTCCTCTTCCTTTTTCAGGCGCTCGATCTCCTTGTCCAGATCCACCAGCTCCGCAAACGGCATATAGATCGCCGCCCGGGCAGTCACAGCCGATACAGCGTCCTCTGCGATTCCCGTCTTATCTGTCTGGAGAACCACCTCGCCCGCACAGGCAAGGCTTGCAAAGAAGCTCCTGCCGCGCTCAAAGATGCCGAGCGTTTCGGCGCTGTCTGACACAACGTAAACCTTTGCCTTTTTGCTGGGCGGAACATTCATGGAGGCCCGGACATTGCGGATCGCGCGGACCGCCTCTTTCATCGTCTCCACCGCCTGCTCTTCCTCTGCAAAATTCCAGCTCTCCCTGTAAACCGGCCAAGAGGAAACCATGATCGACGGCTCTTCGTCCTGTAAACTCATGAAGATCTCCTCTGTGATAAACGGCATATAGGGGTGCAGAAGCTTTAAGGACTGCAAAAGCACTGCCTTCAGCGTCCACAGCGCCGCCGCCTTGGTCGCGTCCGTTTCGTCGTACAGCCTTGGCTTTACCATCTCAATATACCAGTCGCAGAATTCCTCCCAGATAAAATCATACACCTTCTGGAGGGCAATCCCCAGCTCGTATTTATCCATATTTTCTGTCACATCCTTTGCCAGGGTATTCACTCTGGAAAGGATCCAGCGGTCCGCAAGGGTAAGAGCTTTAAGCTCTGCCTTCGCGTCCGGCGCTTTCCCGATATTCATCATAATGAAACGCGACGCATTCCACACCTTATTGGCAAAATTTCGGCTGGCCTCCACGCGCTCCCAGTAAAAACGCATATCATTGCCCGGCGCGTTTCCGGTCATGAGCGTCATGCGCAGCGCGTCCGCCCCGTATTTGTCGATCACCTCCAGCGGATCAATGCCGTTTCCAAGGGATTTGCTCATCTTGCGCCCCTGTGAGTCGCGCACCAGGCCATGGATCAGGACGGTGTTAAACGGCTCCTTTCCCGTCTGCTCCAGGCCGGAAAATACCATGCGGATAACCCAGAAGAAAATGATGTCATACCCTGTCACCAGCACGTCCGTGGGGTAAAAATACTCATATTCCGGCGTCTTTTCCGGCCATCCCAGCGTGGAAAACGGCCACAGCGCGGAGGAAAACCAGGTGTCCAGCGTATCTTCATCCTGATGAACGTGCGCGCCGCCGCATTTCGGGCATGTTTTCACGGCCGTCTTTGAAACCATCATCTCCCTGCAGTCATCACAATAGTAGGCCGGGATCCGGTGCCCCCACCAGAGCTGTCTGGAAATACACCAGTCGCGGATGCCCTCCAGCCAGTGCAGATAGGTCTTGCCAAAGCTCTCCGGGACGAATTTCAGACGGCCGGATTTCAGGGCTTCAATGGCCGGCTTTGCCATCTCGTCCATTTTCACAAACCACTGAGGCTTAATCATGGGTTCCACCGTGGTCTTGCAGCGATCGTGCGCGCCCACGTTATGGGAATGCGGAATTACTTTTACAAGCAGGCCCAGGGCGGTTAAATCATCCACAATGGCCTTCCTGGCCTCATAGCGGTCCATTCCCTGATATTTGCCGGGCGCGCAGATCGTCGCATTGTCGTTCATTATGCAGATTTCCTCTAACTGATGGCGTCTTCCCACCTCAAAGTCGTTGGGATCATGGGCCGGGGTGATCTTCACACAGCCTGTGCCGAATTCCTTATCCACATATTCGTCCGCAATCACCGGAATCTCCCGATCCGTCAGCGGAAGCTTCAGCATCTTCCCGATCAGAGCCTGATAGCGCTCATCCCCGGGATTCACCGCCACGGCCGTATCGCCCAGCATGGTTTCCGGGCGCGTGGTGGCAATCTCCACAAAGCGCCCCTCTTCTCCCACGATTGGGTACTGGATATGCCAGAAAAAGCCGTCCTTTTCCTCATGCTCCACCTCCGCGTCCGAGATCGAGGTCTGGCACGCCGGACACCAGTTGATGATGCGGGAGCCCCTGTAAATATAGCCCTTCCTGTACAGCTTTTCAAAGACCTCCAGGACCGCCTCCGAACAGCCCGCATCCATCGTAAAACGCGTCTTGTCCCAGTCTGCGGACGAACCGAGCCGGTGAAGCTGCCCGATGATGCGCGTGTTATACTCCTCTTTCCACTCCCACGCCTTCTCAAGGAAGCCCTCGCGGCCCAGCTCCTGCTTGTCAATGCCCTGGCTCTTTAAGCGATCCGTCACCTTCACCTCCGTGGCGATCGCCGCGTGATCCGTGCCCGGCTGCCAGAGCGCTTCATAGCCCTGCATCCTCTTATAGCGCGTTAAAATATCCTGCATCGTATTGTCCAGGGCATGCCCCATATGGAGCTGGCCTGTGATATTGGGCGGCGGCATCACAATCGTAAAGGGCTTTTTGCCCTCCCGCTTTCCGCGCGCCGCGTCGGCAAGGAAATATTTGCCGTCCAGCCATTTCTGGTACAGGCGTTTTTCGATATCCGCCGGATTGTATGTCTTTTCCATTTCTCTCATGGTTATGCCTCCTCTGTGAAATAAATATATTTTGAAAATCGGGCGGCGAACTATTACACGATCATTTCTCCGCCCCACACGCGAGCCTGTGCAATCGAGTAGAGAAAAAGCTTTTCCCCTGCTCGTCGCGCGGCCCGCATGCCGCTTTGGGGCAAACTTCCCTTTGCGGGCCTGTGCATAAAAAAAGCCCTCTGCATTTACTGCAAAGGGCGAAGCGACTCGCGGTACCACCTTTTTTCGACCGGCCTTGCGCTCCTGCGCGGCGCATACGCATCCGATCCTCATTGCGTCCTGTAACGGGGACGATCCGTGATCTCCTACTGCTGGACAGCCTGTTCGGAAATCCGGCTCCAAAGCTACCTTCCATCCGCCCTTCCTGAAGCCGCCTCTCAACCGCCGGGCCGCCCTCTCTGTCAGGGGTAACGGGTGTACTCCTCTTTTTCACTGCCTTTTCATGGAATAATCATAGCTGGTCTTGGGGGGATTGTCAAGAGGGAACATTTCATACGGCTTGAAATATAACACAAAGTAAAAAAGCCCAGTAAATCCGGGCTTTTCAAAGAGCACGAGACGGGATTCGAACCCGAAGCGGAAGCTTTATTCTATATAGGGTTTAAGGTATCGTGTGATATTTCGTGTGATACTTTGAAATATGCGATACTTAACCGGAACTTTTGTGATGAACATATGGCCTGAAAAATAAAAAGGAAAATGGATTAAAGAATTTAAAATATCTATGTATCATTCGTGATCTGACACAACAACTTGTACATGGTTGGCGAAAGGTTGGCGTTGACTGCCAACGCCGGCAGCAAACATTTATATGGAGGTTACGAATGGAAAAAATGACGGAAACTGAAATGAAAGCTATAGAAATTGCTAAAGATATTTATCAGTATCACCTCGGACTGGTTTGGCAAGATATTGAAATGCCTTTTTATGAAAAATTTCCACTTCCTGAAAAAGAACTGGCGCGGGCTCTCATACACCTATATAGTATTACCTTTGCCAGTATGCTGCAAGTTCCATATGAGCCACAGGGCTGAAATTTGTGGTTGAAAACTACCCGGCAAAATGTTATACTGAATGTATAAAGTCCTTTCTGGATTTGTGGATTGAGCAAACACATTGCCGGTCAAAGCTTCTGTGTTTGCTCTTTTTTTGTTTCAAGTTCCTTTTTCACAAGCCTTACAATAACGTCGGTCACAGTCGTATCCTGGCTGACGGCATAATGTTTAAGTGCCTTATACAATGAATCTTCTATCACGATACCGACTCTTTTCATGAGAGCAAACCCTCCTTTCTTGATTTGCTTTTGTAAATCACAATTTAACCGAGTAACACGGGTTTACTCAGGTAAATAAAATCCCCTACAAGAAGAAGCGACATCACTGTCGCCCCTTGTCGTGAAAAATTTTATATGATGGGCTTCCCTGTTTCTTTGTCAACAAACGATATTTTCAATTCGGCATCCAACGCTTCCGCTATCCTCTCCAACTCAGATATTTTGAATGTGTTTCGTTTGTGCTTATTATTCATATTCTGCGGTGTCTGCCCAGTTCGGCGCGCAAGTTCCGCCTCTGACATATTCCCTCTTTTCACGCAACACAGCTTAATATATTCCCTTACGTCCATGCCAAGCCTCCTTTTTTATATAATACACTATATTTTATATATAATCAAGTATTATATTTATTTTATATATAATTATTTATAGAAAATCGTTGACATCATATAAAAAATAGTGTATAATAATATCATCAAGAATAACTTCTCGGAATCTCAATGAATGTGATTCTAACTGAAAATTGACAACTAAATATCGTGCAGGAAAAGAAATTTGAGAAAAATGGACATAAACATTGGACATAGCAGGTACTATGCCTTGAAAAATCTTATGGGATTGCTTAATATATCATTATTAGGCGGCTAAACCTAAGAATGATTTTTGAAATGCCTCGACAGAGGGCATTTCCCAGGCATCAAGATGCTGTAACATCATGATGCCGTAGAGGCGGCAGTACCACATCTTCGTAGAGCGGTGCCTGCCGTCTTCTAATTTATAGTCCTCTTTCTCGCGCTTGTTGGAGCGTTCCACAGAAGTCCTTCTGTCATATTCCTTTTCCCATGCTTTAGAATCCCTTGGCGGTATGTTAAATAACCTTGGATTATCATCGGTAAAGATGTGTACGGTCCTTCCATATTTCGCCGGTGAACAGGGGTGTTCACAGAAACAGCCA
>CAJTGE010000021.1:63345-90847 GCA_910575795.1 Clostridiaceae bacterium | reverse complement strand
CGGCAGTACAGCCCCGTCATCGAACTCAACAGTACAGTCGAACCAGTCTCTGAAATCTTTCAGGGTAGCCATCCTGCCGCTGTAGGTCATCACTGTGTCCTTTATTTCTTTTTCATTCAGGTTGAAAATTTTCTCCATTTTTTTGTCCTTTCTGCGTCATTAGACGCCTGCATTTTTCCCGTCGCCTCCTCAGCATCGAAGCAGGATTTTCGGGTTCTCTACATTTTTTTATTTTATTTTTGTATTTTATTTTGGGTATCCTCTCTTTCCCGATGCCTTATGTATTTTCATGGGAAGTATGGAAACGGGACGCACTCCAACACACCCAAAAAACAAAAGAACCGCAGGACACAGTTTTTTTCTGCGCTCTGCGGTTCTTATCAGTCCTTACCAGCTTTCAGCTTACGCTTTTTTCTTTTTCTTCTTTCGGGAAAGAAGGACGACCCCGCACATGCTTGCGGCAAAGATACCGAAGAGGTACGGCATGCGGCTGTTGTCCGCTGTGTCTCCGGTCGAAGGCAGTTTATGCCATCTTCCGTCGGAGTCATACCATCCGCCACGTTCGAACCCGTTCTCGTACCTGGCTGTGATCTTTCCTTTTCTCTCCTTCTTGTAGTCATACATGGTCGTCGTGCCGCTTACCGTGCCGTCTTCCGCAACGTGGAAGGTGATATAGCCGTCTACCACATCGTATCCTTTCGGCGCTTCAAGCTCAATGACCGCATAGTGTCCGGGCTTTGTAACCTTAAAGGTGATCGTCCCGTCTTTTCCGGTAACGCCTTCGTAGGCCACCCCGCCATCCTCATCGGCAATGCGGAGCCTTGCGCCCTTAAGCGGCGTCCCGTTGTCACCGTCTCGTTTTACAACGGTAACGATGGTTTCTTTGTAGTTCGCCATATGGAACGTTGTCACGCCTCCGGCAACTACGCCATTTGTCACACTGAACGTGAATTCCTGGCTGGAGAGCTGGTAGCCCTTGGCTGTTTCCGTCTCAACGATCCGGTAGCTGCCGTCTGTCAGGGAGTTCACCCTTGCGTACCCACTCTTGTCGGTCTTCACCTTCGTGAATTCCGCGCCGTCACGGTATACCTGGAAGGTAACGCCGCTGATCGGTTCCATGGTGTTCCCGTCGTACTTGTATACGGTCACATGCGGCTTAGATGGTGTAGATCCACCGCCTCCCGGGTTATTCGGCTTTTTGGGCTCCTGTACAGGAGTATCCGCATCGTCTTCCTTGTCCGGGATATCCGGGAACTCTTCTTTGCCGCCCTCGGATCCGTCAGGCTTCTCAGCCTTCACGCTGTAGGTCTTCACGATATTCTTGTATCCGCGTCCGTCGTCCACTGCGCTGAATGCTAGGTTCTCCGGTGCGGACTGGCTCACAACCGCCGTGAAGGTCACGGTAGCTGTCTTGCCAGGCATCAGGCGGATCCTTGCGGTATCCTTTCCAATGCCCATTCCGCTCTCGGAAATGTCTTCCGCACCCTCGATCTTGGTGATCCGCAGGTTCTGGAAGTATCCTTTGGCTTCTGGCGCATATTCGTCGGTCACATACATCTTAAGCGTAAGGTCTCCGGTGTTCTTGATGTACGCCTCGTAGGTCACGGTGTCTCCACGGTGGAAACCATACCTTCCGCTACTGCCCTTTTCGGGTGCCGCTGATTTCCGCTCTTTGTCCATATCATAGGACGGTTTCGGTTCCTTCGGCTCCTGAACTGGCGTATCGGCGTCATCGTCCTTGTCGGGGATCTCTGGGAATTCTTCCTTCCCGCCCTCAGACCCGTCAGGCTTTTCGGCCTTCACATCATAGGTCTTTACGATGTTCCGATATCCATGCCCATCATCCTTTGCGGCAAACGCTAAGTTCTCCGGCGCTTTCTTGCCCACAACCGCTGTGAAGGTCACAGTAGCTGTCTTGCCAGGCATCAGGCGGATCCTTGCGATATCTGTTCCAACACCAGTTCCATCCTCGGAGATATCCTCCGCACCCTCGATTTTTACAATCTGCAGGTTCTCGAAGTATTCCTTGGCTTCCGGCGCATATTCATCGGACACGTACATCTTCAGTGCCAGGTCGCCCGTGTTAGTGATATGCGCTTCGTAGGTTACGGTATCGCCACGGTGGAAACCATACCTTCCGGTGCTGCCCTTCTCAGGCGCCTCGGATTTACGCTCTTTGTCCATGGTATAGGATGGGGTCGGCTCTTCAGGCTTTTCGGGCTCCTGTACAGGAGTATCCGCATCATCGCTCTTATCCGGGATGCCCGGGTATTCCTCTGGACCGCCTTCGGTCCCATCAGGCTTCTCAGCCTTGACGTTGTAGGTATTCACGACATTGCGGTATCCGTGCCCGTCATCCGCTGCGTGGAACGCCAGGTTTTCCGGCGCTTTCTCGCTCACGGTCGCCGTGAAGGTTATGGTAGCTGTCTTGCCAGGCATCAGGCGGATCCTTGCGATATCTGTTCCAGCACCAGTTCCATCCTCGGAGATATCCTCCGCACCCTCGATTTTTACAATCTGCAGGTTCTCGAAGTATTCCTTGGTTTCCGGCGCATACTCATCGGACACGTACATCTTCAGTGCCAAGTCGCCCGTGTTGGTAATATGGGCCTCATAAGTCACGACATCGCCGTGTTTGAAGCCATATCTTCCGGTATTGCCCTTTTCAGGCGCTTCAGACGTCCGCTCTTTATCCATGGTATAGGATGGGGTTGGCTCTTCGGGCTCCTGTACAGGAGTATCCGCATCGTCTTCCTTATCCGGGATGTTCGGGAACTCTTCTTTGCCGCCTTCAGACCCGTCAGGCTTCTCAGCCTTGACGTCATAAGTCTTCACAACGTTTTCATATCCATTTCCGTCATCCATTGCACTGAATGCAAGATCCTCTGGCGCTTTCTCACTTACAACTGCCGTAAAGGTTACGGTAGCTGTCTTACCGGGCAGTAAGCGGATCCTTGCGGTATCCTTTCCAATGCCCATGTCTCCCTCAGAGATATCCTCGGCGCCCTCAATCTTTACGATCTGCAGGTTCTCGAAGAATCCCCTGGCCTCCGGCGCAAATTCATCGGAAACATACATCTTCAGTGCCAGGTCGCCCGTGTTGGTGATATGGGCTTCATAAGTCACGGTATCGCCACGCTTAAAGCCGTACCTTCCGGTGCTGCCCTTTTCGGGAGCTTCAGAGGTTCGCTCCTTATCCATGTCGTAAGACGGTGTCGGGTCATCCGGCTTCTTGGAGTCAAGCATGGTCACGGTGATCGGCTTGCCGTCACGCGGGATGGTAAACTTCACATCCGATGCCAGGCTGTAGCCCGCAGGCGCCTTCTCCTCATGGAGGATATAAGCCTCACTGCCGTTTAAGAGCCCGGTGATCTCCACGCCGCCTTCCTTCGCGGCAAAGCGTACCGCTTCGCCCTTCTGGATATTTCCTTCATGCTCTGTTGACGGGATCTGCGTGTCATGCAGGGCTTCCACAATGCTTCCGTCCATACGCTTGATCACGAACTGTCCGCCTTCCAGTGCTTCTTTGTCCGTTGACTTCTTTAAGATCGTCAAGCGGGTCGGAGCGTCTTTCATCCGCACCACATTATCCACAACCTCGATCTCATACTTCACACCTTCCGCGTGGATATGATCCTTCCAGTCAACAGCGTTGCCGTCCTTGTTGATAGTTACCTTGGTATCTCCGTCCTTATAAGTCCCGTCAGGCTGTACGGTGATAGTGGTCGGGAAACCGTCCTTGTCATACAGGATCGGTGTGCCGTCCTTATCCACGTAATGCGCGTCTGTGACTTTTCCGTTCTCATCAACGGTAAATTCAATGTCCTCGCTGTATCCGTAGCCATCCGGAGCTTTCTCCTCATGGTAGCGGTACGTGGTGCTGCCGGATAAGGTATCTTCCATCACATGTGGCTCTTCCCCTGATGTCCAGGAGTCGATCTTGGTGGTGGCGCCGTTCGGCTCTACCCGCTCCAGTTCGCATTCCGTACCTGGGATCTCCGTTCCTGCGAAATCTTCCTTAGTGAATGTCACCTTAGTCGGGAGCTTTTCATCGCTCATGACCGCCTGCACATCCTCACCGTAGTGGGAGACAGTGAACTTCACATCCTCGGCCTTCTTGTAGCCTGCCGGGGCGCTTACCTCATGCAGCCAGTAACTCTTATCTGCTTCCAGGGCGACATCCCACTGCTGCCATGTCCCATTCATGGTAAAGCTGTCGATCAGGATATGCTCCTTATCTTCGCTCAGTACCTGGAACGTGCCGCCCTGCAGGATATGGTCAGGATCGTTCACTTCATTCTTCAACAGCCAGATGAACGGATAATCCGGTTTGTCATCTGTCTGTACGGGCGTGTTGCCGTCATCTTCCTTGTCGGGTATGCCAGGATATTCTTCCTTGCCGCCCTCGGTTCCATCTTTCTTTTCAGCCTTGACATTGTAGGTTTTTGCTACGTTCAGGTAGCCGTTTCCGTCATCGTCCGTATGGTAAGAGAGTTTTTCAGGCGCCGTCTGGGCTACCTTTGCGGTGAATGTCACTGCCGCTTCTTCTCCCGGCTCGATCCGGATCTTTGCTACTGTCGTCCCGACTCCGGTTCCCTCTTCCTCAAGAACCTCGCCGTCAATCTTGGCGATCGTAAGGTCCTCGAAATGTTTGCGGATCCTGTAGTCGAACTCGTCAGTCATGTACATCTTCAGAGGCATATCGCCTGTGTTGGTGATCCTTACCACATAGGTCACGGTATCGCCGCGGAAAAATCCATAACGTCCGCTCTCGCCCTTTTCAGGTGCTTTGGTCGTCCTGGTCTTATCCATGGTGTACGACGGGTTCTCGCCATCCTCATCCGGTTCCTGTACTGGCGTGTTGGCGGTGTCTTCCTTATCGCCCAGCTCATCCGGGTAATCCTCTTTGGTTACGGTCTTTTCGACAGGGGTATCGCCCTTGCCGTCCCCATCCTTATCCTCGCCAGTGTACTCTGTATAGGTTCCGACCACTTCCGTTGTTCTGGCTGTGTTCAGATATCCTAATCCGTCGTCAACCGCGTGTCCGGACAGGAGTTCTTTTGCTTCATCAAGCACGTCTGCTTCATAGCGAATGACCGCATATCCGCCGACTGCCAGCTTGATCTTCGCCGTATTGCCTTCCATGCTCACAATATCACCCATGGTCGTGCCTTCCCGGCCGTCCTTGTGGTAGAACCGTACCGCTGTCGCTTCCGGCGTGCTAAAATACTCAGCCTTTTCGAAGTCATCCGTTACCGTCATGGACAAGTCTGTCTCGCCCATATTGGTTACGGTTACATCATACAGTACCCGGTCGCCCCGGAAGAATCCATACTCCCCGCTCTTACCCTTTTCAGATGCCAGGGATACTCTCTCCTTCTCAAGCTCATAATCTGGGTGCGTGCCCTGAGGTTCCGGTGTCGGCTCCGGCGTCTCATCCGGAGGAGTCACAACCTTGATCTCCCGGTTGCGCATCTCGATGATCTGGCTCTCTCCGTCACTGTTCACGGTGAATGGGACATCGTAGCTGTAGTAGTAACCCTCTACGGTCTCCTTCTCATGCAGTGTGTAGGTCTCGCCTGCGGTCAGTTTGTTCTTCATCTTGAAGATTCCGGTTCCGTCCGTAGTCCATTCCTCGATGACTTTCCCGTCCTTATCAATCACCTGCAGAACCGCCCCTGCCAGGGACTGGCCCGTGGTGGAGTCCGTCTTTTTGATGATCACATCGGTCGGCTCATCGACCATGTCTACCCGGATTTCCTCACCGTAGTGGGAAACCGTAAACTTCACGTCTTCGGCCAGCTTATAGCCTGCCGGCGCTGTCACCTCGTGGAACCAGTAGCTGTGGTCTGCCTTCAATACGGTATCCCACTCCTGCCACGTCCCGGCCATGGTGAAGGTATCGATTACAACTTCCGACTTATCTTCGCTAAGCACCTGGAACGTGCCGCCTTGGAGGATATGCTCCTTATCTCCGACTGAATGTTTCAGCAGCCAAATGATCGGCTTCTCCGGGTCTGGCTCATCAGGTTCATCTGGAGGAGTCACTACGATAATCTCGCGGTTTTTCATCTCGACGGTCTGTGGCTTGCCATCCTCATTTACCGTGAAAGTGATGTCGCGGCTGTAGTAGTACCCATTCACAGTCTCCTTCTCACGAAGAATGTAAGTCTCGCCTGCCGTGAGTTTTTTCTCTAACTTGAAGGTGCCTGATTCATCCGTAGTCCACTCGGCAACGGTCTTTCCATCCTTGTCGATCACCTGCAGGGTTGCCCCGGCCAGGGACTGTCCGGTCTTGGAATCCGTTTTCTTAATGGTCACGTCAGTCGGCGCGTCTTTCATGATGACAGTGTTGCCAGTGACATCGATCTCCAGCTTCACGCCCTCAGCGACAACCTTCTTATCCTTGTCAACAGCGTTCCCGTCACGGTCGATCCGGACTGTCTCGCCGTTAAGCTCGTAACTTCCGTCCTCCATCACACGGATGCCTGTCACATAACCGTCCTTATCATACAGGACCGGCATGCCGTCCGCATCCACGTAATGCGCGTCTGCCACTACGCCTTTTACATCCAGCGTAAACTCGATATCAGCGCTGCGTACATACCCTTCCGGCACGGACGTTTCGTGGTAGATATAGGCGCCTTCCGGTTTCAGCATCTTGCTGATTGCGTGCGGGGTTCCATCGGATACCCACGCGTACACTTCGCCAGACCCCTTTGCCTTTACTTCAAGGGATGCCCCCCGGACGCTGTTTCCAGCCAGGTCTTCCTTAGCGAAAATCACTTCATCGTTCACCGGCTCATCAGTCATGGACACATGGATGTCCTCTCCGTAATGGCTTACGGTAAACCTCACATCTTCCGCTCTCAGGTAACCCTCCGGTGGAGTCACCTCATGGAGCCAGTAGGTCTTATCGGCTTCCAGCACGACATTCCACTGCTGCCATGTGGAGTTCATAGTGAAGTCCTCTATGACGACTGTGCTCTTATCCTCGCTGAGCACCTGGAAGGTGCCGCCTGCCAGGACATGGTCAGGATCGTTCACTTCGTTCTTCATCAACCAGATATATGGATAATCCGGTTTTTCTTCCTCTGTCTGTATGGGTGTATTAGCCTCGTCTTCCTTATCGGGAATGCCAGGATACTCATCCGGCCCGCCTTCGGTACCATCTTTTCTTTCTGCCCTTACATGGTAAGTCTTTGCGATATTCAGATAACCATTTCCGTCATCTTCCGCATGGAATGCCAGTTTTTCGGGCGCTGTATCCATCACCATTGCAGTAAAGGTTACAACCGCTTCCTCTCCCGGCTCCAGTCTGATCTTCACAACTGTGGTCCCGATTCCGGTTCCGTTCTCCTCGATCATTATGCCTTCGACCTTCTTCACCGCAAGTCCCGTAAAGTACTTCTGGATCCGATAATCGAATTCATCAGTTACATACATGTTCAAAGGCATATCGCCGGTGTTGGTGATGTGTACGTCATAATTCACGGTATCGCCACGGAAGAATCCGTACTTCCCGCTCTCACCCTTCTCAGGCGCTTTGTCCACCCTGGTCTTATCCATGGTATAAGATGGATTCTCACCGTCTTCATCCGGTTCCTGAACCGGCGTGTTGGCGGTATCCTCTTTGTCGCCCAACTCATCCGGGTAATCCTCTTTGGTAACAGTCTTTTCGACAGGCGTATCGCCCTTGCCGTCCCCGTCCTTATCCTCGCCAGTGTACTCCGTATAGGTTCCGACCACGTCCGTAGAACGGGCTGTGTTCAGATATCCTAATCCATCGTCAACCGCATGACCGGACAGGAGTTCCTTCGCTTCGTCAAGCACGTCCGCTTCGTAGCGGATGACCGCGTACCCGCCGACTGCCAGTTTAATCTTCGCTGTATTGCCTTCAAGGCTCACAATCTCGCCCATGCTGATGCCTTCGTGGCCGTCGTTCTTGTAGAACCTTACGCCAGTCGCCCTCGGGATACTGAAGTATTCAGCTTTCTCAAAGGCATCCGTTACTGTCATGGACAGGTCCGTCTCGCCTGTGTTGGTAACGGTCACGTCATACAGTACCCGGTTGCCACGGAAAAATCCGTATTCCCCACTCTTGCCCTTTTCAGGTGCCAGGGATACTCTCTTCTTCTTAAGCTCATAATCCGGATGTGTGCCCTGTGGGTCAGGTTTGGGATCCGGGTATTCATCAGGCGGTGTTACCACGATAATCTCGCGGTTGCACATCTCAACCTTCTGCTCCTCTTCACCTGTCACGGTGAACTGCACATCATAGCTGTAGTAGTACCCGGCCGGTGTGCCGCTCTCGTGGAGGGTATAGGTCTCACCCTTTGTAAGCCCTTCGACTGAGAAGATTCCAGTCTCACCTGTGATCCACTCACGGATCACGTTTCTGTCTTTGTCAAGGATCTGCAGGGTTGCCCCGGCTAAGGATTCCCCGGTCTTGGAGTCGGTCTTCTCGATGATGGTCTTGGTCGGCTCATCAACCATGTCTACCTGGATCTCCTCACCGTAGTGGGAAACCGTAAACTTCACGTCTTCGGCCAGCTTATAGCCTGCCGGCGCTGTCACCTCGTGGAACCAGTAGCTGTGGTCTGCCTTTAACACAGTGTCCCACTCCTGCCATGTACCGTCCATAGTGAAGGTATCGATCAGGACTTCCGACTTATCCTCGCTGAGCACCTGGAACGTGCCTCCTTGGAGGATATGGTTCTTATCTCCGACTGAATGTTTCAGCAGCCAGATGATCGGCTTCTCCGGTTCTGGCTCATCCGGTTTATCCGGAGGAGTCACTACGATGACCTCCCGGTTACGCATCTCAACGGTCTGCGGCTTGCCATCCTCATTTACCGTGAAGGTGATGTCGTAGCTGTAGTAGTACCCGTCTACGGTCTCCTTCTCGCGTAAGGTGTAGGTCTCGCCTGCTATGAGTTCTTTCTCCAGTTTAAAGGTCCCCGATTCATCTGTGGTCCATTCAGCAACGGTCTTGCCTTCCTTGTCAATCACCTGCAGGGTTGCCCCGGCCAGGGACTGCTTGGTCTTGGAGTCTGTCTTCTTGATAATCACGTTAGTCGGCGCGTCTTTCATGACAACCACGTTATCCGTGACTGGCATATCTTTCTTCACGCCTTCCGCAATGATGTTTCCGTCTCCGTCAACAGCGTTACCGTCTTCGTTGATGGTCACTACGATCTCTCCGTCTTTATAGGTGCCGTCCTCCTGGACGGTGATGGTGGTCGTGAATCCGTCCTTGTCATACAGGATCGTCTCGCCCTTGTTGTTGATATAATGTGCGCTGGTGACGTTACCATCCTCGCCTATGGTGAACTCGATACTCTCGCTGTAGCCGTATCCGTTTGGAGCTTTTTCCTCATGGTAGATATAGGTCTCACCAGAGGAAAGTTCACCAGTAATGGTGTGTTTTTCGTTACCGGATGTCCAGGCATCAATCTGCGTTTTGGCGCCGTTCGCTTCCTTCTTGTAAAAGATGCATTCTGCCCCTTCCACTTCCTTGCCTGCGAAATCCGTCTTATCGAACAGAACCCGTATTTTCTCATCCTGTATCCGCACTAAAGTGGTCATGCCAGGCTTTGCGTATGGAATCGTAAACATCACGTCATCTGCCAGCTTATAGCCTTCCGGCGCTTCCATCTCATGGAGATAGTATTCTTTCCCGGTTGAGAGCTGTTTCGTGATATCCACGCCTTTACTGTCTGCCGCAAATACCAGTTTCTCGCCCTTCTGGATAAACCCTCCATGCTCTGTGGACGGGATCTCCGTATTGGATATTGCCTTTATCGGTTCCTTGCTGGAATCCAGGATAGCGAACTTGCCGCCATCCAGGGCGTTCCCTGCTTTATCGGCCTTTATGATCCGTACCTTTACCGGCTCATCCTTGATGATTACGGTATTGCCTGTCACCGGAATCCCGGACTGTACCTGCTCTGCCAGGACTGCGCCATCCTCGCCGACTGCGTTCCCGTTTCCGTCGATGGTGACTGCCTCATTCTTATAAGAGTACGTTCCGTCTGCATTTACTTTAATTTCGGTCGGGTATCCGTTCTTGTCATACAGGATAGTACTGCCGTCCGCATCCACGTAATGGGCGCTTTCCACATTCCCTTCCTCATTGACCGTGAATACCACATCCACACTGTAGCCGTAGCCTTCCGGTGCTTTCTCCTCATGGTAGAGGTAAGTCTTTCCGGAAACCAGCTTGCCTTTGATCACATGCTCCGCGGTGCTGGATACCCAGGTTTCGATGTGGGTGGTGTTTCCGTCCTGCCCATATTCGTAGAGGACGCACGTAGCGCCTGCTACTTCATTGCCTGCGAAATCCTGCTTCGAGAATGTGATGCCGTCATTCTTCCGTTTATCGGTCATGACTGCTTCCACACGCTCCCCATAATGCCCAACGGTGAACTTCACATCTTCCGCTGGCAGGTAACCCTCGGGAGGTGTTACCTCATGCAGATAATAGGTGTGGTCTGCTTTCAGCACGGTGATCCACTGTTTCCAGGTGTTCCCGATGCCAAACTTGTCATCGCCCGCATCAATCACGTCCGTAACCGCATTTCCGTCTTCGTCCAAAATCTGGAATGTTCCGCCCGGCAGGATATGCGATGGGTCATTGACGCTGTTCTTCAGTAACCAGATGACCGGATACTCAGGTTCATTCGGTCCTGGCGGGTTCTCCTTCGGCGGCTCTTCCGGTGTCTGGACTGGCGTATGCGCGTCATCCTCTTTGTCGGGGATTCCGGGGTACTCATCCGATCCGCCTTCCGTTCCGTCTTTCTTTTCCGCCCTTACCTCATAAGTCCTTGCGGTGTTCAGATAGCCGTTTCCGTCATCTGTCTCAAGGAACGCCAGCCGCTCCGGCGCTGTCTGGCTTATGGTCGCCTCATAAGTGACTACAGCCTCTTTGCCCGGCTCGATCCGGATCCTTGCGGTATCCGTGCCAACGCCCATTCCGGTTTGGGAGATATCCTCCCCGTCAATCTTTGTGATCTTCAAATCCTCAAAGTAGGTTCTGACCTCATAAGCGTATTCATCGGATACGTACATCTTTAACGGCATATCGCCGGTGTTTCTGATATGGACTTCGTAGGTGACCTTATCGCCCCGGTAGAATCCGTACCTTCCGGTATCTTTCTTCTCCGGCGCTGGGGTCGGCCTGCTCTTATCCATGGTGTAGGATGGATTCTCACCGTCTTCCGTCGGTTCTTGTACCGGAGTGTTGGCCGTATCCTCTTTATCGCCTAACTCATCCGGGTAGTCCTCTTTGGTGACAGTCTTCTCGGTCACGGTATCTCCCTTGCCGTCCCCGTCCTTGTCTTCTCCACTGTATTCCTTATAAATACCAGTTACCTTAGTGGTGGTTGCTGTGTTCAGATACCCAAGCCCGTCATCCGCTGCGGCATTTGACAGGAATTCCCTGGCCTGCTCCTTGACTTCTGCGGTATAGGTAACAACCGCATATCCGCCAGGATGGAGCGTGATATTTGCTACAGATCCATAGATGCTGTTGAGGCTCCCCTTTGTGCTGGTCTGCCGTCCGGTATCCCTTGCGAAGAAACGGACTGCCGATACTTCCGGCGTTGTAAAGTTGCCAGACACTTCAAAGGCATCATCCACGTCCATGGTGAGCGTGATTTCTCCAGTATTAACGATGGTCACATCATAGTCAACCTTGTCGCCATGGAAGAATCCATACTGGTCTGTACCTGCTTTTGCCGGTGCCAGGGTCACACGCTCCTTCTCCATGGTGTACTCCGGTTTCGTGCCTTCCGGTTCCGGTGTGGGCTTTGGCAGCTCATCCGGCGGAACCTGAACAATGATCTTCCGGTTCTGCATCTCCACAACCTGCTCTTCGCCGTCACTGTTTACGACAAATTCGATATCGTAGCTGTAGTAGTAGCCGTCCACAGTCTCCTGCTCGCGCAGGGTGTAGGTCTCGCCTGCGGTAAGCTGCCCGGTGAGTTTGAATGTTCCTGTCTCATCCGTGGTCCACTCCGCTACCTTGTCAGCCGGGTCATACTGTGCGTATGGCTCCTTCTTCTTTCCTTTGTAAACCTGCAGGACAGCACCCGCAAGGCTTTCCTTAGTCAGCTGGTCAGTCTTCTTGATGATAACCTCGGTAGGCTTATCATTCATGTCAACCGTAACATCCTCGCCATAGTGGGAAACCGTAAACTTCACATCCTCTGCCTTCTCATAGCCCTCCGGCGGTGTTACCTCGTGGAGCCAGTAGCTGTGATCTGCCTTCAGGATGACGTCCCATTCCTGCCATGTACCGTCCATTGTGAAGCTGTCAATCAAAACTTCTGATTTATCTTCATTCAATACCTGGAAGGTTCCGCCCTGGAGGATATGATCTGGGTCACCGACTGCGTGCTTCAGCAGCCAGATAATCGGTTCCTCATCGTCAGGTTCTTCCGGTTTATCAGGCGGCGTTACCACGATGATCTCCCTGTTACGCATCTCAACCGTTTGCTCCTTGCCATCCTTGTTCACGGTAAAGGTGATGTCGTAGCTGTAGTAATATCCGTCTACGGTCTCCTTTTCACGCAGAGTATAGGTTTCGCCTGCAACCAGTTCCTTCTCCAGCTTAAAGGTTCCGCTCTCATCCGTGATCCACTCGGCGATTACCTTATCATCCTTGCCGATCACCTGGAGCGTCGCGCCTGCCAGGGATTTCTTGGTTTTGGAGTCTGTTTTCTTGATGGTCACGTCAGTCGGGGCGTCCTTCATGACAATCACGTTATCCGTGATCGGCATGTCTTTCTTAACACCTTCAGCCACGACGGTTCCGTCAGCGTCAACAGCATTGCCGTCCTCATTGATGGTCACTACGGTCTCTCCGTCCTTATAGGCGCCGTCCTCCTGAACGGTAATGGTGGTCGTATAACCATCTTTGTCGTACAAGATAGTCTCGCCATTGTCGTTGATATAGTGTGCGCTGGTGACGTTGCCGTCTTCACCCACAGTAAACTCGATGCTCTCGCTGTAACCGTATCCATCCGGAGCTTTCTCCTCGTGATAGATATAGGTCTCACCTAAAGCAAGTTTTCCTGGGATAACATGTTTCTCTTTACCGGAAGTCCATCTGTCAATCTGTGTCCTGGCGCCGTCCGCTTCCTTTTTATAAAGGACACATTCCGCCCCTTCCACTTCCTTTCCTGCGAAATCTTCCTTGGAGAACAGTACTTCAAGGGGCTTATCTGTCATCGTGATCATATTGTTGACCACTTTGACTTCCGCGTTATCTCCGTCATAGCGTGCGTTCCGGATCACTCCTGCTGTATCCACGGTAAAAAGGATGTCAGGTGCTGCCCGGTAGCCTTCCGGTGCCTTCGCCTCATGGTAGCGGTATTCTTTTCCGCTCTCCAGGATGCCATCCAGTACCATCGGCTGTGTTGTTGACCGCCATGTACGGATCAAGCCCCATGTGCCATCCGCATTCTTCCTATACAGTTCCAGAGAAGCCCCGGCGACTGGGTTTCCGTTCTCATCCGCTTTCGCGAACCGTGCCGGAATCTTCTTATTGGCCATGGAAACTGTTACCGGCTCTGCCTGGTTGTATACAGGAGCCTCAAAGGTAGTGCCTGCCTGGGCGATGGTGTAGCCCTTCGGCGCCTCATTCTCCTTCAAGGTATAGCTCTTTCCCGCTTCCAGAAGGCCGTCAATACGGATGCCAGTTTTCTTTGCGGCAAACGTTAAGTCTTCACCGGCCAGGATCATGCCTTCATGTTCCAGGGATAAGATGTTTGTATCCTTAACCGCCTTCACAGGCATGCCGTCCATGCCGCAGATGCTGTAGGAGCCGCCTTCCAGGGCGTTCCCTTCATCATCGTATTTATAGAACCGTACCTTGATCGGCTCGTCTTTCATGGTAACAACATTGTCGGATACCGGAATCTCAAGAGCTACGCCCTTTGCGTGGATATTCCCATCCGCGTCAACCGCGTTTCCGGCCTCATCGATCGTGATAGCTGTGGCGCCGTCCCGGTATGTGCCGTCATTCATAGCGATGATTCCAGTCGGGAACCCTGCCTGATCATAGAGAACTTTGTTACCGTCCGGATCCAGGTAATGCGCGTCCGTAATCTTACCGTCTACATCAACGGTAAATTCGATGTCATAGCTGTACCCATAGCCCACAGCCGTCAGTTCCTCATGGTAGAGGTATGTGGTTCCGGTCTTTAATATTTTTTCCATCACATGGGCTTTCCCGGTCTCGCTTACCCAGCGGCTGATCTGCTCTTCTGTGCCGTCCGGCTTTCTTTCGGAAAGCGTACATGTCGCACCATCGATCTCCCTGCCTGCAAAATCGGTCTTTTCAAAAGAAGCCGCTACTGCGTCATCCTTCATGACAACGACATTGTCCTCTACAGGGATTTCCACTGCCGCGCCTTCCACAACGGTCTTCCCGGCTTTATCCACCAGGTTCCCGTCAACCAGCGTCAGTTCTTCCCCATTAAGCTGGTAGATGGCGCCTGCCAGTGTTTCTGTGAAGGTAATATCAGTTGGCCGTCCGTCAGAACCGTATACCAGGCTCTTTCCGACCCCATCCACATATCTTGCGTGTAGGATACTGCCATCTTTCCCTACTGAGAACCGAATGGAAGCGCTGTAAGCGTAACCGTCCGGCGCTGCAGTTTCTGTATACAGGTACTCTTTTCCAGTCTCCAGTACGCCTTCAATGATATGGGGGCCGCCTGTCTGGGATACCCAGGTATCGATGGCCTTCCATCCGTCTGCCTGTTTTACCAGCAGCTCGCATTCCGCCCCGGCGACTTCCGCCCCGGCAAAATTAGTCTTCTCGAAGGAACCCTTTGTCTTCTCGTTGTAAATCGGCGCTACCACATCCTCACCGTAATGCGATACGGTAAATGCCGTATCTCCATCAGGCAGGATATAACCAGCAGGTGCTTTTGTCTCGCGGAGGTAATACGTCTTATCTGCCTCCAGCACAATATCCCACTGCTTCCATTCACCCGTCATGGTGAACTTCCCGTCATTGTCCGGGTCGGAGATCTCCATCATGACAGTCTCCGTGCCGTCCGCCGCCTTGCTGATCACCTGGTAGGCGCCTCCTGGAATTACCGGCTGGTTCGGGATGCCCTGCTGTGCTTTGTCACCTTTGACAAGCCAGATGAACGGATAATCCTCGTGCTCCTCACTTGGTGTCTGTACCGGAGTATTTGCGTCATCCTCTTTATCGGGAATGCCTGGGTACTCATCCGGCCCGCCCTCTGTGCCATCAGGCTTCTCAGCCCTTACACCGTAAGTCCTTATGGTATTCAGGTATCCGTTGCCATCGTCTGCCGCCATAAAGGCAAGGCTTTCCGGTGCTGTCTCACTGACAACTGCCGTAAAAGTAACAACTGCGGTCTGGCCTGGTAACAGGCGGATTTTTGCAGTATCCGTACCGATACCCATGCCGTTTCCGGAAAGGTCTTCAGCACCCTCAATCTTTGTGATCTGAAGGTTTTCGAAATAATCCCTTACCGCTGACGCATATGCGTCAGAAACGAACATCTTCAAGGGCAGGTTGCCCGTATTGGTGATATGAGATTCATAGGTAACTGTGTCGCCACGGTGGAAGCCGTACCTTGCGGTTTCTCCTTTTTCCGGCGCCTCGGTCGGCCTGGTCTTATCCATAACATAGGATGGGGTTATCTCATCCTCTCCGCCGCCCGGTTCCTGTACCGGAGTGTTGGCTGTGTCTGCCTTATCCCCTAATTCTTCAGGATAATCTTCCTTTGTTACGTTTTTTTCTGTGACGATATCGCCTTTGCCGTCGCCGTCTTTGTCCTCACCGCTGTATTCCCTGCTGATGCCGACCACATTTGTCGTAGTTGCGGTATTCAGGTATCCAAGCCCGTCATCAACGGTATGCTCGGACAGGGATTCCGGCGCGATATCCTTCACATACGCCTCATACCGCACGACTGCATGGCCGCCGGCTTCGATGGTGATGTTCGCCCGGCTTCCAGACATGCTGTTGGTCTTACCCATGCGGGTTGAAGGCTGTGTGCTGCCATCTGCAAAGTAGGTTACGCCGATAACCTTCGGTGTCGTGAAGTATTCCGGGTTCTCATAGGAATCGTCCACATCCATGGTCAGCCTTGTTTCCCCGATATTGGTGATAGTCACGTCATAGAGTACCCGGTCCCCGCGGAAGAATCCGAAACGTTCCGTATCCTTCTTTACCGGAGCCATGGATACACGCTCCTTCTCCATGGTATAGGAGGGATAGGTCCCTGTCGGTATTGGCTCATCCGGGAACTTCTCGTCAGTCACTACAATGATTGGACGGTTGCGCATTTCAATGGTTTGGGATTTTCCGTCCGTGTTGACCGTAAATGGTACGTCATAACTGTAGTAATAGCCACTGACAGTTTCTTTCTCATGCAGGATATAGGTTTCTCCCGCAATGAGTTTGGCCTTTATCTGGAAGATGCCAGTCTCATCTGTCGTCCATTCTGCCACGACGGCCCCGTCCTTGTCGATAACCTGCAGGGCCGCGCCTGCCAGGGACAGCCCCGTTTTGGCGTCTGTCTTCTTGAACAGTATGTCGATCTCTTTATCCTGCATGACGATTCGGTCAACAGCCCCATCTTCGGATACTGTGAACGGAATCGGCTCGGATGCCGCATAACCTTCCGGTGCGGAAATCTCTTTCAGGAAATACGTTTTACCCGGATCCAGGATTCCTACAAATTCTTTCGTATCCTTCGTGGTGATCCAGGTGAGCGGGTTCCCTTCTGCGTCAAGTATGGTATCCCCGTCTTCGTCTGTGATGGTGAGTACAGCCCCTGCAAGCAGGCTCTGGCTCTCTTTCGCCAGCTTATCCACTGTTACGGTGCTGGGCCGGTTCAGGAGGATAAAGTTCACTACCCGGCACATATCGTCCAGGCTGAACCCGTACCCCGCAGTCACATGGCTGCGGTCAGACAGCTTAATGACTTCATTTAGGTAGTAGGACTGGCCTTTCTTTAAGAGGGCACGCTCTGAGGTAATGTTGCGGGTGTTTACGAACATCTCGTTGACCGTCGCGTCTTCCCCGATGGTTCCTTCTGCTGTAACCCTGTCCTGCTTAAACCCGTCAGACACCTTCGTGCCAGCGGTGATCTTGTATCTTGTATCTGCCGGGAGACTATTGATCACGAGGTAATCGTCACCCGTCAGCACCATGGTAAACGCCTTCTGCTCTCCAAACGCATCCAGCGTGCCGGAGTACAGCCTGGTTCGGTAGTCATAGGAACCGGACAGCGCATTCCCTTCCGCATCTGTCAATGTCACGGTATAGGAGAATTCCGCTGTACCATTCTCCGGGTCAGTGCCCGCTACAGCATTGGAGATGACAAGGGAGTCATTTCCTGCGTAGAACCCGGTGTTCCCGGTCATCACTACGGGGTTTAAATAAGTAAGCTGGGAGTTTCCGCTTACCACCTTTAACGATACGGCTGTCAGCGCGTCGCTGTTCACGTTCGCCGTGATGGTCAGTGTCCCGGTCTCCGCTGTTGTCTCATAGATATAAGAACCATCCCCTGCTGGGAGTGCCCCTGGCTCTGTCCGGCTGATGGTAAGGCCCAGGCCCGGGTAAACGGCGATCTGTTTGCCTCTGCCATTGTAATCTACCTGGTAGGTGATGACATCGCCTGTCTTTACGCCGGAACGGTTCTTTCCTGCCTTGCTGACATCCGCTACCGTCAAGGTATCCGCATGCCCGGTCTCAGGATTTAAGATGACCGTATCCTTGCCGTCTGCCGCAATCTCATAGATTGTGTTCCCGTCACTGTCCGTGATGGTAACCCTCGGATCAGACGCATACTGACCCCATACCACGACTTCGTTGTCCACAAGCTCCGCCACAAACGTAATGGAATCCACTGCATGGACGCTCGCGTCAGACATGGTGACATAGGTGCGCACGCTGTAACGGTGGCCTTCCACCACATCATGCGCGGTAAGGAGGATCCTGCCGTTCTTTTCCACGCCCCGCTCAAAGGAATGCCCATTGTCAAGATCCGTGATGACTGCTTTGGTTCCGGCTATAGTGCGTGTGCTGGTGTGCATAGCTTCCACTTCTCCAGCTGTGTCCACATCAAAGGAGAGGAACCGGGTTTCTTCCGGGTCGGTCCAGATCCTGTCGATCCCGAGGCCGTTCTTATTGATATGGAAGAACACTTCACCCTGTGCGGTATATCCGTTCGGTACTTTGGATTCATGCAGGACATAGGTGGTATCCGGCGTGATGCCCTTTATGCCGAACTCATCCATGCCTTCCGCTACAGTCCATGTCCACTCACTCTTCTTATTTCCGTCTGAGTGCCATTTTCCGTCTGTGTATTCTGCTTTCGTGATCTCCAGGACCGTGCCCGGGACAATATCCCTGGAGTAAAGATCCTTCTTGGAGATAGAGATCTCGGATTTTCTGTTTTTCACATACAGGACACCACCGCGGAGGCTGTTGTCGCTGTTATTGAACATGCTGCAGGTGTATCCGTCATTCTGTTCAGTCAGGGTAAACTCATGCTGTTCAGCATTGAGCATATACCCGGACGGCGCCGCGGTCTCCCGCAGGATAAAGGTGTATGGGATGAGCTTGCCGTCCTGCCCGAACCTTCCGGTATCCGCGACATTCATGGATGCTTCCCCGTTGTCATCTGTGATGAGCGTTCCGATCACGGCCCCGGTATCCCTATTGGTAAGTTCGAATACCGCATTGGCAAGCGGGGCATTATTCCCATCTGTCTTGTTGACCCGCACTGCCAGAGGCGCCGGGCGGTTAATCATGGCATAACCCATCAGCTCACTGTCCGTAGTCTCCTGCGTTACATGGAACTCTGCAGGGGCTGCGTCTAACATATACTTCATACCTTCCCGCTCCACCAGGTAATACCAGCCGTCCTTCACATTCTTGACGGTGTGGGGCTTTAACTGGCCGATCATCTCCTTGGTGATCAGTTCCCGGTCATATTCGTACTGGGTATAACTTCCGTCACTGCCGGTCGTCCATCTGTCCACGAGCACTGCTCCGGCCGGGGTCTTCCCGTATTTAAAGGAAACGGACGGGTTTGTGATCTGTATCTCACTCCGGTACAGCTCCAGGCCTGCCCCCGCTACAACGGCTGCTTTTGCCTTGTCAGCAGTGTAATGGACTTCATTGTCATAATATCCGGCGAAATAAGTTCCATTTCCGTCCACCGTGTACTTGGCGATCTTCATTTCTTTCTTCCGGTTCTCGATGTCGAAGCTCTGGATATCTCCGGTTTCTTCTACCTTGATCTCCTTCTCCTCGGTGATCGCGAACCCTTCCGGTGCTTCCAGCTCACAGACTTTATAAGTGCCTTTCGGCAGATAGTCAAACCTCCGTGTGCCGTCAACAGTCAGGTATGTCACCACGCCGTCGTATTTCCCGGCCAGCTTCTCATACTCGAACTGATAGTCTATGATATAGGACTGGTATCCGGCAGAACTGAAGCCATCATCTACGGATGCGCAGATGTGGATCACTGTTCCATTGTCTACGTTCCAATACTGGTCACCCATACTGGTAGTCGCTGCCTTATCCTTAATGGCAGACAATACCGCTGCATACTCAAAGCTGTCAGCACCATCTTCTTTTGCCTCGTAAGCAGCCTCAAAGCCTTCCGGTGCGTCCCCGGACACAATGCCTCCGGTCACGGCCACTTCTGTCCCGTCAGAGATCGTCCAGACCTCCGCTCCTTCTTTGGAGCCGGCTTTTAAAGCTGCTGTACGTTTCACGTTCCAGGAAATCTGATCCATATCCGTATGCCCGTCATTGTAGATGGACTGGAAACGGGTGGTGAAGGCCGTGTAATCGGTATCATCCGATGCGGCTCTGGCGCCAAACACTCTGGTAAGGTTCTTCCATGCGCGGACAAACACATTCCCCTCCGGGGCTTTCTCTTTGGATACCCCGCCGCTGGTGTAATCGCTCGCATCATTAGTATACCAGGAGCCAACAAGGGCGCCGTCTGCGTCATAAAGGCCAAGCCTTGCCGGGTTTGCGTTATCCAGCAGCCGCCTGGCGCCGTCATCGTCTGTCCAGTATTTCTCAATCTCTACCTTAATATGGTCATCAGCCATGGTGAACATCTGTACGCCTTCATACTCCCCTACTGTGATGGTCTGGGGCGCCATGGTCACGAACCCGCCAGGGGTCTTGACTTCGCTGATGGTATAGGTGCCTTTCGGGATCCCTTCCAGGAACAGGGGCTTTGTGGTATCGAACTCAATATACCATGTGCCGCCGCTGTTTTTCTTCACGAAATCCGTGCAGGAAGTGATGGATACCCAGTCACTGAACGCCTTCTTTGTCACGCTGTCCTCTCCCTTCATGGAAAGGATCGCGCCTTTTACATGGCGGTAGCTGTAAGCGCCCTTCGGCTCAATCTTGGTCACAGGCTCATCACCGGCGGTCATCACCGGATCGCCATTCCTGCGTACTTTCTTATAATAATCGCCAGTGGCGTCTGCTTTTACGATCTCTACTTTAATCGTATGGTCTGCCATCTCCGCCTGCTGCACGTTGTCCATCTCATTCAGCGTGATCGGTACAGGCATCCCCTTCACATATCCTGCAGGCGCTTCCAGCTCCTCCATGATGTAAATGGACCTGTGGAGACGTTTCAGCATATCAGCCTGACCGCCGGAATGGGTAGATGAGGAATAAACATCATTCCCGGTAAGGCCGTCATGGGAGATTGTGTTCTTCCCGGCTGCCGTGTTTCCAACCGTGTCAATCAGGGGCGTATCAAACGGGTCGTTGGGTGTGTTCTCGCCGGTGACCCAGGTGTTGTTGATTATATATGCATCACCCAGCCTCCGGTAAAGCGGGAAATCCGCGGAATGGATATCCCCCTGTCCTGCACGGAAAGCTCCGCCGTTGGCATCGAAGGTGACAGTCATGGTCTTTGTCTGGCCTTCGGCTGTGCGGGAAGAATACCACATTGCTTCCTCTTCCGGCGGCATCGTGTTGTTCTCATTTCTCCAGTAAGCCTTGACCGTACACTGGTCCGTCAACTGATCCGGTTCCAGAAGCCATCCGGCAAACACGTAACCTTCCCTGGAAGGGACCGGCACGGTGCTATTCCCGTTTACCACAAAATTGTTATCTATATCGACCGTAACCTTGATCGGCTGCTTGTCGGTGTACTGGTAATGGGTTTCCTGGTTGAACGGGTCGTCCTCATCCGTATTGTACAGATGGTAATGGTCGTTGATCACGTACGCATTCTCATTCCATACGTCCAGCCCGTCCTCGTAGGTATAACCTAAATATTCCTCGCCATCATAATCATACCGGTCAGAACCTTTGACATACGTATCCCTGGATACACGGTTATAAACAGGGTGCCCATACTGGTCAAGGACCGGGTTTAAGCTGTTCTCAAACTTCCCGTCCTCCAGTGTCCCGAACACATATTCTTCCGGCGTGTCTGCGTTGATGGTAGCGGGCCTTGTGGTGATGATCTTCTGGAAGTAATGGCTTCCCTTGGAGTTGTCATCCGCGTTTCCCGTCCCATCGTAAAACGTGTTCACAGGCCATACGAAGACTTTGATATCTTTATCGGAGATGAAATCATCGTTAGAATGATGAACGTTGTCATGAGAACCTTCATTCTCCAGCGGCTTGATGTGTTCGGCCAGGTATGCGATACCTGTGGACGGATCCACCATGGCGTCACGGTTCCCATCTTCATCCAGATGGTACATCCGCATCTCCTTATCTTCATTCCGGTCCTCATCATAAAACCGGAACTTCTTGTCATTCTGGGAATAATGGATGTTGCAGAAGTTGCTTCCGGTGAACTCAAAGACTGGCTTGGTCTCCCCATCCTCAAACGCATAAACGGAAAAATCCCGGTTATCATACTGGTCGGCGTTAATGACATTGCCTCCCTTATCAAACGCATACAGGGAATCTTCCTTATTGTAGCGCTGGGATCCGAATACCTCGTCAACTTTCTTCCGGTTCTCCGCCCCGTTCGCTACATATTCGTCATTGGTCGTGACATGCAGGTTATCGAAACTGTAGAACAGGATCGGGGTGTCTTCCCTCTGGATGGTCTTGGCGATCCAAACACCGCCGCCTTCGTCATTGATGGCATCCTCATAGTTGTAGTTGTCATTGACTACCGTGCCTGTCCCGTCGATCGTGATCTTGGATTCATCCTCTTCCTGCAGGACGTACTCGATCCGGTTCCCCGCATGGCCTTTGTTCACATAGACCATCTGGACATTGTTTGAACCGGGCTCACGCACGACGGTGACGCCTGACCATTTGTCATCCATGTCATAGTCTGCCGACGGGTCATAGAAGATCTCAACTGCGTCATACAGGGTCATGGTAGCGCCCGCAACGTAACGGTTCACGTCATCAGCAGTTTCCAGCTTTTTCGTGACATAGGCATAGCCTTCGAAGATGCCGAGCTGGTTATACTTGATGTCGATCTCTTCATCCACGTTCTGCAGTTTCCGCTGTAACAGATACTCAAGCGTGCCCTTCAGCCAGCCGTAGCCCAGGTAAGTGCCGCTACTGCTGTAGGCAAGCTCGATCTGATCCTTACCGTATTGATCCATCAGGTCATGCTCCGCACCTTCAATCCGCCCGGACACCTTGTAGATGATGGTATCGGCCAGGGTAGCCTCTACAGTTTTCGGGTTTAAGCCTTCATGATCCCCTTTGGCTGTCTTTACTTTGGATACCTGGAGCCGGAGCGATGCATCGTTGATATATACTTCTTCGGTATTAATGGTATCCTGCGGTTTGTTGCCATTGGGAACGCTCCCGTCGCCATTCACCGGTTTATCCGGCGTGACGCCATAAGCACTGTATACGCTGTATACACTGCTTAGTCCCGGGGCTGCGGCTGAAAATGCCATTAAGCCTGCGAGAAAGAAGCTGACTCCGCGTCTGCCCCGCTTGCTTCGGCTTTTCGCTTTTGGATAATCATTTCTTTTTCTTAACATAGCTCTCCCTCCTGTTTTTCTTCCTAAAGTATGGAAAATGGCGGAGATTTTTGTGTCAGATTTACGAACGGGCAGAAAAATATTTTTTGTGGCCGGATATGGAGGCCGGAACTGGGCTAAATTAGCAAGATGGGCATTTCATAAGGATTTCCGGTATTTGCAAGATGTGTTTGGGATTATTGTTAGCCTATCTTAGAGGATCTGAGAAAAAATACTTCAAAAAAAATTATCCGCAGAAAGGGACGGAGTTGTGCTGTGTTGTCAGGATGGCTGATATAAGACGAGGTTCTGCGGATAGCATTTTTTTTTGAACAGCCAAAACTCCTTTGTTCAAAATGTGGTTGGCGAACCAACATTTTTGCAATATTGGAGTTTTTTGCTGTAAGCTAAAGCGACTGTTGACTTACCTGCATAGCAGGTGGTATTTTAAAAGACCGCCTCACAAGAACACAAAGAAGGGTTCTATGTGTACGCAAAGCCCAACAAATGCGACCCTAAAACGGTTGTAAAATACATTGGGCGCTATCTCGGACGCCCCGTAATTGCCACATCAAGAATCGACCGGTATGACGGCGATTTTGTCACTTTCCATTACAACCGCCATGAAGATGGCCAATATGTGGAGAAAACCCTCCCGGTAATGGACTTCATCAGAAGACTGATCCGGCATATCCCTGAAAAGCATTATAAAGTAAAAAGAAAAGGGGCTGTGAAATAATACACCCCTGAAAAAAGAGGACTTTTGAATTTTTATCATTCAAAGTCCTCTTTTTGTGGTATTATTTTCTTGTGATGAAAAACACTACCCAAAAATATTCTACCGCAAAACAGGGCGTTTTGCCAATCTTTTTTCAGACTTTCTGGATATTTCCGATCCGGTTTTGGTGTTTGACGAATTCATGGAGGGAATTGACTTAGAAAAGTACCTGAAAGTCCTGCCAGAACATAAACTTGGCCGTATCAGGTATAATCCCGTCAACATGCTGAAAACGGTTTTATTCGGTTTTATGCAGGAAGGCTATATCTCCCTGCGCAGTCTGCAAGACAGCTGCAGGGTCAATATCCGCTATATGTATCTGATGGATCATGAAACACCATCCTACCGGACATTCAGCTATTTCATTACCAATGTCCTAGGCAGTTCCATCGAAGATATTTTTTACGATATTAACCGGATTCTTTTTGAAAAAGAGCAGGTGGATCTCAATCACGTCTACTTTTTGTTGTATTTGCTTATAAAATGATTTATACTATTGTCAGAAGGAGGCGGCAGGAATATGGAAGCATTAAGGCAAGATGTTTATACAATTGATGATATCTATGCCTTTCCGGATGGAGAACGGGCGGAACTCATTGATGGAAAGCTGTATATGATGGCGCCGCCAAGCAGAACTCACCAGAGAATACTGGGATTTTTGTTTAGGAAAATAGCAGATTATATTGATTCTAAGGATGGAGAATGTGAGGTAGATGCGGCCCCGTTTGCGGTATTTTTAAACAAAGATGAGATCAATTATGTAGAACCGGATATTCTGGTCGTTTGTGATCCATCAAAGTTAGACGAAAAAGGCTGTCATGGAGCTCCCGATTGGGTGATCGAGATAGTATCAGAAAGCAGTCGGCGGATGGATTATGCGATTAAGCTTTTTAAGTATCATTCGGCGGGTGTCAAAGAGTATTGGATTGTGGATCCTAAAAAGCAGCAGACGACGGTCTATAATTTCGAACAGGATACGATGGAAGAATATGTATTTGGCACAGATGTACCAGTTGGTATTTATGATAACTTTTCTATCAAGGTGAACTAAACGCAGATGTTATAAAAATTCAAAAGTCCTCTTTTTTTAGGGGCTGTATTATTTCACAGCCCCTTAAAGGAAAACTCCGTAGGCCATGCTTTCACCGGCTTGCCGGGCCCCGAGCGGCTACGTCGGTACGGGGTTTGCGCATGGGATTTTATCATCAACTGAACGACACGTCCACCCCTTCCCCGGGCATGGCCCACAGGGGATCCAGGACATTCTCCATTATCCTCCCTTCCTCGACCGGGATATATGTAATCTGCCCGGAAAGCTCGTGCTCTTTCACGCGGAATCTTTCCGGGTACATCTTCCGGAACTCCGGGTGGTTCCGGATCAGGTTCACGAGGCTGCGGCATCCTTCCGCTACCTCCGACGTGGTGAGGCCGTACCGCTCCGCCAGTTCCGAGGTTTTCTGCCTGCCACTGATGCTCAGGTCGATGAAACAGTCAACGATCTCCTTCCTTGGTTCGATCTCGTAGAGAAGCTTCATGATCGCCCCAGCATTCATATTGCTGATAACACTTTCCTCCGGGCCCCATATTGAGTGGCGCCAGTCTGCTAACGGCGCTGCCTCCGGATCGTCGATGCTCGTCTTCATGTTCCCCGCCCTGATCTCCGCAAGCGCGTTCATGATACAGCGGAACGGGCGCCGGATGCTATACACATAATCGTGCAGCTCGGGTGTCCTGCCGTATCTTGCGAACATCCGGTCCACCTCCTGGATCTTCCCCTTGATGGTTGCCACATAAGGCTTGATGTCATGCTTCATCGTATTAGCCTGCAGGCCCATCTCATGTTTGATGGGGTTGAAGAAATATGTCGTCGGCATGGACTTGTCCGGGTCGTATTCGGGGAGAGCCTTCATGATTCCCATTCTCCCAGCCTGGAGCAGGTCATCATAAAAGCTGCGATCCTTCTTGACATACGTACTGAACTTCTTGATGATCAGGCTTATCACGAAGAACTCAAGATCTCGGCACGCACCCTCATTTGCCGCCTTCCGGACAGCCGGGTCGCTGCTCTTGGAGTCAATCACGTATGTCTTGAAATTATCCCGGATTTTCCTGGCATCCGGGTGCTTCTTAAACTTGTCAGTCTCGTTCAGGAGGAATGTGGCGTCTTGGATCCTCTCCACCCGATCCCTCCCGTCCTGGAACGCATCGTCTCCCAGACAGCCTCTCAGATCGCTCCCGTAGCTCGCGAGGTCGTCGCCGTAATCATTGATGCTGCCAGAATCATCGTAGTCATCATACGGTACGCCGCCGTATTCCTCCGGCACCATATACTTGTCTTCCTCGTATAAGTCCTGTATCGGCTCGCTCTCCTCATAATCCCACTGCTTTTTTGTCCTCCTCATTTCTTATCCTCCTTCATCATACTATAAGTTTCTCAGTCGATTTTCTCAGATGTTCCTGTTTCAGGAGCATTGGGATCAGTCCGATGTGATACTGATGTTCTTCTGCACTCAAGACACCTTCACCAAATTTTAATTCGGTTGAAGTCACATCCCTTTAGGAGCTATTATATTGTTCACCCCTGTGAGCAATATAATGTTCGATGATGCACTGTCACACCTGCCCAACCGAAGCTGTAAAATATCCATCTGACCAGTATTCGATGCTGATATTTTTCCATGCCCATTCCCTTACTTCTCCTTACAAAAATTTTCCACCGGAGCGGAAAAACAGCCGGGTATTGGCAGTTCCTTAATAAAGCCCTCTTCCCTTTTGGAAAACACCAACACACGGGCAAATGTCTGCCTAAATAAATTATACCATAACAATACATAATTCTCCAAATATCTTTAAAATTTTGGATTTTTGTATCAAGGAAGACATGAGTAATTGAGCAGAAGGCAGGTAATTCTTTTTCCTGGCTGTATTGTTTCTTACCTGCCATTGTGATTTTGGTGTCAGAAACTGAACTGTACAGTCTGTACAAAAAAAAGCAGGGAGGTGCAATGCCTCCCGCACTTTATAGCCCATACCCCTGCATAAGCAGGAGATACAGGAAAGATGACTGATATAGGGCGGGGTTCTGTGGATAGCATTTTTTTGTACAAAAAAAGAGACCTCCTTACGGAAGGCTCTTTCTTCAGAGAAGTATTTGTTTTTTTTCACACATTAGTCGCGCACAATTTTTTATAAATCCGGTTAACATTTACATCATCGGTGGAAAAATTTCCTTCTGCAGCATCAATAACAGCATCCACATTTTCTGTTTCTACATATTTTGCAATATTTGGGGATGGCATACCATCTTTTTTCATATTGCATATGGTACGGATATTTGCCAATATGGTTCCTTCTTGTCTTCCTTCTTGTCTTCCACCTCGAAAAATCGATTCGCTCAAATTACACATTTCATCGATTCCTCCTTCCATTTCGTTTGAACAAATCCCAAATTGTTTGATTTTTTCAATCTTTTCCCGTTTCTCCAACCTGTTACTGCACAGCGTCTGCAGAAGACGCAGTGTTTCGTCTTCTATCTCGGCTTCGTCATTAATACGGATTATGATTATGTCCATCAGGTCATAGTTTTCCCGTGGCACGTTTACCTCTCCTATCACATCCTTTTTCTCGAATCCGTAACTGGTGACAGTTTCAGCATTTTCATCTGACACATCATCCCCCATGCACAGCCATATACTGTACACTTTCAGGAGCTGGCCGTAATCAGTATTTTTG
>CAJTGE010000021.1:0-62979 GCA_910575795.1 Clostridiaceae bacterium | reverse complement strand
ATCCTGGCAAGGATCTGTTTGTTTGCTATCAGCTGCTTTAATACGGCATCATACTTCGCTTTTTTGTCAGGCGTACTTAGGATTACTGCTTCCATTACATCCATTGCCTTTTCCTCCTTATGTTTTAATATTTGATCCACACAAGGAATCTCCCCTGAATATGCCTCAGTTTCTTGTGTGTTCTCAAGGAAAGTATGGCGATGGAAACCGCCCTAATCCTACAATTATTATAGCACTTTTCCCAGTATCGCACAAGGCTACCGCAGTATTTCTACAAAAAAACACGGGAGGTTCATCGCCTCCCGCATCCATTCCCATCCCCCGCCTGAGCAGGGGACAGGGAAAAACTATCATTTCTCGACGCTAGCAATCGTCTTTGTTACGACTTTGCCGTTCTGCATCCTCTGGCCCTTTTCGTTAACCCTGTAGCCCTCAACCATTGTATTCTTATAAAGCCGGCCAGGCTTATCGTTGGACTGGGTATCGAAGTAATAGCACTCGCATACCCCGTCCCCATTGTCATCGATCCAGTTCCAACCGGTATACATGTGGCCCAGGGTACCGTCAGAAACGTTGTGCAAAAAGAAGGTATTCCCGTTTTCGTCCGTGTACCATCCGGTTCGCATAAAGCCTTCCCCGTCGAAGCAGAACCAGTCATAGGCAGACTGTCCTTTGGAAGCATCCGCATACGGGTTGTACACTGCGGCCCACTCATTGGTATAACGGCGCCCCTTTTCGAACCCCCATCTCCCCTGGGCATCCTGAATCCATCTTCCGTCCACGATCACAAAGGATGGGACATTAGCCGCCAGTGCTTTCACCTGATCTGCAGTACAGGTTACGGTATTTCCATTTGAATCTACCCACTGGCCCTTGCTGTTGACCATATATCCTCCGATATCCGTGTCCTTATAAAGCCGCCCGCGTCTGCCGTTGGACTCTGGCTCAAAGTAATAATATTCGTAAATACCGTCACCGTTATCATCGATCCAGTTCCAGCCGGTATACATATGCCCCAGGGTACCGTCGGAAACGTTATGCAGGAAGAACGTATCCCCGTTTTCGTCTGTATACCATCCAGTGTTCATAAAGCTGTCAATACTGAAATGGAACCAGTCATATTCCGCCTGCCCCCTAGATGCGTCCGCATACGGGTTATGGACCGCGGCCCATTCATTCGTGTAAGTACGCCCGTTAATGTACAGCCATTTGCCCTGGGCATCCTGTACCCAGGTTCCGCCCTTGAGTACGTAAGACGGCATACCGCTTGTGGTCTTGGACACGGTTCCTCCCGGCCCCACTCCCTTAGAGGAGCTGCTTCCTCCACNAAGGTGTAGGTCTCGCCTGCCGTGAGCATCTTCTCCAGTTTAAAGGTTCCTGATTCATCCGTAGTCCATTCAGCAACAATCTTGCCGTCCTTGTCGATCACCTGGAGGGTTGCCCCGGCCAGGGACAGTCCGGTCTTGGAGTCTGTCTTCTTGATGGTCACGTTAGTCGGAGCATCTTTCATGACAACCACGTTATCCGTGATCGGCATGTCTTTCTTCACGCCTTCCGCTATGATATTTCCATCTTCGTCAACAGCGTTGCCACTTTCATTGATGGTTACTACGGTATCTCCGTCCTTATAGGTGCCGTCCTCCTGGACGGTGATGGTGGTCGTGTACCCGTCCTTGTCATACAGGATGGTCTCGCCATTGTCATTGATATAGTGTGCGCTGGTGACGTTGCCGTCCTCGCCTACGGTGAACTCGATGCTCTCGCTGTAGGCATAGCCTTCCGGCGCTTTCTCCTCGTGGTAGATATAGGTCTCGCCTAAAGCAAGTTTCCCTGGGATGGCATGTTTCTCCCTGGTGGAAGTCCAGGCATCGATCTGGGTCATGGTGCCATCCGCTTCCTTCTTATAAAGGATGCATTCTGCCCCTTCCACTTCCTTGCCTGCAAAATCTTCCTTGGAGAACAGTACCTCAAGCGGTTTATCCGTCATCGTGATCATATTATTGACCACTTTGACTTCCGTATCATCACCGTCATAGCGTGCGTTCCGGATCACTCCAGCCTCATCCACTGTAAAGAGGATGTCAGGCGCTGCCCGGTAGCCTTCCGGTGCCTTGACTTCATGGTAGCGGTATTCCTTTCCGCTCTCCAGGATGCCGTCCAGTACCATCGGCTGTGTTGTGGACCGCCATGTACGGATCAGGCCCCATGTGCCGTCTGCCTTCTTCTCATACAGCTCCAGGGACGCCCCCGCGATGAGGTTCCCATTCTCGTCCGCTTTCGCGAACCGTGCCGGGATCTTCTTATTGGCCATGGAAACCGTTATCGCCTCGGCCTGGTTGTAAACAGGAGCCTCAAAGCTGGTGCTTGCCTGGGCGATGCTGTAGCCCTTCGGCGCCTCATTCTCTTTGAGGGTATAGCTCTTTCCTGCTTCCAGGAGGCCGTCAATACGGATTCCTGTTTTCCTTGCCGCGAATGTCAGGTCTTCCCCTTCCAGAATCATGCCTTCGTGCTCCAGGGATGGGATGTTTGTATCCTTGACTGCCTTCACAGGTACACCGTCCATGCCGCAGATGCTGTAGGATCCGCCTTCCAGGGCATTCCCTTCATCATCGTACTTATAGAACCGTGTCTTGACCGGCTCATCTTTCATGGTAACAACATTGCCGGATACCGGGATCTCAAGGGCTACGCCCTTCGCATGGATATTCCCGTCCGCGTCAACCGCGTTTCCGGTTTCATCGATTGTAATAACAGTTGCGCCGTCCCGGTATGTGCCGTCATTCATGGCAATGATACTGGTCGGGAACCCTGCCTGGTCATAAAGGACTTTGTTTCCGTCCGGATCCAGGTAATGCGCGTCTGTAATCTTTCCGTCTAAATCAATAGTAAATTCGATGTCATAGCTGTACCCATAGCCCGCAGCTGCCAGTTCCTCGTGATAAAGGTATGTGGCGCCAATCTTCAGGGTGTTTTCCATGACGTGGGATTTCCCAGTCTCGCTTACCCAGCGGTCAATCTGCTCTTCTGTGCCGTCCGCCTTCTTCTCGGAAAGCGTACATGTCGCTCCGGCGATCTCCCTGCCGGCAAAATCGGTCTTTTCAAAGGAAGCCGCTACTGCTTCATCCTTCATGACAACGACATTATCTTCTACAGGGATTTCTACTGCCGCGCCTTCCACAACGGTCTTCCCGGCTTTATCTACCAGGTTCCCGTCCACCAGCGTCAGCTCTTCCCCATTGAGCTGGTAGGTGTTCCCTGCCATGGTTTCCGTGAAGGTAACATCCGTTGTCCGTCCGTCAGAACCGTATACCAGGCTCTTTCCGGCCTCATCCACATACCTTGCGTGGAGGATCGTGCCGTCTTTCCCTACTGTGAACCGGATAGAAGCGCTGTAAGCGTAGCCTTCCGGCGCTGCAGTTTCTTTGTACAGGTACTCTTTCCCAGTCTCCAGCACGCCTTCAATGGTATGGGGGCCGCCTGTCTGGGATACCCAGGTATCAATGGTCTTCCAGCCGTCTGCCTGCTTCACCATCAGCACGCATTCTGCCCCGGCAACTTCTTTTCCGGCAAAATCCGTCTTCTCAAAGGACGCCTTTGTCTTCTCGTTGTAAATTGGGGCTACCACATCCTCGCCGTAATGGGAGACAGTGAATGCCGTATCGCCATCCGGAAGGATATATCCGGCGGGTGCTTTTGCCTCGCGGAGGTAGTACGTCTTATCTGCCTCCAGGACGATGTTCCACTGTTTCCATTCACCGGTCATGGTGAACTTCCCATCGCCATCCGGGTCAGAGAGCTCCATCATGACAGTCTCCGTGCCGTCCTCTGCCTTGCTGATCACCTGGTAGGTGCCGCCCGGGATTACCGGCTGGTTCGGGATGCCCTGCTGTGCTTTGTCGCCTTTGACAAGCCAGATGAACGGATAGTCTTCATGCTCTTTGCTCGGCGTCTGTACCGGAGTATTTGCGTCATCCTCTTTATCGGGGATTCCGGGATACTCATCGGGACCGCCTTCGGTGCCGTCCGGCTTTTCAGCCCTTACGCCGTAAGTCCTTACGGTGTTCAGGTATCCGTTGCCGTCATCCGCTGCCATAAAGGAAAGGCTCTCCGGTGCGCTCTCACTGACAACCGCCGTAAAGGTAACAACCGCTGTCTCACCAGGCATCAGGCGGATCTTCGCGGTATCCGTGCCGATCCCCATGCCGCTTTCGGAAAGGTCTTCAGCGCCTTCGATCTTTGTGATCTGAAGGTCTTCAAAGTAATCCTTTACCGCTGGCGCATATGCGTCAGAAACGAACATCTTCAAGGGCAGTTTGCCCGTGTTGGTGATACGGGCTTCATAGGAGACCGTATCGCCCCGGTGGAAGCCGTACCTTGCGGTCTCTCCTTTTTCCGGCGCCTCAGTCGGCCTGGTCTTATCCATGACATAGGATGGGGTTATATCATCATCATCGCCATCGCCGCCGTCCGATTCCTGTACCGGAGTATTGGCAGTGTCTTCTTTATCGCCTAACTCTTCAGGATAATCTTCTTTTGTTACGGTCTTTTCGGTGACGATATCACCCTTGCCATCACCGTCTTTATCTTCTCCGCTGTATTCCCTGCTGATGCCGATTACATTGGTCGTGGTTGCCGTATTCAGGTAACCAAGGCCGTCATCGATGGCATGCTCGGACAGGGATTCCGGCGCGGTATCCTTTACATACGCCTTATACCGTACTACCGCATGGGCGCCGGCTTCGATTGTGATGTTTGCCCGGCTTCCGGATATGCTGTTGGTCTTGCCCATGAGGATTGAAGGCTGTGTGCTGCCATCCGCGTAATAGGTTACGCTGATAACCTCCGGTGTCGTGAAGTACTCCGGGTTCTCATAGGAATCGTCCACATCCATGGTCAGCCTTGTTTCCCCGGTATTGGTGATTGTTACATCATACAGCACCTTATCTCCCCGGAAGAATCCAAAGCGCTCTGTGTCTTTCTTTGCCGGAGCCAGGGACACACGCTCCTTCTCCATAGTATAGGAAGGATAGGTGCCTATTGCAGGCGGGTTATCCGGGAACTTCTCATCCGTTACCACGATAATCGGGCGGTTGCGCATCTCGATAGTCTGGGACTTGCCGTCCGTGTTGACTGTGAATGGCACGTCATAGCTGTAATAGTAGCCGCTGACGGTTTTCTCCTCATGCAGGATATAGCTCTCTCCCGCAGTGAGTTTTGCCTTCATTTCGAAGGTTCCTGTCTCATCGGTTGTCCACTCTGCCACGACAGCCCCATCCTTATCGATAACCTGCAGGGTTGCGCCTGCTAGGGACAGCCCGGTCTTGGCATCCGTCTTCTTAAACCGCACGTCGGTCATGGAATCCAGCATGATAATCCGGTCAACAGCTCCGTCTGCAGATACTGTGAACGGGATCGGCTCGGATACCGTATAGCCTTCCGGTGCGGAAAGTTCTTTCAGGAAGTACGTTTTTCCTGGATCCAGAATCCCTACAAACTCCTTCGTATCCTTCGTCGTTGTCCAGGTGAGCGGGTTCCCTTCTGCGTCAGCCAGGGTATTCCCGTCCTCATCCGTGATCGTGAGCACGGCTCCCGCAAGCAGGGTCTGGCTCTCTTTTTCCAGCTTCTCCACCGCCACGGTGCTTGGCCGGTTAAGGAGGATAAAGTTCACTACCCGGCACATATCATCCAGGCTGAACCCATACCCCGCAGTCACATGGCTGCGGTCAGACAGTTTGATAACTTCATTTAAGTAGTAGGACTGGCCCTTCTTTAAGAGGGCACGCTCTGAGGTAATATTGCGGGTATTAGTGAACAGTTCATCCACTGTCGCGTCTTCCCTGATCATCCCTTCTGCTGTGGCTCTGTCCTGCTTAAAGCCGTCAGACACTTTCGTGCCAGCGGTGATCTTATATCTGGTATCTGCCGGAAGGCCGTTGATCACAAGGTAGTCATCCCCGGTCAGTACCATGGTGAATGCTTTCTGTTCCCCGAATGCGTCCAGCGTGCCGGAGTACAGCCTGGTCCGGTAATCATAGGAACCGGACAGTGCGTTCCCATCCGCATCCGTAAGGGTTACGGTATAGGAGAATTCTGCTGTCCCGTTCTCCGGATCGGTGCCTGCTACGGCATTGGAGATAACAAGGGAGTCATTCCCTGCATAAAATCCGGTGTTGCCGGTTGTCACTACGGGGTTTAAATAAGTAAGCTGGGAGTTGCCGCTTACCACTTTCAGCGATACGTCCGTCAGCGCGTCACTGTTCACGTTTGCCGTAATGGTCAGTGTCCCGGTCTCTGCCGTCGTCTCGTAGATATAGGAGCCGTCGCCTGCCGGGAGCGCCCCTGGCTCTGTCCGGGTGATGGTAAGGCCCAGGCCCGGGTAAACAGCGATCCGTTTCCCCTTGCCCTGGTAATCTACCTGGTAGGTGATGACATCGCCTGCCTTTACGCCGGAACGGTTCTTTCCTGCCTGGCTGACATCCGCTACTGTCAGGGTATCCGCATGCCCGGTCTCAGGATTTAAGATAACCGTATCCGTGCCGTCCGCTGCGATCTCATAGATTGTGTTGCCATCGCTGTCTGTGATGGTAACTCTGGGATCAGATGCGTACTGGCCCCATACCACAATCTCATTGTCCACCAGCTCCGCCACAAATGTGATGGAATCCACTGCATGTACGCTTGCGTCAGACATGGTGACATAGGTGCGCACGCTGTAACGGTGCCCTTCCACCACATCCTGTGCGGTAAGGAGGATCCTGCCGTTCTTTTCCACGCCCCGTTCAAAGGACTGTCCGCTGTCAAGGTCCGTGATGACTGCCTTGGTTCCGGCTATGGTGCGTGTGCTGGTGTGCATGGCTTCCACTTCGCCAGCCGCATCTACATCAAAGGAAAGGAACCGGGTTTCTTCCGGATCAGTCCAGATCTTGTCGATGCCAAGGCCGTCCTTATTGATATGGAAGAACACGTCACCCTGCGCAGTATATCCGCTTGGTACTTTGGACTCATGCAGGACATATGTGGTATCCGGCGTGATTCCCTTTATGCCAAACTCATCCATTCCTTCCGCCACGGTCCATGTCCACTCACTCCGCTTATTGCCGTCAGAGTGCCATTTCCCGTCTGTATATTCCGCTTTTGTAATCTCCAGGACTGTGCCTGAGACGATATTATTGGAATAAAGGTCCTTCTTGGAGATGGACAGTTCAGACTTCCTGTTTTTCACATACAGGATGCCGCCGCGGAGGCTGCTGTCGCTGTTGTTGAACATGCTGCAGGTGTAACCGTCATTCTGTTCGGTCAGGGTGAACTCATGCTGTTCGGCATTGAGCATATACCCGGACGGTGCCGCGGTCTCCCGCAGGATGAAGGTGTACGGGATGAGCTTGCCATCCTGCCCGAACCTTCCGGTATCTGCCACATTCATGGACGCTTCCCCGTTTTCATCTGTGATGAGTGTTCCGATCACAGCTCCGGTATCCTTGTTGGTGAGTTCGAATACCGCATTGGCCAGAGGGGCGTTATTCTCATCCGTCTTGTTCACCCGTACTGCCAGGGGCGCCGGACGGTTGATCATAGCATAACCTGTCAGCTCACTGTCTGTCGTTTCCTGTGTTACATGGAACTCAGCGGGGGGCGCGTCTAACATGTAGCTCATGCCTTCCCGCTCTACCAGGTAATACCAGCCGTCCTTCACATCCTTGATGGTATGCGGCTTTAACTGGCCGATCATTTCCTGGGTAATCAGTTCCCGGTCATATTCGTACTGGGTGTAGCTGCCGTCATTGCCGGTTGTCCAGCTGTCCACAAGCACTGCCCCAGCCGGGGTTTTCCCGTCTTTAAAGGAAACAGCCGGGTTGGCGATCTGTGCCTCACTCCGGTACAGTTCCAGGTTTACTCCCGCCACAACAGCTGCTTTCGTCCTGTCAGCGGTGTAATGGATCTCATTATCGTAGTACCCGGCGAAATATTTCCCATTCCCGTCCACCGTGTACTTGGTAATCTTCATTTCTTTCTTCTTGTTCTCAATATCGAAGATCTGGATATCACCGGTTTCCTCCACCTTGATCTCCTTCTCTCCGGTAATTGCGAACCCTTCCGGCGCTTCCAGCTCGCGGACTTTATAAGTGCCTTTCGGCAGATAGTCAAACCTCCGTGTGCTGTCAACCGTCAGGTATGTCACCGCGCCGTCATATTTCCCGGCCAGTTTCTCATACTCGAATTGGTAGTCCATGATATAGGACTGGTATCCAGCGGAACTGGAGTCATCATCTACGGATGCGCAGATGTGGATCACTGTCCCGTTGCTTACGTTCCAGTACTGGTCACCGATACTGGTGGTAGCTGCCTTATCTTTAACAGCAGACATTACTTCCGCATACTCAAAGCTGTCAGCGCCGTCTTCCTTCGCTGCGTAAGCAGTTTCAAATCCTTCCGGTGCGTCCCCGGACACGATGCCTCCGGTCACGGCCACTTCTGTCCCGTCAGAGATCGTCCATACCTCGGCGCCCTCCTTGGAGCCTGCCTTTAATGTGGCTGTCCGCTTCACGTTCCAGGAAATCTGGTCCATATCCGTGTGGCCATCGTTGTAGATGGACTGGAAACGAGTGGTGAAAGCGGTGTAATCGGTATCATCCGATGCGGCCCTGCCGCCAAAAACGCTGGTAAGGCTCTTCCATGCGCGGGTAAACAGGTTACCCTCCGGGGCTTTCTCTTTGGATTCCCCGCCGCTGGTATAATCGCTTGCGTCATTGGTATACCAGGAGCCAACAAGGATGCCGTCTGCATCGTAAAGACCTAGCTTTGCCGGGTTTGCGTTATCCAGCAGCTTCCTGGTGCCGTCCTCATCTGTCCAGTATTTCTCAATCTCTACTTTAATATGGTCATCAGCCATGGTGAACAGTTGTACGCCTTCATACTCCCCTACCGTGATGGTCTGGGGCGCCATGGTCACGAACCCGCCAGGGGTCTTGACCTCGCTGATAGTATAGGTGCCTGCAGGGATCCCTTCCAGGAACAGGGGTTTTGTGGTATCAAACTCGATATACCAGGTTCCGCCGCTGTTCTTCTTCACGAAATCCGCGCAGGAAGTGATGGACACCCAGTCGCTGAACGCCTTTTTCGTCACGCTGTCCTCTCCCTTCATGGAAAGGGTCGCGCCTTTGACATGGCGGTAGCTGTAAGCGCCCTTGGGCTCGATCTTGGTCACAGGCTCGCCTCCTGCGCTCATCACCAGCTCGCCGTTCCTGCGTATCTTTTTATAATAATCGCCAGTCGCGTCTGTTTTTACAATCTCTACCTTGATCGTATGATCAACCATCTCTGCCTGCTGTACGTTATCCATCTCATTCATGGTGATCGGTACAGGCATCCCCTTCACGTATCCGGCAGGAGCTTCCAGCTCCTCCATGATGTAAAGGGACCTTGGGAGGCGTTTCAGCATATCAGCCTGCCCACCGGAATGGGTAGATGAGGAATAAACATCATTCCCCGTAAGGCCGTCATGGGAAATCGTGTTCTTCCCGGCTGCTGTATTGTCAACGGTATCGATCAGGGTTGTATCAAACGGGTCGTTAGGCGTATTCTCGCCGGTAACCCAGGTGTTGTTGATGATATAGGCATCACCCAGCCTCCGGTAAAGCGGGAAATCCGTAGAGTGGATATCTCCCTGCCCTGCGCGGAATGCGCCGCCGTTAGCGTCAAAAGTAACCGTCATGGTCTTTATCTGGCCTTCGGCTGCCCTGGAGGAATACCACATTGCCTCTTCCTCCGGCGGCATGGAGTTGTTCCCGTTTCTCCAGTAAGCCTTAACCGTACACTGGTCTGTCAGCTGGTCCGGCTCTAAGAGCCATCCGGCAAATACATAACCCTCCCGGGAAGGAACCGGTACGGTGCTGCTTCCGTTTACCACGAAATTGTTGTCCACATCGACCGTAACCTTAATCGGCTGTTTATCCGTATACTGGTAATGGGTTTCCTGGTTGAACGGGTCATCCTCATCCGTATTATACAGATGATAATGGTCGTTGATCACGTAGGCGTTCTCATTCCATACGTCCAGCCCGTCCTCATAGGTGTAACCTAAATATTCCTCGCCGTCATAGTCATACCGGTCAAAACCTTTCACATACGTATCCTTGGATACGCGGTTATAAACCGGATGGCCGTACTGGTCAAGGACCGGGTTTAAGCTGTTCTCAAACTTCCCGTCTGCCAGCGTGCCGAACACATATTCTTCCGGCGTGTCGGCGTTGATGGTAGCGGGCCTTGTGGTGATAATCTTCTGGAAGTAATGGCTTCCCTTGGTGTTATCATCCGCATTGCCCGTGCCGTCATAGAACGTGTTCACCGGCCATACAAAGACTTTGATGTCATTGTCGGAGATGAAGTCATCGTTCGGGAAATGGGAATTGTCATGGGAATCCTCGTTCTCCAGCGGCTTGATGTGCTCGGCCAGGTATGCGATACCCGTAGCCGGATCCACCATGGCGTCACGGTTCCCATCCTCGTCCAGATGGTACATCCGCATTTCCTTATCCTCATTCCGGTCTTCATCATAAAACCGGAACTTCTTGTCATTCTGGGAATAATGGATATTGCGGAAGTTGCTTCCGGTGAATTCAAAGACCGGCTTGGTCTCCCCATCCTCGAACGCATAAATGGAAAAATCCCGGTTGTCATACTGGTCGGCGTTGATGACATTGCCTTCCTTGTCAAACCCGTACAGGGAATCCTCCTTATTATAACGCTGGGATCCGAACACCTCATCAACCTTCTTCCGGTTCTCTGCCCCGTTCGCTACATATTCGTCATTGGTCGTGACATGCAGGTTATCGAAGCTGTAGAACAGGATCGGGGTGTCTTCCCTCTGGATGCTCTTGGCGATCCAGACACCGCCGCCTTCATCATTGATGGCGTCCTGATAGTTGTAGTTGTCATTCACTACTGTCCCGGTGCCGTCAATCTCGATCTTGGACTCATCCTCTTCCTGCAGGACATATTCGATCCGGTTCCCGGCATGGCCTTTGTTCACATAGACCATCTGGACGTTGTTTGACCCGGGCTCACGCACAACGGTGACACCGGACCATTTGTCATCCATGTCGTACTCTGCAGACGGGTCGTAGAAGATCTCAACTGCGTCATACAGGGTCATGGTAGCGCCTGCAACATAACGGTTTACGTCATCAGCGGTCTCTAATCTTTTTGTGACATAGGCATAGCCTTCGAAGATACCGAGCTGGTTATACTTGATGTCGATCTCTTCGTCCACATTCTGCAGTTTCCGCTGCGACAGGTACTCAAGTGTGCCTTTAAGCCAGCCGTAGCCCAGGTATGTCCCGCTGGGGCTGTAGGCAAGCTCGATCTGGTCCTTGCCGTACCGGTCCATCAGGTCATGCTCCGCGCCTTCGATACGCCCGGACACCTTGTAGGTGATAGTGTCAGCCAGTGTGGCTTCCACGGTCTTCGGGTTTAAGCCTTCATGATCCCCTTTGGCTGTCTTGACCTTGGACACCTGCAGCCGGATCGGTGTATCGTTGATATACACTTCTTCGGTGTTAATGGTATCCTGCGGCTTGTTGCCGTTGGGGATGCTTCCATCGCCATTCACCGGTTTATCCGGCGTGACGCCATAAACACTGTACATGCTGTATACACTGCTTAGTCCTGGGGCTACGGCAGAAAATGCCATTAAGCCCGCAAGAAAGAAGCTGACTCCGCGTCTGCCGCGCCGATTTCCACTGCTTCGGCTTTTTGCTTTTGGATAATCATTTCTTTTTCTTAGCATAAGCTCTCCCTCCTGTTTTTCTTTGTAAAGTATGGGAGATGCCGGGGGTTTTTGTGTCAAAATTATGAACAAACAGAAAAAATATTTTTGTGGCTGGATATGGGGGACCGAAACCGGGCAGAATTAGCAGGCAGGCATTTTATGAGGATTTCAGGTATTTACGGAATGTATTTCCTGCTTTCTGCCAGCTTATTTTGAGGAAACTGAAAAAATACCTTAAAAATGTTATCCGCAGAAAAATGGCCTGGGTTGTGTCGCGCCATCGAATTGTCTGATATCGGTATAGTTCTGCGGATAGTATTTTTAGGCAAAAAAAAGAAACCTCCTTGCGGAAGTCTCTTTCTTCGGGGAAATATTTGTTTTAGGCGTTTGCATCGCACAATTTTCTATAAATCTGTGCGATATTTGCGTCATCGGTGGAAAAATTTCCTTCTGCTGCATTGATGATGGCATCTACATTTTCTGTTTCTACATATTTCGCGATATTACTGGATGGCATACCGTCTTTTTTCATATTACATATTATACGGATATTCGCCAGTATCGTTCCTTCTTGTCTACCTTCTTGTCTGCCACCTCGAAAAATCGATTCGCTCAAATTGCACATTTCATCGATTCCTCCTTCCATTTCGTTTGAACAAATCCCAAATTGTTTGATTTTTTCAATCTTTTCCCGTTTCTCCAACCTGTTACTGCACAGCGTCTGCAGAAGACGCAGTGTTTCGTCTTCTATCTCGGCTTCGTCATTAATACGGATTATGATTATGTCCATCAGGTCATAGTTTTCCCGTGGCACGTTTACCTTTCCTATCACATCCTTTTTCTCGAATCCGTAACTGGTGACAGTTTCAGCATTTTCATCTGACACATCATCCCCCATGCACAGCCATATACTGTACACTTTCAGGAGCTGGCCGTAATCAGTATTTTTGTCGATCTTTAGCAACTGGGAACACAGCCGCCTGGAAGCATAAAATATACCCCTTTTCTCCAGCGGATACCCGGGATGGTACTTGTTTTGAATTTCCAGGTTGATGTAAAGTTTAATCAGTTTCCCCTGTTCTCCTGGATATTCAGCCATGAACATAATATCATAGGTGATATTACCCTCGTTATTGCTCTTGTCCTCTGTCCCAATACTCTCCACCATTTGGTTTGTCGTATTTTTCTGTACACCGACCTTAGAAACTGAAATTTCTCCTGACAGGATATACTTCTCTTCAATGTCTTTGAGGCTGCAGTTCTCGAATTCCAGCACAAACCTTTTCATGATCCTGGCAAGGATCTGTTTGTTTGCTATCAGCTGCTTTAATACGGCATCATACTTCGCTTTTTTGTCAGGCGTACTTAGGATTACTGCTTCCATTACATCCATTGCCTTTTCCTCCTTATGTTTTAATATTTGATCCACACAAGGAATCTCCCTGAATATGCCTCAGTTTCTTGTGTGTTCTCAAGGAAAGTATGGCGATGGAAACCGCCCTAATCCTACAATTATTATAGCACTTTTCCCAGTATCGCACAAGGCTACCACAGTATTTCTACAAAAAAACACGGGAGGTTCATCGCCTCCCGCATCCATTCCCATCCCCCGCCTGAGCAGGGGACAGGGAAAAACTATCATTTCCCGACGCTAGCAATCGTCTTTGTTACGACTTTACCGTTCTGCATCCTCTGGCCTTTTTCGTTAACCCTGTAGCCCTCAACCATTGTATTCTTATAAAGCCGGCCAGGCTTATCGTTGGACTGGGTATCGAAGTAATAGCACTCGCATACCCCATCCCCATTGTCATCGATCCAGTTCCAGCCGGTATACATGTGGCCCAGGGTACCATCAGAAACGTTGTGTAAAAAGAAGGTATTCCCGTTTTCGTCCGTGTACCATCCGGTTCGTATAAAGCCTTCCCCGTCGAAGCAGAACCAGTCATAGGCCGGCTGCCCTCTGGAGGCATCCGCATACGGGTTGTACACTGCGGCCCACTCATTGGTATAACGGCGCCCCTTTTCGAAACCCCATCTCCCCTGGGCATCCTGGATCCATCTTCCGTCCACGATCACAAAGGATGGGACATTAGCCGCCAGTGCTTTCACCTGATCTGCAGTACAGGTTACGGTATTTCCATTTGAATCTACCCACTGGCCCTTGCTGTTGACCATATATCCGCCGATATCCGTGTCCTTATAAAGCCGCCCGCGCCTGCCGTTGGACTCAGGCTCAAAGTAATAATACTCGTAAATACCGTCACCGTTATCATCGATCCAGTTCCAGCCGGTGTACATATGCCCCAGGGTACCGTCGGAAACGTTATGCAGGAAGAACGTATCCCCGTTTTCGTCTGTATACCATCCAGTGTTCATAAAGCTGTCAATACTGAAATGGAACCAGTCATATTCCGCCTGCCCCCTAGATGCGTCCGCATACGGGTTATGGACCGCGGCCCATTCATTCGTGTAAGTACGCCCGTTAATGTACAGCCATTTGCCCTGGGCATCCTGTACCCAGGTTCCGCCCTTGAGTACGTAAGACGGCATACCGCTTGTGGTCTTGGACACGGTTCCTCCCGGCCCCACTCCCTTAGAGGAGCTGCTTCCTCCACCACCGCTGCTGCTGTGACTTCCCCCTCCACCACCGCCGCTATGGCTTCCTCCTCCGCTGCTGCTTCCGCCAGAATATGCTGTAGTCTTATCGACGAACCGGAGATTGATCTTTACCGGGCACTCATCTGCCAGATCCCCTTCGCCATTTGTTGCCCGGATCATAACCGTTCTGGATGCAATATACGGGTTTGCTGCCGTGTACGGATGCTGCAGCGCTTCTTTCAGGAAGGCGTTGGCCTTGTTTGTGAATGCGCTTCCTGATGCGTTGCCCGGGAGTACCACTGTCACCTGGCCGTTTTTATCCACGCTTAAGACCGATGGATCGCCAGAAGTATAAACAGGCCCATGCTCGTCTGTCTGCGTGTTATGCAACAGGGTGGCAAGCGTCGCCTTGTTCCCGGCCACCGTATAGGCAGGGTTGCTTCTGGATCCTGTCGCTGTGACCGTCACATCCATGGTCTTCGCTGCATCCACCAGGTCGGTATTTTCATAGATCAGTTCAAATTTCACCGTGCAGGTATCAAGCATCGTCCCGTCCTCGGTCGCCGCAGTCGCGGTCGCCCTGGCAGTACAGATATATGGGTTCTTTTTGTCATACGGGTGGAGCATTGCATCCTTCAGGAAATCATGGATCCCATTCATAAATGCATCCCCGCTCATGGATGATGGCAGCGTGATAAATGCCATTCCATTCTTATCCACTGTCAGAAGCCTGTCATCCGATGACGTGTAGACGGCCTTCGTGTAGTTCGGCGAATTTATATCAGGCGCCACAGATACCGGTTCTCCGATAATTTCAAATTCCCTGCGGTACAGGTTTTTTGCACGCAGTCTTAACTTTATGGTAACTTCCTTGTTCCTCATAACAAGGTTTTCGTAAATCAGGTTTACATGTACGGTGCATTCGTCCTCCTGTCCGCTGCTGTCGCGTACCGTGATCCTGACATCCCGTGTGCGTATGCTGTCGGATTTGTCTTTCTCGTAGGGGAATCTCATGGCTTCCCTGATAAACTCGAACTTGTCCCCGCCTTCATTCACTTCTTTCATAAACCGGTCATAATCTGAATAACGCGGGGTTGTCAGGGCTACATTGCCGTACTTATCCACAGTCAGGATGTCCGGATTATCCGATTCGTAGGTGACATCGGTATTGTTTAAATCAATAGAGTTAATCACACTCTTTAAATTCAGGCTGGTGTCCCCGCTGAAGGAATAATCCGGCGACTCGGCATTGCCTGCGGCTTTCATTGTGATGGCCATAGCAGCCTCGCTTCGGTCTAACGATACTTCCTCATAGGTCAGGTTCACATGGAGCGTGACCGTATCCTTCATATGGCTGTATTTGGTTTCCGCAGTCAGGATTACATCCCTGGACTGAGTAACGCCCGGCTCAGCCATGGCAGCCTTCACAAACTCGTTCCGCTTAGACAGGAAATTTTCACCGGTCCAGTTAGTCTCAGCTTTTCCCGGGACTACCAGGGCATAGGTACCATCATCCTTAATGGTCACGATCGGGTCGCTGGAAGTAAAGGCAACGGTATCATCCGGATCCTGGGAATGGATATCAAAGTCCACTTTCCCATCGAACCTGCTGATGTCGTAAGTCTGCTGCTGGCGGTTCAGGGCCCGGATCTTCACATCCAGCGTCTGTTCTTTTTCCGCCATCTGCATATCTTCATAGATCAGGTTCACTCTTACATTGCACTGGTCGGCCATCCGCCCGTCTTCGCTCTGTGCGGTAATCACGGCTGTCGATGTGGACACCCATCTTCCGTCCGGAGTATACGGATGCGTCATGGCATCCTGGATGAACTTGGAAGCGCTGTCTTTAAACGCCTGCCCGGACAGGAGGCTGCCTTCGCTGTCTTTCGGGAGCGTCAGGCTGATCCTGCCGTTCTTATCTACTTCCAGGAACGCGGATCCTGCGCCGTCCACGCTGTACTTTACGCCCGTCTCATCCGGGTCATAGGAATGAAGCACTGCCGGGTTGTCAAGCTCATATCCTTCAACGACATAGGTGGCGTCATCACGCATTCCGGTCGCCCGCAGGGTCACATTCAGGGTCGCCTCGTTCCTGGCCAGCTCTATATCCTCATAGATATAGTTGATATTGACGTTACAGCTGTCCTTTACCGTGTTTTCGCTGTCCGTCACATGGATTGTGCCGATGCGGGAATCCTGGTAACTGCCATTGTCGATGACAGCCTGCTGCCATGCCTGGTCAACTGCAGGACTGATCACACCTGCATCATTAACCGTCACATACTCCGTATTATCGGAACTCCAGTAAGGGATGGTCGGTTTGCCGTCCTGTAAATGCATGGAGGCATCCAACTGCCTTGGCCTGATCTCTGATACCACGCCATCCTTTAACTCGCTCCATACATGGCTCGGGTTATTGGTCCTGGAGCTCTGGGTGCGGATGACCGTAAAGTTCTCCTGGTTGGAGTTAAGCCTTACCTGGTCGTAACGGAAGTTGATGGTCACCACACAGGTATCCTTCGTCCCGTTTTTGCCGTTGGCTGTGATTACAGCTTTCCTGCTTCCGGAAAATGTACCGGAGCCATACTCCTTCGCTCCGTCAATGATCTCCTTGATCCAGGTCTCCTTGTTCACGGTGACGTTGCCGTCAGCATCCACGTTCACCAGGTCAGAGTCAAAGGTAAAGTCCGGGGACACGCTGACACCGGATTCATCCGTAAAGTGGGCGGTCAGCTTAAACGGATCTTCGCCGGACCAGCTACCTGCCGTATCAACCGTAAAGGAATTATCCGTGTATACGATGTCGAATGTCTTCTCATGCTGGTCAAGGTAGGCCATGTCATAACGGAAGTCGATGGTCACTTTGTAGCTGTCTGCCACCCTCAGCTTCCCGGCTTCTTCCTTATAGCAGGTCACAACGCCGTCTACCTGCCCGGTGGTCTCATTCCTGCCGATCAAATCCTCCCAGTTTCCCTTAATGGGCGTCAGGTATCCCTTACTGTCAACCTTTGCGTATCTGGCAAGATCGCCGGCCAGGGTGTAGGCGCCTGTGTTCACAGCCGCTCCGTTTTCGGAATAATGGGTATTATCCAGCTTCACAATGCCGTAGGACCATTTCTTGGTTGCTTCCACGTTGGAAGTCTTACTTCCCTGGGTTACAACTACCTTTAAGTTAATATTCCGATCCTTTACGCTGCCCTTGGATACGTCATAAGTCTCCTCCGGGGTTTCCTCTGTGATAGTCTCCGGGGTCGCTTCATATCCCTGCGGCAGGCTGTCTATCGTCTTTGCGGTCAGGTCAAGGCCCTCATAGCGGTAGTTAATCGTTACCGGAATCATCACTTCCGACGTGCTGTTTTCCGATGTGCCCTTGATCGTAAAGGTTGCTGTGCCATGGTTGTCATCTCCGCACCCGTTACGGATCGCAGTAAACCAGTCAGCATCCGTGTTCACGTTCAGCTTCGCCTTAGTCTGACGTGTCTCGCCGTCCTGGATCGTATCGCTTAAGTTCAGGATCCGGTTCATTCCGCCCAGCTCTTTCCCGTTTTCGTCATAGATCTTCGGGATCGGTGCGCCGTCGCCGCTGCCGGAAAGTGTCATCTCGAACTCCTGCGGAAGGTTCCCTGTCCATACGGAGTTTTCCACGATATCCGTGCCGTCAACCGTTTTGGCCGTAGTTTTGGTTTCTACGATATCGAACACCATGCCGTCCTGCTGTTCAGATGATGCTGTCGATGCGCGGAATGTGATGTTAATATCCTTATAGTCGAACACATTGGCGTCTCTGGTGGAGGTGGCATAGATACGCACCGGCACAGTAATGCCGTTCAGCTTCCGGTTATTGATCAGATCCCACACCCATGGAGAATATCCCAGATCTGCCTTATTATCCGTATCGCTGTAGCCCCTTATGGTGATCTCGCCGGTGTCCGGGTTGATCCGCAGGATATCATTGACATCCAGAAGGCTTCCCTCTGCCGCCTTCGGGTTGGTAATACTCCATACCACTCCATCATCATACGGGTTGTAGCTCGGATCGTTTTTGTCATACATCTCGCCGTTGCTCTTTACGGTGGCGGAAAGTGTCTGACCTTTACCGTCCTTTAAGATATCATGTTTTCCGCCTGCAAGGGTGATCGTCCGGTTTGTAATCCTGGAATTCACATCACCTGCGAAGCTATAGTAGATATCATATCCATAGATATGGGAATCATCATTGATCTTTACTTCAGTAGGCATAATCTCGGTCTGATCCTCGGTTCGGAAGTTCACTGTCACAAGACAGGTATCCGTCACGGAATTCCTGGATGCGTCATGAGCAGTCACTTTTACCAGCTTCTGGTAAGTATGGCTGTCGCCCGGGTTTTTCTTAAGGAGCGTAGTATATCTGGCATCCTCATCTTTCGCCCATGCACTGATCGTAATGTTCCCATCTGCTGAACGGTCTGTGACACCTTTTAAGTTCACATAGGCGTTCTTATAGCTGTTCAGGCTTAAACTTAAGTTGATCGTGCCGTCATCCACGTCTGTCACGTTCTGGACTTCCTCGTTCTTGATGTCCTCAAAATTCTCATCAAGGCCGGTGCTGGTGATGTACCAGTTCACCTGATCCTTTGTAAAATAATCCGGGTTAAAGGTGGCGATCAGATCGGAGACGCTTCCTGCTGTGGAATTGGACTCCCCGTTCACCGTGTACTTAACAGTCGGGTTCTTTCGGTCGCCGCTTAAAGTGCGGACCACGTCATAGGTGATGTTGTTGTGGCTTAAGGCCACACCGTTTACAGCCACCTGGGTCTGGTCGATGATATTGAACTTGATCGTTGCATCCAGCGTACCTACCGGTGGATTGTTCTGATCTGTGGAGTCCTGAACCTGCGCGGTCGCTGTTACGATGGAATGGTACCAGTACGGGCTTGCGGTGGTGATACTGTTCTTATATCCCTCATTCTTCTGTTTTTCTTCCAGAAGGTGGGCCTGCTTTGCGATGGCGGATGTGCCAGGATCCGTTAAGTTCAGCATGAACGATGCGGTCGGTGCAGCCGTGTTCCCGTAACCTGCAGACAGGTTATAGATCAGGCCGTTCCCGGCTTCATCCGCCAGGGTTGCGTTGTTGGAAAACTGCCAAATCAGGTTATAGCCGCTGTTAACCTGTCCGTTGACTTTGGAACCCATCCAGAATTTGGCGTCAGGCTCCACACGCAGCGAACCATCCTGTGTCTGGGTTGCGATCAGGCGGTTCTCCCATTTGTTTCCTGCCCCGTCAGTGATCACTCTTGCGGAAGCGGAGATATCCGGGTCGGCGTCATAAGCGGTCACACGCCATTCGATGGTGGGGCGTTCCCTTGTGCCGGTACGGATCTGGGTTACTTCAAACACTACCCGCTCCGGGTTGATCCGTACAGATTCGCTTACCTTCTTATATACGGCGCCTACAGTCGTATCAGATGCGGGCATGGTAAAATGATAGCCGCCGGACTTGTTTACGCCCGCTTTTGCCATATCTTCCTCAAATACGGTAAAGATGTCGCTGTTATAATAAGAATACCATGGATTCTGTGCTGCCTCGGAATTCATCTGGTAATAGGCGTCCGTATCCTCCAGATCCTGGAAAGCCAAATATACCACATCGCCTTTTGCAAATGCCGCCTGGCTGGTGGCAGTACAGGGCTTCCGGTAATTATTCCCCAGCACATACGCGGTTATGTTCGCCGCTTCCCTTCCATCCACAATGGGGGTAGCCACAGTGAGCAGGTAGCCGCGGATCGGGTTTCCGCTGTTATCGCAGGTGAAATGGTCAAGCGTATCCAGGTTCGGGTCTGCCGCAGACTGGCTTCCGGCTGCCTTTACACATGCCAGGATGCCGCGCTCCAGTTCCTCATAGAAATAATTGCCATCCGCGCTGTCCCGGTCAATGGAGCCGGAAATCAGGGTATAGCCCTTATCTCCCGCGTGCCAGTAACCGATATGGGCATCCGTACCGAAGGTCCCGCCGACATCTGCCGGCTTGCCGCCGAACACACCCTTATCCGCTTTGGATTTGGTATCCGCAAACAGATAACAGATATCGCCTGTTTCTCCATAAGTGAAGCTGTGCCCGCGGAGCGCTGCGCCAACAAAACATGCGGAATAATTGTATCCGCTCGCAGGGGCAATGACATCACCGGAGAACCTGCCGACCTTGATCTGTCCCCCTTCATAGCCGCCGACAATACCGCCAACCGCATAGGATCCGGTACTGCCCACCTGGCCGCTCTCTACATAGGTGTTAATGATATTGGAATTCTTGATCGCCCCGGCCACGCCGCCGACATATGCCGCATTCCCATAAATGTGGTTTCCGGATCCGGAATTGGTGTCCACGGAAGTATCCAGGACAGACGTATTGGAGGCGTAGCCTACAATGCCGCCGACCGCGGAATATCCGTTACAGAAGCCGTTCGGCGCCGCAACATCCGTCCACACAGCCACTTCGTCCGCGATACAGTTTTCGATTACGCATCCACGGTTCGCATCAGATGTATTTGAGCTGTGTGCGTATCCTGCCAGACCGCCTGCATATCCATATGCGCTCTTGACATATCCGCTTACCACACACTCCTTAATCGTGGAGTCCACAGCCTCACCGGCCAGGATACCTGTATAGTCTGCGGAAGAGGCGATAGTGTTGTTGTCGGTCTGGATCCTTAAACCCGTCACGCTGGATCCCGCACCCAGTTTTGCAAAGAAACCTACATGGGTCTGGTCAATCACACCGTTTACGATATCCGGGGTGATCCCGATAGCTGTATTGGACTTAAAGCCAAAGTTCTCGATCACGGCATTCTTCCCGCATGCCAGATGGCCCATAAACGCCGTCGGGTTCCCTCCGGGGTTCAGCGCACCGCCGACAGGGATCCAGGATCCGTTCAGGTCATAGGTCCCGTTCTCAATTAAGTAGTACACATCATTATTGTTGTATCTGGACTGATTTTGTGCGATCGTGACCGCAAACAGCCGCAGATCCGCCACGCTGTCAATGATATAAGGGTTCTCTTTTGTACCCCTGCCATTGCTATACAGATCGCCTGTGCTTCCATAATTATTCGGCCAGAGCCTGCCTGCAGCGGCAAATGTGGCTGTCTGTGCGTTGACCTTCAAAAACTGCAAAAACGGATAAGCAGTCTCAAACGGCACATGGCATACCCAGTCGTAGATCACGTCATAACGGTAAGAGTAGAAGCCTGTTTCCTCATCGATCATAGTGGCGCAGTTGTCGGTAAACCACTCCCAGAACTCATCGGAGTCAAATTCCAGTGCATAGGAAGCCATCTGCTCCTCTGTCGCGTTATCGGATGCTTTCTTATTGATCTCATACCATCCGCGCACCTGGTCTTCTGTCGCTGTCTCCAGCCATGCGAAAAACTCTGCGGAGCCAAACTCGGGGTAATCCGCTACATTGGCCAGAGTGTCGGTACTGAGGAAAAACTCATCCATGAACGCCATGGCATCTTCATAGCCGGCATCCACCATCCAGGACAGGATAGCATCCATATCATACAGCCATTCGCCGTCTTTCATCTCAGCGGCGTCTTCATAAACCCATGCCCAGAATTCGTCTGTGCCGAATGGGAGGACATCCTTTTTACTGTCCGCTCTCTCCGCATCGGAACTGGTTGCCTTATCAGCGTTTAAGTAAAGCACGGCAGCGTCATACCATTCCCTGATCTCATCCCCGGATGCTCCAGAAAGCCATGCCACGAACTCTGCGGAGCCAAATTCCGGATAATCCGCAAATACCTTGGAGGACAGATCCATGTCATCGGTCAGTTCCTCTTTTTCCTTCTCTTTTTCATCCGCATCAGGCTTGGCGCCGGTATCCTCCTTTTCTTCCGGCTGCGATGTTTCCGGGTTCCCGTTATCCTCCAGAACGGCATCCTCTAAGATGCCGTTCTTTCCATCTTCATCCGGTTCTTTGTTATCTTTATCTGCCTCGTCTTTCTTATCAGCTCCATCAGCTTTATCCGTCTTATCCGCCTCGTCGGCTTCATCTGTCTCATCCGCCTTATCGGTTCTATCCGTCTCATCCATCTCGTCGGTTTTACCCGTCTCATCCGCCTTATCGGTTTTATCTGCCTCGCCCATCTGGTCGGCTTTATCGGATTCATCCGCCGTATTAGTTTTATCCGTCCCGTCGGCTTTATCCGTTTTATCAGCTTTATCGGATTCCCCGTCGCCTGGCTCATCTAACTTGCCAGGATTTTCGGCTTTGCCGGAGCCGTCTGCTTTATCAGCCTCGTTAATTTCATCACCAGCATTCTTGCCATCTTCGCTTTCCTCGAACTCAGCTTTGCCAGCCGTTTCTTCGGGGTTTTCCGATGTTCCGGCATCCTCACCTTCTGCTATGGTAACGGTTTCGTCCTTCTCATCTGCAAACGCCGGTACTGCAGGCGCCACGCCCGGGAGGACGGTAGCGACAGAAACGATCCCAACGGTATACCGTTTCATCAGTTTAGCTCTGTTCTTTCTCACTTTTACAATACTCCTTTCTTTTTTATGTCTTTAAAAAATTAAAGGGAATTTATTGATTTGAGCGGCCAGAATCCCGGCCGTTACAGTATCGTAGATAGTATGGATTACGCCGGGGATTTTGTGGATTTTTTCTGTAGTCTTTTAAAATATATTTTTTTATGGAAAAACAAGGCATTTTGCAGGGTTATCGGCCTTAATTCAGGCAGAGACGAAGTATCGAACCCTTTCTGCGGATAAGATTTTTTTGAGGTGTTTTTTCTGACGCCGCAGATCCTTGACTTCCGACAGCAGTTTCTGCGTTTGAACTTTTTTGTTCAAAAAAAGAAATCCCCTGGCTGCATTGTCGCGTAACCAGAGGATTCTTCTCTTTTTTTTGACTATTTACGTTGGCGCTTGGAACCCCCGCCTGATGGTTCTTCCTTCCAGGCAGCTTCAGGCGTAGCAATTCATTGCTCCTGGTATACAGCGTACATCGGCCGTATGCCGACATCGCATGTCTTCTTGACCGCTTCCCGGTCCTCCCCTGTCTCCGTCCGCCGTATGGTATACTGCCCCGGCTCCGTTACATAGGTTGCCCTGTCCGTACAGATCTGCCAGGTCCGGTTGTCCATGGAGTATTCATACCCGTAGGACGTCCCGTCTATCCGGTACCGTACCTGGGTTCCCTGCTCCCAAGGACCCTCTGGATTCTCTTTCCGGCGCATGGTGTAGTTTCCTGCCTGCGGCACCGGCGTGAGCGTCTGCCCGCATGCGTTCCAGGTCACGCCTCCGTCTGCGGACCATTCCATGGAAGGATCCGTGGAAGTTAATACCTGTACTGCCGCATTAACATCCACCTGGCGGGAATAACCTTTCACGCGCACCAGGCATGCCTGGTTTACTCCAACTACAGTCTGTCTGTCTGAACACACGTTCCATGTCGCGCCTCCGTCTGCGGAGTACTCCTGTCCGCTTGTGGTGTCCTGCAGGACATACATGCCTCCTGACAGCACCGGCATCACGGTGTCGCCGGTTGCCTTCCCGCGTACCAGGTAGTTCCCCGGGGCCGTGACAGTTGTGCTCCCTTCCGTGCATGGGCTCCAGGTATTCCCGTTATCTGCGGAATATTCCATATATGCATGCGTATCCGGGATCCCATACTCTTCTTGCACGGAATGGGGTTCGATCGTACCATCTTTTAAATTGACTACATAGATCTTGTCATCCGTCCCATACACAGGCGTCCTGAGCCAATAGGACGTCAGGTAGTGTCCATCATACACGGCATCAATATTATCCCGGTCGCTCCGCTCGAACTTCCAGAGGTAGTCCCGCATATCCAGGGCTTCCTCCACAGACGGGATGAACAGTTTCTCTTCCAGGTACTGGGCAACATTCCGTTTATGCCTGGTCAGGTTCTTCTCATTCAGCGCTTCAAAACTCCCGGCAGCAGTGGAACCCTCGTACTCATTTTTGACCCCGACGTCCATGGTGATCAGGCTTCCGGTCTCCCTCTGGTTCTCCCGCAGAAACTGCCGGATCACGGAATAGCGGTAATTGTTGTTGCTGCCGAAAAACCGGGTATCCCGTTTGGTATTGTCTGCGTTAAAACCAAGCCCTTCATAAGACGGGATGACCGTATCGCATAAAAAGAGCGCCATGGTCTTATCCAGATTCGAATTATCCTTGTAATTATCGTTCACGCATCGGAACAGGTAGGATTTATCGCCGATATACCTGGACTGGTAATCCCCTGCTTCCCAGCGCCCGCTGACTGTCCCTTCCACTGCCCCGCCGGCATCCATGAAGAGGATTGGGTGGACCGGTTTTGTCCCGGCTTCCTCCGGCGTTACCCTCCTGCCGTTGCTTAAGGCTACCATACCGTCTTCTCCGGACGCCTCATAGAGCACGGTGAGACCGGACGGGAATTTATAGACATTCGCCGCCTGTGCTTTGTACTCCCTGTATTCTTCCAGGGTCAGCAGGCCTACGGACCGTCCGTCAGCAGATGCGAGTGCATCCCTGTTGCTTAACCCGTCCAGGAATTCATCCTCCAGGTAATATTTCAGGTCGCTTGATGTATAATCCGCGTGGCCATCCGTGCTGTAGCATCCGTAATACTCCGGCGGCAGCGCATCCACCGCATACAGGAGCTTCTTGCCCGTACCTTTGTAGTCCGTGTCGATGCAAATGAAGTTTAAGTTTATCGGCTCCTTGTCCAGCGCCCCTAGATTCCAGGTCACAGTGATCTCATCACCGATGTTCATGGCCATCATAGCGCCGCAGTTATCGCACATGCCGTCATGGTTCCTGTCCTCATGCCCGGAAGCGTGGAAATAAGTGGTCTCGGAGTATCCGCACTTTTTACAGGTGCGTGTCTCCATACCGGTTACTTCGCAGCCTGCCTCCACCCTGCCTGTGACTTCCATGTCATGGGTGCATGTCTCCTGGCGCCACACACGGTTGAATGTGACACTGGTGATATGGTAGGTCACCCCGTCCATTACGAACTCATCCAGCTTTTCAGTCGCGTAATTGGCAATATCATACCGGGAGATGACGGAACTGACTTCCGTGTGCGACGGGTCGTAGTCCCGCCCAATCACAATATAAGAGTGCTTCTCCGTATCCACGGTAAAGACTGCTGCCTCTGTCAGAAGCCTGCGGGCGTCCTCCGCATTGTCCGCAAAGAGATTGTCATACCCGTTTTCATAATACCGGTGGTAAGTGATCTCGTGCTGGTTTGCGTCCAGGTTCCACATAACAAGCTGCTTCGGCCCTTTCTCGTCCGCTTCCCAGATATCCCCGTTCCTGTCCCGGAACGTGTCCGGGTAATGCAGCGTCATATAGCTGTAGCTGTTCCCGGTTTCAAAGGCCATGTCGCCTTCCACACGTTCCAGCACATCATTCCCTTTCCCGTCCGTGAACCGGATCCGGTAATCGTTCTTCTGCTGCTGCATCGCGTGATTCCCATCAATGGGTTCGCAATAGAACACTGCCTGCTTCCCGTCCTCGTCCAGGAGGAACGTATGGTCTGTGTCATCCGGCAGCCGATATCCCGGGATTACTATCCCCTGTACGGATATCGTCTCGTCCTTCCCGCCGACGCCCGCATACACGGCCACGTCATTCCAGGAATCTTCCTCCCGGTAAATCACGGTATAATTATAGGGAACCGTCCTTTTGATGGCATCAAAGGCTGCCTGTGCCTCTTTCTTCCATTTATCCAGCAGGCTCCCGGACTCATCGCCCTTATTGTACTTGATGTTGTACTGGCGGTAAACCGTCCCCTTCATAGGCTCCACGTAAGGGCCTTCCTTCATAGCCCGGTAAACAGTGCCATCCTCACCATAAATGGTGTCAGGGTAATCGATGTAAAGGGTATCCCCCTTCCTCGTATACCCATGCCGCCACGGCAGGAGCTGGTTGCCAAGCTCATCCGTGAAGGTCATCAGCCACTCGGCCCCGTCGTATTTCCCTGTGGTATTGTTGATCTCCGGCGGGTTCCCGTTCACCCGGTACATGGGCACAGTCACGTAGTTCTCCTTTGTATCTGAGGTCACAATGAAAAAGTTTGCCTCGTCTGTGCGGAATGCATATTCCTTAAATGTATTGCGGTAGTAGATCCGCGTCCCGGCCTTTGCTTTCCCGGTCATGACCGCAAGGATGCTTTTCGTGTCCGCAGCGGTAAACTGGATGGAATAATCCACCTCGGAAGCTTCCGTATTGTCAAATTCCTCTGTCCGGTAATAGTAAACATAGAACTCGTTCACGTCTACCTGCGGATCGACTGTAAAGGTCAATGTATCGCCCTGGGCGATCGCTTCATATGTCCCATCCGGCAGGTTCACTTTCGTTAAAAAGGAAACGGTAACCTCCGCTCCTGCCGGCGCTGCCCCTGCCTGGTCGTCAAAGACTTTGACGGTTTTGTCGTGATAGGATACGAAATGGACCACGTAAGTGCGGATATCCTCAACATCTGACGGTTTCCGGATCTTTTTCACATAGATATTCATGTAGTTGTTCGCTTTGTTAGAGGAAACAAGAACGTTTTCCGGGACATTGCTTAAGATGTCGTATCCCGCTATGGCAAAGTCCTCACCTGTAAACGGGACATCCGCCCGGCTCCCGGCTCTGCCTTCCATCTCCTTCGTGCCAAGCATTTCACCTGTATCAATATCTGTAATCCGGAACTCATACTTCATGATTCGGTATGGGATATACAGAACTTCAAAACTAAAGTTATCTTCGCTCAGGATGAACTCATACACGTTCTCCGTATCCATATCATACCCGCAGATCTCGTAGTCCGGACGGATCACGGTACCGGACAATGCAGTGTCGGTAAAAGTCTTGATAACATTCCCATCCGGATCCACACAGCTGACTGTATACTCCACACTCCCCTCCGGCAGCGTGTACTCATCGCTGATGCACCATACCGTAAAACGGTTCCCCCTGGGGCTGTCCGTGGCTTCCACGGTAAACCGCGTATCATCAGCAAGCGTGTATCCCTCCGGCGCTTCCCCGGGGGCAATTTCGCTTCCCGCATACGCAAGGCCTGATTCTGAGGCGAGCAGCTCCCCTGTGTCCCTGTCACAGTACCTGAGCAGATAATAATAGGTCTGGGCCTGCAGCGTGCTGGGCGTTGCCGCATCCGGCTGGTCATCGGTTTCCACGCACGGGATGGAGAACATTTCCCCATCCTTCTCTGTCGTGTAGGATTTCTGTACGCTTTCCCCAATCTCATAGCCTTCCAGCACGATATCCGGGATCCCCAGGACAGCCCCGGCCCGTGCAGACCCTGTTTTGGATCCGATCTGTTCGCCTGATCCATCCACAAAGATAAAGCTGTAGGAGTATTTCTCCGCCTTATTCTGCTCCCCTGTATCACGAGGGTCTTCCCTGGGAGCCTCCGTATCTGTCCCTTCAGGGTCTTTTTCCGGTTCCTCTGGGTCTCCCTCTTCGCGCACCGCTTCATATTTGATGCAGAAAATAGTATCACCGGGAAGCGGAGTCACAGTATAGGCATGGGCCTGGTTCTCAATCTCCGTATAGCCGTCAAATTCCCTTACCGGGATCTCTGCTGTCTGGCCCGAAAAAGCTTCCCCGGTTTCCTCAAACAGGATCGTTCCATCCATAGCCGCATACCGGATCGTGTAGGCGCATAAGGCCGCCGTTTTTTCTGCCTGGTAGAGGACTGTAAATGCCGCGTTCCGCCCCGGAAGCGTCTTTTCGTGAGCCTGCCCTTCCTTTTCCCGGTAGCCGCCAAAGGACATCTCCTCAATGGAGAGCTCGTCACCGGCTCTCCCTTCTCCGGTCAAGGTATGGAGGATTTCCCCGTCCGTGCTCATATAATATATAGTATAAGAACAGGCGTCATTTTCTTCCTCTGTGGACACGTCCTCTTCCATGCTGGCATAATACAGGCTGAACACCTGCCCATCCAGATCAAGGGACACTTCTTCTTCCTGCTTGCCAGCCAAACGGCAGCCGTCAAACGTATGCGCGTCCAGCTTCACCATGCTTCCCGGCCTTCCTGCCCCGGTCTCATCTAAAAGGATCTCTCCTTTCGGTCCGATATGGCGGACTGTGTAGGAATATTCAGCAGATGTCTCCGTCTTTCTGTAAATGACATCAAAGGTTTCATTGTCCCGTCCCAGCACCCTGGCATCTGCCTGCCCAGGCTCTTTTTCGTAGCCGCTAAAGGCACATTCAGGGATCCGGACCATCTCGCCAGGTTCCCCCTTCCCCTCCGATTGGGCCAGGACGTTGCCTTTCTGATCCGTATAGCGGATGATGTAAGTGTACTCGGCTTTGGGCGGCTGGATCCCTTGATCTTCTTGGTTCCCTGTTTCTGCCTTCTCATAAACAACAACGAACACAGCCTGGTCCATGGTCAGATGGAACAGTTCCTGCCCGGCGTCCCGTTTCCGGTATCCGGCAAACTCCTTCACATCCGCAGTAATGATGGCGTCACTGAGCGCTTTCCGCTCATAGGAAGCCAGAAGGTTCCCCCCGGCATCCGTATAGCGCACGGTGTATGAGTATATCGTATCTTTAGAAGTATCGGCATCACTGTTCCCATCACCGGCCTTCGCCTGCGGGGTATCGTCGCCCGGACTGGAACCCTGTTCCCCGGATCCCTGTCCGCCGCCGTTTCCTTCGTTCGCGCTGCTCAAGGTATGGCCGCCTCCTCCGGAGGATGAGCCTCCACCGCCTCCCCTGGGGCTGCCTCCTCCTCTTCCTGACGTCCCTGTCCCGGAAGCGGATGCCCCGCTTGTGGGCGTGGGTTTCGTCTGGTAGCCGCGTCCGGCTATATACACAGCTACCCCGTTCTCGGTCCACTGCCCATCGCTGTTTACGGTAAACCCGTCCGGTGTTGTGCAATTGGCTGCCATTTTCCCGTCCGCACCAAAGTAGTAACAATATCCATCCACCCACGCCCATGTATTTTCCAGGGCCGCGCCGAAGAACCCGTTATGCTCATTGGTCAGGAAATACCAGATCCCGTCGATCAGCTTCCAGCCGGAATCCATTACACCGGACTCGCTTAAATGGTAGAGCCGGTTATCGGACGGGTCACGCAGCCATGTATTGGACAGATAGTTTCCATCCTCCCCCTTATACATCCAGTCCCCGTCTTTTACTTCCCACACACCGGCTGCAGCCGCGAATGCCGGCATGACACTCTGGGTTACGGCCAGGAGCGCCGCCGCGCTTTTCCTGATAGTCCGCTTGCGATTACGATTGAAATGCATATATCCCTCCTTACCTCCTGACCGCTTTCCAGTTTACTGGGCTGCAGCCGCCGCTGCCTTCCGGTCCATCTCGATGATCTCCTGTCTGCGCGCTAACAGCCCTTCCGATGCGTGGAGCGTCAGCTCCTCCCGGCTGATTCCCGACCGGTCCAGCATGATCTGGGCTGCTGTCAGGAAATTTGTCTCGAACCGTTTCTCATCCTCCCCGCTCATCTGATGGACCGCGGCTACCGCAGATGACACGATCAGGTTCACCGCGTCACCGGGATGTTTAAAGCCGGCAATCTCAACTGAACCTTCCCGTTTTTCCATGAACTCGCCCGGGTCTTTTGGGGAACGGGCTGCCCCCGTTACCTTCTCAGAGAGGATGATCGCACTCTCACATTCCGTAACAGTTTTTGCTGCATGTTTGGAACCCGGCATGCGGCTTTCCATAGTTACGCGTACCGGGCGGGTCAGGCTGCCCGGTCTCTCCTCTGTCTGCGGCATGTATGCGCTTGGCTCTTTTAATGTTTTCATAACCGATGCTCCTTTTCTTTTTAATGTTCCGCTATTTTTATAGCGGTCTGATTACATTATGGAGCATCCGGCTGTTTTAGCAAAAAAAATACTGCCTGCGGCCGTTCCGGGGGCGTCTCCCCCTGGCCGCTGCTGAAAAAATATATATTTCCGTAGACCGCATAAAAAAATCCATCACCCTGTCTCTATAACATCTCCCTCCCGGCAGCACATGGCAGACGGCTTTCCCGCATGCACGTATTTTTTGCAAAAATCCCTGCATGTCCTGTCAAGATCCAGAATCCCCACCATCGCGAGCGCGTCATTCGTATACGCTATGGGCGACTTATACTTTCGTTTCATGACATAGTACAGCTTCGCTTCCTTTAAAAACGGGACAGCCCGCCCGGATGACATGAACTGGAAGCTGTCTCCCGCAGTGCTGCAGTTTGCGAACGCCTGGAGTGCGTACATCAGGCAGATCCTCGCGTTCTGTTCTGCCCCGTATCCCCCGGATAAAAAACAGTGTGGAAATTCCTTCCTGTACCCCGTGAGTACAGACTGATAATAGGCTGTCACAAAAAATTCCTTCCTGTAGTCCCCCAGATACTCCGGGTACATCAGGTAATAGAGATAGATCCTCTTTTCCGGCGGCGAAATCTCCGATGGGGGCTCCATTTCTTCCACAAGGTTGTCTAACTTCATCATCCGGAGTACCGGCCTGGACAGTTTCCGTATGGTTTCCTCTGCTCCCCAGTGCAGGTAATACCCACATGCGTACCGGCACAGAAAGCCAATATCGTTGTTAGATAATGCGCCTCTGCCGACTTCGTTTAAGATCGAGCTGCTGTTTCCGCTGTACACGGAGTCGTACAGGTAACAAAGGTCTGTTTTTCTCATTGTTCGTCACACCACTCCTCAAAATTAAAATCAAAAATTAATCCGCAGATAAAGGATGTCTTTAAACCGCCATTTATCGTTCCCAATCTGCGGATAGCAAAAAAAAGGCGAAAAATCTTCGCCTTTTCCCTTATGCTGCAAAAAAAACTCATGACAAATGGAAGATCTGCAGGATGATATGTCTGGATTCCGGATACAGTACAATAACAGCCCCGATAAATGCAAGAGCTGCATAGGCCAGGAAGCAGACATGCTTTACTGCATCCTTCAGGCAGGACTTCCAGCTTTTCTCCTTTAAGTAGTACCCTGTATCCCGGATCCCGCTCTCTTCCCGGAGCTGTTCCTGCCCTTTCTCCCTCTTTTTTTCTGTCTCGATCCTCCGTACCAAAATGTCCTGATATTTTGCCATGACGAATCCCTCCTTCCTCTGCCTTACTGTTGCATGGCCCTGACCACCATATCCATGAGCCTCTGAAAGAAATCCCCTTTGGCGTACTCTTTTCCCGCATGGAACGGATCCGGGATATATGGCAAAAAGCAGGTCATCTCCCCTCTGTCCATCATCATTGCGCGGATTTCTGCCTGGTCAGACGGATCCGTGAAGTTAAATACCGTCAGTGCGTCCTCAAACACCGGATCCCGGATGGCGTCCCCTGTCTGGAACAGCTCGTTCGGCTTATTCCCGCACACGAGGATCGCACAGTCCCCTCCGATAAACTGCTGCTTATTGAATGCTGTATTGGAAAGGTTCCCGAAATCACATACGACATAGTCATACGTAGACCTCCCTTCCCGCAGCGCCTCTATGCGGTCGCCTGGAAACATAGAGATCCCCATACAGTTTGTTTTCCCAATTGCCTTATCCGTGGATACCTCTGAGTACACGTTCATTGCACCCCAGATATAATTTTGCCGCGACATCTCCACATAGCATGTGTCATACCCGTTGTCCTGCAAGAAACGCACCAGTTGCAGGGCCAGTGTCGTTGTCCCCATCCGGGGGAGCGCCCCAGCGATGTTAATGATACCTTCCATAAGTTTTCCCTCTCTTTCCTGTTTTTCAGTTGGCTTCTTCATCCAGTTTCTCAGCGATCGCCAGAATCAAGCGATCCATGAGCTGCCGCTGATCCTTCGCTTCCCGGACAGCCTTATCCACCACCGGAGCTGGGAGCTGCATCCCGGTATCCTCTATAAATTTGAGTGCCATGGCCCGCCGCCCGCCTTCATCAAGAGGAAGCATCTCGCACTTGATTGGGCAGCGGCTGACAAATGCCTCGTCTAACAGGTCCAGCCTGTTCGTGGCCGCGATGGCCACTACATCGTTAGCCAGACGGTCGAACTCCTGCATTAATGTAATCGTGACCCGACCAAGTTCCTTTTCCGCCCCGCCACTGCCGCATCTCTCCCGGCTGGCGCAGATGGTATCCACCTCGTCGAGCATAAAGACGCACGGATTAGCGGATGCATACGAGAAAGCGTGGGCCAGGTTCCTTGAGGTCCCGCCGAGCAGGCTGTCAACCAGCCTGGAAAAGTTAAGGTAGCAGAACGGCAGGCCCATCCGGTATGCCACATATCTGCCAAATGTTGTCTTCCCCGTCCCGGGCGGCCCGTACAGCAGGGTAGCATTCTTGTAGGGGATCTGCATTTCCATCAGTTTCTGGCTGACTCCCGCCATCCTCATGATCTTCTCCGCCGTCTGCCTTTCCTGTTCTCCGAGGTAATACCGGCCTTCCTTAAACGATAAGGAAACATCCTCGCAGAGCATGATATCTTTCAGGTTTCCCGGAAGCTCAATCCGGTTAGACCCTTCTGATGAGAGGATAGAAAGGTAGCGGCTTACGAACGGTCGGTTCTTCTGCGTGGTGTCCCCATCCAGAGCTTCCAGCGCCCATTTTCGTGCAAGGCGGATATCTCCTTCGGCGACGGCCCGGATGAGCTGTTGCGTATTAGCATCTAATCCCATATTGATTTCTCCTTCCTTTTTTCACTTACCGCTCCGTGAGCAGTTCAAAAAGCCCACATTCCCGGCGTCCCCTGTGCATCCGCCCCGCCTGTGCATAACGCCCAAAAGCCTGTTTATCCACTACGGCCGTAGCGGCCTTCTTCGCCCTTGTAAATGCTGTGTTCAGAAGCTCTCCAGATACCATGCCCCGTGCCTCCCCAGGAAGAACAGTGATGCAGTAATCTGTTTCTGTCCCCTGCGCCCGGTGGATCGTCACCGCATAGGCCAGGGCCATTTCCGTGGCGTCAGAGATGTCCAGCACGAGGATCCGCCCCGGCAGGCTGATGGTAAGGACCCCGCCTTCTGCCCGTATGAGTGTGCCACATTCCCCGTTGTAATAGCCGTATTTATAATTATTATGTGTCATAATGACCGGATCTCCGGCATAAAACCTCACCCCGTTGATCTGGACAAAACGGCTTGATTTCTTAAACCGCTCCTGCATCTTCCGATTCAGTTCATAGACACCGCCTGCCCCTTTTTTGATGGGGCTTAAGATAAGCGGCATGGACGGGAACGACTCTGCCTCCCGTATCACCTGTTTCGCAACCGGGCTTGTTTCCCCGCATATGGAGATCCTGAAATCCTGGTATTCCTGGATCGTTTCCCCGGTTAGGGCCGCCCTCGCGTTTTTCACGATGCCGGATGCTTCTTCCTGCCTTACCAGTTCCGTAAGCCTGCAGACCGGGACAGCCCCGGAATCAACAAGGTCACGGAATACCTGCCCTGCCCCGACGCTCGGCAGCTGATCCGGATCCCCGGCGAGGAGCACCATCGTCCCGCTTTTCACTGCGCCAAGGAAACATGCAAACAGCTCCGTGTCGCACATGCTCATCTCATCCACAATGACAAAATCATAATCCAGCAGTCCCGTCCGTCCCACGCCTTTGTCATATGGCGTGCGTTTCATAGCCTTGTGCATAGTGAGTCCTTCCCTCCCGCTTGCCTCGCCTGCCCTGGAAGCGGCTCTCCCAGTCGGTGCGCACAGCAGTACTGTCCCGTCCGGGCATGATTTTGCGTAATACCGGACCAGGCCGTCGATGACCGTGGTCTTCCCGGTGCCGGGATACCCGGTCAGGGCCGCTACGCCGCCATGCCTGAAGATCCCGAACGCCCCCTTCTGCTCCTCGTTATAGGTGATCTCTGCTTCCTCCTCGATCTCCTTAATCTCTTCCATGGAAGCGCCTTCCTGATGGTGCGCGGACAGCTTCAGCCTTTTTAAGTCGGCGGCAATGCCCCTTTCCGCGGCTTTCAGCCTTTTTAAGCAGGCGTACTCCTCATGGCCCGGCCCGAACTCATAGCAGCCCATGTCAAAAGCGGCAAGCGAGATCACCTCATCCGGGATAGCGATCCCGCCGTCCCAGACGGACAGCTTCGAGCAGCGCCGTATGAAGTCCGCCATCGGCATCCGCGTGTTCCCATTCGAAGCGTCCGCTTCCAGCACGGCCCGGATCACCGCCCGTACCCTCCTGACAGCCCAGGCATCTAACCCGGCGGCCTTCGCGATACCGTCACAGACCTCAAAACATACCTGCCCCTTATACATTGGGCCATACGGGTCCGACAATATGTACTGCCTTGCCCCGGCCCCATGTTCCTTGATCACCTGCATAGCGCTCAGATACGGGAAGCCTTTCCCCATCAGCCAGGCATAATCCTCATTGCTGCTCACCTGCCCCCTTAAAAAGCTGGCGACGGAGGCCGCTTTTGAAGGCCCGATCCCCGGTATCCGCATCAGTTCCTTTAAAAAGTCTGGCCGGTCCAGGTATCCAAACACATCGATCCCAAGCTCTCCGGTGATGATCCTGGCAGTTTTTTCCGAGATCCCTTCCGCGCAGGCAAGGACGGACACAGCCTCTTCCTCCGTGCTGGTCACGGTATGGGCAAAACCGTATGAGATGTTTCCACCCATGTCCGGGCCGGATACATCCTTTAGTACAAGCCTTTCTCCTGTTTTGGCTTCATGCAGAACCCCCCGTGCGGTAAACCGTTTCCCGCTGCCCTCCTCGACAACCCGGAATTCGCTGATCCCGCTCTTATCTGTATAAAGTTTTTCTTCCAGCAGGCACTGGATATCCAATCTAACCAACCCCTGTCATTTGTCTTTTTACTGAAAGTATGGCTCATATTTTGGGGCCCTGTTTTCTGCGGATAACGTTTTTCCTGCTTTTTTTGTGCGGCGTTCCAAAGGCCGAAAAACCGCCCTGGCAGTTCCATAGCGGCCAGGACGGTCTTTTTGGGATAGATCAGCCCATGAGGATTTCCGGATCTTCCCCATCAGCCATAGCCTTTAAGGAATCCAGGACATTCTCCATCGCCATCTGTCCTTCCTCGACCGGCATATACGCGATCTGTTCGGAAAGCTCATGCTCCTTCACCCGGAATTTCTCCGGGTACATCTTCCTCATATCTGGACTATAACGCAGGAGGTTTTCAAGATTCCTGACCCCTTCCGTGATCTCCGACGTGGTGAGGCCATACTTTTCTGCTAACTCCGACGTCTTTACCCTTCCTTCCAGGCGCAGATCCAGGAAGCACTCAACGATTTCCCTCCTGGGTTCCAGCTCGTAAGCGATTTTGATGATTTTCCCGGCGTTCATATTGCTGATGGCGCTCTCTTCCGGGCTGCGCATGGAGGACAGCTTGTCTGCCAGGGGCGCGGCGTCCGGGTCATCGATGCTTGTCTTCGTGTTCCCGGCTTTCATCTCCGCAAGCGTGTTCACGATACGGTGGAATGGGCACTTGATACTGTAGACGTAATCATGCAGGGAAGGCGTCCTGCCATACCTGGCAAACATCTTATCCACCTCCTGGATCTTCCGCTTGGTGGTTGCTACATGGGATTTGGTGTCATGTTTCATTGAGTTGACCTGCAGCACCATCTCATGCTTGATAGGATTGTAAAAGTAAGTTGTCGGCATGGACTGATCCGGGTCATACTTGGGCAGCGCCTGGATGGCTCCCATCCGGCCCGCCTGCATCAGGTCTTCGTAAAAACTGCGGTCCTTTTCGGTATATGTACTGAAATACCTGGTGATGATGCTGATCATGAAGAACTCCAGATCCCGGCATGCGCCTTCGGCCGCTGCCTGCGCCGCCGCTGCATTGCCGCTCCTCACATCCTCCACGTACTGTCTGAAATTCCTATGGATCAGCTCCGCGTCTGTGCGTTTGGAAAACTGGTTCGTCGTGTTCAAAAGGAATGCAGCTTCCTTGACTTTATCGGCCAGCCCCCGCTCTTCCTGGCTCGCGCCATCCTCCAGGCAGTCGCTTAAGTCACTCCCGTAATTTTCTAAATCCTCACCATAATCATCATAGCCACCGTATCCGTCATAAGTTTCTGTACTTCCATACATTCCACCTTCTGCGTATCCTTCTTCCATCTCTTCCTCTACTGATGCTCCTGCCTCATAATCCCACTCTGTTATATTTTTTCCCATGTTCCTTCCCTCCTTGTTTTGGCTATTGGCATCCTTATCTTTGTGCCGCTGTTTCCGTTGCGTGGCTTCTCAGCCGCTTTCGTTTACAGATCATCGGGATCAGCCCAATGTAGTATTTGAGTTCTTCCGCATCCATGCGTTCCCCTGTCCTCTCCAGCCAGCCGTTCAGGATATCGCTGTACGGCATCTCTTCCTGGCAGTTTTCAACATACCGGATAAAACTGTTTATTTTTTTTGTATTGTGCTGCAAAACCGCCCTCCTTTCGTCCTTCTTCCTAATTGTTCCGGCCGGTTCCTCTTCGGCATGGTGATTATAGGCGATAAACTGCGATTTCCCACAATTATTTTATTTTTTTGATTTTTCGCAGGCAAAGCAGCCGCCCTGTATTTCGGGTAGCCGCCCTGCTTATTTTCAACGGATAATCCGCACATTTTGGCCGCTGTCCGGGCTTCTATTCCTCCTCTACGGGCCGGACGGCAAAAACAAATTTCCCGTCCTCCCACCACCCGCTGATCTCGGAAAGCACGTTTTCATAAGTGAAACGGAGCGTGTTCCCGCTTCCCCTGGCGCTTACCGGGTAGTTTTTATCCCTGACTTTGATGAACGCTGCAATGGGGACTGTTCCTTCCTCCTGGATCACGTTGCTGACAGGGACTACGAAAAATTCAGGCCGGTGCGGTTCCCTGGATCGGAACTGGTCAAGGAATACGTCCGATACCTGCTCCGGGCACTCCTGTTCCACTTCCTCGCTCATAGTGAAGATGCTCGCCGTTTTATTAATCGCCGCCACCTCGGTGATGAACTTCCCGCCTTCCCAGAAACCAAACACATTAAACTGCTTGTTGTCGATCTCCAGCACGATATACCTGGCGCGTCCCTCGCTAACTTTGCAGACGGCTGTACCGTTCGGCGCCTGGGCGCGGACGAAGATTGCCGATGGCAGCCGTTCCGGGTACATTTCGATTACTTCCGTCGGCCATATCTGAATCATATACGGCCCTGTCACCTGGATCCCATAAGTTTTCCTTAGCATTACGTAATGGGTGTGGCAGATTCGCTCGCCACATTCCTCTTCTGCTGTCTGTGGGATCACATCAGGAACTGCAGCTTCCTTCTGTATCGGCTGTACGGCAGGCGCTGCGTTCAGCGCTTCCTGCTTTTTGCTTTTGGGGAGGAACCGCGAAAATATTCCAGGAAGGGGCCTGGCGGCAGTATCCTGGCTGGATGCCGTTTCTTCTTCGGCCCGCATAGACAGCTCCGGCTCACGCACCCCCCGCACAGGCGGCTCCGGCTTCTTTACCGGTTCTGCGGCTGCCTGCCCTGTCTCGCTGGAGATGCCCGGTTTTCCTCGTTTCTCCCGGTTCTTCAGTTCCGCTGCCAGCCTGGCTTCCTCTTCCGCGGCCATTGCAGCAGCCTTTGGAAGTTTCTCCTCTACGGCGGCAAACTCCGCTTTCAGGATATTCTTTACCGTCCTTGCCGGGCATCTGTATACGCCCCCTTCCAGATCCAGTGTTAAAAACGACACCCCGTCCTTCGCCTCGCAAGCAGGCATGAAGCCATACCGGATCATGCCCGCAAATGCGTTTGAGTAGATCCGGGAAATGATCTGGTAATCGGCCTTTAACTCTTCCTTTCCCGCACATCCATCCATCATGCCTGATGCCAGGCACAGGATCAGATATGTTTTCTGTTCAGGTTTTAAGATCTTTTCCATTAAATAAAAACTCCTTTCAGTTATTTTGCTGCCTTGCCAATCATCCTGGTATCTTCCCAGCCCGTACCCGTCTCATCTTCTTCAATCCCCTCAGGCATCTCCCAGGCGTCCTGCAGTTCCGCCTGCTCTTTTGCCTGTCCCCTTGCGGTGATGATATCCGTCATCGAATGGCAGCCAGTCAGATATTCCGTAGCGTACGGCACGATCTCCGTCACATTGTCTTTCTTTTTGATCTCTGCCCCACAGGTTTCACAAATAAACGTCCTGTCATAATTGCGGACCTGCAGCTGCCCGTCAATAAAAACCAGGCCCCCTTCCTCGATCGCCATATAATCATTTTCCGCCACTTTGCCGTAAGACTTGACAATCGGGAAATCATGCTGGTCAGGATCAGGGACTCCCTTGATCCGGTACTTCCGCTTAATATCAATGGTGTAGCTGCTGATCGGGGTGCCGCTCCTTTCGTGCCTGTGGAACAACGGTTTGCTGCATGCCGTCCCGATCACGGTGATCCGGTTTGAGACTTCCGCGTTGCGGCGCAGTTCGGCAAGCCCCTGCTCCGGGGTGTAGCCCTGGGCTACCAGCCGGGCGTAGATCGGGTAGATGTAAGCCGAATACCCCTGGAACGTCTGCTCATTTCCACATTGTCCGCAGGTACAGCGTTTCAGATAGCGGTTCGTGATCAGCGTCCCCCGCATGGTTATCACGTCCCCCTGTTTCCATGCCCTCATGATATCCAGGAACCTTTCGTTGTCGCTCATGACAATCACTTCATCCAGTTTCAGCCTCTGGTCTTTCGCGCCGAAATCCCGGATGCCGCGGATGACGGTAAGGGGCAGGAGCACACGGATGAGTTTGCCGTTCGGGTCATTCTGGGGCTTTTGCAATAAAACCGGAGGTTTGGCAACCTGGCCGTACAGCGTCACTTCATTGTGCCTTGCCATGGCTTTTTCCTCCTGTTTTTCTAATTTTTTTGATCCTGTATACCGCTCATCACTCATCACCATCCTCCCACCCGGAATCTGAATCCCCATCCTGCTTACTCCTGCTGAACATTTCCTGCGTTGCTGTAAACTCCATCTGTTCCCTGGCCTGCTCGCGCATCGCCATAACATCCTCCATGGCGTAGCAGCCGGTCAGGTATTCCGTGGAATACGGGACGATCTCCGTTACCTGGTCTTTCTGCCGGATAGCTGCCCCGCAGTCCTCACAGGTAAGCGTCCTGGTATAATCCCTGACCTGGAGCTGCCCGTCAATGAAGACCAGCCCTCCCTCCTCGATCGCTATGGCGTCATTCTCCGCGATCTCGCCGTAAGACTTCACTGCCGGGAAATCATGCCGGTTGGAGTCAAGATCTTCCTTCACCCGGTACTTCCTCTCAATGTCCAGGATATAGCTGGCGATTGGCGTGCCGCTCTTTGCATGCCTGTGCAGCGTCGGTTTGCCGCATGCCTTCCCGATCACAGTGATCCGGTTTGAGACTTCGGCGTTATTACGCAGGTCGGCAAGCCCCTGCTCCGGGGTATATCCCTGGGCCACCAGCCCGGCATGGATCGGGTAGACGTAAGTTGAATACCCCGGATAAGCCTGTGTATGCCCGCATTCCCCGCATTTACAGTACTTCTGGTGATCGATGGTGACCAGTGTTCCGCGCAGGGACACAATATCCCCCGGATGCCACTCCTTCATAAATTTCATGATCTTCTCGTTGCCGCTCATGACGGTCAGCTCATCCAGCCTCATACGGTTATCCTTTGCCCCAAAATCCCGGATACCGCGGATGACGGTAATGGGCGCAAGGGCGCGGACGAGCCTGCTCTTTGGATCCTGGGATGATTCCCGCAGCAGGATAGGTTCATGCGAAATCTGCCCATACAGTGTTGTTTCGTTATGCCTCGCCATAAGTCGTATGCCGTGGACATCTGCTTCTTACGCAGAGGAACACAGCACATACCTCCTTCCTTACAGGGCTACGTTTTTATGAGCGCAGTACCTGTTATTGTCTTTGATTCAATATATAAAAGAATGACGTATGTCCACGATTTTTCTGCTGGTTTTAGGTATAAAAAAATACGGCATATTTTTTGTCCTGTCCGCGCCGCACTTTTCGCTGTTTTCCCGTCAGTTTCCCGCCATTTTTTCTACTGCTTTTAAGTTTCGCTATGCTCCTGCCGCACCAGTTGGCGGAATATCGCCCATTTTCTGCGGATAGCGTTTTTTGATACTTTTTTGTCTAAGCAACAGATGCTTCCATTGGTGTCCCTGTAGCCATCCCAATGGATACGTTCAGGAGCTCCTTAAGTTCCGCACTCCACATGACCCCGGCTCCGGCCCATGTCCCATGGTTTCCGTTGAGCCCGTTGTAGCATTTGATACCTTTTCCACCTGCGGATTTCCATTCGTGCAGGTTTCTGGAGAAGTCATCGAACAGGAACATCTCTTCTGTCAGCGTATCCAGCCCAAACCATTCTTTCACAAAATCCGCTTAATTAATGCCGCATGGGACGAACAGCCTTCGTTCCCGCTTCACTTCCGGGAGATATTCATCCACCCAGCCCTGTTTGTCCTGCAAGGCCTGGCAGCCGGTCAGGCAGCTGCTTAAAATATAAATTTCCCCGCCCATTGCCGCATGCTCCTTAAGTGGCGCCAAAAAGCTGGTCGGCTTAAGGTTCCTGAAATAGCCAGGTGTCCGGAGCTGGCTATCCATGCCGGCCTCCACTCCGCAATGGTACCATCCATGTCTGTAAACCACATTTCGTTTCTTTTTGCGTCAACTAACATCTGTGTATCCTCCCTGCCTTTTATTTTTTCTATATAAAGTATGTCAATGGCATATGCCTGTTCCTTTTGTTTTTTCTTATTTTTGCTATCTGCAGAAAAATCAGGCTGCACCGTGAGCCATACTTTCAGGGAAGAATACAAAGATATTAGGAGGAAAACGCGTATGATGCAAAAGAACACAGCCCAGGAGGAAGCGATCCAAGCCGTCTACGGGCAGGTCCTGCTCGTCAGCTGTCCGGGTTCCGGAAAGACGACAACGATGCTGCGGCGGATTAGGAACATGATCAGCCAGGGGATCGCTCCTTCATCAATCCTGATGGTCACCTTTACGGAGGCCGCAGCGAAAGAAATGAAGAAACGGTTTGCGGATACTTACGGGGATGCCCCCGTAACATTCTGCACAATTCATGCCCTGTGTATCCGGATCATGTATGCTGCCGGCATGAACGGCTTCCATATCATGGATGCCTCGGAAACAGACACCGCCCTGCGGTCAGCGGCCGCTGCGGTACAGAAATATTTTGAAGATTTTAAGAATATAAAAAATGATATTGGCCTGTTCAAGAACACAGGCATCTTAAAAGGGCGGTCAGAACTGACCCTTACGGAGATGGAGTTCAAGGCCTTCGTGAAGGCTTACGAAAACACCAAGGATGCCTCCGGATGTATAGATTTCGACGACCTTCTGATCCACGGAAAACGGCTTCTTACGGAAAGGCCAGGGATCCTCTCCATGTTCCGGGAAAAGTTCCGGTTCATCATCTGTGATGAGTACCAGGACACGAACCCTATCCAGAAGGAGATTCTTTACCTGCTGGCAGGGGAAAACGGGAACCTGTGCGTGGTCGGTGATGATGATCAGTCCATTTACGGGTTTCGCGGCGCTGTGCCGTCGATCATGCTGTCTTTCAACAAAGACTTCCCCAGGTGCAAGGTCATCAACATGTCTACGAATTACCGTTCTGTGCCGGGGATCATAGGTCCGGCCAGTGTGCTGATCGGGTACAACAAGAACCGTTTTCCCAAGGATATCAGGGCCTTCAGGGAAAGCGGCACACAAAACCCTGTTATCTATGACACAGCCCATGACCGCGATGAGGAAATGACTCATCTGGCGGATGAAATCAAAAGGATAGCAGTTTCCTATGGTTCAAGGGAAGGATTCGCCAAGTGCGCCGTCCTTGCCAGAACGAATGCACAGCTGGAACAGGCGGCAGGCATTTTCACAGAGAACAAGATCCCGTTCTCTTCCCAAGATGTCGTCAGGGACGTGTATGAGCACTGGAGCTTCACAGACCTGTACGCGTACTTGAGGCTGGCGGACGGGAACGGCAGCATGGCGGACTTTTTACGGATCCTGAACCGGCCGAAACGGTACTTAAGCCAGAGGATGTTTGTCAATATGCCTTATGACAGGGACCGGATCACGCAGGCGGTTTCCCGTACCTGGAAAAGTTACGCCATCAGAGGGATCCAGGATTATTTCTCCCAGATGAAGCGGCTTTCTGCGCTCCCCTTCAAAGATCGGATCCCCTACATCTTAAAGCAGATACGCTACTCGGAGTTCCTGGAAGAGTATGCGGAGCAGTCCGGAATATCCAATGTGGCCATGGATGCCAAATGCGACACATTCGTCAAGGACGCAGCAGTGTGCGGGGATCTGGAGCAGTGGATGAAATACGCGAAGAAACATATCCGTGAGTTCCACAATACAATTAAGGCACACAAGGAAGACGGGGTGCTCCTGGCCACGATGCACCGTTCAAAAGGTCTGGAATGGGACCATGTGTTTATTATCGACTGCTGTAGCGGCACCGTGCCATATGAGTGCAAAAACGATGTATGCGATGTTGAGGAGGAGCGCAGATTGTTTTATGTAGCCTGCACAAGGGCCCGGGAAACACTCCATATTATGAATTACGGGACAAGGAAAGGCCAGAAGGATACGGAAACAAAGGTGCTGCCATCCAAGTTTATCAAGGAGATGCGCTCACCAGCCAAAGCTGCTGTTTCCAGCACAGAACAGAAAAAACTCCGGGAAAACAGTATTACTGCTATGCGTTCCGGGTTCCGGACGGATGACCTCGGAAAGTTTGTAAAAGGGGAACTGGTGTACCACCTGTCCCTGGGAAGCGGCACAGTCGTATCTAACCGTTCCGGTATCCTTTCTGTAAGGTTCAGAAACGAAGTTAAAATCTTTACTTATTAAGTCGCATCTACGCAAAAAGGCCAGCAGGATTTCTCCGCTGGTCTTTTTTTCTTTCCTGCCATTTGCCTGGCACCAGGATTTTCTGTAGATATTTTTTGAAAACAGCAAAAGCCCCGAAAAATTTCGGGGCCTTGAGAGAATCATGCCTTTTTGAGTTTCTTTGCTGCCTTAAGAAAATCCGTCTCAGACATCTTCGCCTTAGCGGCTGCTTTCTGTAATGGAAGATCACCATCACAATATAGATCGTACAGTGTTATGATATTGCCTTCCTCGCGGCCTTCCCATCGTTCATCTGCCAGTTTGATTGCCCATGTCATATAACTCACCTTCCATTCTTCATTGTTGTTGATGAGAGATACTTTCTTTTCCAACGCCTGGGTATACGAATCGTTTACTTCCCCATCTGTAATATAGTGCATCAAGGATTTAAACTCATCGCTTACATCTCCCTTACGTCCTTTAGTATTAACAAATATCTTCCAGGTACCATCCCCCAGAAAATAATTCGAGCCATCGTTCAGCCGGCATTGGTATTCGAATGGATAAAGGTACTGATCGAAACCGAAGGGATCGAACGTACAGACAAAAATCACCAGGCTCTTCTTCAGCTTGCTGTAATCTTCCCCTTTTGCAAGGACGTTCAGATCAATCAACCCCTGATAATATCTGGAGCGTTTGGGAAGGTTCCTGGCTTTCCCCGTCTGCATTTCGACGTCATAAATCGTGTGTTCGTCATCCTCAACATAAACATCCATCCGGATCGATTTTGCCTGGAGCGCAAGGTCGATAGTCTTCTGCCTCTCGGGATACTCGATCTTCCTGATCTTTATCCCCAGGATAGTTTCCAGGAATGGCTTACAGTATTCCGGGTCTGCCATGACTGTGCCGAACATCATGTCATCCCGGATCGTGACCGGTTGAAACTGCCTCGCTAATGCTTTCTCTGCGTCTGTCATGTTTTTCCTCCTGCGCAGGAATATACCCAACTTTATTATACAATAAGCTAGGTTTCCCCGCAATCCTTATTTTTTGTAGTTGCATTTCTGTTTCCAGAATTTTGCATGTCCTCCTCTCCTTCCATGCCTTTTGTTTTTCCGTATTAAGTATGGAAATACAATGTACCGGACAAGAGCGCTTTGGCACTTTGCTGCCTGCCAAATTCCAAAAAAGCAGATGGTCATCCCAGAATGGTCGGCTCATATTCCACCATGCGGACCTTCGCATATGTTTCAGATGGATGACCCAGGAAGTTTCCACTGGTTAAAGTGATATAATAAAGTTGTAATGGGAGTGGCTAATAAGATATAATAAAAACGCAAAGAAAGAGGTGCTCACTATGCCACAGATTTACACACCCGAATTCAAGAAGAAGATTGTCCGCCTCCATGAGGAAGAAGACTGCACCTGCAAAAGCATCACCGCAGAGTATGGTGTATCCAGGGCCAGCGTCCCCAAGTGGTGCAGCGAATTCGGCAAAGAATGACAAACAAGCTCGTAAGCCAAAGAAGACTACGATTCCATGAAAGAGAACCTTCGCTTGAAAAGGGAAAATGAGGAGCTCAGGAAGGAGATAGCGTTTCTAAAAAGCGGCGGCATTCTTTGCGAAGGAAATCGGTTAGAGGCTTACCATTTTATCGACCAATACCATATGGAGTTCGGCCCCCGCTGGCTTCTGAAGCGGCTGGGGATATGCCCCAATGCCTCTTACAATTACCGGAAGGCTGATTATGATATCAAAAAAGTAAAAGTGCTGGACGGGATTGAAGAGAGTTAAAACCTTTACTTATTAAGTCGCATCTACGCAAAAAGGCCAGCAGGATTTCTCCGCTGGGAGTGTCAAATTAAGGGTGTCAAGTCCGAACTGCCACGATATATTTCATCAAAACGCCAAAAGTCTGCAAAGGCTGAAACCATTATCCCTGGCTGGCTTCCAGCATTTTGTATTGGATAATCAGGCGGCTCGAAGAGAATATTTAGACAATTTATTTACATAGATTTTCTGACACTCCCTCTCCGCTGGTCTTTTTTGGCTTTCCTGCCATCTGTCTGGTACTAGGATTTTCTGTGGATATTTTTTGAAAACAGCAAAAGCCCCGAAAAATTTCGGGGCCTTGAGAAAATCATGCCTTTTTGAGTTTCTTCGTTGCCTTAAGAAAATTCGTCTCAGACATTTTCGCTTTAGCGGCTGCTTTCTGTAATGGAAGAGCACCATCACAATACAAATCGTACAGTGTTATGATATTGCCCTCCGTGCGTCCTTCTTCACGGGTCATCTGCAAAATCTCCGCCTCATTATATTCTGTGATACACATATCCTTCACCTCCGCCTTATGTCCGATCAGCAGCGGCGTGGCAGATCACATAAGCTCACTTTCAATCACATGATAAATTTTACCGATATCGTAATCAGGAGCATATTTTTCTGCCTCTGTGACGATTTTTCGAATGACAGAAATATCTTCTTCCAAGGCGTCTGCGATTGCCGCAGCATCCTGTCCCTTACGAAGTTTCTTGCATACCATTTTGATCAATCTGATTATACTGCCTTCTTCACGGCCTTCTTCACGGCCTTCTTCACGGATCATCTGCATGGTCTCCGCCTCATTATATTCTGTGATACACATATCCTTCACCTCCGCCTTATGTCCGATCAGCAGCGGCCTGATCACAAAGTCCTCCGGCATGTCCCCGATCGCCTTGTCAACCGCGTCCCCGATCTCCATATGTTTCCGGTTCTTCCGGATCTGTCCAATCAGCCATGCGTACTCCTTTAACGGCCTGCAGACATCCAGCAGGCTTTTGTTCTTCCCGTAGTTGATGTTGAACATCCGAACTTTTACCTCAATATCCGACTCCATATCCCTGGCTTCTTCCGGGAATGCGTCGCTCAGCTTCAGGATCCGGCTGTCCTCCTCTTCTGTCCCGTTGTAAAAAGTCACCAGCCTGGGAACCGGCAAGGTCAGCAGTTTCTTTCCATAGAGGTTGAGTCCTTTCAGCTTGATATACTTGTCATACAGTTTTGCCGTGTACATTAGCTGGCGTACCGGCATATTCGGGTTATAAGTGCTCTGCTGTTCATAGACGTTCATGACCTGACAGAGTATGAAGGAAGTATCGTTCTTCATTCCCATGTATAAGACGTCCTCTATGGTCGTGAACTCAATATCGTCCGGGTTCGTGTGGTTTGTGTGGTTCACCGCGTTATACAGGCTCAGTGTCCACTCCTTATTTCCCTTCTGTCCAAACAGGAAGCTGAACAGGCGGTCTTTGTGCTTATCGTTGATCGTTGCCATTGCTGGGTATACACTCCTTTCTCCTGCGCAGGAATATACCTATTCTTATTATACAATAAGCCAGGTTTCCCCGCAATCCTTATTTTTTGTAGTTGCATTTCTGTTTCCGGAATTCTGCATGTCCTCCTCTCCTTCCATGCCTTTTGTCCTTCCGCATTAAGTATGGAAATACGCTACACCGAACAAGGGCGTTTTAACCAACGTATGTATCGAAAAAGCCGAAACAGAATTCCCACTTGATAGTATCATTTTCCGGCATCACCCTGACATCATCTGCCCTATACATGAGCAGCATCAGTTCATTCCGGCCCGCATACCCACACGGTACTCCATATATCACCATGCCAGTTTTTAAGCATATTATTCCATGCGTCTCATCGCTTTTTACAGAGAAATCTGCTTCAACCGTCTCTGCCAGTGCATTTCCAACAACTACCATATCCTCAAAATACACTCTCTTTTTCTGTTCTGGAACCTGTCTGATCTTTTCCTGCTCATTTTTGTATCTTTCCAGCAGCTTCTGAAATCCCCGCTCATCCAGCTCCTTTTGAGCCAGCTTTTCTTCACAAGTATCTGGTATGATTAAATCTTATTTGAACGGTAAAATATTTTCAAAAGAAAGGTAGTGATGAAAATAAATGTTCATGAACGATTAAACAAACTCATGAAACAACACGGATGGACAGAATACAAACTCGCAAAGGCCTGCAGCCTATCCGAATCGACCCTTGCGAACATATTCCGCCGCAATACCATGCCGTCTATCTCTATGCTGGAAACGATCTGCAGTGGATTTAGTATTTCCATGGCACAATTTTTCGCCGAAGGAGAAATGGCTGAACTGACTTCAAAGCTTAAGGAACTGTTCAAACATTGGGTGAATCTAACTGTTGAGCAGAAAGCGGCTGTATATGCCGTAATCAAGGCATTCAATAGTTCGAAATGATTCAGCTTTCTGGCACATCCTTGAATCCCCGGAAGGCCACTTAATATGTTAATCTTTGCCAATATTCCTCGCTCCAAAAATCCTGTGGTTCTTCAGCGCATAATACACCGTACCCTTTTCTGCTCCCCACTCTTCTTTTCCTGTTCCCTCGCTTATAGTACACTCAGCACTGAATTCCGGCTTATCGCTGCCATACCCGTTCCGAAATACGATCAGCTTCTTCTCCCCATTCCAGACAGCCTCCGGCTCTCTCTTGGAAAAATTGGTAGTACCTTCCGAAATAGTTCCCGAACCGTTTCGTCCAGTATGGCTTCCTCTCCCTGTATTCTTCCAATTTTTAGCCGGATAGAATCATTTCAAACCACTGTTTTTTCAGGATGAGGAGCATGACGCCACTGTGATAGTAGCGATACCGGCATTCCTTCGAACAGAACCTCTGGCCCTTTTTAGAAAGACCGCTGCTTCCACATTGGATACATCTTTTCATTTTTTTCTCCTTAAGCCGTTACCAGTTTCGTCATCCCCGGGTTCCAGTCCACATGCAGAACCTGGTAGTTGCGGGAACTGAGCCGCGTATTCCTCAGCATCTCCTTAATAGCGCAGCCATGGTTATAGCCATGGATGATGTACATGCTGACGCTTCCCTTCAGCAGTGCGATGATATTTTTCAGGAAACGCTGTGCCTTTGGACAGGTCATCCCATGTACATCAACATACAGTTCTCCATCGACGATGCTAAACCTCGCCAGATCGTCCCTCGAAAATACAAACTCAAATTTCTTAATTTGCTCAGCCATAATTAAATCCCCTTTCTTCACCAGGCAATTATTTTTTTCTGTTACTGATGCGGAGATAATAGGACAAGATTCCGGAAATCACACAAAGAAAGTTATTAAGAATCTCTTGCGTTTTCCTTACGCGCAAGCCTTCCGGCATAGCCTAGTGTACTGACATGATGATATTTAGCTTTACTACTGCCTTTTAAGAGGCGGTAGTAAAACTGGGATATAAAGATTTAAGTTTTATTCTGGCATCACCTGCCCTAAAATGCCAGTTAACTTTTGCGGCCATTGTATTACGCTCCATTTCCCATACGGATAATTCATTGCGCAGCAACTCAATGTCATTTATGCGGCGTGAAAGGCATTGCCTGGTCATCACATTCAGTTCTATTTCAGCGATGTCAAGCCAGCTTCCATGCTTTGGTGTGTAATGGATTTCCAGTTTTTTGATAATACGCCTTGCTTCCTCCGGAGGATACCTCTTATATAGAGACGACGGCTTATGGGTATTAAGGTTATCCATTACAAGGATGATTTTTTCCGCTTCCGGATACATCACATCCACCAGATACTTAATCTCCTCTGCCCAGTCGGTTGCCTTACGGTGTTCCCGTACACTTACATGATGTACCCCGCCAAGCGGCTCTACAAAAGCAAATATGCTGGCAGTCCCATTGCGGACATATTCGGAATCCGTTTTACGGTCACTTCCAGGAATCATTGGCAGAGGTTCCCTGGCTTCCCCAAGAAGCTGATATGGCTTTTCGTCCATGCAGACAACGGGACGTTTTTCATCATAGGGAAGCTCATATACATCAAGGACATCTTCCATGCACGCTATGAATTCCGGATCTTCCTTTGCCGGGATACACCAGTAGTCGTTTTTGTGAGGTCGAAGTTTATTTTTTTTAAAGCGTTTCGGATTGCCTCCCTGCTTACAGGGGTCTCCAGGATGACTTTGGACTCTTCCTCCAACAAGCGGATGGTCCACCGGGAGTGCCCTTCCGGGACAGGGCCGCAGGCAAGTTCGATCAATCGGGCTTCCATACGCCCGTCAACTTTACGCCTTGCCTGATCTGAGTTTATGTTTCTTTTAAATTCAGTAACAGCGCCAATACCACCGTTTATATATTTTGCGACCGTATTTGTGATGGTTGCCAGACAGACGCCGGTCGCTCTTGCGCTCTGCTCATGAGTCAGGGCTTTTCCGTGTGCTTCATCCAGATCAAGGAGGATCTGGCACCTGCGGCGTATGGTTTTGGATGTCTTTTTTTTACGGATTATGGATTTGAGTTCCTTGAATTCATCTTCTGTAAGGTTGATTATATATTTTCTGGGTCTTGCCATTGAAATCACCACCGTTTTTTTCTTAAGTATACATCAAAACGGCTGTTTCTACCAAACTTATAATTTGGCTATATATCAACGTGTCAGTACACTAGGATAACCTCATGCCCCACATCACCTCTCTTCCTGCTCATGCCCCTGCATCCTGCCGAAATAAGTGTCCTCCAAGCTGTCCATGGCCTCATACACCGATGCATATCGCAAAACGTCATACGCCTGTCCTGCCCCGCCGAGCACTTCCAGTTCCCGCCCGTCAGGTTCCCTTACAACCTGCATGCCTTCCCGCAGCACATCTGCAAGAAACCCTGGCCCACCTTCCCCAATCTGCCTCTTAAGCCTCCCGATCTCCGCCTGAAGCCCCCAGTTTCCCTCCTGTATCTGAGCGGCACGAACCTTCACCTCTTCCGCCCTCAGCCTTGCTTCAGACGCCTCCTGTTCCTTCCGTTCCGCCTCCTCTTTATCCAGGCCCATTTGTATTGCTGCCCGGCGGAGTGCTTCATATTCCTCTGCAGGCAGGCATACATACCTCCTGCCGTCTCCGGCAACAGTCTTCTTTTCCTCCGGGATCTCCCCAAGTGCCTCTTTCACCAGTTCCCCAACCATGCGGACGTTCCCCTTGGAGTGTTCGATTGCTTCGATATGACGGTCCCGCTTATAATCATCGATCTTTAAGTGCCGGGCCTTTTTCGGCATCTTATCAACCGTAATCCCACGCTCCTCGCAGATCTCGATCCACCTGGCACGCATCATGCGGTCAAACGCCATCTTACGGTTGTTGTGCCTCCCCTCCGGGAGCCCCTGCTCCGGCGGCTGTACGCCGGCTTCTTTTAAGGCGCGGTCAAGGCCGATTCGCGCCGATCCGTCCTTTGCGGTATAATCCCATACTCTCCGTATATGGGCATGGATGGTCGCCTCATCCTTATGGACCGCGTAATTTAGGACATGCATGTGGTTCCCGTGGTCTTTGTTCCATTCCTCCAGGTATTTCATATACTCATCAAAACATGCGTCGAACACAGCCGGGTCTTTGATCGTTTCATCTACGTTCCCTATCTGGAGGATCAGCTCTTCCGGGCAGTACCGGCTCATCTTCAGGTAGTCATCTATATCCAGCTTCTCCGGCCTGTTCCGGTTCTGCTGCTGAACCATCTGTCCGTAGTGCTCCTCATAAAACTTCTTCTCCGCCTCTTCAAAACTCAGCCCCTCATAGATGCACCAGTAGCGGTTATCCTTTAACCTTCCCTGGTCAATATGGTCTGCCTTATTAGTATCAAATGTCCGGTCGTTATGGCTCGCAGACCCCTGTGTCCGGGAGCTATTGTGCGATACCTTCATCAATCTCCTCTCCTTCCTGGCCCTGCATAATACCCGCACCTTAAGAGCCCGACACGCAGGGCCGCATACTCAAGCTCCAGGTTTTTCCGGTCTCCTTCCTGCATGGCACGCATGGCATTTGCCTCCCGTTCATCCTCCAGTGCTTTTAAGAGGTGGACAGCTGCCTGCCGGCTCCTTGCCGCATACGCCCCGCCCAGGCATTCCCGGATCTTTAGCAATCGGCAGCTTTCCTCCGGTACCAGGATACTGCCGTCCGGCGTCTCCATGATACCCGGCATCTCCCCTTCCGCGTCCATAGCGGGAGCCTGCCCTTCGATCTCCATGATCTGGCGGAGCATATCCTTCGCGTATTCCTCCTCAAACTCAGCGTCTTTCCTGACCTTTAGCGCCTGTCGCAGGGTGTGGATCCCAGGTTCGCGGTTAATCATGATTCCGGCATCCTCAAAGCAGCGATACAGCGCCTCCCTGGAGAGCCGGTCAAAGGTCATCTTTCGGTTATTATACCGGGACTCCTCCGCACCCTCATCCAGATATGGGACTGCTGCTTCCTCCAATGCCCTTGTCATACTGATTGTTTTTACCCCGTTTTCCCCAATACAGTCCCATACCCTCCGTACCACGGCCCGGTATGGGGACTTATCTGAAACATGTACATTCAGGACATGCATGTGATCCCCATGCTCCCTGTTCCATTCCTGCATCCATGAAAGATACTGCATGATACAGCCTTTAAACACATCAGGCCCAGGGATCCCCGCCCCGTTTTTCTTGCCAGCCTGGATGAACAGCTCCTCCGGGCAGGTGCGTTCCCTGCCATGCAGATCCTTCATTGTGATCATACGGTCTGTATGCCTGTTCTTCATGTAAGTCCGGTTCCGGGCCTCTACTATGTCCCCGTAATTCTCCTGATAATAGGAAATTTCTGACCGGAAGGTGTCCTGAATCCGGTTCACGCACCAGCAGCGGGAGTACCCTTCCTTCAAACCTCGGAAATATGCCTTTGCCTTCTTCCCGTCCCTTGGGAACACAATCCGCTTCGTATGGTGGGTCAGGCGCACTGCTTTCCCTGGCTCTATGCCGGCGCTGCCTGTATCCCGTTCATCCACTATAGTCCCATCATTATATTTCTCCATATATAAAACGCAGGCAGCGCCACACATCTGCCGTGCGGGCAGTCTGCCTGCTCCCTCCTTCTTCTTTTTTTCTTTCCCGGTTCCAGATATTTCCTTTGTGCCATCAATACATGCAGTTATTATCCTTATACTTTTTATACAACACACGCACCCCAACCCCCAGCACAGCCACCACGGTCAGCGGAATGAACGCCTTTACCAGGACAGCAGCGGCCATTGCAATCTTTTCCCAGATGCCAGGGTTCGTGTACAGGCTGTCATCTTCTGCCGGTTCCTTTATATCCAGAGAAAGATCCGGATAATTCTTCTTCTGGAATTCGGCATCGCGCTTCTGCTCCGCTTTTCTCTCCTCCTCATAAGTCTTCTTATTAAAGTAGTAACGGGAGTCCGTGTCCGTGATCTCGCCGTCCCTTACGGTCCGGATCACCAGATCCTTTATGGATGTTTCCTCCCCTGTATTGATATCAAAAAAACCTCCAAAAGCGGCCCCACCCTTATGCGCCCAGACATAGGAAATGGATGTATCTTTGCTTGCGGCCTCATTGAAGGTGATCCCCGGTGTCCCGGATTCCCGGTACTTCCCCACCGGCACCTTCACCTTCGCCCGGAAGAAGTATGGCTCCATATGGAGCGGTATCTGATATGTTTTGTAGTCTTCGTCCACTATAGTCAACACCGCCTCGTCAAACGCGTTCACCGGCTGGCACTGGATGACCAGGGTCCCGGTCTCTGCTGCCCCATTACTTAAATCGAATTCTTCCATCCCGATATCCGGGAGCCCGTCATCATATGTGGACGGATCCCAGCCTGCGTTTCCCTCTTTTGCGGCCCTGTCAAGATCCGGTGCATCCTCGATCCCCTCATCGCCGAACTGGCTGCTATAGGATACTGTGATCCGGATAATCCCGCCATCCTGCAAGTCCGCCTCCGGCTCGTAGTCCAGGTCATAATACCCGTAGATATCCCCGCTCACCCTGGCATCCACATCCACCATGTCCGGCGCAGCATCCAGGTTGTAGCGGAAACCGGTATCTGCGGACAGGATGCATGGGACACCTCCTACCGAAACCTCTACTTCAATGGAGTCATCCCCCGTCTGGTTATCCACAACGATGTTCGTGTTCCCCGCAAAGGCCGCGATCTGTCCCGTGCTGCCGGCAAAGATGACAAACGCGAAAACGGCGGTACATAGGGCTCTTCTCCCAGCCGCACGCATATTCTTTCTGCCTGTCGTGTTACTCATGTCAATATCGCGGAGGAGATTCTTCTCTCCTCCGCCCCCTCCTTCCCGGCCGCTCTCCGGCAGCCCATGGTTTCTATGCTTTCTGCCCTCTGTGTTTCCTGGTTCCCCTGATGCCGCCCTTAATCCAGCAGACTGGTATACCCAAGGAATGGATGGCTTGACCCCGCGTCCAGGTCACGGATCTGGATGCCGTACTTTGCACCCACAGCCTCTACACGCTTTCCGCCGCCAATATACATGGCGACATGGCCGTCCCAGACGATCAGGTCGCCGGGCCGGAGCATTTCCTTCGGGATCTTCCGCCCGTAATTGATCTGGCTTGACGAGCTGTGCGGGAGTGAGATCCCCGCACCATTCTGGTAAGCCCACAGGGTCAGACCGCTGCAGTCAAAGGTATTCGGCCCTGCCGCACCCCATACATACTGCTTCCCGACCTGTGCGCAGGCAAGTTCCACGACCCGTTTCCTTGCCTCAGAGCAGTCTGCCAGGTCAAGCCCGGAGACATCAAATCCATACCCGCTCTCAGTCTTTTTCAGAGCCTGCTTTAGCTTCCTGGCATATTCCCGCATTCTGGCGGCATCCTTGTAATACTTCCCATCAAACAGATGCAGTGTCCCGTCTCCCTTCTCTTCTTCCCCTGCCAGAAAGGCCGCGCACAGGACATCCGATGCGTTCGTCTCTGAGCTTAACTTCTTGAGTTCCTTGATCATCATGCCCGTATTGGACTCTAAAAGCCCGTTGATGTCTCCCATGTTCTGATCCAGCCATACGGTGAACAGGTCAGACTGTGCGTTGATGGCATCCCACTGTTCCCCGGTCTGCTGGGCGATCCCTTTCAGCCAGTCGGCATCCTCGTCATTCCAGCCGCCAAGGCCTTTCCCGTTTGTCCCGGAATACCCGGGCGAGAACGTCCCATCCGTCTGCTGCCATGCAAAAGCGCATGCGCCGCATGCCGCCGCCTCGGAGTAGCCGCTGCGGATCAGGGTGTTATAGAGCACTGTCAGGTTATCCCTCGCATCCTGTGAAAGCGCCGAGATCCCATCAAACCCGTAGGTGCCGGTGTTCAGCCTGCCCGGGTCGTAGTAATACGGGTAAAAGATGATATTCTCCCAACTGCTTGAAAATTTAATCCTCGCAAGCAGCCGGTTCGTATCCCCGTCAGTGTTGTTCACATTGGTATTCCCAATGTTCGACGGGATATCGGAGTAATAGTCCATCCACCCGCGCCACTGCCGGCGGTCGATCTTCAGCTTATCCTTGCAGGAATCCTTTAACAGGTCAAACTCCCGCTCTTCGAACCGCCTGACCGCTTCCCCCAGCTCGCTGTGGCGGCTGATGAAGTTGAGCCAGGAGTTCCCCTTGTACTGCTTTAAGCGTTCCGTGACAATAGCGATCCGCTCTGCTTCCGATGACGCCCAATAGGGGTATGCGAATGCATTTCCGTAGATATCCATGGCAAACAGGGAATCATCCTGCTTTAACGGCTTCGTGGAATCCCCGTCCTTGTCCATGGATCTGCCATACTGGTCCTCCTCTGTATGCGTCAGGGTTTTGTCGAGCTTTGTGGTGGAGGTAATGGAACCATTTTGGGCTGTCTTCTTTGCTCCATCCTGGGTAAAGCCGGTATAAGTACCGCCCGGCTTCGAGATCAGTCCGCCGAAGGACTGGCTGACCGGGTTATTGTTGAGGGCCACTTCCACGCCGGCACCGGCATTCTCCTCCAACTGCTGAGTGTACTGGTTGGTCAGGCCGTCCGGGTTCATCAATATGCCGTCTTCATCATCCGGCCCGCCGCCATTATCATCCGGATCCCAGTTCTCGTCCTCCTCATAACAGGCGACAAACTCGATATCTTCCTCTGAAGTAATCTGGATAACGTCCCCAGGCTGCAGGAGGCCGTCATACTGCCCGCTGTAGTCCTCCCAGCCCCGGAAACTGTGCTCCCACACCACGCTGCCCGGGGAGCGCTGCAGGGTGATGTAATCCCCGACTTTCGCGTTGACCGCGGCATAGATATCCCCCGGCTCCTGGTCTGTTCCCAGGCTGTCCACATCCACCGGGTAACGGTAGATGATAGACACCGTCCCATTCCCACAGGCATAGAACTCCGTGGTGTACTCCGTGGCAGTAAATTCCGTCCCTCCCCTGGCCAGCTTCCTGCCTCCTTCCCCGTCATCATAGGCCCAGAAATTGCCGCCGTATGGCGCCGGGTCAGGCAGCCTGAACTTCCCGCCGGCCTTCACATCCGTCTTTGCATATTTTTCAATTTCATTCCAGCCGCTGTCATAAAAATACAAATCCGTCTTTTCAAAATCCAGCACGCTGTCATCCGGTACCAGGATGAACTCCATGTCTGTCAGGTTATCCTCTTCCATGTAGTCCTCGATCCAGAAGCCATCCCCCGGGTAATAGGCCTCATCCGTGTCCCGGATGACCCAGCAGGGGCTGATGTCATCCCTGCCCTTAAACTCTTCCGGAAGATACTGCTCCTTAATTTGGGGGATCGTGATATCCATGCCGTAATGTGCTGCCTTCTCCACCAGGAGTTTTTCGCCGCTTTCCCCGTCATCTCCGTAAAAACTGACCTTGGCTTTATTGCCATCCAGTTCCGCCGAAGCCCTCAGCGGCCCGTTTAGCAGAATGGAGGCTGCGGCAACGGCCAGGGCGGCCGCTGCAAAGGCCGGCCTGCGGTGTGCCTTTTCCCACGGCTGCTTCCCGCCCTTTTTGCCTCCTGTATCTGCCTGTCCCCGCGAAGGCGCGCAGCCTTCGCACAGTTGTCCCCGTCTGTCCATAAAAACCTGCCTCCTTCCTTAATTGATGATGATCGCGAACGGGTCAACAACCGGTGTCCCGCAGCCTGCCGGGCGCCCGCCCGGGAATGCTTCAAACAGGCACGCCTGCCCTCCGGACGTATAGAGGATCGTTTCCCCCGGCACGTAGATGCTCTCGTTTTTCATCGCGCTACCCGTATATTCCTTACCGTTGTAGACCGCTTTCACAAAGCCGGTAACCAGCGTACCCTGTTCGTTGGCTTTCGTAATCCGGTTCCCGTTGCATAAGACGTCCCTGATCCACTCCAGGCTTTGGGCTGATACAGAGCCGGAATTCTTGTCAGCGTAGGTATGCGATGCGGTAGCAAACCACCCGCTGACCCCGTTCTTCTTCTGGGTCGGCAGGAGGGTCAGATACTCATAAATGGACAGGCCTTTCTTCTTCCCGTACAGTTCGTAGACGTTTGCCATCAGGGAAGCCTGGTAGCGCATGGTCACTTCGTTTGTCGCACAGTTCCTCTGTTCGCCCATGCACATGGCTGCCAGGTATCTCAGCTGTGCGTCAGTGAGGGAATAGGAATCGCCATGGAACGCTGTGCTGCCTTCGCCGCCCGTGCCGCCGAAGTAGCTGTAGATGCCGTCGCACCCGCCGTAAGTCTCCGGGCTGTCAAAGTTATAGTCCGATGCCGCGCCGAAATTGGGCATCCGGGAAATACGCCCGATGGTCGCATATACCACAGCGCCCATGTGCCCGTCACAGACCCAGACGCGCCTGTATACGTTCCCTTCCTTATCCCATCTTGTCTTCTCTTTATCCGCGCAGCTGTACCAGTAATCATGTTTGGAGCAGTGGTGGTGATGCCCGATGCAGGCCCGGTGCCTTAGCGGCGTGGATACCGTCTCCCAGTGCCCGTGCGTGCATGGGTCAGCGGCAGGCTTCGCCACGCAGGCATGCTCTGTGATATCGGTCTCATACCAGTCATTTTTCTGGCAGACGCCGCATATATTTCCCGTCGTTGGGGAAGCCCCTGTCGCGGCCCACCAGTTCACGCCAGCGCCCTGGTCCCCGTTAAGCCCGTAATCCATCCCGCACTTTCCGGTCTGGGCGTCGGTCTGGAGGCCGGACTCGTCATTGGCATCCGGGTTCGAAGCGTTGCCCGGGTGGTACTCCTCAATGGAGATCTGGTGAGAAGCCGCCCACAGAAACGTGCAGTAGTCCAGGAAATGCTCCTTGTCCTTCTCATACTCCGCCTTCGCCTGCGCGGAGGCGTTGTCGCCTGGCCTGGTGAACACGGTCGGGATGAACACGGATGCCATGGAGAGGATGTCCTTGGAGTTATTGAGATCCACGCTCGTAATATCGTCGATCGGCTGCCCGTCCGGCCCGCGGAATACCACCTGGTATGCCCCGGCTTCAAAAGCTCCCACATTCTCGTTGGTGTTGTAACCGTTCATGCCTGCATACATCCCACGGTTATATTGGGCGTCGTTAATCTCTGTAATAAAGTCGTCCGTATAGCCCCGCAGCATGTCAACCGCTTCCTGCACGAACGCGTCCTTCCCGTCCGCTGCGGAAACATAAGCTGCAGAATAGCTGCTGGCCCCGTTACCGTCACCTCCCAGATCAATGCTCTCGTATGCCATGAGCAGCATGATGATCACAAGGATGGCTGCGCAGGCGGCAAGGAGGACTTCCGATGCCGCCGCTGCCCCTGCCGTGGCTTTCCCTGCAACAAACCTGACTCCTGCCTTGAGCGCCAGGGTATCCACCCCATGCCTGGCAAGGATCCATTCCACCTTACTGGCAACCGCCTGCCCAATGAAGCGCCCTGGATGCAGGACATGGCCGGCCACGCGTTTCAGTCCCTGTGGCGCCCTTCGGTTCAGCATCCTGGAAAATGTGGCGGCTACCCTGGTCTGCTTCACGGCGCCTGCCACGGCTGCCTTTATATTGACCGCTGTTAAATCCGCCGGGGTTACCTTCAGCTTCCCGATCCCGACCGGCGACGTCATCCGGCGGAAGGCCATGTTGTAAAGGAGGCGGTACCCGCTCTTTGTCACTCTTGTCAGGCCACGGCCAAGGCCCATGACCTGGCTGAAGCCTGCCATGGTGTCCGTCCTCTGGCCTATCCTGAACATCATAGACTCTATCCCATTCATCAGCTCGAACCGGGACATTTCCCGGTTACGCCCCAGGATCAGGCAGACCTTCTCGTTTAACAGACGGTTTAAGAACGCTTCCGCTTCCGCATTCCCTTTATATTTCGCGAGCAGCTTCTTGATATCCTCCATGGACATATGGGACAGGTGGATGTAGTTGCGTCCAAGCTCATCTTTTAAGGACTGGTCCACGTCCAGGACGTTTAACAGCCCCAGGAACTTATCCATGTCAAACCCATCCAGGCTGTCGCCTGCGTACAACTGGAACAGGCCCATCATAGCGGAACGGTCCTCCATGGAAATCCCCTTTAATTCCTTCATAAGCACCCCTGCCTTGTCCTCAGAGATGCCGGCCTGCCTGAACGCTGCCAGGATATCCCCATCCGCCGCCCAGTTCTTCCCGGCCAGCTTATCTGCCAGATCCGCGCTGATCCCGTTCTTTGCCAGGATCGCCTGCATATCCGCTTTGTCGAAAAACCGGTCCTGGGAGAACAAAGACTCCACCAGACGCTTCTGGCTCACGTTTAAGCCCTCCAGGCCCCCTTCCAGATTCTTTAAGGCCCTGTCGCGCTCCGCCACGGTCGATTGCTTATGGCGGCTTAAGAACCCAAGGATATCCTCCGTGCTGACGTTATCTTTATCCAGAAGGTCGCCCCGGATCCCCATCGCCTGGATAAGCCCCCGCATGTCGTCTTTCCCCGGCGCCCGGAAGGTCCCGGCGTACCGTCTGGCGATCAGGCGTTCCATGGCTGCCTGATCATGCTGTGCCGCTTTAAGCACCCCTGCGTCCAGTCCGGATTTCCTGGCAAACTTCTCCAGGGCTTCCCCCTGCATGGCGCAGGCGCTGGCAGCCCTGGAGCGTATAATATGGCGGTTGAGCGCCGTCATCACCATATCCCCCTGGTCCAGGCTGATCCGCCCCATGTTAAGCATCTGCTGCCTGGCCATATGGGCCGGCAGCCTTACAGCATACATAGCTGACATTGCCATGCGCCCCGCTTCGGTATCATCGGCGGCTGACCAGACAGCTGTCCTTGTACCCTGTTTTACGGCCATCGTGAAATACCGGTTCTTCATCATGTCCGCCGTCGTATGCGCTGCCCTGGCATTGACGGATCCGATCCGCCTTAAGCTGTCCTGGCGGATCCCCCCTGTCTTTCCTGCATAAGCGGGCTGCTCACCATCCGTTCTGATACCGCCTTTCACCGGCCGTACACCAATGCCCGCCGCTATGACAGAAGCGGCATAGATCCTTTCCGTACTCCCGGTAAAAGCGGATGATGCATACGGCTGGGCGCCTGCCGCAGCCACCGGCTGATCGTTGGCAATCCCCTGGAATGACGCCTTCCCGGAGCTTCCCCTCCTGCGGCAGGCATCCGCGTTTACCACGCACACGCCCGCGCCGATAAGGATCCCGCCGCTCATGGGCGCCGCCCCGTAAGCCGTACTTCCCTGCTTTTTCATATAGGCCAAGATAGTATTGCCATTAGCAATCTGCCTTAAGGCGGCGTCCTCCGGTGCGACCCGGGTGAAGGAGACGGTTGTTTTCCCGGCCTCGCGTACATCTTTCTGCACTGGCAGGGCTTCATAAGCGCTTCGGCTGAACTTCCTTTCCCGGAAGTCAATGACCGGGGCTCCGTCCGGGCCTTTGACGGACGTGGACGGATACGGCGGTCTGTACCCTCCGGCAACGGCATTCCAGCTTAGTTTCCCGGACTCGGTATACTTAATGGAACCCTCAAGCTTTTCCCGGTATTCCCGTACCCCGGTAAAGCCCTGTCCCTCAAGCCTCCGTTCTGTCTCATCCAATTTCCTCGCAAAAGCGTCTTTCTCCTTCTTTACGGCATCCCAGCTCTTATACCTGGATACTTCCTGGTCGGTCACGTTATACTTATCCAGGAGGGACCTGTAATGCAGCATGCCATCCTGTGTATCGGTATGCGCTCTCGCGCTGACCAGTTCTTCCTGACGCCTTAACTCCTCATGCCGTACCGTGTCCTGCGCGTACCCGTGCAGGATGACATTGGCCTCGCCGTTCTTATATTTCCCTTCCAGGTAGGTCCTCTTCTCTTCTCTGGTATACGCGCTGTAGCTGCCGTCCTGGTTCCTCCTTAAATAGTCCCCGCCATCCGGCTTATCCCAGGTATGTTCCTTTAACTCTTCTGTGGAGGCATTCCTGGCACGCTCCGCCGCTTCAGCGGCATATTCCTTCCACCCGCCTTTCCCGATGCTCTGGAACCGGTCATGGTGCGCCTGGATCTCGTCATTGGTGCTCCGGTACTGTTCCTTTAAGCGGCTGTATTTCCCGCCCGTGTCCCTCCCGGACAGCTTCATCCTTTCCATTTCCCGGCGCATCAGTTCCGCTTTCGCGTAGCGCTCGCACTGCGCCTCGATCTCCGCAGCCCGGATGGCGTATGCGTCCCGGTAGTCTGTCCATGACGGCTCATCTGCGGATGTTATGGAAGTGGCTGAGGCGGCAGCATGGGCATCACGTTCCCGTTCCTCGCTCTTATACCCCTCTTCCCGGCACTCCTGCTCCCGGTGGCCGGAGTCACTGGCGTGGTGGCCTTCCTCCTCACGCCTTACGGAGTCTTCCCGCCTTACGGAATCCTCGCGCCTCTGTGCCTCCTGGCGTTTCGCTTCCTCAGCCCTGCGGCGTTCCCTGTGTCTTTCCGCTTTCCGTTTCGCGGCGGCTTTCTTCTTTTCCTTTGCCTTCTCCTCATCTTCCTCGCCGTCTTCTTCCTCTTCGTTCAGACCGTCCTGGGCTTCTTCCTCCTGTCCGTCCTGTGTTTTCCGGGCCTCTTCGTCTGATTCCACGGGCGCATCTTCCTGCCCGCCGATCTCCCGTTCTAAATCTTCCTCATCCTCAAGTTCCTCTTCCTGTTCCTGGGAGCCTTTGCCCAGGTCTTTCAGCAGATCCTTTAACAGATCCGCCGCCCGTTCCCCGTCAATGTCACGGATCACTACCGTATAAAAATAAGGCGGGCGTTTCCCCTCATCCTCAATCATGCTGCTGTTGACGGAGATGAACGGGATCCCGCCCTGGGTCAGCTCCTGCCGGATAGGTTCCAGGGTATCCTGCCCGCACCAGATAAACACAGCCCCGTTATCCCGGATATGCCTGGCAACCAGATCCGGATGGAACCCGTTTTTTTCCAGCTTTGTCTTATCCTCATTGAGCTTCCGTTCCAGCCTGATTTCCTGTAAGGCCGGGATCATGGATAACACCCCGGTCATGCCATATGCGATCGCCGTTGCGGCGGTTCCCAGCGCCTTTTCGTCAAGCCCCATGATATTCCTCCTTTCCTTCCCGGAACCTGATCTATACTCCGGGATCTGGGATACTGATAGTCTTTTTTCCTGCCTGTATGGGGACGCTGTATGTCAAGCATCCGGTATCAGGCAGATTTTTACAGGCATCACGGGGTAATCCCCCATCATGCCTTCCTGTGGAAAGTATGACAGATCCTGTGCGTTTCCCCGGCAGAAAAAAATTCCGGCTGTGCGGTTGGAACATCCAGGGCAGTTCCGCCGCTCATTAATGATACAGCCAACAAATGCCTGTGCCGGGACAGCGGAATGCCTGAGATCAGCCCATGTCAGCGGGAGCAAATCTGATAGCTCCTATCCGCAAAAAAAAAGCAAGGCTACCGGCGCTGGTATGCCTTGCTTCTTGCGTTGCTGTCCAGGCTCCCTATCCGCTGATCGCGAACAGGTACATACTGGCTGTATCTATAATGAACAGGAAGGCCCCTCCTGCGAGCATGACCGCCGCCGTAATGGCGGTGTTCACGGCCACTTCTTTTTTGGCCGGGAATGTAAGCCTAAGTCCATTGATCCACTTCCGCATGATATTTCTCTCCTTATCCTTTTTTCTGTTTGGTGAACCGTCTGACGGCCGCCATGGAAGCCAAAAGCCTCCTTTCTTCGATTAGCGTACCCACAAGGATGATAATGGACGTCCCCGCGATACTTAACGTCCCAAGCCCATAGGTATTGCAGACTGCGTACATAGCAAGGATCAGGAGTGTTGTTGCCGTATTCCCTGTCAACGCGATGCGGGTACTCACCTCCCTGATGTATTCCACGGTCGGTGTACCGGGCCGGATCCCGGGGATCGTCGCCTCTGACCGTTTCAGATTATCGGCGATCTCATACGGGTTGAACCCGATGTCCAGGTAAAAGTATGTGAACAGCGTTGTGAGTACGAAGTATAAAAGTGCCCCAATGCTGTACAGCGGCTGATCCAGCTTGAACCATTCCCCTGTGGTCAGGCACCGTATGACCTGTGAAGCAGCCTTATGATCCGCTATGCCGGCAAAATGTGCCACGATGATCGGGAGGGTTAGGATAGAACTGGCAAAGATCACGGGCATGACGGAGCATGTATTTAAAGGGATCGGGAATGTGGAACGGTCCAGCCGCCCGGGCATTTTCCTGGAGTTCGTGACCGGGATCTCCCGATACGTGGACGCCAGGACCACGCATATGCCGATAGCTGCAAGGAATACCGCTATGATCAGTACGGTATTCAACACCGCCACTGCGGGGATCTTCCCTGACACGAACATATCCCTTAATAAGAACACATCAGAAGGGAATGTGGACAGGATATTGGCGCATAAGAGGATAGAGAAAAATTATCAGGTGTTTCCGGGAATCCCGCTTTCCTCTCCAGCTCGAAATCGGACACAACCCCTTCTTCTGATCTATGCCGGAGGGTCAGCCCTGTGCGGGAGATGGAACGCATCAATGTTTCCTCATCTTCTGCCTGGATCGAGATTTCCACGCCGAACTCATTGACAGAGAGC
>CAJTGE010000020.1 GCA_910575795.1 Clostridiaceae bacterium | reverse complement strand
CAAAAGGCTTTGGCCCTGTTTTTGCAGGCTTTCCACTTGCTGATTTAGAACCTTTTTTTGCCCTGCCTCTTGTTGGAACAATGTCACCAGTCTCAGGGTCAACCTTTCCTACACATATGCGTTTTGAACGGGACTGCCGCTTTTCTTTGTCCCAGTAATAAGTTGTGTTATAAGCATATGTAATGCCTGTGCGTTTATCAGTTTGAGTAACTATCGACATACAATCACCTCGTCATGTTTATGTCTCTATCATAAAACATGACGATGAGTTAATCAAGTGCAAAATGGTGGTTTTGTCAATAAAATTCAGGTGGTTCGGCTAAGTGTGGCGAAAATTCATCGTCACGTTTTCGAGAATCCGGGACCCAAAGCACTGCCAAAGCGCCAGCAGCTATCCCCACAACAGCCACTCCCCAAATCCTCCAGCGCCCAGACCCAATCAACAACAGCCCCACAGACGCCAAAATCCCCAATAAAGGAAAAAGAAGGAGCAGCCGCTCCTTCCAGTCCATTCTCCTGTACATCATTTCCTCAGACGGTTCCAGCCTCATTCCTTATCTTCCTCCCCTGTCAAAAATGTAAAATGCCTCCACCATATAACCGCACCACAGCCATTCATCGGCAAATCCTCAAACCCCTTAAACCCTCTCACGATTCCCCTTTCACGCCGCCCTCCCTCTCCGATTCCCATTCCAGTTCTCCATCACCTTCTCACACTCTCTGATCGTCTCCTCACACAGATAATCCGAAAAATACCCGATATGGGTCTCCTCATAAGGAAGGTTCAGCCGCCCCGAAAGCCACACATACACCCCGTCCCTGCTCATACACCCTGCCGTTACAATCCGGTCAATGGCCCTGTGAGCGCGAATCCTCTTGTTCCTAAGCTCCGAATCCGCCAGCGTCCCCTTTGGCTTTTTCGTCCCCTCATGGACCCCCACATAAGCCCCACAGGCCGGATAGCCGCTGCACACATACAAAAGGCTCCCCACCACAATGGTATTCTCCCCATACACATACTCTGCCGGCCGCAATACCGACACCCTGCCGCAATAAGGGCAAACCGGAACCCTGGCCCCTTTCGGCTCTTTCTTCCGCCCATATCCACTCTTATATCCTCTAATCCTCTCACGATTTCGCCTGTTCTTCATTCCACACTACCCCTTTCCTCTATAAAAATAGCCATACCTCTCTGGCAGCCCCTGCCCATACCACCGAATCCCGCCACGACAGCCTCCTCTTAGTTTCCTAATCCCATTGTAAAAAATCCCTGTTTCAAATTTCAAGGGCATTTCCAAAAAACTTTTTAAACTTTTCTTACAGGGAGAAAGCCCATTTTCCCCGGCTCCCTCCCTCATGTCAAATCACCTGTCAGGCAGCACCGATCCGCCTCTTTTTCCTATAATGGGCATATCCGGCCACACCAGCCCCGGCACCCACACTGGTAACCCCGATCACCGCCGCCAGCGCTGCGCCATTCCCCTTTTTCGGCACATACACGCCAACCGCCTTCATGGTATACTGAACCGTTCCAGTCCCATTTCCTCCCTCCTTCACATAAGCAGACACATACCGCACTCCCATTTCCTCCGGAAACACAGCACTCCCCACATAACTCACCCTACAGTCCCGCACCAGCTTTCTCCCCTTTGCCACTGCATTCCTGCACCGGATTCCATTTTCGTCCTCATAAGCCTCCCCATCCCAGGAGACCGACTCTACCTGGTAATCCTCATCGCCAGCCTGGATCAGCCTCAAAAGCTCCTTCTCATACCCCGTAAAATCAGGAACATCCCCATTCAGTGTGAACACCTTGTCCCCAAGCCAGTATCCCTCCAGGCCATACTCATGAAACGTAACCGGGAAGGAAAACGTATCCTCCCAGCGCTCCTCTCCCGATTCCTGCCGGTCAGCCACTGCCGTCACTTCCATTTCCTGCCCTGTGGCCTCATCCACTACCGACACGGGAATCCTGGAAGGAATCCTGTCCAGTGCCTCCACAGCCTCATATACCACTTCCTCTGACACAGAAACCTCATGGGCCGGGATCGCCATTTCCTCCAGCTGGCTTCCAAATAGGCGGTAGACAGCCCCGTCCTTCTCATACGTCCCCTCCGGCTTGTATTGCTCCGCCAGTTCCTTCAAAAACGGGCTGCTGGTAAGTTCCAGCGTGTCCCCGCCGCCCCCGTCCTGTTCTTCCTTCACCACCTCCGTGCGGATCTCAGAGAGACGGTAAGTTCTTCCGTCCCTCTCAATCTCCTTCTCAAACAGCTTCTGGGCCTCATCAGAATCCGGATTCTCCGTGACATACTGGTGTTCCTCATACAGATTCTCCAAAACCTCTCCATCGGGCGCTGCCAGAACCGTAAAAGCCGGAGCGCCTGCCGCCAGGAATACCGCCAGGAAACATGCACCAGAACGCCTTGCCAATCCCCCAGGCTGTTCCACATTTCCCATACTTTCCCTGACAGCCTCACCGGACATACACAGCTTATTCCCGCTTCTCTCACCAGCCTGATTGCCATGTTTCTCACAATCCTTTCCACGGTTCCCTTTCTTCCCTATCTCTCTCCATCTCCGGCCCAAACCACCGGACGTTCCGCCGCCTCCCGGCGGCGTCCCATCATCCCCTTTCTTCCTTTTCCTTCTCCAAAGCACCATTCCGACAAGCCCAGCCACAGAATCCAGCCATACCGCAAACAGCCCTGCCAGCCCGCTGGTGTCCCCGGTCTTCGGCGCATGCAGAAGTTCTCCCACAGTCACATCACCGTCACCCTTCCGCTTTGTCTCATAGGAAGCCGTAATCCTCCCATAATGCTTCCGGTCCGTTATAGTACAATCCCCTATGATTGTTCCGTCCTCAAAGACGGTAAAAGTAAAGACCGTCTCATTTAACTCATATCCATCCGGAGCCACTACTTCCCTGAAATGGTATTCCCCAGGCTCCGGAACCTCAAAATACACCTTCCCGTTCTCATCACTGGTTCCCTTAAAGACCTCATTTCCGTCCTTATCCGTGATCTCAATCTCCGCTCCCGGCAGTTCCTCCGATGTAGTCACATCCTCCTTGGAAATAATCACCGTGGTTTTCTTATAGTCAGGAACCGTATCCTCCCCGGCCACCTTCCCGTCTGTCCCAACCACAAACTGATACACATTCCCATTCAGGTAATACCCCTCCGGCGCCTTCGTCTCTTTGAATACATAACTCCCGCTTTCAGGCTTCCGAAATCTCACCGTTCCGTCCGCACCCGTCACGCCCTCAAAATACACGCTGCCGTCCGGCTTATAAACCGTAATCGTGGCCCCTGCTAACCGCTTCCCCGTAGCCCCGTCCACTTTATACAGTTCCATATACTCTCTTTCCGGCTTCGGCCTGTCACCGCCTCCACCGCCGCCCGAATGGCGGATCTTATAATTCTTCACCACAAACTCCTGAACCCCTTCCGTTTCCTTCACCTCAATCTCCTGAGGCTCCATTTTCCGATACCCGGAAGGCGCTTTCAGCTCTCTCACCGTATACCGCCCTCTCTCCAGGCCCTTAAACGCTTCCGCCTGGCCTTCCCTGGACACCCATTCCCGGATTACCTTTCCGTCCCGGTTGCGCACCAGCTGCAGGGTCGCACCGCCTAACAGCTTCCCGCTGTCGCCGTCCGCCTTCCCAATCTCCGCCTGAATAGGCTGGTTCCGGACAATCACCGTCTGCACCGCCTGATCTTCCCGAATCTCAACCACCAGATCCTTCATGGGCACAAATCCCTCCGGCGCTCTTTTCTCCCGAATCACATAAGTCCCCCCATGGATTCCCACAAACCTCTCCGGCTCCTTCCCGGAAACCCATTCCCGGATCACCGTCTCATCCTTGGTCCCGGCCTTCTCAACCAGCTGCAGCACGGCCCCTTCTAAGGGTTCCCCGCTCACTCCGTCTATCTTCCGGAAATCCACTATAATCCTCTCATCTTCCATAACCACCTCTTTCTTCGCCTCCGTTTCCGTCACCTCAAAGGTCAGGCTCTTTGCAACCGCATACCCCTCCGGCGCTTTCCTCTCCTCCAGGGTATAACTTCCCGGCGCTAACCCCTTAAACACCTCCGGCACCTGGCCGCTGACCCACTCCCGGATCACCGCCTGGTCCGAATTTCTCACAAGCCTCATGACAGCACCCGCCAGAATCTTCCCGCTCTCCTTATCCTTCTTCACCACATCCACTTCCAGCTTCTGATTCACAACCACAAAGGTCTGCACACCCGGAACATTGGTCACCACGATCTCCTGAGGCTTAGAAAGAATCAGATACCCTTCCGGTGCCTTCACCTCTTTCAGCACATACTTCCCAGGTACAAGCCCAAGAATCTTCTCCGGCTTCTCCCCCGTAATCCAGCCCGCAGCCTTTTCCCCCTTCTCATTCCAGAGCTCCAGAACCGCCCCGGCCACAAACTCCCTGGTCTCCATGTCCCGCTTCTCCACCGACACTTCGATTTTGTTATTCTCCAGAGTAAAAGTCTGAACCCTGTAATCCTTAACCACCGTCAGCTTAAACGGCTCTTTAGGCAGCTGATACCCCTCCGGCGCCTCCAGCTCCTTCACCAGATACTCCCCGGCAGGAAGCCCCAAAAATTCCATGGTCCCCGTCTCATCCGTCACCCACTCCCGGATTACCTTACCATCCCCTACAGAAATCAACTGCAGCTTCGCTCCCGCCAAAGGCTCCTTACTCTCCGAATCCGCCTTCACAATCTCCGTCTTCGTATCATCATCAAACATTTCCACAAACGGAATCTCCTCCACGGTCATGTTCTCCTTCACCGTAAAATATACCTTCTCCGCCACCAGATACCCCTCCGGCGCCCTGGTCTCAATGAGCACGTACTCCCCAGGCGTCAGGTATTCGATCTCATGAGGCTGAGCCGTCGAAGTCCAACTTTCCACCACGTCCCCCTCAACCTTCACAATCTCCCCACCTTCCCCGGAAGTCTCCGTCACCTTCCGCACCTCCAGGCTGGCCCCAGGCAGTTCCTCCTTAGTCGTCAATGCCTTTTTAGAAACAATCACCTTGCTGGGAGCGTCCAAAGCCTGATACTCATAGGTCAGCCTGTGATACCGGTCCGTATTCACATTAAACTGGAAAGTATGTACCCTTGTATCCAGCAGATACCCCTCCGGTGCCTTCACCTCCTGGACGCTGAAACGGTACAGGCTCACAGTCCCGTCCTCTCCCACAGCCCCCACAGGAACCTCACTGCTGACCGCCCGGCCCTCTCCATCCGTGATTAAGATCACCGACACGTTGGTATCCAGATTGGTAAACTTAAACTTGGCCCCTTCCAGCTTTTCCTTTGGCCTCTTTTCATCCGACTTTACAATCTCAATCCGGCCCATCACCAGCTCATCCACCAGTTCAAACCGCTGTACCTCCATGGTATCCACAATGGAAAAAGGAAGCTCCACGGCACGCACATACCCAAACGGCGTCTGCTCCTCCACAAAATAATAAGAGCCGGCCTTTGGATTCGGAAGCTCATGGGGCCTCAAATCCCCAACCTCATACCCTTTCGGAATCCGTCCCGCCTCCAGATCCTTTTTCGTATACCTTCCGTCAGACCCGGAAATCCACCGATTCACCAGGTAAGCCTCATCATACTCCATGGCCGGAATCAGTTCCCCTTCCTCATCTCTCAAAAGGTTCCCCTCCGTATCCGTCACAAACAAAAGATTCCCTTCTGTATCCTTCATCTGCTCTTTCCTAAGGCTCCCATCCTCTGCCGCTTGGTACACCGACACGGTAGCCCCGGCCAACTCCTTTCCGCCAGCCACATTCACCTTGGAAAGCAGCACCCGAATCGGCTTGTCCTCCATAACAAATGACTGCACCCGTTCCTTGGAACCCACATCCAGAACCGGCACATACACCGGGTCCGCCAGAAGATACCCAACAGGCGCCTTCTCCTCCACCAGCACATATTTCCCCACCGGCAGATACTCAAACCGCAGAGCCCCTGTCTCCGTCACATAGCAGACCGCCTGCTTGGTCCCGGGAATCTGCTTTACCTCATAATCATAAGCCGTATAACTGTGCCCTCCCGGAACCGTGACCGGATGAGCCGTTTTCCTCACCTCGCTGCCATCATCCGTCTGCCACTTAAAAACAGGCTTTTCCTTATCATACTGAATCTTCCCGGTCTCATCATACAATGGCTCCCCTGCCTCATTTAACAAAGCCGGATAAAGGGCCAGCTCCGCCCTGTGTTCATTGTCCATGGCCTTCCCCGTAACAGCGTCTACTTTCAGCACCTCCACCGCCGTGTGGTCGTCCTCCATGACAAACCCCTGAACCTCCCCGGTTTCGAGAATAGTCACTTCCACATCCTCCGAAGTCACATACCCGGCCTCCGTGGGAACCCTGGTCTCCCGCAGAATATAATCCCCCGGCATGATATGGTCAATCCAGTGAGGCTTGACCCCCTCAGAAACCCAGGTCTCCGCCATGATCTCTTTTCCGTCCATATCCCGGAGAATCTCCAAATGCCACCCTCTGTCCGAATCGTCATACACCCGGTACGCCTCATAGAGCGTCAGCGTGGCCCCTTCAATCTCCTCCCTGGAAGTCATGTCCAGCTTAGACACCTCCAGCTTCGTATAATCATCCTCCATGGTAAAAGACTGCAGAGCACCAGTATCCCTCACAATCAGCCCCAAAGCCACCGACTGTACATAACCGTCTGCCAATGGAGCCGCCGTCTCCTCCAGGATATAAGCCCCCTGCTTCACCCTGGCGATCTCAAAGGCTCCCTTTTCCGGTGTCACCCACTCATTCTCCAGACAGATCACGCCTCCGTCCTCATAATAAACCGGCAGCCCGTTCTCATCCGCCACTGGCTTCAAGTCCGTATTGATTGTCTGCCTCCCGTTCTCATCCACAAACACTTCCACAGACTGGGAAATGATCTTGTCCCCGTTTTCATCCAGCGGCCACACAATCACAGCCCCATTACTGTCCGTCACATAAGCCATGCCCGTCTCCGAATCCACCATGCACATCCGGTTCCCCCAGTCGTCCAGGCCATACAAAATCCCGGTCTCCGTATCCAGCTCCGTTGGGTCATAATCCAGATCAAACCGCCATAGCTTCACCGGCGGGTTCTTCTCCTGGGTAATGTCCCATTCCTCCCGCTTATTCTTATCCGTGCCGGTCTTCCTTATATCCGTATCCACCCCGGTATCATATGCCGTGATGTCCGTCACCGAATCAAACAGGTTCCGGGTAACCTTCACACCCTCATACTCATGTTCCCCTGTCCGTTTCACTTCCAGCCCCTCATACAAGGTAAGAGTAGCATTCGCCACATAAGGATTCCCCTTCTGCTCCAGCCGTTTCGTCACAAACCCAAACCCTGCAAACTCCCCGTTGGGCCGGTACTGAAGCTCCACATCCCCTCTGGCCTTTAACTGCTCCTCCGTTCCCTCCACCCGGTAAGTCAGGCTGTCCTGCCTCTTTTCTATCTTGTGGATCTCAATCTTAGTAGGAGCGTCCTTCACAATAATCTGGTGCATGTCCTCCGCCACGGTCTTCCCATCCGCCCCAATGGGACGCATATACTGGTACTTCACCGCCTGAACCTTCTTGTCCTTATCACCCTCCTCATAATACTCCACCTTATCGCTGTACACCGTAAAGGCAACAGGCTTGGACTTCACATACCCGGCCGGCGCTTCCACCTCCACCAGCACGTAGGCCCCTGCCCCAAGAGGCTGATAAGTCTCCAGATACCCCACGGTCTGCTTCTCCGTATGGACACTCCCGTCCGGCCCGGTCACTTCCCCGTCCCGAACCGTAGAGTAAGCCTTAAAAATGCCAACCTCCGCCCCGGTATCATCCTGCATGAAAATCTGCTCTTTTTCATCATACAGAGGCACCCCGTTCCCATCAAACAGGATATCCCCGCTTCCCATCACGCCATCGGCTCCGTCCCCGCTGACATCACGCTTTGCCGCATAAATCTTAAACAAGGCCCCGTCATGGAGAATGTTCTCCCCAGTCTCCGAATCCAGCTTCTCAATCCGCAGCCTGGAACTATAGAGCTCATTTTCAAAATCCGTGTTAGAAAAGGAAACGAAATTAAACCCGCCGTTCCCCTCATACCCTGGCTCCCGGTTCCCAATGTCCCCGTTGTCATTAATAACCTCCCCATACCTGGGGTCCAAAACGCTCCAGGGAATCAGGGCCTTGGCAAATTTCCGGTCAACCGCCGTGGATTTCCCGGTCATGGTCTCCACCCCGTCCAGGGTCACCCCATAATCCGTAATCTTCCCGTCCCGGTCATAATAAGTCTCATAATACACCCCGTCCTTCGTCCCTGCGTCCTCACTGACCGAACCATAATGATAATATTCCGCCACCGTCTCATTCTGGCAGTCCCTCACACTGTCCGGCTCCAGCCCGTACTTAAACACCTCAAAATCCCCGTCATGGTTGTGGGCGTAAATGATGTGGGTCTCCTCATTAAACCGGATCTGGTAACGCTCCATAAGCTGCTCCGGCGTCAGCCTGGAATCGTAGAGATATTCTGGGGCCGGAACCTTGTCATGAACCGTCCCATCTTTATCTACCTGGGGAATAAATGGTATTTCCACTTCTTTGGGAGAATCAATGGCATAGGCCTTCTGAGGAATCTTGGTAGGCTGTTGCTCCACCAGCACGTACACACCATAAGGCAGCATACGGCTCTGCCCCCAGTAATCATCCGAACCGCCTCCCCGGCTGGCATGAACCGTTGTCATATCCTCATCCACGTCATACTTCTCCATATCCCATTCCAGAGCCAGGTCAGAAGCAAAGATTGGATTCTCCTTAAAGAATCCCTCATAGTCATAGGAGCCGTCCTCTTTTTCCTTCAGCTTCCCAGTCTCTTCCAGGTCAGACCGAAGATACAGCTTAAAATAAAATCCCGGCAGCGTCTTTGTCTCCTGCTTCCCGTTATAGCCCCCGAACAGCACCGTAAATGGGTCCCTGTGAATCTCATAAGTATTATGCTCATAGGAATCCAGTGCAATATCCTTTGTTACTTTAATCGCCTGCTTGATAACCCTCTCCAAGACGACAATCGGACGCACCCTGGTATCTGAATCCTCATAAGCCTGGTACTGTCCCGGATACAGGAGCACCGCATATTTCACATAGGAACCCTCATCCAGTTCCTCCTTCCGGGTACTCACATTCACCGCCGCTTCCCGATACCGGCTGATCTCCCCATCAACCACAACCCGGAAGGTCTTTTTGCTGTTTTCCGTGCCAAAGTTCTCCCCTGATGTATCCATATGAACCACGGAACACTTCCTGTCCTTATCATAAGATACCTTCACTGGCGTCAGAATCTCCTCATAGGTCAGCGTCTCCTGGGTGGTGTACTGGGGCACTGTCTCCATAACCGGAACCTTCTGCCCCTGGGAATCTAGGATAAACTCTCCCACTCCATAAGTTTCATACACAGGGCTGTATACCGCCTTTAAGCGGATTTCCCCAGCTGCAAGGGCTTCCCTGTCCAGTTCCTTCTTCTCCACTGTAAACCGGTATCCGTCCCTCTCATACTGATCCGCTTCATAAACCACGTAGTAATAACCATTTTCATACTCCCTGCGGATCACCAGACGGCCAGTCCCCTTATCATAGATCGCATTCCGGTTCACAATCCCCTTATAGCCATAGCGGATTTTTGCGTACCAGCTTCCGCCCCTCTGACTAATCTCATCCACCTCATAAGCGTCCCAGAAGCTGTCCGAAGCACAGTACTGAAGAATTTCCTCAATTCTCTCCCCATTGGTTTGCCCCGACAGCTTTAAAAGAGTCCACGGTCCATCCGTCAGGCCGCCTTTATACCCGGAACCTAAAAGAGCCGAAGACACTTCCTGCAGGATATAATCCTGATTCATAGCCCCCGATTCCTCTAAAGCCATATCAGAAGGGACCTCCCTCCCAATCGCAGACACATACCAATTCAGCCGGTTGACCGCCGTAACCGTCTCCATAAAAGGCTTGTCCGAATAAACAACATTCCCCTGGGAATCCTTCTTTATGATCTTATTCCCGTCACTGTCCAGCTTGTACTCCCCGCCTTTGGCTGCCTGGTAAATAATATTTCCTGCAGAGTCCCGTTTCTCCACCCGGCTGCTCCCAGTGGCTACCTGCTCCGCCTTTGTACCCTCTTTCTCCGCCACCTCATAAATCGTCACACTCTCCGGCAGCCCGGATAAAAACACATCAAACCCTTTGGTATTAAAATAATCCACCGTAAAGTCATAGGAATTCCCCTCCCACTCATTAATCCGGTGGAAGAAACCTTCCGTATGGGCGCTCCCCGACTCCGCAAGCACCACCGGCTTTCCCATGCGGTTGCTCTCCGATAAGTTCTTCCCTATCCTGGAAAGTTCGTACCCTTCGGAACGGGAAATCTCCTCCACATAATAACTCCCCAGAAGCAAAGGCCGGCCAATCCAGCCATTGCCGTTCTTCTCTACGTTATCAGAATAGAGGTTTGGCACGTTCTTAGATGTCTCCGAGGTCTCCGTAATAACCATAAAAGAAGCGTCCCCGTTTTTGTCCGTAGCGGCAATGGAGACCAACTCTCCCGCCGAGAAAACCTTCCCGGTCTTCCCATCCGGGTGGATGATGTTCTCCGCCGCATAAAGCCCGTACACAGCTCCCTCCAAAGTAGCGTCTGCCTGGGATTTTCCGTAGCTGTCCTCCCCATCCTGCTCATAAAGTTCCATGTCTCTCTTATTGATATGAAGCTCTCCTTCTGTCCGGTGATCCTTCACCACATAGGAATATCCGGTGTAATCGGACGGATAGGACGACTGACTAATAGGCGGCACTTCGCTTTCCTCCTGGACTCCGTCCCACTCCCAGCTTCCGCCGGAGCCGTCCCCATCTTCGTCATCATCCTCCGATATCTCCATAGGGCGATTCACAGCAAAGAATGAGGGAACCGCATTGGAAGGCGTGGCAAAGTCAAACCATTCCCTGGCATTGGAAGCTGTAGCAGGAATCAGGTCATTGATTAACTCCATGTCCTGTTCTTCATCCTGCCACTCCGGTTCCTCCATTTCCCTCCCAGATATTCCCTGGGAATCCTTACTTTTAACAGTATTCTCTGACTGGACCTGACCGGATTCTTCCGTTTCCACTTCTGTTGGCGTTATCTCCGGCTCTGTTTCCTTTATAGATTCTTCCTCTGCCTTTTCCGATTCCTCCGGCTCTGTTGTATCTAACTCCTCTTTCTCTAATTCCTCATTACCAGGATTTAATTCGCCAGATTGAGATTCCCCTTGTACTTCTCCGTTCTCTCCGGCCTCACCCGTTTCTTTATGGTTCTCCTGCTGTTCCCCCTTTTCTTCTTTTTGACTCACCTTCTCCAAGTCCCTAATCGTTCCAGATGATTCCATTTCACCTGATTTTGTTTCCACTCCCTTTGTCTCATCAGGCTCCATTTCTTCCGTCTCTGATTTCGTTCCGCCGCTTTCCCTTTTCTCCATGGCCCCGGCGTCATTTCTTTGCCCCAAATCCATTCTTTCTTTTTCAGAACCTGTTTCCGAAGATTCCACGGCCGCCTGAACCTGTCTCCGTTCCTTCAAAGACAGACTCACCTTCGGAGTTTCCAAAGTTTCTGCCGAATCCGCACCTTTTCTCCCATTTTCCTCTTTCTTATTCCCCAGATAATGGCCGGTAATCTCCCCGTTCCCCTCCACCTGGGAAGACATAAACTCCACAATCTCAACAGGAAGATCATCATTATGCAGGTCATGAAGAATATAGCCCTTCCTTGCCTGAATTTCCCGCACCGTATAAATCCGCTTTAAACGGATAAAGGTCTCCCACGCCTGATTCCGGTCAGCCTCCATATCATCCCTGGCCGCACCTTCATCAATGGAGTGGAAATCACAGTTCTGCTCACACCAGTCCACACACTTCTGCCAGGCCTCCCAGGCTTCCCGTTCCAGACGTTCATTTTCCTCATCCGCCTCATCATCCTCCCCATCACTCTCCACATAATGAATGATTGGGTCCGGGTGGCCGCCGCAATAGGTTTTCGTGTAGTCATAGGTCTTCTGATCCGAATGCTCAAAGTGGCCGTTGCCGTCCGTGGTAATCTCACTCTGGCACACGCTTAAAGTCTCAAATCCCCCTTCCGATGTAGCCACACTTTTACGAAACTGTTCTTCCTCCAGATTCGTTCCGTCAAGCTGGGAAAAATCAAACCGCTCCAGAATCTCAAAGGCAGAATCCTCCAGGGTCTTCCCCGTCTCATCGCACCGCTTTTCCAGTTCTATCTTATAATCCCGTTTAAAAGTCTCCTCATGAAGATACTGGGTATAAGGAATCTCATAGCTTCCATCCCCAGTCTCCGTATGGGTATTCCCCTTTCCAAAGGACAGCCATACCTCCCAGGTCTGCTGCTCCCCGGCCATGGTGATCATGGCCTGCTTTCCCTCCACCGCGCTGCCCTCTGTCCAGCCATCGGGATACCAGATCTTAAAGGTATTGGGCTTCACCCAGTATTTCGCGCCACCAGAACCCTCCTCAAAATGCCCCTTCACCAGACCAATATCTGGGTTTCCAGTGGTACAGATGAATGTCACCCCGTCTGTCTCCCTTGTAAAACTCCACCCTTCCGGCAGATCGTAGACTAAGGTAGACTGCCGCCAGTCAAAACCCTCACCATATTTCAATGAAATGGTGTAGGTTCCGTCATCATTCTGAGTCATCTCATGTACAGGAGCCGTACTCTTATATTTAGAGGCAAACGGCGGTACAGCCCCTTCCTCCACCGCTCCATTGGTCTGGTTAAAAAACTGCTCCAAGGCCCCTCTTGTCTGTGCCGCCAGAACCGGACTTTTCAGATTCGCCATAAGAACTTCCATCTGATTTCTGAAATCATCCAGCCCTGCCCAATTCCCGGACATAATCGCCCAGGTAGCACACTGGCCAAGGATATAATGGCCCTGCCCCACTTTTCCCACGTTACTCTGATATCCCTCAAAGTTTCCCGAAGAGGACAAGGCATACCACAAAATCTCCGCCTCCTCCCTGGTTAACCCAAGTGGCAGGTTATCCCCATCCAAATCCAGGTCATAGGTTACAAGAGTTCCTCCTGTCCCGGTACGCATAGACTTGTTTGGTTCCAGACAATAGCCAGGAGCCGGCCGGCCTCCCTCCACATTCGTCAAGCCATAGGGCCATAAACCCACCCGGTTATGGTTTTTTCCGTAGAAAGGAAAACTGGCCCCCGGCTTTAACAGGTTGCTGGAATCATAATAAGCAAAGCTGCTGCTCCTTCCCTGTGTCTCCGCCCCAAAAGCAGAGATAGAACCTAAATCCAGACCCAAAAAAGGCTGAACCGTAAGAATCACTGCCAGTAAAAAGGCGATTCCACGTTTCAGCCTCTGAAAAAGATGATTAAATCGTGTCATATTTTCCCTCATTTCCAAAAGAAAAGGCACACCCACGTCCGCAGATGTGCCCAATCACTATATTTTATTTTTTGATTCCCCACTTCATGGAGTGGTTTAATTATATTTCGGATTCTGAATCTGAATCCCACAGTTTGCACAAGGCCGCCCTGTCTCCCGGTTTCCGAAGGTATTTTTATGCCCACAATACGGACATTCCGCCTTCTGCCTCCCAAGGTAAAAATCCGCAGAAGTCCCAATGGTAGAAGCATCAATCACCATGTCCTCTCCGTCCACATAAACTGCATTCCACATATGGGCTCCATCCTCCCGGATTCCACATTTCAGGCCCACCACATTAGCAAGCAGCTTATAGGTCCTGGCAAAACCAACACATTTTCCGGTTCCTGTAACAAGGATACTGTATGCCTCATCATCCGCCTGCATATATTTTCCCTCATGATAGACTGCCCTGCCTGTGATCTCCTCATAAACCTTCTTTGCCTTCTCATAATCACTGGCTCCATAGTCGAATCCGGTCAAAAACATGCAGACTTCCTCATATACGGCCTTATTCTTTTCGGAAAGCTCTGAAACAGGAGTAATTCCTCTGACCGCCGACATCACCAGAGTATCATTTACCCCGGCATAATCTGTTGTTTCATCAAAGATAAACGTCTGCCACTTCGGGTCATAAAAATACGGACAGTTATCATAAGGCGTTCTCACGTACCCTCCCGTAACCTGCCTCTCCGTCACCCAGCTGCCATCCCCGCCTACAAGATACCCGTCCGGCGTGGTAGTATCCGCCATCATAATCCCGTCCCCATCCAGATAATAATACACTCCCTGATCCAGAACCCACTCCGACCTGGCATAATTCCCATCATCCTTCCGATAACGCCATCCCGAAGACGTCTCCTCAAAGGTTCCCGCAAACACAGATATTGGACACCCAAACACCAGCAGACAAAGAATCACCAGACTCCATAATTTCCTTTTGTTCATGCAAAACACCTCCTTCTGTAATCATCATATCGAATCCGGTCATTCAATGTCGAGGGCATTTCAGATTTATTTTCTTACACAAGTCTTAAGCTTAAAAAAAGGAAAATCCTGATGTGACCATACAGAACTTTCCTCTTTTATTCATAGGCTTGACTATACCGATTCTATTTTTGACAGTACCATAATGCTCACAGCACGCTTCCCCTAAAACTCCTTTCGGGCAATGACTTCCCTCTGCTTCCTCTGCAAAATGAAATCACTCAGCAAAGAGAAGAACTCTCCCTCTTCCTCTGTTTCAGCATTCAGCACCAGTTCCATAGTCTCTTCTATGTCCATATCCCTGCATATATTGTATAGTTCTTTTGCCACCTCTATCCTGGACATAACCGTTCCTCCTAAAGCAATACCACACATGCCTTCAAACAAGCCCATCTAAGATATCCCGAAAAAGCTCCGCACTCATCAGGCGATCTTTACCTAATTATACATGAAACAGAATCCAATGAAAAGTGCTGGATATAATGTTACTGCACCCACACCCCCTTCCCGTCCACCTGATACCCGTCCGGCGTCTTACGGTTCACAAACATGGCTCCCCTGGTCCCGTCAGAAACCGTATTAAAATAATACCATTTCCCTTCAATCAGGTTCCACCCCGTAACCATACGCCCCTTCGTGCCATCACTCACAGGATTCAAGTAATACACATGCTTGTCCGTATCCGTAAACCACCCTGTCTCCATATACCCACAGTCATCAAAATGATACCACTCCAGCACGCCATTATAGCTTAACTGCTTCCAGCAGGCCTTCGGATAGCTTCCGTCCTGATACTGATACCACCAGCCTGTAGAATCCTGCTTCCAGCTCCCCTGTGTCTGTCCCACAGCCCCCGGACCGCCTGACGCAGTTGACGATCCTCTATAAGAACTGCCGGAACCTCCCCCAGAAGAACTCCCTCCGGAGCTTCCTCCTGAACTGCCTCCGGAAGAAGTGCCGGGACGTGTAGTCTGGTCTGTCGTCTTAAACTCCGCCTTCACCTTACACTGGGCCGTCTTCTGTCCATCCTCCGCAGTCACCGTCACCACGGTCTCCCTGCTCCCGGCCGCCGTAGACAAGGCATAACGGTTCTTTGCCAGATTGGCAGCGTCCTTAGCCTCCAGATCCTGAATCCATTTGCCGTCCCGCTTAACCGTCACCATACCGTCTTCCGAAACCGCAGCCACTGTACTGTCCGTCACACTGTATTTCACCGCCTTGTTCTGGGCCTCTGCCGGCGCCACCACAGCCCCGATCCTCTGAGCCTCTGTCACCTTGTACTCAACCTTGGGACTAGTCCTGCTCCCGGTCAGAACCTTCTCCACAGAAAACTTCAACTCCGCCTGATTTACCGACAACTTCTCCACACGAACCACCGTCCGGTCCACAGTCTTAAAAGACAGATTCACCGCACACACTGCCTGCTTCTCCCCGTCTTTTGTCGTAACCGTCACATAAGACGACCGGCTGCCCGCCGCCTCCTGTTTCGCATACGGATTCTCCTTGTTCTTCTCCTTCTCCGCCTCAATCAGATCCCTAATCCACTTGGCATTCTCCCTGGCGCTCACCATGCCCTCCTGGTCCACACGCAGCACATCCGAATCCCCTGGGCTCCAGATCACTTCCTTATTATCCGCATACTCCGGCGAAATAGTTTCATACAACCGCCTGGAAGGAGTAACCGTATAACTTTCCTTCGGATTCCTCCGGTCCCCCTCCAGAGTTCTGGTAATCTCAAAAGCCAGTTCCGCCTGGTCCAGCTTCACATCCGCCACCGGAACCACCGTATCATCCGTGATCTTAAAATCCACCGTCACAAACGCGCTTGCCCTTTTCTGCCCTGCCTCCGTTGTCACGGTCACTGTGGCATAATCCTTTGCTTCCGTAGTAATCTTCTTAGACGGATACAATTCCTGATTGGCCACCCCGGCCTTAATCAGTTCCTGAATCCATTTGGCCGACTGATTGACAGATACCTCCCCATTCTCATCCACCTTGATGATATCTGTGGAAGAACCATCCGTATCCTTCACATTCCAGACCACGTTCTTATTAGCCGCCGAATCTGGAATAATGGCAGCGGTCAGCCTCTGCGGGTCCGTCACCTTCCAGCCGATCTGGGGATTCCACCGGGAACCGTTCCGAATCTGCTCCACCTCAAAGACCAGTTCCCCCTTGTCCAGCACCACGCCATTCGTCATGGCACGATACTGAGCCGAAATGGTAATGTTCTCCTCCGGCATAGTAAATGCCACCTCCGAAGCATTGGCAGGAATCAGCTCCTTCGTGTCAAAATCATCCGCCGTCCACATCAAAGAATCCGGCACCAGTTCATAGTAAACCGGCGGCTCCGCCTCCCCCTGATTCACCGGGCTTGTATACACCAGAACCTTGGTCCCCGCTGCCACTGCCCCAGGATTAGCCCAGTCAATCTCTTTAGCAAAGTTATTCTGCGCCTCCAAAATCGAAAGCTTCCCATGGTCAATGGCAGGAATAGACACCAGATATCCCCTTACCGGGTCCCCCGTCTTGCTTGGGGCCACATGGTGGACATTCTCTTTCCCAATTCCCAGAACCCCTTCCTCCAGCTCCTCATAAAAATACCGGCTGGTCTGCTTGGTAAATCCCCCCATCTGATAAAGGCTAAAATCCCTCTGGTTAGAATAATAAGCCCCAATATGGTGTTCCAGACGAATCTGGGGCGTCAGCTTGTTCCCAAACGGATTCAGGGAATACTTGTCCTCACTGTCCGTATACAGATAGGCCAGGTCATCCCCCAATTCCACCGTCCCACTCTCAATAAATCCCACAAACAGCCCCGCTGTCTTCAAGGTACTGGAAGTAGAAGCCCCAATGGTTCCCGCAAACCTCCCGTTCTTCACTTGGCCGCTCTGGAGCCTTCCAACCAAACCTCCGATGTAATCCGCAGAAGTGCTTCCCACCTTGCCTTCCACATAGGAGTTGTACACCTCCGTCTCATAAATATTTCCCGCAATACCCCCTACATACCCTTCCGAATACAGGGCGCTGTAGCTGTCCGTGGTATCACTGGTGCAGTCACTGATAAAGGAACCTCTGGCCGACCCGCAGATTCCCCCTGCAAATGCCTCCTGGCTTCCGCTGGTATCCGTACCACCCAAAACCCCCGCTGTATTGACACACTCCAGAATCGCGCTATCATAGGCCTCCCCCACAACACCGCCCATAACACCGGTTCCCCGAACCTGCCCCTTCACATTACAGTTTCGGATTGTGCTGTCATTACTTTCCCCGGCCAGAATCCCTGCCTTGCTGCGGGCATTCACCTGGCCGTCCACCACCAGATTCTCAACCGTGGCCCCATGAAGGCTCCCAAAAAGCCCCGCATAATCCTGGGTCGTATCACTGATCTTCAGATTGTACACCCGGTATCCCTGGCCGTCAAAATTTCCCTTAAATGGCTTCGGTTCCGAATCCCCCAATTCCGTAAAATATCCAATGGGCAGCCATAAGGCCGAATCGCTTAAGGAAATATCCCTGGACAGAGTGAAATAACACCCTTCATACCCGTCCACTTCCTCATTGGCCACGTTGTAGGCCAGGAGCTTTAAATCCTTGGCGGAGTTGATCTGATAGGGATTCTCCTTGGTTCCTTCCCCGTCAAAATGGTCGCTCATCTCCATGCCGCCCCAGATACTGGCCCTGCGGAGCGACATCACGGCATTAGAAGCTGTTGCCACCCGAAGTTCTGTCTCTGATTCCAGTTCCTTTGCCGCCTTTTTATAAGAACTGTCAAAAACAGCAGAACCACGAATCCTCTCCCCTGTACCGTCCAAGGCCTCCTTTTCATCCGGTTCCCCTTCCTGTCCGGCTCCCGTCTTAGGTTCCGCCTGGGAAGGCGTGGCAATCCTCACCAGATTCTTCCACTCCGGACTTCTGCCGCTTTCCTTTTCCCATTCTCCTTCTCTGTCGCTACCGCTGTCACTATACCCCAGCAGACTGCCTGCCAAAATCCCATCCTGCCCCACATTCTCACCGGCATAGACACCCCTTGTTCCTGAAACCAGCTCACTTCCATACACAACACCATTTCCTGTGATTCCCACCGCTGAAAATACCGGGCTCATGCCCATAGCCGCAATTAACACCCAGGCCGGCACCGCCGCCTGATATCTTGTCCTCTTTTTCATCATATGCTCCTTTTACTTTCTATTTTTTATTTTCCTGCCCCAGATAACCCAGAAACCAGAATTTGTCCCGAAACACTCACAATCTTGGTGCCTCACACACTCACCCCATAACCCTCTATAGGCCGATTGTTCCACACCATTAGCACACTCTCAGTAATGTCCAGGCAATTCTTTCATACCAGGTTCTCAATAGGCAAGAAAATGAGCCGCCCTCAAAAGACAGCCCATTTCCTTCATCTATTATCATGTACCCCCGGACTCTTACGCCCGAAGGCTCACTCCTGCACTGCCACAAAAGCAGGCCGGTTCCCAATCCGGTCATTGGCCACCTGCTCCGGGGCCACTCTCCCATCATAGGTCACCGCGTAACACAGCTTCCCGTCCCTGGCTGCCGGAGTCCTCAGCCAGTAGCCCATAACATGGCTTCCTGCTAGGGTAAAATTATCCGTCTCCGACCCGTTAATCTTCCACAGATAATTCCCATACCGAATTGCCTCCTCTAAAGACAGGCAAAACAACGTGTCCTCCGTTTTACTTCCCGGCTGCTTCCGTTTGGTAAACTTCCGCTCCGATATCATATAATCAGAACTTTTCCCCGCATAAGTATACCCGGCCGTAGTCTCTGCCCTGGCAATCCCCTCCGAATCCGCCAGCCCCTCCTTAAGCCAGCCTCTCAAGTCAGAAGCCTCCCAGCCATTGTGATTTTCGTCAAACACACTCTCATCACCGCCGATAATGGAATCACACAGAAACAAAGCCCCTGCCCTGTTCATCCCTGCGTCACAGTAGTTAGGGTCCACACACCGGAAGGTATAAGACTTCCCGTGAATCACCCTCTCCTGAGTATCCCCCTCATACCAGATCTTTCCCTGCCCGGTATCCGCCTTCTCTCTCCCAAGCACAAAAGCCGGACGGATTCCCACTTCGGTCAGAGAGACCCGGCTGGAAGCAATATGCCCGTTGTACTGCACCAGATACGCCTGGTTGGTAGTATTCTCCCGCTTGGAGCGTGTCCAGTAATACCTCATTCCCCTCCTTGATGTCCATACCTTCCGGACAATCTCCTTATAAACCGGATTCTTCACCTCATCTATGGACAGACAGAACACCTTGTCCGAAACCGAATCCCCGGTCTCCGGCAGGTTCACCGCCGCAAGCTCCTCTGCCACGGAAAGAGTGTCGGCAAAATACTGGTTCAGCCAGGTCCTCACATCAGAGGTTCCATAATCATTGTTCGCCAATCCATACCGAACAGAAAGAGCATAAGGAATCACCTCATCCGCCACAAACAGATATCCGCCCTGATAATCCGAATCCAGGCAGGTAAACCCCATGGTCTCAAATCCATCGGAAAGCCCGGTCTCCACCTGCAGCCCGTCCCCTTTCCTGTACCGGTCTGCCTCCCTGGTCTCCGCATGAGCAGAAAACCCTAAAAGAAAACTGACCGCCGAACAGGTAAGAAAAACCGCCGCCAGCGCCTGCTTCCTTTTCATGCGTATCACCGGCCTCATGCCGTCTCCTCCGTATTTTCGACATCCTTATCCTCTGCCCTGGCTTTCCGTCTGCCGCCCCTGTCTCCCTTTGCCTTTTCGCTCTCACTCCCTTCCAGTCCTTCGGCCTCATCTTCCATGCCTGGCCCTTCTGTTCCCTGATCTTCTGTCCCTAATCCTTCAAGTTCCGCATCTTCCCATCCCGGTTCTCCCGTATTCTGGCCGCTGCCATATGCCACCGCTTCTCCGTCTCCACTGCTTTCCCCGGTCCCCAGTCCTTCCTCTCCGGATTCTTCCGCCACAGATACAAACCTGGCAAGGCACCGTCCCTTTTCATCCTCTCCAGGCATAAAGGACACGGTCTGACCGTCACGGAGCTTCTTAAATCCTTCCCTCTGAATCTCCGAATAATGGACGAAATAATCCATGCCCTCCTCATCCGTAATAAATCCGAAACCCTTTCTCACATCAAACCACTTTACAATTCCTCTCATTTCCATATGACAAGTTCTCCTCTCAAAAATTATTTTATTGTTAAATTTCGTTTTCTGCTTCACTGCACAGAAAAAGACAGATTTTCCAAACCCCATAAGTCCCGAAAAACCTGCCCTTTCCCTAATCTTATCCCCGCTTAATAATCCTGGTAATGATCCCTTCGGCCACCTCCCTCTCCTCATTGATCCTGGTCACCAGAAATCCCACTTCATCCCCCTGCCCAGGCAGACTTGCCGTGTTGCAGGAGTGGGCCACCGCATTGACCCGGCAGTTCAGGCAGAGAAAGAAGGTTCCCCGGTAAACATCTGTCACCTTCCCCACATACTTCCCCTGCTTCTTAAGCCGCATTAGGTTCTCCTTATTGACATTGGCCTTAGCTTCCCTGGCGCTGACCTCCACCTTCATGGCCTCAACCGAATCCCCGGAAATCTTCTTTACCATGACATTCACCACATCCCCTGTGGCAAACTTCTCATTGGCATCCGACAGCCATTCCCAGGTCATATCCCTAGCCTTTAAAGAACACTCAATGCCAAACACCTCCAGCCGGACCGCCTTGGGAGCCACGGCGATCACCCTGGCCTCCACCACACGCCCCGGCATGATCATAGGCGGTCCGTCCTGGGAAGGCAGATACAACTGCTGCCGCTTCCGAAGCATAGCCTCCCTCCTGGAAGCCGCCACACTGCCGGTTCCCTCGTCCAGATCCCGGACAATAAAGTCCAGTTCCGCCCCCAGCATGTTGTTGGCAAGCCTGGTCTGCCGGTTCACCAGATCAGAGTTTTCCCTTCCGTCCCCTTCCAGGTTAATCATCATCTCCTCCATAGGAATCAGAACCCGGCAGCCTTTGTAGTAGATCACAGCCACCACCCAGCCGCCCTCCAGCCTCTCAATCCCGCTTAAAGGCCCGGACAGAATCTTCCTTGTCCTCTGGGCATTCATCAACTCATGCCACACCAGCTCATCCTGGTTCTTCGCCTCTGCCGCAGCGCCCCCTGCGTCCACAGTCAGAATCCCCGCCGGACGGCTCCTGGAGCGTACAACGCCTTCCTGCACTCCCACCGCCACACGGCTTTTACTTTCTTCCTTCATGGGCATACCACCTTTCTTTTTTTCATTCCGATTCCCCGGATTCTCCAAAAACTGCCTGAAAACACAAAAAGAGCAGCCCTATGAAAAGCTGCTCTCCGTGAACCCGTTGATTCAGAAATCTGATGATACCATTATAAAACATTTGAAATTGCAAGTCAATTCTTCAGGAAATGCAATGTGGTTTCATTTCGGTTCCAATTTCGTCCCATTTTACCTACAGCCTATAATTTCTCTGAATTGCAGCCTCCTACCTGTGCAAAAAAGATAATTCGATGTTGATTAGCAGCAATACAATCAATACATAAACGACCATGCTTTTCATATCTAAATATTGCTTCATGGAAGCTTGTCCAAAATCCTGCAGAACTTTAACAAACATACCACAGACTATACCTATAGCCGCAAAACCATTCGTTCTCAATCTGCTATAGCACTTTTTATGTAATAAGAAAGTCTGCATATAAAAGTATATTATGAGTCATAACATCTGGTATATTGTAAACATTTCAACGGGCCAGTGAAAAGGGAAGCATATCATAGTTTCAAATACAGTGCCACACAAAGCTATCGAAATAATATTCTTTTTCATGTTTAATATGGTCTGGATAAAATTCTCCTTTCTCTTTACCCTTTTCTTTTTTATAGTAAACAATCTTTATAAACTTCAGCTAACAAATCCCTAAACAATTTCTAACATTTAGGAGAAACCTATATATCCATATTTTGATAGCATTAAAATCCCCTCAGTCTTCCCACCCCTTTTAACCTCACGAAAAGAGCAGCCCATAAAAGACTGCTCCCAAATCGTACCACGATAAAACTATCACTGCTGTTTCTTCCCAGACTTCATAGCCTTCTCCAAACAAAATCCTTGGATACAGCCTAAAAACGTAATCGAAAGCTCCTGATAAAGATCCTCACAAAATCTTCCGCCTACCATAGAACGGCTGATGAGCAAAGGACGATACTGCAAAAATAGTTCCTCCATTGCTTTCAGATCTCCAGTTTTGGCCCAATACAACAATTCCTCCGTATTCATTCTTTCTCCCACCCTTTCTTCATCTTCTTACGGGCATACGAATAGGAGGAGGCAATCTTTTCCGCCTTTTCACCCATCACTATTCCAATCTCCGCAAAAGTAAATCCCCGGTACACTTTCGCAAACACCACCAGTACCTCAAAATCCGTCAGACAGGAAAACGCCGTCCACAAAGGCTCCCCCAGACAGACTCTCATACTGGTCTTGATCATCTCCGCCTCCCAGGGCATCTCCTCCGGCGTTTTCACCAATGCCGTCTCCACTTCCTCCCCTGTCTCCTCTTTAGAATACAACGGTTCCACTTCTGCCGGCACTTCCATCCTCTCCCATCTCTGCTGCTTCTTTATATAATCCCTCTTAGAGCGCTTCAGTGCTTTCTCCACATACCTGGTAAAACTGCCCTTTATAACATCTTCATTCATTCCTTACCCTCCGGTCTTTAAAATTTTCTAAATCCCGAAAAGGCAGGCGGCCCTCTGCACCAGGCAATATATATTCCCCTTTTAATAAGGGTGTATAGTATCAGTTGAAAAATAAAAAAGGAACAGCACCATACCGTTCCTTTTAGCAAACCATTCTGATATTGTCGTGTATCCCCTTTACTTTCCCTGGGAAAGCAGCTTTTCTCCCTAATACATATACCTCACTATAATCACTAATAAAATGGTGATTATAGTTTATGTCTAATTTCCCATTTACCAATTACACTTAAGGAGAGGTGATACCACATGAAAAGTCCAGATCATCAGCTGGGCTATCGGCTCAAGGCGGCCCGGATAGCCCAAAATCTGACACAAGAAAAACTTGCAGAAGCCATTGACGTTTCTGCCACATACATAGCAGAGATTGAAAACAAACGGACCATCCCCAGCGCTGCCGTCCTGATCTCCCTTTGCAGATACCTGAATGTTTCCATAGATGACATTATTTTCCAGACAGAATCTGACTCCGCAAAAAGCATTACCAGATTGCTGTCTGAGTGTAGTGAAAAACAGCTTCAGTTTATTCAAGCCATGATAGAGACCATGCTCCAGGTCGGACTGCACGAATAACTCCCCCTGATATAGTTTTAATCCCCCAACTTCTCTTTACCTTCTCCCTTTCTTCTCCAAGGCACTCTTTTTCCCTTACAGATTTCTGAAATATTCTTTAACAAAAAAGCAGCCTAAAAATCCCGGCTGCTTTTATCCAACTCCACGATCTGACAATATTCCAACTGTCATTCCCCTATTTTCTAAATTTATATCCCCTCCCACGAATGGTAATAATAAAATCCGTTCTCCCAGAATAAGCCTCCAGTTTTTTTCGTATCCTGGATATGGTTATCTCGACCGTATGATAATCCACCCGTTCCCCATCCTCTGTGATCTGCTCATAGATCTGTCTTTTAGAGAATACCTGCCCCTGATATTTTAAGAGCAAATATAAAAGCTGAAACTCACGGTTAGTCAAAGGGATCTCTTCTCCAAAATAATATACTGTCTGCTCCAGAGGATTTATCTTTAAATTCCGGTATTCCAATCCATCCATTTCCTTTTTCAACATGCTACTCCTCCATTGATCTTATACAGCCCCTTCCCCCAAATGATACTGTCTTCCATTGAAGTAGAATTCTCTCCAGATAATGAATCATATGCGAGCCGGAATCCCAAATGAGACCCGGCTCCTTTTACCGTTTTTTCAGGCTTACTGCTCCAGCCCAAGTCCTGACACCCAGTTTCTGACATCTTCCTCTGATACACCGGAACTAAAACGTATTCCCTCCTGCCAGTCCCCGCCTCCCGCTTTTTCTTCCAGAAGTTCTCCGCTTTCTCCAAAGCCGGAGCTGGCGGAAGTACAGAACGGGATCACGGTTTTTCCGGCAAAGTCATTCGTTTCCACAAAACTGTCTACCGGCCATGCGGCGATTCCCCACCATATGGGATATCCGATAAACACGGTTTCATATACATCCCAGTCTTCCACTTCCACAGATACCAGTTCCACATTCCGCTGCTCCTCATTCTCATGCTCCCTGCTTACCCGGCTGTCAGCATTGGTGTAATTCAGATCATCACTGGTATAGGGATTTACAGGCTCCAGTTCAAATAAGTCGGCTCCCATTTCATCAGCGATCACATTCGCCACATCTTCTGTGTGTCCGCTTGCAGAATAATAGACAACCAGTGTTTTTCCTCCCTGGGGCGCATCCTTCTTTGCGCTCTCTGATTCAATGGCAATGCTTGTACCTGTTTTTTCCAGGGCTCCTTCTGTTTCGCCACCATTTCCTCCTGTCTCAGACGCATTTGTACTCTTTTCTTCCTGTACCGCTGCAGCACCCTGGGGTTCTCTGTTTTGGTCAGACGGCGTGTCCGAATTTCCACAGCCAGACAAGATACCAATAGCCATTACTCCTGCCGTCATCGCTACAATCCATTTATTTGCTTTCATCAATCTTCCTCCTCTTATACAAAACCTTTCATCAAAATATGCTTATGCGGAAGCCAGTCACATGTTTTCCTGTCAGATTTCCCGCCTCCCGGAACAGACTTTCTAATATTCATAATCCGGAACCAAAATAGAGAGAAGTTCCTGATCATGATGATAAACAAGTTCCGGCTCCACATCCAAAAGCATGGTTGCCCCGCTTTCTCTGGTATAAGGCTCCCATTCCGGGATTTTGCCTGCCCCTGGTCTCCCTGTCCTGGCAAAGTTTATCCATGCCTGGCTTACCTGCTCTGCCAGCTCCTGCTCTTCCCCGCTGCCGCTTACACGTTGAAACACATAAGGAATCTCGGCTCCATGGTAGGAATTGCCGTAGGTAAACACATAAGCATAGACCGGAGCCGCCTTCTGATCTGCCTTGTGGGACATAATCTTTAAAAGCGGCAGACGAATGGTTGTGGTATCTACCTGTTCCGCTGTCAGTTCCGTCTTATCCGGGTACGCTTCGCGGAGTGCCGTCTCCAGTTCTTTTGTAGGCTCTATAGGAGCCGTCTCAAAAAAACCGCTCCATTCGTTTAAATTGCTGCCGATTAAAAGTGGTATATCCGCTCCCGCCTCCGCAAAGGAATCCTCTGTCACCGGGTTTGTGGGAAGGAAATCTCCATCCACCACTGGTTCCCAGTCCATAGAATAGCCGCCGCCCAGGGCTGCCGGAAGTTTCAGCTCTTCCCCTGTTTCCTGGAGGGCCTCCATGGCCGCTGTTTCCAACTCCTCTACGGGAACCGTCTGAATGTCTTCAATATTATCCTCCGTAATATTCAGCTTTTTTAGGATATTTTCGGTCAGCCTTGTGCTGGCCTCCTGGCTGTTGAAAATAACTCCCATGGTCTCCGTGGCGCCGCTCTGAACAATCCCCTTATGGAACAGTCCTTCCGCATAGGGAGAAGTCATCAGAGCCAGAACCTTTGCGCCGCCGCCCGACTGTCCAAATACGGTTACATTGTCAGGATCACCTCCAAACACCTCGATATTATCCTGAATCCATTCCAGGGAGTCCACGATATCCCGGATTCCTACATTAGCGGAATCCTTATATTTCTCCCCATAGGCAGACAGGTCCAGGTAGCCGAACACATTGAGCCGATGGTTCACCGAAACCACCACCACGTCCCCGCTGCGGCTTAAATTTTCACCGTCATATCCCTCCTCATTGGCAGAACCGGTGGAAAAACCGCCGCCGTGAAGCCATACCATGACCGGGCGTTTTTCTCCGTCATTTACACCGGGCGTCCAGATATTCAGATTCTGGCTGTTATTGTCTGTGCCATCCTGATTTCCTGCCTGCCCCAGACCGGAAATTGCTCCCTGGGGAGAGATGGGGCCATAGGAATCTGCTATACGTATCCCTTCCCAGGCTGTCACCTCCGCCGCAGGGACAAATCGTTCCTCCGCCTGGGCATAGGGAATACCAAGATACCGGGAGATACCATCCTCATCGGTTCCCTGTACCAGACCAGCCGTAGTCTGCACCACAGTCCCCCCGTTTTCATTTTCTTCTGAAGCCGTATTTGCTTCATCGGCAGTTTCTTCTGTAGGTTCTGCCTGCCCTCTGCTTTCCGTCTGCTGTATACTTTCCGTCTGTCCTGCGGCAGTATTGGTTTTGCCACAGGCCGTCAGGCTAAAAGCCATGGCCCCGGCCAGTGCAGCCGCAAGTATTTGTTTTCTCTTTCTCATGATTCTAACCTTCCTCTCTGCCCTATGATTCATGTTCGCCAAAGAGCCATCCCATGATCTCGCTGTCTCTGCTAAACAGTCCTGCGCCTCCGCCATGCTGATTTTTCATGCCTTTGTCTGTAAAGTAAGCCCCAGGTTTTATATCCAGCACCACGAAACGGTCTATTTCTGTTTCCGAAAGCCCTTCTGCTTCATAAAGACTGCGTATCTCCCTATATGCCCTGTCAAATGGTTCCGATCCATAATATTCGTCCGATTCCCCGGTCACAAAGTATACCGGAGTTTTGGCCCCTGCAATTGTCTGGTATCCTCCGTCCCACCGGGAGCTGCACATCAGCGCTGCCGTATAAAGTTCCGGGCGCCTGTCAAGCACCAGGGAAAGGGTTTCTCCGCCGCCGGAATACCCGCTAATATAGACCTGTTCCCTTTGAACATTGTAGTGTTCCAGAAAATACTCGGTCAGCGCAATCGTTTTTCTGGCAGATGTTTCACCCCAATCCTCCAGCTGCGGCGCAAGGATGATCATATCTTTCCGGTAATTTTGTGCTTCAAACCCAAATTCCTCTGTCCGAAGGTTCATGGCAGCTCCCTGAAAGTAAAGCCCCTGATAGCCGGGAAGGGTAATGTAAAGGCTGTATGCCTTGCCGCCGTCATATCCGTCAGGAATAAAAACGCAGTAATGGATATCGCCCAGTTCATGGGAATGCAGTACGCTGTCCACCACAAAATCACGGTAATTTTCCGTACCTTCCGTTACATAGCTACTGTCTCGCTCTCCCAACTCCCCGCCTTCCTCCATTCTCTCTGTTTCCGGTATATGTTTCCCTGCCCCTGTTTCCGTTTTCTCTGTCATTTCTACTGAAATCTCACTTTTTGCCTCTTTTGCGGCATCATCTCCCCCATAGGCGCCAACACATCCTGTCAATGTCAAGAGTGTCAGACCAAACATCCATGCCTGCCACACCATATCACACCTTCTTTCGGTTTCCTATTCTTCCATCAGTTTTTCTTTTCAAAGTTTAATCATCTGATTCCACGTCTTTTTCTGCAGGAAGCGCCGCATATTCCTCTTCCGTAATCCGGTCAAACCATGTAAGGCCTGTCAGTTCCGGATTGGTATTTACCGCAATATGCCCAAAGCTGGCGTCTGCGCTGCCGCCATGCCAGTGTTTCACTCCCGGCGGGCACAAGGCCACATCCCCCGGATAGAGAACCTGCACAGGCTCCCCCTCCATCTGATGATAGCCGATTCCGTCAGTGGCAATAAGGATCTGGCCGCCCTCATGGGTATGCCAGTTATTAATCACCCCAGGTTCAAAAACCACATAATGAAGATCCGGCGCTCCCGCGGCATTATCCGCTCCGATTAAAGATGACACATAAGCCAGGCCGCTGAACGTGTCAAATGCTGCCGCCTGTTCTGCTCGCTGAAACATAAGCATATCGTCTGGTTTCACCCTGCGTCCTGTATATTCCTGAGTCTCCAGATTGTTATACTGTTCATCCGTAACCGGCTCCTCCAAAGGCGCCGCTCCCTCCTCCGGCACATAATGGGAATCAAAAATCACGATCTGGGAAAACCAGCTGTCGGGCGCTGCCCCATGCCAGTGTTTCACTCCCGGCTCAATATCCACCACGTCTCCCGACCTTAAGATCTGGGCCGGTTTCCCTTCTTCCTGATAGAACCCTTTGCCTCCCGTAATCAGAAGCACCATTCCCCCGTGGCTGTGCCAGCTGCTTCTGGCTCCCGGCTCAAAGGTGAGGTGGTTGGTCTGAGGGAAATGGTAGGTTTCATCATTGGCGATCATCATCTCGATATAGGCATTCCCTGTAAAGGAATCCGATTCGATCCTCTGCCCTAAAGGAAAGGGAAGTTCTGCGGAAGAAGCTGCTGCTGTTTCCAAAACCGCAGTCTCCTGGAGCAAGGCTTCCTGCGATCTTTCCTGCAATGCCAGACCCTTTGCCCAGTCTGTCACTGTTTTCGCGCTGTCTGCCACATCATTTCTGGAGATCACCAGCGCATCCTCATAAATCTGTGCTTCCGGCTCCAGCTCTGAGATGGTGTCAATGGTTCGGGACGCTCCGCTTCCCCCATGGGTGACAAAAGGAATCACGGTCTTGCCTCCGAAATCATATTCCTCCAGGAAAGAATACAGGGGCATCGGCAAGTCTCCCCACCAGTTAGGATAGCCCAGCAGAATGGTTTCGTACTGGTCTAAATTCTCTATATGCGAGGCAAGCTGGGGCCGGGCGTCTTCGTCCTGCTCGTCAGCCGCCTGATCCACCAGCGGGTCATGATCCAGGGGATAGCCGTCCACGGTCTCGATACGGAACATATCACCTCCTATGGTTTCCCGGATCAGTTCTGCCACGTACTCCGTATTGCCCATTTTTTCCCCGTCACGTACTACAATACTTGCTCCGGCCACCGCATCCACTCCCGATATGTCCACATCTTCAGGAACGGAAAAATACACGATCAGTACACCGGACTCCCCTGATGAATCACCACTTTCCAAATCTTTCCCATTTTGTACACGGTCTGTATTTTGAAGTGCGGTTTCTGCGTCCCGGCTGTTACCTGATACAGTCAATTCGTCCCCGGCACTTTCTCTTCCTTCTGTCATCTGTGCCTGTACGGCTGCCGCGTTCGGTGTGTTCCTTTCTCCTGACCCGCTACAGCCGGCAGCCACCGAAGCAAGAGCCATGCACATCAAAAGTACTGCTGCTTTCTTCATGATACATTTTCCTTTCTTATGTTTTCGCCATATGGCCTTATTGATATCCCTTCGGGTTTTCCTTTATGGTATTACCATAACAAAATTGAGACCTCAAAAGAAGTCTCAATTGGTTCATCAGTTTATACTTAAACGTGTTATCTTAATGCCGCCCTCATACTCTTCAAATATCCGGACATCGTCCAGAACCTTTCCCAGCGTATAGACCGGAACCACGGTCCGCTCCACATTGTCACGGAAAAACAGCGCTACGGCAGCACCCTCCGGCCAGTAGGCAAGCCCCCCAAGTTCCAGCATTCTGGTACGGCTGTCTGGCTCTGCCAATGCTTTCTCCAGATTAAATGCTTTCGCAAAATCAGCGGGTTCATAGAGAGAAACCTCCAAAGGAAGCCCCTCGGCCAGCTCTTCTGAAATCTTATTATGGAACAGCACGCCGGTCAGTTCTGTTTCTCCCCTGTCCGCTGCTCCCGCCGCGCCAAATGGGATCACCGTCTTTCCCTCTAATTCCGTTTTGGTCAAAAATGCCTTCACCGCCGGCGGCAGTTCCCCATTCCACAGGCATGTCCCGATATAGACCGTGTCATACCGTTCCAGATCCTCTATGTTCCATTCCAGTTCCGGGAGGACTCCCTGGTCCTGCTCCTGCCTGACACGTTCTGTTCTCACCCTGTCATCTTCCGGGTAAACAGCGACCGTGTCCAGCCGGACGCCCTGCCCCCCTGTCATATCGCTGATCTCCCGGGCCATCTGCTCCACTTCCCCTGAAAAAGAATAATAAACCACCAGAGGCGCATCCGGCGCCATTGTTCCAGAATCTTCCCCTACTGTCAGACTGCCTCCCTCCGCGGCACATCCGGATAAAAGACTCGCGACAAGAAGTAACGGCAAGAATCGGTTTCCTGGTTTCATGCCTTATGTTCCTTTCTTTTCATGTTAAAAATAAAGTTTGTCACATTTACGATCAGAATGATCATTGCCAGGTAATCCATAACAAAGAAAAAGACGGACTGCTGATCAAAAATCGCGAATTCATTCTTCATCCATAAGAACGAAAGGATCTCATGCCGGTAAAAGGCATAAATCCCATAAACGGAAACCGCCCATCCAACAGCGGAAAGCATCCGTTTTCCTTCCGTCTCCCCTTTTCCGAAGGTATTGCCCATTCTTCTTTTCATTCCATCCCAGTGCATTCCCATATGAACCGCCATCAGAAGGAATCCCCAGTACGCACAGAGGATATGTACACGCCTTGCCAGGGCCCTTCCTCCGCGAATGGGTAGAAAATCAAACACATACCGCGACATGATGACACCGCTGATAAAAAGTGCTGACATGAGTGCAATTGTTAAAAAGTTCAAAGCCGTCCCAAACAAGCGTCTGGAATTGTACTTTCCTTTTCCAACGGCTCCAAACCATCTGCGGTTTAAAAGATTGTGGCACAGAACCAGCAGCACCATAACCGTTCCCGTCCCTTCATGATGTTGCTGTCCTGTGAGCACATAGCCCATTTGGTTTAGCAGCAGCAAAAACAGGGCTCCGTCAACCATTCCTTTCCATGAGATTTTATTTCTGCCCATTCTCCTGCCCTCCTTTGTCTCTCTTAAAAATCCAGACTGCGCACCCAGTCCGCAATATCGTCCCCGGCGTCTGCCACATTCCGCTCACTGACCGTAAACCCGTCTGTGAGTACCTTTGCACCCGGCTCTAATTCCGTAATCGTTTCAATGGTGCCGGAAAACCGGCTGCCGTTATGGGAATTAAAGGGAATGATGGTCTTTCCCACAAAATCGTACTCGTCAAAAAAGCTGTACATCACCTGGGGCAGATCATACCACCAGGTCGGATAGCCTACAAACACCACATCGTACTGGTCAAGATTCTCAATATGATTTGTAATCTCCGGCCTTGTATCCTGATCCTGCTCCTCTGCCGCGTAATCAATGAGTTTGCCCCCATCTCCCGGATAGTCTACAGCGGTCTGAATGGAGAACAGTTCTCCGCCTGTTTCCTCCTGAATTAATTTCGCCAAATGCTGGAGCCGTCCCTCCGCCCCGCCATTTACAGTGACCACGCTGGCTGAGGACACCGCATCCACATCGCTGTTTTCAGCTACGGCAAAATATGCAATTAAAATGTTGTTTCCGCTGCCATCTCTCTGTGTAAATTCTGTATCTTCCGTATTCCGCACAGGCTGCAAAGCCGTCTGTCCGGCAGGGTCCTGCACAGATTCTTCTGACCCTGTTTTTGCCAGCTGGGAATCTGCCGTTTTATTGCCGCACCCAGCCAGCACAGCAGCTGCAATCACTCCTGGCAGCAAATATCCAATCCATAAATTCTTCCCTCTCATATTCTGTCTCCTTCCTTTTTCATGTTCCATCATATGCATAAAAAATATCAGGGGCGTGCCAGCCAAAAGGCTCGTGCGCCCCAGTTACCTGCCGCAGATCATTACACTACCAGATTCACAAGCAGCCCGACAGAAAAAGCAAACACCATAACAAACGCCAGATAGATCACAAAATTCTTCATGCCCAGCACAATTTTCAATGCCCCCAGATTGGTGATCTTGGTAGACGGGCCGGTAATCATAAAGGCCGCCGCACTCCCCATGCTCATCCCATCTATGAGCCACGCCTGTAGAAGCGGAATGGTTCCTCCTCCGCAGGCGTAGAGCGGAACTCCCACCGTAGCCGCCATAAGCACTCCAAATGCCTCATTTCCTCCAAAGAGGCCCGTCATCAGATTTTCAGGAACATACCGCTGAAACAGTGCAGAAAGCAGAATGCCAAACAGAAAATACGGCCCGGTCACCCGGATATTCCTCCCGATATTTTTAAGCAGGCGCAAAAACCCATTGGGATCTGTGTCGTGATTATGAGGATCATCAAAATACTCAAAACGAAAAAACGGCTTTCCCTTGCCTGTCCGGCAGAGCAAAAGACCTGCCAGAATTCCGCATAAAAATGAGGAAAGCACCCGCACAGCCAGGGCGGTCACTCCTAAAGCTGTGCTGTACACGATCAGCTGCGGGTTTAGGAGAATGGAACACATCATAAAAGACGCAAGCCATTCATCCCGCATTCCGCTTCTGGAAAAGGAAGCCGCCAGGGGAATGGTTCCATACATACAAAGAGGGGAGGCGATCCCCAGCAGGCTTGCGGGGATAATTCCCACAAGCCCCATTTTGCTGCTGCTCATAGAATGAAGCAGTCCGTGAATCCGCTCCTTCAAAAAAACCGATACCAGGGAGCCGAGAACGATCCCCAACGCCCAGTACCCGAAGATCTGCCGCAGCTGTATGTCAAAATAATACCAGAGATAAACGAATTCCCTATGCAGCACGTCAATCATCACAGTTCACCAACCGATAGGTTCTGGTTCCAAGACCAATCTCTTACCCGTGCTCCAGAACGTGAATGGCGTTCCGGGATTCCATCCGCTCAATTAGGGAAGCGGTATCATCCTTTGAGGCATAGATTAGATCCACACACGCCTGGTCAAGAGCCACCGGGTCCGTGGAGGCAAGAATCCCAATATCATGCATATCTGGTTCAGACGGATTTCCATCACAGTCACAGTCAATGGACAGCCGGTTCATAACACTGATATATAAAATATTTCCGTCCAGGGCGTCCACCACGGATTTTCCCGCCTCAGCCATGCTTTCCGTAAATGGGTCCTGTTCGCCGCCCCACGGACTGGTACGGCTTGCCCCGGCTGTGTGGATCAGGCATTTCCCTTCCTGGGAGCCAAGGCCAATGGATATATTTTTGATGGCGCCGCCAAAGCCTGCCATGGCATGTCCCTTAAAATGGGAAAGCACCAGGTATCCGTCATATTCCGGGAAATGGGCGCCCACCAGATTCTCCGTAAGACGTGTTCCCCCTTCCACCGGCAATGACACGGAACCGTTCTCATCCATAACGACAAAATCAGCAATCGCCGTAAATCCATGATCCTCTGCCACCTGGTAGTGCATGGCCGTGCCGGAGCGCTGTCCGCCGTAAGCCGTATTATTCTCAACAATCGTGCCATTTACCTGACGGACCAGCTCCGCAATCAGAGCCGGGTCCAGGTAGTTGCTTGCCGGAGGCTCGCCGGTGGACAGCTTCACAGCAATCTTGTCACCGGTAAGCTCCGCGCCAAGAGCCGCGTATATATCCACCATAGCCTGAGAACTGATATCCGATGTGAAATACACAGCCGATTCCCCGCCTTTATCCTGATGTTCCAATGCGGAAAGCCCAATCACCTCGCCGCCGTTGGTCCGGACACTCTCTGCTGTAACAGTCTCCCCATTCTCCTCTGCCTCTACACTCTCCTCTGGAGCTGCTTCCGTACCCGAAACGTTTTTTGCCTCACTCACAGACTCTGACTGCATGGCTTTAGTCTGACTCACAAGAGTCTCCTGTGTCTGGCTGCCGCAGCCCGCTAATAACCCGGAAACCAGAAATACCGCCGCGCCTTTGCTTATGATTTTAAATTTCATCTCCTGTTGTCTCCCTTCTCTTAATCCCCTGCTGTCTCAAACTCCTGTCTGCGGATTCTCAAATGCCTTTTCCCAGCTTATCCGCCTCGCCTTTGTTTGTGGCCATCCCACCGTACTCCATACCATAAAGCGCCGCAAAACGCTTCATGGTATATTCTCCGGCCTCCATCATCCACTTCTCCGGTGACGCGCCCTGGAATAAAAAGTAAAGGGTCCTTCCCGAAAGCTCCCCGTATTCCATCAGGCCATAAAACCGGTCCAGTACATTCCGCACAGAGCCGCAGATATTGTGCCAGTACAGCGGGGAACCGACTACGATCACATGGGCTTCCTTCATCTTTGCGGTCACCTGGTTCAGCTGGTCGTCCTCAAAAGCCTGTCCATAACTTCCAATCCGGTACTCAGTCAGATTCAGCGTCTCATACTCCTTCCCTTTCAGAAGCGCGGCTGCCAGAGCCGCTGTATTTCCGTTCTTGTTGGGACTTCCGTTGATAAATAAAATACTCATTTCGATTTTTCCTCTCTTTCTGTCTCTGTCAAAAGATAACGAATGCCTGGTGTTAGTTCAGCCCTCTCTCTGCCAGCCAGGCTTCAATATGGTCCGCAATCTCCTGATTATTCATTTCCTGAAACATGAAATGGCTGTTGCCCGTGATTCCCTCCTGGGGCAGATCTACAACCGTACAGTCTCCGCCGTCCGCGTTATAGGCTTCGGCAAAAGCAAAGGCCGCGTCCTTTACATTTTTCCAGAACTGGGAGGAATGGATATCCTCCGGTCCGTTCTCAATGTAGTCGCCGAAGTAAACGGCAATGGGGATTTTCGCATCCAAAAGTCTCTGGTAATATTCCGAGCCGATCTCCGGAGTTCCGCCTGGCTCAATAGCCACAATCGCTGATATGTTCTCTACCGGGGTAGCCCACCCCACCCTGCTTCCCTGGGAATGGGTAATGTAGATGGCCTTGTTTCCCGTCATCTCATAAACATCTTCCATCACCTAGCCAAGGGCCTGGCCGTCCATTCCCTCATCATAGGAACCGGTGTTGGGCGTCATCTGGCGGAAAAACTGATCCTGGGCCTCATCTCCCTCCGGGAACTGGGAACCCTCATACCGTTCCGGCGCCACCCGCCCGATCCTAAAATGGGTGTACCACGCCTGGTCGCCCGGCATATATTCCTTGGAATCCTCACTCCAGGTATCAATGCCGTCCGTAGTCATGGCTGCTGTGGAACCTGCTTCTCCCCGTCTGGGCTGGTCCACCAGAAACGCGCTGTGCCCTTTTTTCAGGAATATGTCCGACCAGCCCTCTCTCCCGTCAGGCGTAGTCATCCAGCCCATCCTGGACTGTCCATAGCCATGAAGATAGACAATGGGGTTTCCATTATCATTGACCGGAATCTGATAAAGCACATTGGCATGGTCTACATGGGCGGTATTCCCTGCCCTGGTGGAATCCAGCCAGTTCTGGGTCTCATCATACTCTCCCTCAACCGGCTCCGTAACCGTGCCGCCGGAAGAAAACATCCCCTGCTTTGCGATAGCCAGCGCCCCCTCCGGCGCCAAAGGCACATCCGTCTCCCCGGCTTCCTCTAAAGCTGTAGTTTCCGCTTCGGTTGTTTCCGGAGCTGTCGTTTCAGAAGACTGTGTCGTCTCTGGAGCCGCTGTCGCTGCTGTCGTGGCCGCCTGGGAACCGTTGCCCCCACAGCCGGTCATAAGGACCATCCCTGCCGCAGCCATAGCTGCCATTCTCATTAACGTTTGTTTTCTCATAGTCTTATATCCTCTCTCTTAAATTATTTGTGATACCGGAGCAGAAGGGCCGAAAATCAGCAGATTCATTATAACCACTCTCTGCCACACACAGAAGTCACTTTTTGTTACCCTGTATCAACCGAAAGGTATCTGCTTTATTGATCTGTGTTCTCTTCCCAAAACGCCACAGCCCGGTTGATCCATCCCTCCGCCACGGTTCCTTCCCCCAGGCCAAAGCCATGAGAAAGGCCGTCAAAAACTTCAATCTCCCCGGCAGTCCCATTGGCCCTGATCCCCCTGATCCGGCGCTCCATGGTTCTGTACGAAGCGATTCCGTCATTGACGCCTACACATGCATAGGTGGGAGGCTCGTTCCCATATACTTCCGACAGCCCCGTATACTGCATGATCACCGCCCCCGGAGCCGGATACTCCTTCTCCCCAAAAGCGGCCGTTCCATAGGAACCAAGCCATGCCGCCATTCTCGCCCCCGCAGAGCCTCCCCACAGGGAATACCCTTCCCTGTGAACCTGAAACTCTTCTGCGTGCTCCTGAATAAAAGCGACTGCCCTGGCCAGATCCTCACAGGCGGTCTGGGCGCCGGGGCGGTAGATCAGCGCAAAAGCGTGATACCCCTGCTTCGCCAGCTCCTGCATATGGGGAAAGCTGTCGTGCATGGCAGCCACATACATAAAACCGCCGCCTGCATTTACCACCGCAAACTTCTCACCGGGATCGCCCCGAAAGTAAAACAGCCCCGTATCCTCCTTGGAAGGATCCTTTTTCTTTTCCTCATCTGTATAAATATCATAAAAAATCTTCTCACCCCTCTGTACCCTGGCTTTCATCTCATTCACAATGGAGACCGTCCGCTCTGGATTCACATGGCTGTACCACACAAGGCGGTTTCCCGCCTCCTTAAGAGTCAACGTCCCCTCTAATCCTAAATCTACCGGAAATACCAGTCTTCCAAAGCCTTCAAATGCCGGATCATCTATCACATCCTGTATCCTTGTTTCAGGCGTAAACAGTTCCATTCCCTCCTCGCCTGCTGTTTCCAACGCCCCGCCGGACGGAAAGATTCCTTCCAGCCACTGCGCGTAATCCTCCACCCAGCCGCCGTCAGAGCCAAACCCATGGGGCCAGTTGTTCAGCACGATTCTTCCTGTGTCGATCCCCATAGTTTTGATCACCTCATACTGCTCCTCAAACTGGGTGTAAAAAGGGTCTTCCGTGCCATAGACGTAAAAGGTGGGAGGCAGTTCCCCTTTGGAAAGCCAGTCCGGGTCCATATTGCCCACGCTTAATCTTCCGTAAAAGGAATAGATCATTCCCGCTGCCGAAGTGTGGGCCGGGATGTCGTCCAGTTCATCCGGAATATAATCAGCATCCAGCTTAGTCCCATCCACCATTTCATCGTAGTGCATGAGAAATTCCCCTGCCTGGATTCCCCCGGCTGAAAAGCCCATGACCGCGATATTATCCGGGGCAATCCCGTACACGTCCGCATATTTGCGGATGAACCGGACCGCCCTGGCAACATCCAGCGCCCCTTCCTCCTGGGTGTAAGGCCGCAGCCGGTAATCCACAAGAAAGGTTTGGAATCCATATTCCCTCAAAGCCGCTGCCGTTGGCAGGGAATCCGTATAATTGCCCCGAAACTGATAAGCCCCGCCTGCCATCAGGACAACGGCCCCTTTGGGCTTCACTCCGTCCCTGACCGGAATCGCCGTCACGTAAGGCCGGAAATCCCACTCATCAAAATATCCGTCCATGTCCTCTGTAAACCTGGTCACTGCCGGCACATTTCCCTCCTCCCAGAGATAGAGAGCCTGGATTTTGGCAGGGTTTGGGACTGTATTCAGGACGGTTTCGTTTCCCTTAGGCTTTGGCGTCTTCTTAAGCATATCCTCTCTGGACCAGTCGCTGATACGGCCGCTTCCATAATCGTACTCCATTGGGAAATCCTCCGGTGTGGCCACGGTGTCGGCTGATGTCCCTTCGCGGACTTCCCGGCTGCTCTTTATATCCTGCACCGAAATTTCACTCCTTTCTGCATTGACCGCTTCCTCCACTGCCTGGATTCCCTGTTCCAGTTCGCTGACAGAGTTGACGTCTGCTTTTCCTCTGCAGGCTGTAAAAACTGCCATGCACATACCAAGCAGCGCCGCTGCTTTTATCCGTTTCATTATAAGCCACCTGTTTCTTAATTGTTTTTATGTATTTCATCATAACAAAATCGAAACCTCCAAAGAAGTCTCGATTTGTTCATCAGTTTATACCCAAAAGTGTTATGTTGTTCTTCAGACATTGATCTTAAACCGGTATCCCACGCCCCACACCGTTTCAATCATTCTGGGACTGGCCGAATTCCGCTCCAGTTTCTGCCTCAGACGGTTGATATGTACGGTGACCGTATCCGTAGCCCCCACAGAATCCATCCCCCAGATCCGGTTAAAGAGTGTTTCTTTTGAAAAAGCAATATTCGGGTTCTGGGCCATGAGCAGAAGAAGCTCAAACTCCTTATTGGCCAATGCAATCTCTTCCTCCCCCAAAAACACCCTTCTTTCTTCCGGCAGGATTTTCAGATTTCCCATAAGCAGCTGTGTCGGCTTACGCCCCTCTTTTCGTTCCAGAAGGCGCTGGTGAATCATAATGTGGGAGCGCACTCTGGCCACCAGCTCCGCCGGGCTGAAGGGTTTTACCATATAGTCGTCCGCTCCCAGCCCCAGTCCCCGGATCTTATCTACATCTTCCCTGCGGGCCGTCACCATGATGATGGGCAGATCCTGATTCCTGCGAAGCTCCCTGCAGATCTCAAACCCGTTTTTCCCCGGAAGCATTACATCCAGGACAACCGTGCCATACTCTTCCGTCTGCGCTTTTTGGAGTCCTGTCGTCCCGTCCAGCGCAATTTCCACCTGAAAGCCCCCTGCTTCCAGATAATCCCTCTCCAGCTCCGCAATCAGTTCGTCATCCTCAATGATCAGTACTTTCTCCAAAATCAGAAGCCTCCTTCCCACTTATCTTCTGTCCCCTTTCAGCCATTGCCGGCAGCTCCATAATAATGGCAAGGCCTTTCCTGTTTTCTGCCCTTACCTCCCCTTTGTGGGCCGTGATGATCTCTTTCACTACCGCAAGGCCAATGCCGCTTCCCCTGCCAGACTGGCTTCTTGCTTCATCGGTACGATAAAACATGTCAAACAGCCTTGGCAGGCACTCCTCGAAAACTCCCGGCCCGTCATCCTGAAATTCGATCCGTATTCTGTCCTGCTGTTGTTTTTTAGAAATCCGTATCCATACTTTTGACGGAATATTCGTCCGGTAACGGATGGTGTTGGCAAACAGATTATCAACAACCCGTTTCATTTCACTGCCGTCAAACAACAGCGGATACGCCCTGTCCGGGGCCTCCAGACAGATCTCCACATGGTTCTGCCCTGCCTCCTCTTTATAGGCGGACAGATACTGTTCAAAAAACACCTTCAGGTCTCCCCGCTCCATATGGTATTTGGCCTGTCCGTTTTCCAGGCGGTTATAGTCAGACAGGCTGTTCACCAGCCGTTCCAGATCCCCGGCACGTCTTTTTATGGCTTTTAAATAACGCTCCTCCTTCTGCGGGGTATCGGCGATCCCCTCGATCAGGCCGTCCACATATCCTCCTATGGAAGTAAGAGGCGTCCTTAAATCATGAGAGACCCCATTGATCATCTCCTTGCGCCGGTTCTCATTTTCCACCCGCTGTCTTACCGACTCTTTCAGATAGGCTCGCATCTTCTCAAAATCCTGGCACACCTGGTAGAATTCATCGTTTTTATGGTAATCAATCTCTACATCCAGATTGCCTTCCCGAATCTGCCTGGTTCCCTGGCTCAATTTTTTCAAAGGCGCCAGGACGCTTTTTGACACCCACCAGGACAAAATCCCATTGACCATCATGGTTATCCCCAAAAAGACAGCCAAAAGAATCCCTACATATTTTACTATGTAAGTTTGAAAATAGGACTCTACCTGACATCTCTCCCGGCCGTTGTTGATGGCGATAATGGAAAATTCTTTTTCCTCGTGGACAAAGGTATTTTTGAGTACGGAGGCATGGTCCAGGCTGGCAGTCAGGCTTTTGGCTGTAAAAAGAGCATCTCCTGCCGTCTTTACGGCGATTTCCATGTCCCTGTCCGAAATATTTGAGTAAAGGACGGTTCCGTTTTTACTTACCTGAAAATAATACCCCATCTTTGTCAGCTTCTTTTCCAGATAATACATGGTGTCGCTTTGACGTATCTCCCCCGCCGCCCTGTCCCGTTCTGCCCGGTCTCCCCAGTTGATTTCCCAAAGTTCCTTCTGATAGGTATAGATCAAGCTCTGGGCAGACTGGATTCCGTTTTCATCCTGGTACATGGCTTCAATGGAATGCCAGTAGTTTCCTATAAGGCTGCACCTTCCCAAAAGCACTGCCGCCATGGTGACGGCAAGGGGAATCACCAACATCAGGATATTGGACAGCCTGATTTTGTTTTTTATTGTCATTTTGTTCTCTCTGTTCTCCTGTTTACCCTTTCCTCCTGCCCACAGACAGATATGCTTTCTATCAATAGTCCACAGAAAAGTGCCAGGTGCAGGGCCCATCCCCACACCCGGCACCCATGACAGCTTCACAAGAATGGTACTCGGAATCTGTTCTTTTCCATCCTATCAGGAATTCCTAACAAACCAATAACAAAAGTCTAAACAATCAGGAAATTTTTCTCCTGCCCTCCATCGGCCGTGAATCCTTCTTCCGTTGCATATGTGCACAAACTCCTGGGCAGCTTTCACGGCCTGGTGCAGAGCCCCTGTTTCCTACAGCCCGTTTTCGGCAAGCCAGCTGCGGATCTGTTCATCTGTCAGAGAATTCGCTGTAAGACCGGTTCCCACAGTTCCATTCCCCACAGAAGCCCTGACTCCTGCCATGCTTTCCTCAATCCCGCTGCCCCCGCTGGTACAGAAGGGAAGGATGGTCTTGCCTGACAAGTCATAGGACTCCAAAAATGTGTTGACCACCATAGGGGTCGTATGCCACCAGATAGGGAAACCCACAAGTATGATGTCGTAATCATTCATATTTTCCACATGGGAAGCCACCGCCGGCCTTGCGTTCTGATCCAGTTCTCTCCTTGCCTGATCCACCGTGCTCTGATAACCTGACGGGTAAGCCACTGCCGGCCTGATCTCAAACAAATCTCCTCCGGCCACGGAATGAATCTTCTCTGCCGCTTCCTTTGTTGTCCCTGTCTTGGAAAAATAAGCGGTCAGAACTTTCTTTCCGGCTGTCCCCGGCTGCTGCGCCTGAGCACGTGTTCCGCCGTATCCGGCAGTTACCGCCATAGTCTGTACCGCACCGTTGACAGTCCATGCCCCGTCCCCATTCACCGTATACCCGTCCGGCGTAGTGGTTCCCGCGTACATCCATCCTTCCCTGTCAAAAGCGTAGCATTCTGCAATTCCGTCCTTGTTCCCGTCCAGCCACTGCCACTCCACCGCCGATGTAGGAGTCCCGTAGTACTGCCCGTTTCCCAGATCATACCACCATCTGGAGCTGTTTGCTCCCTGCCCGGTTGTCCATCCCGCCGCAAAAGCAGTGGACGCCATACCAATTGTCAGCACACAAATTGCCAGTACCAGTTTCCAAATCCGTTTCATTCTGCCATACCTCCTGTACTTTCTGTTTTTCTGTTTTTAGGTACATAGCGCAGCCAGAGGCCGCCCCCTTCTATCTGCTTTCCTTCTTTCAATTCAAAAGAAACCGCTTTTCCTCCCCTTTACCAGTTTTTCTTTTCCTTAGAACTGTCATGCTGTTTTTTTCTTTCTTCCACCATTTTTACAAACCACTCCACCATCCCCGGATCATAATGGGAAAAGAAAGAACTGGTCTTTGTATCCAGCGCCCCGATCCTCGCCATATCCTCATCAGTCAGCACAAAGTCAAATACATTGAGATTCTGCTCCATCCTGTCTTTGTGAACAGATTTGGGGAGTACGACAATCCCTCTCTGAATATTCCACCGCAGCATCACCTGTGCTGTAGTCTTTCCATATTTTGCGCCGATCTCAGCCAAAACAGGATTCTCAAACAAGCCTCCCCTTCCCTCTCCGAAAGGCGCCCATGCCTCGGCCTGAACCCCATATTTATCCATCCACTGCTTTGCCTCTGTCTGCTGGTTCAGCACATGGGTCTCTACCTGGTTCACCATAGGCGGAATCTCTGTGAAAGAAGCAATATCGACCAGACGGTCCGGATAGAAGTTGGAAACGCCGATGGCCCGCAGCCTGCCCTCCTTATACAGATCTTCCAGAGCCCGGTATGCCCCGTAGTAATCATTAAAAGGCTGGTGCAGCAGCATAAGATCTATGTAATCTACCTGAAGTTTTCTCATGGATTCAAGAACAGACGCTTTCGCCGCTTCATAGCCGTAATGTTCCACCCATACCTTGCTGGTCAGGAAGATGTCCTCTCTGGGAATCCCGGATTTCTTTATGGCGCTCCCCACCTCTTCCTCATTAAAATAGCTCTGCGCTGTATCAATGGAACGATACCCTGCCTGAAGGGCGTCCAGAACACACCGCTCACAGTCCTCTTTTGTCACCTGATACACACCATAACCCAAAATCGGCATTTTTACGCCGTTTCTCAATGTTACATATTCCATTTGCCTTCCTCCTCGTTTCAAGGTAACGGCACGCGCCGCTTTGCGGCACCTGCCAAGTCGTCGGAAGGCATCCTAAAAATGCTTCGCATTTGCCTTCCTCCTACCTTTATTTCTGTGCATTCACTGCCGGAACCATCGTCTCATACTGCTTCAGCTTCTCCGGGGTGCTGGTATAATAGTGCTTTTCCTGATCCAGGCCCTCAATCTCCGCCATCTCCTCCCTAGTCAACGCAAAGTCGAACAGATCCAGATTGGCCTTAATATGATCCGGATTCTTGGAACCAGGAATGATGATATTTCCCGCCTGCACATGCCAGCGCAGAATGATCTGAGCGTTGGTCTTTTTATATTTTTCTGCCAGGCTGGTAAATACCGGCTCCTCAAGGAGCACCTTATCCCCACGCCCCAGAGGATACCATGCCTGAATGGCCATGTCTGCCTTGGAAAGAAGCTTTTTAAGTTCTTTCGCCTGGGCATAAGGATGTACCTCTGTCTGCAGAACGGCTGGTTTGATCTCGCAGGCGTCAATAATCTCCTCAATCTGAGCCTCGGTAAAGTTGGATAAACCGATGGCTTTTACCTTTCCCTCCTTGTATGCTTTCTCCAGCAGACGATAACCGGTCAGGTAGCAGCCTGCCGGCTTGATGAAGAAGCATCAGGTCAATATAGTCCGTGCCCAGGCGCTCCAAGGTATCGTCCACAGCATTTTCATCGCTGTAAAACGTGGGCCACAGCTTGGTCTCCAGAAAGATTTCCTGCCTGGCCAGACCGGATTTTTTCATGGCCCGGCCTACGGCCTTCTCATTGACATAGGCGTTGGCCGTGTCGATGAGACGGTATCCGCATCCAAGAGCGCTTAAGCAGGAAGCTTCCGCCTCGTCAGGAGACAAAAGAAAGGTGCCAATCCCTGCCACAGGCATTTTTACTCCATTATTTAAAGTTACGTAATCCATCAGCGATTCCTCCAATCATCTTTTTATTTAGCGCTGTGGCCGCCGAATACGTCAAACTCCATGGTATCCAGTCTGGAATCAATCATGGCAATCTCTTCCCGCGTCAGAACCACATTGCCTGCCTCAAAGTTCTCTCTCAGTCTTTCTATCTTGCGGGAACCCGGAATCGGAACGATGTAAGGCTTCTTGTTGATCATCCACGCAAGAGACAGCTGGCCCATGGTGGCCTTTTTTTCTTCCGCCATGTTTGTCAGCATATTCAAAAGCTCCTTCGCCTTTTCGTAACCTTCTTCGGTGTACTGAGGCATAGCCGCCCGGTAATCCTGGCTCCCCTCAAATTTTGTGGCAGGCGTGTACTTCCCCGTCAGGAATCCGTTCGCCATGGGAGAAAAAGCCACATAGGCAACATCCAGTTCCTCGCAGACGGGAAAAATCGTCTCATGCCATCTTGCCATCATGGAGTATCTGTTTTCAATGGCTGTAACGGGACACACGGCATGAGCCCTGCGGAGATATTCCTCTGTAGTCTCCGAAATTCCCCAATAGCGGATCTTTCCCTCTTTGATCAGCAGACCCATGGTCTCGGCCACTGCTTCCGGCTCCACTTTGGGATCGATCCGGTGCTGATAATACAGGTCTATATAATCCGTTCCCAGCTTCCTAAGGCTTTCCTCCACACTTTTTCTTATGGTTTCCGGGCTGCTGTCCAGTCTTAAGGAACGGTCCTGATTATGCTTTACACCCATCTTTGTGGCAATCACCACCTTGTCCCGAATGCCTTTGACCGCCTCGCCCACAAGCTCTTCATTGCAGGAAACCGTGCCGTCAGGGCTGACTCCGGTGTAAGCCTCGGCTGTGTCCAAAAAATCATAGCCCATCTCACATGCCTCTCTCAAGGTCTTTACTGCAGCGCTTTTCTCCGTAGGATCTCCTGACGCATGGCTGAATCCCATGCATCCCAGGCCAACGGGATTGACACGCAGCTGGCTGGCTCCCAGTGTTCTCTTTTCCATTTTTATCATCCGCCTTTCCTTAAAATCCCAGGCCTCTCAGCCGGGAAAAATCTTAATCAACTTTATTTGTTTGATACCATCTAAAAATCAGACCGGCTGCTAAACTCCCGCCACTTATCATACTCATTCTTACGGTTATCCAAAACTGCGCCTGCCACCTTCACCGCATCCCTTCCTAACAGCAGCCGCAGCGGCGTATCCTCAGCCTCTATGGCCTCTATGATCAGTCCGGCGCCCTTGTCCGGGTCCCCCGGCTGGGTTCCATGGGTCTTATCATTCTCAATCCTTCTCGTTCCCGCCGTCTCCCCGTAATCGCCGATGGCGGTCTTTGACTGGGTAAGGGAGCGTCCGGCAAAATCCGTGCGGAAAGCTCCCGGTTCTACAATCATAACCTTAATCCCCAGAGGCGCCGTCTCCAGGTAAAGTCCCTCTGTCATTCCCTCCAGCGCGCATTTGGAAGCCGCGTAATAACCGGACCCAGGCGCCGTGCGGAGGGCGGCAATGGACGAAATATTAATGACGGCCCCGCTTTTTTTCGCCCTCATATCCGGAAGTACGGCTTTGATCAGGTTCACGGGCCCCCAGAAATTGGTGTCAAACAGACGCCTGGTATCCTCCGGATCGCCCTCCTCAACCGCTGCCCGGTATCCATAGCCCGCATTATTGACCAACACGTCAATCCCGCCAAACCTCTCTTTTGCCGCCTTAACCGCCTCCGCGACCGAACAAAGATCCGTCACGTCAAGGCGGACGGTCAGGGCCATCTGCGGAAAGTCCTTCTCAAACTCCTCCAGTTTCTTTGTATCCCTTGCTGTTACCACCACGTTATCTCCTTTTTGCAGCGCCGCTTTGGCAAGACTTCTCCCAAGACCGGTGGAACAGCCTGTAATCAGCCATGTTTTCATTGATTGTTCTCCCCTTTCTAACGGTGGAAGCTGGTAAAGATCGTCTGTTCTTTCTGGGGAAGGCCCATTTTTTCCTTGCCCATCCGGATACTCTTCATGAGAAACGCCATATTGCGTCCCAGCGTCCGCATGGTCTGCATGCCCTCCTCATCCTTTAAAACCTCCTCCGGAGTCCCGCCATGCACCATATTCCAGTACTGGCTGCTCGCCACCGGCATGCCGCACATGGTAAAGTATTTATTCAGCATGTCAAAAGTGGCCGTATTGCCTCCACGCCGACAGGATACCACCGCCGCGCCTACTTTCATGGTCTTGTCAATATTCAGGGTGCTGAAGAACAGACGGTCCATAAAAGATACGGCCCCGCCTGCTGGAGAAGCGAAATAAACCGGGGAGCCGATGACAAAGGCGTCCGCTTCCGCCAGCTTGGGGGCAATCTCGTTGACGATATCGTTAAATACGCACTTGCCTCCCTGCTCCCCCTGACTGTGGCATTTCCGGCAGGCAATACAGCCCCGGATGTCTTTATTTCCCACATGGACGATCTCCGCCTCAATCCCCTCTTCCTCCAAGGTCTTCGCCAGCTCCGTCAGCGCCGTGTAAGTACATCCGTTTCTCCTTGGGCTTCCGTTTACAAGTAATGCTTTCATAATTAAATTCCTCCTCTTTTTCATCTGTCTTTATTATAAAGGATACTTATGATCCGCAGAAGTCATCATTCGTTATCCAGTATATACCTTGCGGTATAAACCACGGGGTTCCTATTGCGGCAATCATGCGAAAACAGCCGTTTTTCAGCAGTCCTCCCCATAACACTCCTGGAATATTCTAAGGATTTCCCCTTGTGTCAATCTTGGGCAGCTTCCGGAAACCATGGCACTGGAATCGGCAATGGCTCTTAAGTCCGTATTCTCATCAACTCCCAATTCCCTCAAGTCTGCGGGCAACCCAATCTCCCGGATAAAATCCGCCAGCCCGTCAATTCCGGCACAGGCAATTTCTTCCTCCGTCTTTTCCCCAGGCGTAATCCCCCACACTTCCACAGCAAACCGCTTAAACTTCGCCAGCCCGCTCTTATAAATGTGACGGCAGTACACAGGCAGCAGCACCGCCAGCCCGGCGCCGTGGCTGCATCCCGTGTGCGCCTCAAGCTGATACGCTATCTGACGGCACTGGAACTGGTCGGGCTTTCCCAGTCTGATGATTCGGTTTTCCGCCATTGCCCCAGCCCACATCAGATTGCCTCTGGCCGTATAGTCCTCCGGATTCCTGACTGCTCTGCGAAGACTGCGGATCACGTTTTTCATAAGGGCCTCGGCAAGGTCGTCCGAAACATTGTCCTCATCCGGCCCTCCAAGATAACTCTCCATGATGTGGGAAAGGACGGCAAATCCGTTGCATATCATCTGGAATTGGGGAATGCTGTAAGTATAAACCGGGTCCATGAGGGCGAACTTCGGATTACATTTAGGATAGTCCCGCCCGGTCTTCACCATCAACGCTTCATTGGTAATGACTGATCTTCCATTGCATTCGCTTCCACTTCCCGCCGCCGTAGCCACCACCCCAAGAGGCAAAGGCTCAAAGTCAAAGATTCCGGGCCTTGCCCAGAAGTTTTCCCATAGGTTCCCCTCATACCGGACAGTCATGGAGATTGCTTTGCAGCAGTCCATCACCGAACCGCCGCCCACGCCAAGGATCAGGCCCACATGATGTTTTCTGGCCAGCTCCCCGCCCTCCAGGACTTTGGCATAAGTGGGATTGGCCATTATGCCTGGAAACTCCACAATCTCTTTTCCCGCCCCATTTAAAATGGCCGCCACTTCATCATAGACCCCGTTCTTTTTGACCGAACCGCCTCCATAGGCAAGCATGACCGTGTCCCCGTATCCCTTTGTGAGACAGGCCAGGTATTCTTTCACACAGCCTCTCCCGAAAAATACCTTTGTCCCGTTTTCAAAAATAAAATTGTTCACCCTTCACCATTCCTTCCTGTTATCGCGTCCCCTTACCTGTGTCAATTATAAATAAGTCGCACCATGAGGAGAAGTCTCCCTTTGTTCATCAGTTGATACTTAATGGTTATAACTTGATTCAGAAAATCCGGACAAAAAAAGAACCAAAATACCTTTCGGTATTCGGTTCCTTTCCTGATCATTTTTTATTTGCTTAATCCATTCCCCCTGCATTCAGCTCAGAGATGAATGCCTCCGTTCCCGGCCGTACTGTAAAGCAGACACAAATTACTCTACCGCCGCCTTCACTGCCTCCAGAAACTGTTTCACAATCCCGGAAGGCTGGGGAGCATGGAGCAGGCCGAAGGGAATGCTGTGTTCCCAGTCCACCGGGATCACCTTCAAAAGCGGATGTACGCTGGCCCATCCCGGTATGGCAAGCAGAACGTCATTGCTGTTCTCACATCGGTTAAAAGCCTCCATACTGTAAAAATCAAAGTCCACAATATGGATCCGGCTGTGGTTCTGCCAGATGTCGTCCCGAAGCCGGTCCACATAATGGCTCCAATCCCGGCGCATAAGCATCAGGTTTTCCCCATACAGGTCTTCCGGCTTAATCCTGTCCTTTTCCGCAAGCCTGTGGTGAATGGAAACCGCGCAGCAAAAGGGCTCACGGGACAGCTCCAATCCCGCGCAGCGCCGCAGCTCCAGCATGGTTTCGTCAAAAATCCCTCCCACCACATCAATGTTCTTTCCTAAATTTCCCAGGATCTCCCTGGCGTTTTCCGGCGTATTCTCAAACGGAATGATCTGGAATTTCATGTCCGGACAATGGGTCTGTATCTTAGGCCACAGCTGCATAAGAAGCTGGGCCGGCGTCATGGGGGAACTGCCGATCCGGATCACCTTGGTATCCTCCTGCATGGCGTTCTTCGCTCTTGTGACAGAATCCCGGCAATACTGAATCACATATTTCGTATCCTGATACAAGGATTTTCCTGCTTTTGTCAAAATCAGCCCCCTGTGAGTCCTCTCAAATAATTTGACACCAAGAGAGGCCTCCAGAAGGTTGATCTGTTTGATGACCGCAGTAGGGGTAATATAGGATTCCTCGGCAGCTTTGTTAAAGCTGCCTGCGTCCGCCACATGGAGAAATGTGTCCAGCTGTGGATTATACATAAGGCAGGCACTCCTTTGCATTCTTGATCTTTCAGCAGTATTAATAAGAAACAGTTTACCAGATATTCCTAACAAATGTCTAACAATTTGATAAACTATTTCTAAACTCCGAAAATTTTTCACCCCCTATGCTGATTGTTTGCCTCCACAATCTCCGTCAGGCGGATGAATTCGTTATGATAACGTTTGTCCGGATTCTTTTCCGGAATGGTCAGCCGGATAGCATTCTTTGGACAGTGGTGGATACATGCCATGCATACCTGGCAGTTTTCTCCCGTATTCACAGCTTTCTGATTCTCCACACGGATACAGCCCCCGGGACAGACTCTGGTACAGACCCCGCAGCCGATACAATCCCCGGTCACCTCATAAAGATTTTTCCAGAGTTTTTTCGGTTCTCCTGCCGTTCTCTCTATAAAAGCCCTGTGCCATCCCCGGTCCTCCTCCGTTGCCGGCTGTATAAAGCGCTTCCTGGCGGCAATATCCCGCCGGATGGCCTCTATGTGTTCCTCCACCTTCTTCTCCGGATTGATGGCCAGCTGCTCCTCCATGTCAAACCCCGGCAGGTAATTATCCACCATAATAATGGTGTTGATATAATCCGCTTGTCTTTGGCAAGAATCCAAAAACTCTTTGGCAAGCTCCGCCCCTCCCCCATGCCTCTTTCCATAAGTCAGGACCAGGTAAAAATACTCCGTCCGAAACACGGCTCTCCTCAAAAATTCCTTCACCATGGCAGGCATCTCATGGCCGTACAGGGGGCAGACCACCCCAATGGTATCCCCTTCAAAAACCAGTTCCTCCTCATGGATTGCCTGGGGAATACTGATTCGTTTTTCCTCTAACTGCTTTGCCACATACAGGCTGTTGCCTGTACCCGTAAAATAAAATACCATATCCTTCTCCCTCCTATATCTGTCAATAAATTCTCACGCCCCAAAGCCCCTTTGCTATTGAAAATCTTGTCCCTTTCTGCTATGATCATAACTGATACTTTGATTCGTTGCTCTCATACCATTTTCCTTTGCCTCTGTTGGTATTATAACGGATATTTCCAATAAAGTACAATGTCGATAAGGAATACAATTATAAATTCTATTTATACTGAAAGGACCTGCCATGATCGAACTCTATGAACTTCGGCAGTTCCTGGCCTTCGCAAAGGCCGGAACACTGTCGGAAGCCTCCGAAACGCTCCATCTCTCCCAACCCGCCTTAAGCCGCAATATGAAAAAGCTGGAGGAAGATTTGGGCATCTCCCTCTTTCTGCGCCAGAAAAACAAGCTGGAACTGAATGAAAACGGAATGTATGTGCTGGAGCTTACAAAGAAACTTCTGGAAGACGCGGACCTGCTGGTGGCAAAGGCCAGAGACTATGACAGAAGGAACCGCACCATCACTCTGGGTCTGTGCGCTCCCGCCCCGGCCTGGCTCCTTACACCGCTGATCTCCAACCTTTATCCCCATATGACCCTGCAGACCGAACTGAAGGACGAAGAGCGGCTGTTAAAAGACCTGGAAAATCACGTGTACCATCTGGCAGTGGTCCATAGACAGCCTAAGGACGGCCTCTATTATGTAAAAGAATGCGGCAGGGAGAAGCTCTCCTTCTCCCTGCCCAAAGGCCACAAGTACGCCAGGCGAAAGAGCCTGTCCTTTCAGGAGATGAACGGAGAAAATATGCTCCTCATGTCTGACATCGGTTTCTGGGACCTTCTCCACAGGGAAAAAATGCCGGATTCCCGTTTTCTCACCCAGTATGACCGTTTCAGTTTCAACGAACTGGTGGAGTCTTCCACCCTGCCTTCCTTTATCACGGATCTCTCGGAAAAATACATTGAAACAGCCTCCGGCCGTGTGACAGTCCCCATCTCAGACGAGGAGGCATCCGTGACCTATTATCTTGTGTGCAGGAATGATAAAAAGAAAGAATTCTCGGCGCTGTTCGCCTCGCTGTAGGATTTACTCCGGCAATTTTCTCATTCCTCTTCAAACCTGCATTTTGTCGTTGCCATTCTCTCCAGGGACTCCGCCGTCACCTGATAGAACGGCCTGTGTTTGTTGACGCCGGCAATCTGTTCCATCTCCTCCTTCAGGAGCGCGAAATCAAACAGATTCCCGTTTTCCTCTATATGTTCCTTAGACCTGCTGCCCGGAACCGCTCCCAGTCCCATCTGCATATGCCACCGCAGGATAATCTGGGCCGGCGACTTTTTGTACTTGTCAGCCAGCGCCAGAAACACCGGGTCCCCAAGCATATCCGCGTTGCCATGCCCTAAGGGAAACCAGGACTGCAGCACAATGCCGTTTTCGTCAAGAAAAGGCTTCACCTGCTCCGCCGGATAGTACGGGTGGCATTCCGCCTGCATGACCATGGGCCTTACCTCACACTGTTCCAGGATTTCTTCTATCTTTTCCACAGGAAAGTTTGACAGGCCGATGGCTCTCAATTTGCCTTCCCTGTAAGCTTTCTCCAGCATTTTGTAGGCATACCCGTAGTTGTTCACCGGATGGTGCAGGATCATCAGGTCGATGTAATCCACCTGGAGCCTTTTCAGCGTGTCGTCAACAGCGTGATCCTGTTCATACAACGTCGGCCCCAGTTTCGTCTCCAGAAAATATTCCTCCCGTTTCCGTCCCGATCTCTTTAAGCCCTCCCCCACTTCCGCCTCGTTGCCGTAGCGGTTGGCCGTATCAATCAGGTCATAGCCGTGGTTTAAGGCAAACGCCACATTCTCCACAATCTGGCTTCCGGTCTGGCCGATGGTCCCAAAGCCCAGCCGGGGCATTGTGACCCTGTTGTTTAAAACAATGCCTGTATCAGTCATGGATCTTCCTCCCGTTGCACATACGGACAAACTCCGGATCAAAATGTTTCACCGCCGTACCCACGTATCCCATGTCCAGAGAAGAGATTCGCTCCATCTCCTCTTTACTCAAGGTAAAATCCCAGATGTCGAAGTTCTCCTCTATGCGCTCCTTATGGGTGGACTTGGGGATGACCACCACGCCTCTCTGCACATTCCACCGCAGGATTACCTGTCCTATGGTCTTCCCATGTGTTGCCGCGATTTCTTTTAACATCTCATTTTCAAAGGGCTTATAGCGCCCTCCCCCAAGAGGCGCCCAGGCTTCCGGCACCACGTCATAGTAAGCCATGGTCTCCAAAGCCTTCTCCTGGGTGTAATAAGGGTGCAGCTCCACCTGGTTGACCATGGGCCTGATCTTCACGGTCTCGCAGAAGTTGGTCAGCACGTGGGGATAAAAATTGGACACTCCAATAGCCTTTAATTTGCCCTCCCTGTAAGCATCCTCCATGGCCCTCCAGGCGCTGAAATAATCCTTCATGGCCTGGTGCAGAAGGTAGAGATCTAAGTATTCCAGCCCTGACTTTTCCAAAGAAGCGTCAATAGCCCTTTTGGCCGTCTCATAATTTTCCATATCCTGCACCCACATCTTGGAAGTAATAAAGAGCTCTTCCCTGGTACAGATTCCTTCCGCGATAGCATCACGGACCGCTTCTCCCACGGCGTCCTCGTTGGTGTAGGAGGCCGCCGTGTCAATCAGGCGGTATCCGGTGCGGATGGCATCCAGCACCGACCTCCTGCATTCCTCCTTATCCCGCACCTGAAACACACCGAACCCTTCCATAGGCATTTTTACTTTATTCGTTAATGTGACAAATTCCATTCCTATTCCCCTCTCTTTTTGTTATTTTCTGTATGGGCATGATTATAAAGCACATTTTCCCTAAAGTACAATGCCCTTTCTGCAATCTGCCATCATTTTAATTTATAGCGGCACATTTCTATGAATCCTGACTGCCCGCGGAAACCAGCCATCTGTCCCCCAGTCATATACACTTCCAGAGAAAAGGCACCTGCATACTGCTCACAAGAAACGTCCGGATACAGTTAACATCATAACATCTACTTGTCACTCTCAATCCCTGCCACGACAAACCTCCCATTCCGTTCCTGATAGCTGCAGGTAACCAGGAGCACCATTACAGAATCCTTCTCAAACTCAATACCCGTCCCATAGAACCCAGCTTCCTTAAGCCGTTTAAAAAAATCCGCTTTTTCAGCTTTCGTCTCCGGTTTCCGTTGATAAAACGTAAGCGATGAATAACCTACCGTTCCACATATGTTCCGTTTAGGTGTAAAATAGTCTATATTGGCAATTGAGGTTTGTTTTCAGGTGTTATCGTTTCAACATCGATCAGTCCTGTGCAGCGTTCTTTGATAAAATCACTCCACGGAAGAAGCGTTTTAACTGCATCAGGATCCTCTTTATGCTCAGACATGTACAGCAGCAGGACATAAAGGTATTGGAATACATTCAGCTTATTCGCTTTTGCGGTCTCTATTATACTGTAAACAAGCGCGGTTGCTTCTGCCCCGGCGACAGATGCGTGGAACAGAGAGTTCTTCCTGCCAATCGCATAGGATTTCGCGCAGCGTTCGGCTTTATTATTAGAAAGTTCGCATCTGCCGTCCAGCATATAGCTCTGCAGTGTCTCTCTGTGGTTTACTGAATAATTGACGGCTTTTTCCAGCTTGCTGCCGCCAAGCGGTTTTAGCGTTTCAATCCATGTCCAGAACTTTTCCCAGACAGGCGCCTCCTTTTCCAGGCGTTTTTCCCGTCGCTTTTCTGGTTCCATGCCTTTGAGCCCTTTTTCAATGAAAAAGAGCTTGTTGAAAAACACGAGCCCGATCTCAGCCGGAATCATACTTTTCATCTGTTCCGGACCTGGAAGCTCGATGTCTTTTACTTCCGTTTCTGAATTTATGTCCAGCAGCTTCAGTTTTTTCTGCCGTTTTGCCGGGAGGGCTTCGTAAAATTTTCTGCGGCAGTGCGCAGGGCATATGGCAAGGACCACATCCTCTATCTGGTTATAGCCGCTGTACCCATCGCACTGCACGATGCCGGAGAAACCTTCCAGGAAAGCCTTTGGGAAAACGCCGCTGCGCCCCGCCTGGTATTCATAGAGCACGATTGGCGCCAGGCCGTCGCTCCCGCTCAAATACATCCACATGTAGGATGTGGCTTTTGCGGCTTTCCCCTTTTCGCGCAGCACCTGACAGGTTGTTTCATCCGCATGGATAATATCCCTCTGCAGGAGAAGCCGGTGCATATGGTCATATACCGGCTGGAAATATTCCATGGCACATTTTATGTACCAGTTCGCCATGGTTTCACGCGGCAGTTCCAATCCAAGCTGGGCCATGCAGGCCTCCTGGCGGTAGTATGGGACGCTTACGAAACTTTTATCAAACATGACGTACGCAACAACAGACGGCGACGCCGGGCTGTGTGCCATAAGAGGTACAGGCGTCTGCGCCTGCACGATTGTGCCGTCGCCGTCTTTACGGCATTCCGGGCAGATCAGTTCTTCCTGCATATAGCGGACACGCTCCACTTTTGCCGGGGTTATGCGCAGTTCTGTGCGGACTTGTTTATACCCAAGCAGGATCATTTGCGCATTGCAGTACGGGCAGAGCCGGTCCTTATCCGGGACAGGGATTATGACATCGCGGACAGGGATGTCCGCATAACGCTCATCCCTCGCGGCTTTCTTCTTTTTCGTCCGGGTGTGTTCTTTCACCGTTGTTTTTGCAGGCGGGTTTTCCGGTTCATCCCCGCAACTGGCTGGCGAAGTTTTTGTCTTCTCGCTTTTTGTGCCGAACAGCTGGCGCTTAAATTCTTCAAGCGTTTCCTCCAGGCCGGACTTTAAAAGGCGCAGTTCATCCACAAGGGCGCGCAGTTGTGCTATGGCCTGCTCCTGCTCCAGGATTCGTGCGTCCTGGGACTGTATATGTATTTTCTGCTGTTCCACCATTGTTTCCAGCAGCCGGATATAGTCTTCCATATTAACTGGCATGTGTACCCTCCGTGTTTCCATTTACTTACATTATAAGGAAACGCGGGGATGAAATCAAACCGACCATACCTGCGCGATAGGCACAATGACGGACTGGAAACTGCCGCCAGATACAGGAAAAAGGCTTAAAAACAGCATTTTTCATGCAGGTTATCCACAGTTTTGCGGCCTGGCGCTGCGTTATGCGTGGACAGCATCCCGGAAAAAAACAGCGTCGTGGATAACATTCCCTGGCGGCTTGCGGCGCTGGAAAATAAATTTTTAAATTTCTACATAATGCACAAAAGTTCAGAAGTCCTTCCTGCCGGAAGGCTGCACCGCCTTTGGCTGGCAGATGGAGAGTCCTTCCAGAAGCCATCGCAGCTGCTGGCGGGTAAGCGGCCTTACTTGCGAAGCGTCCCGCGGCCACTGGAATTTTCCATTGTCTAGGCGTTTTGTGCAGAGCACGAACCCCGTCTGGTCAAAGTACAGGGCCTTGAGCGTATTTCTTTTCCGGCCGCAGAACAGATAAAGGGCGTCCGAATAAGGGTCCATCTGGTAAGTGTCCCGGATCAGGGACATAAGGCCGTCAAAGCTGCGCCGCATATCGGTGCATCCAGTGACGATATAAACTTTCGTGTCACTGGACAATGCACCTAACAGCACAGCCTCCCCAGCGCCAGAAGCGTATTCCGTATGGTATCTTCTGAAGCACCGTCTGCAATTTCAATGCTGTACCCCGGCATCCTGACCGTGATGGCAGCATGGGCTGCTGGAACCGGCAGCGTATCACTTGCAGCGCAGCCTGGATCAGGGACAGGGCTGCTGCCCAGCTCCAGTGGAACCACTTCGTGCATCTGCCTGGATGGGGCCGCCTGCGGATCTGGTATTATACAGGATTTTTTCTTTAGGTCTGAAACTTTGTTATGAAATGTTTTTATGGATATGGAATGCAGCCGGCACCATTCTCTGTCAGGCAGGCCGCTCGTGCGGCATTCCTGGATCAGCTCCAGCCATTCCTGGTCACTGCGGGTTTTCTTTTTCTCTGACATAGCATCATCTCCTGATTATTATTTTTGGAATGGATGGCAGTAGTGGAGCCGCAGGAAAAGCAATAAACGGCTGCCGGGCTACTTTATCAAGAACTGATGTGGACATCCGCTCCAAGCTGATACCATTATAGAGCAAAATCAAGTTCCTGTGGAACGGTGGGTTATTCATCGCTTACCATTGTTATATAAGTTATAAGCCATTCGGACAATTTTCTTACTCCCAGAAGTTTGCCATCCATCATGAAGACACTCTGTCTTCACCAACCCAGTCTTGAAATCATAGATTTCATTTACATGATCCCTTGTATCTCTGTCGATTCCCAGACAGTACACCAGCGCAGCATGATAGACATCCTGATATCTGCACCGCTTCAATGACCGAACAAAAAAGTCCTTATGCTCCATACTTGAATAAATCGTTTTCTCTTCATTCATATTCTTTATTTTCCTTTTCTTTTTTTGAAGGTAACGATGTGGTTTTTAATAATTTGAGTAAACTTCGCTAAAGATTTAAGATACTCATTTTACTCAACAAGTAGTTTGAGTAATACTCAAGTTGAAGTGATTTCAGACGGTTTTATACGGTATTTTGCGGCTTTTTCAAAAACACGCAAAAAGCCCCAAAACACCTTGCATTCTCCGATCAATCGGGAATTTACAAGGCTTTTGGGGCCTTTTTCATATCATGTTAAATTTTCAGGGTTCAGGGCTTACATTCCCATCTGCTTCGCCACTTCCTCCGCGAAGTTCTCTTCCTTCTTCTCCAGGCCCTCGCCCGTCTCAAAGCGAAGGAATTTCTTTACAGCAATCTTCGCGCCATTGGCCTTTGCCACTGCGGCAACATACTGACCTACGCTCTGTTTTCCGTCTTCCGCCTTTACATATACCTGATCCAGAAGGCAGATTTCCTTTAACTCTTTATTGATACGGCCCATCACCATACCGCTGATGATCTTGTCGTTCGCATCCGGCTTTTCGTTTTTAGCGGCTGCTGTGAGAATCTCTTTCTCTTTTTCGATGTAATCAGCGTCCACCTCGTCGCGGTTTGTGTACAGCGGCTTTAAGGCAGCGGCCTGCATGGCCACATTTTTAGCCATCTCCTTTACCGCGTCATTGACAACATCTGTCTCCACATCCACTAACACGCCGATCTTTCCGCCAGCGTGGATATAGGAGGCAATAAAGCCGTTCGCCTCTTCGAGCTGTGAAAATCTTCTGATCTTCATGTTCTCGCCGATGACAGAGATCTGGGAGGAAAGCGCTTCCGCCACGGTCAGGGACGGATCTTTTTCCCACTTTTCAGCCAGAAACGCGTCGATATCCGCTGCTGTTGTGTTCAGCGCCTGGGCTGCAACATCTGCAACATAGCTCTGGAATTTTTCGTTCTTTGCAACGAAATCCGTCTCAGCGTTTACCTCTACGACAACCGCCTTCTTCTCATCAGAAGACAGCGTTGTCATAACAATACCCTCTGCCGCGATACGTCCCGCCTTTTTAGCGGCGCCTGCGAGGCCCTTTTCTCTTAAAAACTCAACTGCTTTATCCATATCGGCGTCTGTAGCTGCAAGAGCTTTCTTGCAGTCCATCATACCGGCTCCTGTCATCTCACGTAACTCTTTTACCATTGCGGCTGTCACTGCTGCCATTTTCAATCCCTCCGTAACTATTCTGTTTTCCGGCGAGGAAAGGCCCGCGCCGGATTGTGCTGCCATTTAACAGGTTCAACTCTATATTATCTAAATCTCAGGGCCTTCCGTCATATCGAATTATTCACTGACATGCCCCGCCGGATACCGGCTCTTATACGTTCTGCTCGGAATCCGCGTCCATCTCGCCGTTGAATCCGTCAGCCTCCGCTTCGCCCTGTCTTGCCTCGATCACAGCGTCCGCCATTCTGGATACGATGAGCTTAACCGCGCGGATCGCATCGTCATTGCCCGGAATCACATAATCTAATTCTTCCGGATCGCAGTTGGTGTCAATGATGCCGATCAGCGGAATGCCGAGCGTGTGAGCTTCCTGAACACAGATTCTCTCCTTCTTCGGATCCACAACAAAGATGGCATCCGGGATTCTCTTCATCTCCTTGATACCGCCAAGGTTCTTCTCCAGCTTCTCCCACTCCTTCTTCAGAGCGATAACTTCCTTCTTGGGAAGAACATCAAAGGTTCCGTCCTCGGACATGGCCTCAATCTGTTTTAATCTGCCGATACGGCTCTGGATCGTCTTAAAGTTGGTCAGCATGCCGCCCAGCCATCTCTCATTTACATAGAACATACCGCATCTCTCAGCCTCTGTGCGGATCGCATCCTGCGCCTGCTTCTTGGTGCCGACAAACAGAATCGTACCTCCGTCAGCCGTGATATCTGCGACTGCCTTATACGCCTCGTCCACCTTGACTACAGATTTCTGTAAATCAATAATGTGGATTCCGTTTCTCTCTGTGTAAATATACGGCGCCATCTTGGGGTTCCATCTTCTGGTCTGATGTCCAAAATGTACTCCTGCTTCCAGTAACTGCTTCATTGAAATAACGCTCATATCTCTTTTCCTCCGTTTTGGTTGTTCTTCCGCTGTCATCTCATGCTTCCTCTGGGACTCCGCTCATGTAAAAATACGGGGCACCGTCCTTAAGAATCCGATCAGCGTGTTTTTTGACTGTTCTACTATAGCATACAGAGCGGTTTCATGCAAGCAATTTTTACAGAGGCAGGCCGTATGTAACCCCCCGCGGAAATAGATTCAATGGCTAAAAGCCGTTCTTTATTTCATGATTTATAAAACAAAAATACCATATAGCCAAAAAGCCTTTTAATAAAATAGATATAATGCACAATTTTTTTATGGGTTTTTCATAAATCATTGATCTTCCATTAGGGATATGTTACAGTAAAATTGTAAAATATGATTCACTTTATGAGCGTATTTTCGTTTCAGATTTGTTTTTTTAAGTATTTATCGCAGCATTTTATTTCACTGATTTTGTAATGAACAAATCGGCCATTCAAGCGCTGCCGGACTGGGAAACCAAACTCCTTATCATACATCTGCAAGCGAATCTGCGGATCAAATTCCGGAAGATCATTCCGAAGCAGAAACGCTGCCGCAGATCTGCGGCGACACCCCTTGCGTACCGGACGGCAGGCATACTCACATTGAATCCGCAGATTTAACGGTTCAGACAACGCCGGACGGAATCGCTGCTTTTATGCAGCATGCATACCAGCCGGACGGGATGTACAGAGGCTGATTCAGGACCAGCCTCTGTACATCCCGGCGCAATCGGGCTGGCTGGCAGCGGCAAAAAGAACCGTTCAGACACATATGCGCAGCAGGCGCGCCGGTCGGAACGGTTCCTTTTACTTTTAACACACGCTCTAAGCTTTCCGGAAGCCGGCGCTCCTTAAAAAGCGCCCAAACGCCTCTCTTCCCTCGGCGTTACACTTATAAACGCCCGCGTCCTCCAATACTCTCTCAAATACAAGGCCCACCTCTTTTTTGAGAATCTCATCCACATTGTCCGCTGTGATCTTCTCATATTGGGGAAGAAATTCCTCCACCCAGTCCGCATGCTTTACAAGCTCCGGATTTTTCCTGATATCCGCGCCTTTTACGATCGCCTCCCCCAGAGCGGCCAGCTCCTCCTTAAGCCTTGAGGGAAGCACCGCCAGGCCCATCACCTCAATCAGGCCGATGTTCTCCTTCTTGATGTGATGAAGCTCCTGATGGGGGTGGTAAACGCCCAGCGGGAATTCCTCTGTCGTGATGTTATTGCGCAGCACCAGATCCAGCTCGTAAAACTCCCCGTTCTTTCTGGCAATGGGTGTGATCGTATTGTGCGGCTCTCCGTCCGTCTCTGCATAGATAAAGGCCTCCTCGTCCGTGTAGCTTCTCCAGGCGGATAAAATCCTGTCGCCCAGCTCGATCAGGCGGTCCGGATCCTTGGCCCTTGTCCGGAGCACGGACATGGGCCAGTACACAATTCCCGCCTCCACATCCGGAAATTCATCGTTTGCATAATGCGCTTCGACAGGCGCTTTGGCCATGGCAAATGTATAATTCCCACCCTGGAAATGATCATGGCTTAAAATCGATCCGCCCACAATCGGCAGATCCGCGTTTGAGCCCAGGAAATAGTGCGGGAACAGCTTTACAAAATCAAAGAGCTTAATAAACGCCGCCTTCTCAATCTTCATCGGCGTGTGCATCCCGTTAAATACAATGCAGTGCTCATTGTAATAAACATACGGAGAATACTGGAAGCCCCACTGGCTCTTGTTGATTGTGAGCGGAATGATGCGGTGGTTATTTCTGGCCGGATGGTTTAAGCGGCCCGCGTAGCCCTCATTTTCCATGCACAGAAGACACTTGGGATACCCGCTCTGCTTCGCCAGCTTCGCCGCAGCAATGGCCGCCGGATCCTTTTCCGGCTTGGATAAATTGACTGTGATATCCAGCTCGCCGTACTTTGTCTCCACTGTCCATTTCATATCGCGGCAGACGCGGTAGCGGCGGATATAATCCGAATCCTGGCTCAGCTTATAGTAGTAATCCGTGGCGGCCCGGGGCGACTGCGTGCGGTAGATCTCCCAAAAACGATCCGTCACCTCGCCTGGCCTTGGCATCAGGCAGTTCATGAGCCTGGTATCAAATAAATCCCGGTAGGCGATGCTGTCTTCCGGAAGAACCCCCTCTGCGTGGGCGTAATCCATCAGCTCTTTAAGCGTCTCCTCCAAATTCACCTCGCCGCATTCCGCTTGCGGCTCTTCGTACTCATCCATGTGAAGAACGTCAAGGATCTGGTTAGTGGCATAGATCCGATCCCGCTCTGTAATCAGACCTGTGCCGAGGCCGTATTGGATTAATTTTTTGATTGCTCCGTAAACCATTTTGCTCCTCCTGTTATGGGCTGTAATAGTAAGGAATTGTAACCGTCCGGCGGGCCGCGCAGGTTAGAACGCCATTCGCAGACTGTCCGGGGGGATGGTTACAGTGATTCATTTTTTGTAACAGTTCAGACAACCTGAACTGTTACGGCATCTGCCCGTGGAAATCGCTTCGCGATGGGACATACGCCTGCTGCCGCCACGTTTCCGTACGGTCAACGCAGCAGGCGCGCAGACCTGCCTGAACTGTTACCATTTTTTACAGTATAGCACAAATCAGGGGGATTTACATCTGCTTTCTTACAGGAATGAGGAATACCGCGAGAGCCGTTCCACCACGATCCCTCCCAGGCAGCCTATCACACAGCCCGCCGCCGTGCCAGCCGCCAGAAGCGCCGGAAGGTAGTACAGAAGGCTTGCGCTCTCCAGAACCAGGCACGCCACCGCGATCTGGCCGATATTGTGCGCCGCGCCGCCGGCTACGCTGACGCCGACGCACCCGAAACGATCCGTTTTCTTCAGGATGGACATAACGAGAAGGCTGAGGGCCGCGCCTGCCAGCCCGTAGAGCATCATAGAGAGGTTTCCGAAGGTAAATCCTGTCAGGATCACGCGGACCAGCGAAATCCCTGCCGCCGCCGCCCCGCCGAGCAGATAGAGGCTCACAATGGCCGCCAGGTTCGCCAGTCCCAGCTTTACGCCCGGCGCGCCGAAATGGATGGGGATCAGGCTTTCCACATAGCCGAACAGGAAGGCCAGCGCTGTCATCATGCCGTACAGCGCCATTCTTCCTGCTTTGGTTCCCTTTTTTTTCGTATCAGGAGCCCTGTCCTGACTCCCCGGGCGCATTATAAAGACTCCCCGGGCGCGCTGTCCGGCGCATCGCTTCCGGACGGCTCCTGCGTTCCCGCTTCCGGCTCTGCGCCCTGCGCCGCGTCAGGCCGGGCCGCGTCCTCCGTGTCCGAGCCGGAAGGATCCGACGGCGCTCGGGAGACGTCTGTCCCGCTCCCATTATCGTCGTCCTCACGGCTGGCGCCGCTTTCCCTGCCGCCGTCGTCGTCATCCTCCCCGTCGTCCTCCGTCTCCTGGCTTTCCAGGAGCTCGTCTGCGATGTCAGGCGTGTCAAAATAGCCCCTGACGCTTCCGGTCGCGCCGCCTTCCCTCACGGCCACGCCGCCCAGCGTGAAGCTGTAGTCCCGTCCGCCCTCCAGCCCTTTGACGGAGATTCCGCAGGAATCCGGGCCTGTGTCTTCAATGCGGGCCGGATAGCTCTGGCCGTTCTCGTCCGTCACGGAAATGGTCGGATTTTTCCACTTGACCTTTTCACGGAATATGACGTTTAAATAGCCGTTCTCAAAGTCCACATAATCGATGCGGACGCGTTTTCCCCCTGTCTCGTCCTCCACAAAGCTCTCCGTAGTTTCCGGGAGCGTCAGGGCCGGCTCTGTGGCGGCTGTCTGCGACGCGCTTTCCGCTGGCGCGGATGTATCCTGCGCCGCGCTGCCCGGCTCCGGCGACGCGCTCTCAGAGGACGCCTCCGGCGTCTCCTCCCATGTCGTCTGCGATGCGGACGGACGGCTCTCAAATGAGGATTCCATACCGGTTTCACCGCCTTCCCGCGCCCCGGCGTCCGCTTCATTGCCGCCGCGCACGCTGTAGGATCGCTCCGCGATCTCCCTGGCAATCTCTTCCATGGTCATGCCGGAAAAGGCTTCCATCTCCTCATGGCTTAAATCATTTTCCTCGATCAGCTCCCAGAGGAAATACGCCTTCCCGTAGGAGATGCCGTATTCCTGCGCCAGCTCCTGCACCTCGCTTTTATCCAGGGCCTGCTGATCATAGACCACGGCCTGTACCTTGTGCTCCTCCAAGGACGCCTCGATGTCAATCACCACATCCTGGCGCAGGACAGCCGCTTTTTCCGTATCCTTATTCGCCACAGTCACCAGAATCGCATTGTCCAGGTCGTCTAAATAGCCATGGCGCACCATGGATCCTATCAGCGCGTTCACCGCAATATCCAGATCGACATTCTCCAGATCCATGTTGTCAAGCACCTCGCGGGCGTCTGCGTTCAATGCTTCTGCGCGCAGCACCTTATCCCTCCGGTTCACGGACAGCTCGATGCTGGGGTTCACGTCGATCCCGATCACGGAATCCACTCTCCGGTTCTGGTAGCCCGCTACGCCCCCGCTCACGACCGCCAGCGCCAGGCACGCGGCCGCCGCGAGCGCGGCTGTCCTCATCCTCCTGTAAAGCCTTACGGTTTTTGACGGCCCGGCGTAAATCTCCTGGGGCGTCGTGAAATCAATCCTGCTCAGAACATCCGGAGTCAGGGCTTCCACTGCCGATCGAAGATGCCCGGCTATCTCGTCATTATTCCATTTAAGGTCCGAATGATCGGTCAATGTCCTTCCTCCTCTCTCAAATGTTTTTGCAGTTTCTTCATGGCGCGATTGTACTTGGACAGTACGGTGGGAAGCGGAAGCTGCAAGGCCGCCGCGATCTCCCGGTGCTTCATCCCCGCTGTTGTATGTAACAGCACAATCTGCCGTTCCTCCTCGCCGAGGATACAGAGCGCGGCGTGAAGCACGAGCTTATCCGCCGCGTCCTCAATCTGAGGACAGAATTCCCCTGTCTCCATCTCCGATAAATCGGCAAGGCCGATATCGGCCACATGCTTCTGATCGCGGAACTTCATATAACAGAGATTTCTGGCGATGGTAAACATCCAGGCCAGGGGCTTTCCCTGCGACTTGTAGCTTCCCGCGCTGGTCCAGACCTTTAAATACGTCTCCTGCATGACCTCCTCCGCATCCTGCGGGCTGCGCATTATGGATAAAATGAAGCCGTATATCGTCTTATCTGTATTATGGTAGAGCCGCAAAAATGCATCCTGATCCCCTTTGGCGACCAGTAAAAGCAGCTTCTCGTCGCTCATCCTGTCATAAGCGGCCGGCTCGTCTAAGGCTGTCAATATCCCCATCAAAAACATGGACCATGAATTCCTTTCTACTTGTTTAATGCACCAAAACCGTATCTTATTGCATGCTTTGGAAATTTTTCCACCTGTGCGGTTGCAATCCAATGACTTGCCTGCATGTCATTTATAGCAATGCAGGCGAGACGTTGGATTAGCGCAGGTGGAATTTTAATAACGCACATCCGCCAGAAACAGCCCCTGCGGCGGGGCGGTAAATCCTGCCAGCGAGCGGTCCCCGCTCTCAAGAACCTCCCTGACCGATTCGGCGCTCCGCTCATGGAGCCCCGCCTCTATCAGCGTCCCGGCCATGATCCGCACCATATGGTAGAGAAAGCCGTCCCCCGTAAAGCGAAGCTCCACCCGGCTTTTCTCTGTCCGGATCTCCGGCAGATCCAGTGTGCGGACCGTGGATTTCCTGGTCCGCTTCAGGGAAGAAAACCCCCTGAAATCATGCCTCCCGGCCAGGAAGAGGGCCGCGCGCTCCATCGCGTCTGCATCCAGCGTCCTTCCCAATATGTAAACATATTTCCGCTGAAATACATCGGCCCGCTTTGCCGTCTCAATCCGGTACAGATACGTCTTTGACACTGCGTGCAGGCGGCTGTGGAAGCGCTCCGGAACATGATCTGCCTCCAAAACAGCGATATCCTCCGGCAGATACCGGTTCAGCGCATCCCGCGCCGCCTCCGGCGTCCATTCCTTCCCCTGACTGTCCGGGGGAAGATAGAAATTGGCCGTCTGCCGCAGGGCATGCACGCCCGCGTCCGTCCGCCCCGAGCCATACACCTCCACCGGCTGTCCCGTCATCCGCTCCAGGATGCGCTCCAGCCTTCCCTGTATGGTCCTGTCCGTATTCCCCTGCTTCTGCCAGCCGTCATAGCGCGTCCCGTCATACTGAAGGACAATCTTTATATTAGTTCCTCTCACAGTCTCCTCAAACCTCCCTGCCGCGCCCTCTTTAAATCCATCCGCCAGTAAGCCCGCGGCCGCTGCGTTTCGCACGGCCGGCGCGGTGAAGGCGCACGCCGATCTGAACGGTTACCCACGAAATACAAAGACCGGCCGCGACGCCGCACATATCGAGCCATACGTCGCTTATCTGCCCTGAACGGCCTTCTGTAAAGAGCTGAAGCGTCTCGTCCACAAAGGGAATCATAAACGCAGCGGCCTCATGGATCTTCCTCACTATTACTATCTTCCCGCAATCCAGTGTTTTCATACTCCGAAACAGCAGAATTCCCATCAGCGTGTATTCCGTAAAATGCGCTCCCTTGCGGATCAGATGCTCTGTCAGCCAGGACACGTCCCTCATCCCAATCGCCCCCAAAAGCGCATGGATCTTTGCCATCACAAAACCGCTCTCCGCCGAGGATCTCGCCGCCGGCGTGAGAGAATTTGAAAAAATAAACGCAATATAAAGGATCAGGACTGCCTGCCAGATATAGCGCCTCGCCTTACCCATTCCCTCATCTCCCCTTCAAAATGCCGCACGCGTCCACAGCCGCCAGCGCGCATTCGATGGCCTCCTCGTCCTGTACCAGCGCCATCCGCACATAGCCCTCGCCCGAGGGGCCAAACGCGCTGCCAGGCGTTGTCAGCACGCCGGATCTCTCAAACAGCTCCTGCACAAACAAAAGCGAGCTGTCAAATCCGGCCGGGAGCCCGGCCCACACAAACATCGTCCCCGCCGGCTTTTCGATCGGCCAGCCGATGCGGCCAAAGCCTTCGCAGAGCAAGTCGCGCCTTCTCTCATACGCGGCCCTCGTCGCCGCCACACACGCCTGATCCCCGGTCACGGCCGCAACCGCCGCCTTCTGGACAGGGAGAAACATCCCATAGTCCATATTGCTCTTTAACGTTTTCAGACGCCCCACTACTTCGCGGTTCCCGATACAAAAGCCCACCCGCGCCCCGGCCAGGCCGTACGTCTTTGACAGGGAATTAAATTCCACGCCCACCTCCTTTGCCCCCGGAAAGGCAAGGAAGCTCCCGCATGTACGGCCGTCGAACACCAGCTCGCTGTACGCGTTGTCGTGCAGCACAATGATCTCGTATTTCCTGGCAAAGGCAACGAGCTCCTCATAAAACGAATCCGGCGCCACGGCCGTTGTCGGATTATTGGGGTAGGATACGAGCATCAGCTTCGCCGCCCTGGCCGCCTCCTCGGGAATCGCCTTCAAATCGATGATATAACCGCGCTCCCTCTTCTGCTCCATATACACAAGCTTTGCCCCCGCCAGCGACGGCCCGTCGGCAAAGACCGGATAACAGGGATCCGGAACCAGAACCACATCGCCCTCGTCCACAATTGACAGCGCAATATGCGAAAGCCCCTCCTGGGAGCCCAAAAGCGAGCAGATCTCGGTTCCCGGATCCAGGGACACGCCATAGCGCCTCTGATACCAGGCGGCTGCCGCTTCCAAAAGCTCCTCTGTGTCATTGATCGCATACAAATAATTCTCAGGCACAAGGCATTCCTCGCTGAGCGCCTTTAAAATATGGGGCGCCGGCGGAATATTGGGAGCTCCGATGCTCAGATCCACGATCGCCCCTCCCTCTTTCGCCCGCTTATCCCTCATCTGGGCCAGCATGGAGAACACGCCCTCCCCAAACCGATCCATCCGTCTTGCAAATTTCACGTTTTTTCCTCCTGTATATTTCTGGATTTTTAAAAAAATAATAGGTGACAAAATCAAAATGATCAGGTATAATACAAAAGACGCAGTAATCACTGCCTGTCCGGAGACGTACCGAAGCGGCCGTAACGGGGCTGACTCGAAATCAGTTTACCGGCGTTGAGCCGGTACGAGGGTTCGAATCCCTCCGTCTCCGCTTTTTACATATCGAAAACTCCCCACAGCCCGCTGCGGGGAGTTTTTTTGTTGGTCTTTATTTTTTCACGGTTCATATCCCGATGATCTGTTATAAAATTAATGGCGGAATATGCGGGCCGGGGAAACCGTGAGGGAGCCGCCTTACTCCTGCGCCCCGTCCTCCGGGAAAACGACCGTGAGCATCATCTTAAACGCCTCCTGTGCATAAACCGCATGCGGCTTCTGTGCCGGCATGACCAGCGCCTCCCCGGCATGGACCAGATAGTCCATCCCGTCCACCGTAAAGCGCCCGCATCCCTCCAGCACGGTTACAAACGCGTCTCCCTTTGAATCGTGCGTGGATATCTCCTCGCCCTGTGCAAACGCAAACAGCGTCACGCTGACCGCCCGATTCTGGGCCAGCGTTTTGCTCACAATCTGGCCCTGCGCAGCCTGAACCTGCCCGGCCAGAGAGAAGACCTCCTCGTGATGTACATTTTTAATGAACGGATATTTCATCAATGTCTCCTTTATTTCTTATTCTGCAAAATATGCGTCAATCCCGTTGGCAATTCCCCCTGCGATCAGCTCCTGGTACTCATCCTGGGCCATCTTCTGATCCTCCTCGGGGTTGCTCATAAAGCCCATCTCCACATGCGTGACCGGAATCTCGCTCCAGTTGATGCAGCTCATGGTGTCTGTCTCCTGCACGCCGCGGTTTTTAAAGCCGGTCGCCGCGCAGATGCTGTCCGTGACCTTTTTTGACAGGGAATAGCTCTGGCTGTGCAGATCGCCGTTGTACGGATTGTTCGCCGTCTGGCACATGGACAGCGTCCCGTGAACCGTGGCGTTGTCAAGCGAATTGGCGTGGATTCTCACCAGAACTGACGCGCCGCTGCGGTTCGCCATCTCCGCCCGCTTGGCATTGCTTAAATTCACGTCATTGCTCTCGCGGATCATCACCACCTGATAGCCCCGTTCCTCCAGGATCCGCTTTACCTTAAAGGCGACTGCCAGGGTCAGCTTATATTCCGGGATCCCGGTTGAAACGCCCTCTCCTCCGGCCTCGACCTTGGCCTTCATGGTCGAGGAGCCGGGGCCGATCGGCTCCTTTTCCGGGTTTGCCTTTGTCTGATGGCCTGCGTCGATGGCAATGATCCGCCCGTTGAACGCCGCCGGCGCTTCGATGGACCTTGCCGGCGCGGCCTCCCCGTTTTCAAAGGCGGATACGCTCTCCGCCCAGCCGTCGGCCGGCCCGGACGCGCCGGCCTTCATGACAAACTCCGACAGCACATAGCATGTCCGATCTTTATAGAGAATCCGGCTCCACCCGTCGCTGTAGCCGGTCCGCTTCACGCTGTCTCCGCGGTTTAGCTGTGTCACCACCTCGTACTCTGTCCCGCATCCGGCGCGCACATTTACGAGATCCTGCGTGATCACAACCGTCTCGTCCACCTCCGTGAACCCGTTTGCCATGGTGATGCCGCTGTCCAGGGAGCTCACATCCGCCACGGCCTCGCCGTCCGCGGCCATCGCGCTTCTCTCATCCTCCAGCGTTACGCTGTGCGTCACAATCCCGTCTCCCGGAGCGCCGGCGCTTTCGCCCTGCGCCGCCTCCCCGCCATTTTGCCTTTTTATATCCCCGGCCTCCCGGCCGCTTACCGTTTCCTGTCCATTTGTCAAATCAATCTCTTTATAGGCCGCGCAGCCGGAAAGGCCGGCCATGGCCAGACAGGCGCAGAGCAGAAGACCCGCCCTCCTGCCGCAGAATTCTTTTATCATAAGATGGTTCCTCCTCCGACCACCAGATCCCCATCGTAAAACACCACCGCCTGTCCCGGCGCAGCCGCCCTCTGCGGCTCGTCAAATATACACTCCACCCGTCCGTCGTCTGTCTCGCGGATCAGGCAGGGAGCGCCCTTATGGCTGTAGCGGATCCTGGCAGTCACCCGCATCTCTTCCCCAAACAGGCCCTCTATTGCCATCCAGTTTACATGGCTGCAGAAAAGCCTCTCTGAAAATACATCCTCATTTTCTCCAATCACCACCTCATTTGTCTCCGGGCGGATCTCTGTCACAAAGACAGGGCGTCCCATCGAAAGGCCCAAACCCTTTCTCTGCCCCACGGTGTAATGGGTGATGCCTTTATGCCGGCCCAGTATGCGGCCGTCTTTATCGATAAAATTGCCTTCCTCAATCCGGCAATCCGTGTTTTCCTGAATAAATTTTGCGTAATCATGATCCGGAATAAAGCAAATCTCCTGGCTGTCCGGCTTCCCGGCCACTGTAAGGCCCAGCCGTCCCGCCATATCGCGGATCTCCTCTTTTGTATATGAACCGACCGGCATCAGCGTGTGCGAAAGCTGACGCTGGGTCAGATTATAAAGCGCATAGGTCTGATCCTTGGCCGCCGTGACGGATTTCTTCACCGCAAAACGGCCGTTTAAAAGCTTCTCAATCCTGGCGTAATGGCCGGTGGCAATATAATCCGCCCCGATCTCCAGGCTGCGCGCCAGAAGCGACTCCCATTTCACAAAACGATTGCAGGCAATACAGGGATTGGGAGTCTTCCCCGACACGTATTCCCGCACGAAATAATCCATGACGTGTTCTCTGAACTCTTTTTTAAAGTTCATCACATAATACGGGATCGACAGGCGCTCGGCCACTCTTCTGGCGTCCTCCACGGCGCTTAAGCCGCAGCAGCCCCCGTTTTCCTCCATGGCCTCCGGGCTCTCGTCCTGCCAGACCTGCATGGTCACGCCAATCACGTCATATCCCTGTTCCTTCAAAAGCCAGGCAGCCACGGAGGAGTCTACCCCTCCGGACATGCCGACCACTACTTTTTTCTTATTCATCCAATTCCAATCAATACTCTTCGTCCGTCTCTTCTTCGCCGATATCGCTCTTTGGCTGTGAAAGCCCCTCTATCTCAATGCCATGCTTTTTCGCGTAATCCCACAAAGCGGCATGAATGGCTTCTTCTGCCAGCAAAGAACAGTGTACCTTAACAGGAGGCAATCCGTCAAGCGCTTCCATCACCGCTTTGTTCGTCACCTGCATGGCCTCGCGGATACTCTTTCCCTTCACCATCTCCGTGGCCATGCTGCTCGTGGCGACCGCGGCGCCGCAGCCAAAAGTCTTGAACTTCACGTCCCGGATGATCTGATTATCGTCAATATCCAGATAAATCCGCATGATGTCCCCGCATTTGGCGTTGCCCACGGTTCCCATGCCGCTCGCGTCCTCTATCTCTCCGACGTTCCTTGGGTTCTGGAAATGATCCATTACTTTTTCTGAGTACATATAAAATGGCTCTCCTCTCTGTCCTTTGATCCGTTATTGTCTGTAACGTCCAGGTTGTCTGAACAATTACTGTTTTTTCCCGTTCTTCTTCATATAATCCTCATAAAGAGGCGACATAGAGCGCAGGCGGTCCACAATCCGTTTGATGCTCTCCACCGTCGTATCAATCTGCTCCCGCGTAATCTCGTCGCTCACCGTCAGCCGCAGGGACCCATGGGCAATCTCATGCGGAAGGCCGATTGCCAGAAGCACATGGGACGGATCAAGGGAGCCTGACGTACAGGCAGAACCGCTGGAGGCGCAGATCCCGTCCATATCCAGCATAATCAGCAGCGATTCGCCCTCAATAAACTGAAACGCGAAATTGGCGTTGTTCGAGAGGCGGTCCGCCGGATGGCCGTTCAGCCTCGTGAAAGGCACTTCCTTCATCACCCGCTCAATTAAGTGATCCCGGAGCGCGCGCTCCTTTTTCGTCCTCTCCTCCATAGTCTCCATCGCCATCTCCACCGCTTTCCCGAACCCGGCGATCCCCGGCGTGTTCTCCGTGCCGCCGCGGCGTTTGCGCTCCTGCGCGCCGCCGTGAATAAAGGAACGGCTTTTTACGCCTGTGCGGATGTAGAGAAAACCCACGCCCCGCGGGCCGTTCAGCTTATGGGCGCTGGAGCTTAACATGTCAATGTGGTATTCATCCACATCGATCGGGACGTGGCCAAATGCCTGTACCGCGTCTGTGTGGAACAAAACGCCCCTCTCCTTTGCGATCGCGCCGATCTCCCGGATCGGCTCAAGCGTCCCGATCTCATTGTTTGCAAACATAATTGAAATCAGGATCGTATCCGGCCGGACAGCCTTCTTTAACTCCTCTAATTTTACAACGCCAAACTCATCCACATCCAGATACGTCACCTCAAAGCCGCGCTTCTCCAGGTATTCGCAGGTGTGCAAAACGGCGTGATGTTCGATTTTACTCGTGATAATATGCTTCCCCTTATCCTGGTACGCCTCTGCTGTCGCCACAAGAGCCCAGTTGTCCGATTCGGTTCCGCCGTTTGTAAAATATATTTCATTCGTCTTCGCGCCGAGCGACTTTGCAATCGTCTCCCTGGCGTGTGCAATCGCCCTCTTCGGCTCCGCCGAAAACTCATAGACAGAGGAGGGGTTGCCGTAAAATTCCGTGAAATACGGAAGCATTGCCCCGACAACCTCCGGCTTCGTCCTCGTCGTCGCCGCGTTGTCGAGATAAATTACTTCTTTCATGTTACAAATCCGCCTTTCTTCTTTTTTGTAGTAATAAAGGTAAAAGCTTCATCTACGGTTTCTATTATATAGCAATTTTTAGAAATTACAAGCAAGAACCATCAACGACTGTTAAAAAATTGTTCAGCCTGTGGAAAGCCGCCCGGACGGGGGCTTCCTGTTGTATCATATGAGGCGGCCTGGGATAAGGTGAGATGTAATGAATATTTCATATACATTTGGAAGATGTATTTCAGCAAAAAAGCATATCAGGCTCTCTGAACTGTTACCGCTCCAGCGACCTTTCGCCCGTTTTCTATTTACAAATCCCCCCTGTTATGATACTCTTAAAACAATAAAAAATAATCAATTCTGATTAAATCCGGAGGTAATGCATGAAGATTTCGACCCCAAATAAACCTGTTCAGACAATAACCAACAAAATTAAGCGCGGGAACATTTTGTTTACCCACAAGCTCCAGAGACGCGAGGGAGTGTGGAACAGTTCTCAGAAATCGCTTCTGATTGATTCCCTTTTGAGGGGATATCTTATCAATCCCACATACACCGTTATCGAGGACGGCAAACAGTATGTGATCGACGGAGTTCAGCGCTTATACAGCATTGCCAGCTTTATCGCAGACGGCTACAGGCTTTCCAAGAATCTCGATCCGATTGTGATTGACAACGAGTCCTATGAGATTGCGGGCAGGAAGTTTTCCAGGCTGGATGAAAAAGTGCAGGATGAGCTGATGGCCGCGCAGCTTCAGGTGTGTGAAATTACGGATTACACGGATAAAGATGTACGGGAGATGTTCCGCCGTCTGAATTCCGGCAAACCGCTGAATGCGTCGCAGAAGATGACGCCCGATATGTCGGACGAGCTCAGCGACGCGATATCCGGGCTTGTCTCGCACCCGTTTTTTGAAAAGACCTTTTCCCCGACGCAGCTTAAAAATTCGACGGATCTGCTGGTTGTGATCGAGCTTTTGATGCTCACGGAAAAGGGCGGGGAACAGGCTCCTGTGTCCTTCCGCAAGGCGGACAGGCAGAAGTTTATTGCATCCTATAATGATAAGGTGAATGAGGATACGGTAAACCGGATCCGGCAGGCCCTTGACAGGCTGGACGGGGCATTTGAGGATTCGGTCCGCTTAAAGCAGACTTCTGTGCCCATGGCGTGCTACGGCATGTACCGCGTGCTGAATGAAAACAGAAACGCAGAGCGCTATCTTGAGTGGCTGCGCGAGTTTATCGATTCATATGACTCGAATGAGGAATACATACGGTTCTGTAACGGCGCAGGCACCTCCAGCGCGGATATGGTAAAGGGCAGGCTCGATTATTTTGACAATGCGGTCAATCAAATGTAAGGCCGCCGCCGCTTTGGCAGCATTTTTTGCCGCGCGGGCCTTTCTTTGAACGCCCGTGTGCAGACAGCTAAAAAAGGTACGTGCGCTATGAAGAAGCGCACGTACCTTTTTTAGCTGTCTGCACACGTTTCGGCGCGGAAAACCAGGCGGCGCAGACTGAAAGCTACCTATCAGGGATTACACCGCTTACACGGTTCATATCCCTGTGAAATCAGGCTTTCGCGGCTTTCGGACGACTTTTTCCGGTTGACGGCCGGAAGGGAATCGCACTCCGGCCTGTGAAACTTTTTGTTTTTTGTATTCAGGATATAGGCTGGCTCTTCCCCGCCGGACGGCCCGCCCCCGTTCTCCTCTTCCTCCGAACCGCTCTTTTCGCCTGCTCCCTTTTTCCCGGAAGCCGCCGAGCCTGTGGGCTCTCCTGCCTTCCAGGTTTCCGACGGCGGGACGTCAAAACGGATCTCCTTCCCGTCGGAGACGGCAATGATCGTTCCTTCCTCGTCCGTGCGGTAGACCTTTACCCCGTTCATGCGGAAGGTGTTCAGAGTCTGGGCATGCGGATGCCCGTAGGAATTGCCCTCCGCGCAGCTTATCACCGCGCACGACGGCCTCACACGTTCAAAAAATGCCTCTGAGGTGGAGGTTTTGCTCCCGTGATGGCCTGCATGGTACACATCGGCAGACAGGTCGCCGATGCTTTCCGCCATATCCTGTTCCGCCTCCTCCTGCGCATCCCCGGTGAACAGAAAACGGTTATCCCCGTTCTGAATCATCAGGGCAACCGACGCATCATTGGGGTTCCCATATTTCCCTGCCGGGCCCAGGATCCGGATGCTGGCCGCGCCGAGCGCATACTCGGAGCCGACCTTTGGCGTCTGATACGACAGCCGCTTGTATTCCAGGGCCTTTATGAGCTTTTCGTACGTCTTATTATCCTTTTTATAATCAGACATAAACACCTGTCCGATGTCAAATTTCGTGATAATGACCGGAGCGCCTCCGATATGATCCGAATCCGGATGCGTCAGCACCAGATAATCCAGCTTTTTTATACCCTGCTTCTGCAGGTAGTTCTGGATCGCGGTTCCCTGGCTGTCGTCGCCGGCGTCGATCAGCATCGTTTTGCCCTCACAGATAATCAGTGTTGAATCGCCCTGCCCCACATCAATAAAATGCGCCTCCATCCGGCCCGGCTCGCGCGAAACAGTGTCGGCGGGGACTGCGCATGACGCGCAGCTTACCGCGAATACGAGCAGGAGAAACAGCGCGCAAAGCTTTTTTATATATCTCATAGCCGCATCAGTGATGGAACAGACGGATCCCGGTAAAGGCCATCACCATACCGTACCGGTTGCACGTCTCGATTACCTGGTCGTCGCGGACAGAGCCTCCCGGCTGGGCGACATAGCGCACGCCGCTCTTATGGGCGCGCTCAATGTTATCCCCGAACGGGAAGAAGGCGTCCGATCCCAGGGCGACATCCTGCATCCGGTCAAGCCAGGAGCGCTTTTCCTCCCTGGTAAATACAGGCGGTTTTACCTTAAAAATCCTCTGCCACGCCCCGTCTGCCAGGACATCCATGTACTCCTCTCCGATGTAGACATCAATCGCGTTGTCGCGATCCGCCCGCTTGATCCCGTCCACAAACGGAAGCTCCAGCACCTGCGGCGCCTGGCGCAGGAACCAGTTGTCCGCCTTCTGCCCGGCCAGCCGCGTACAGTGAACGCGGGACTGCTGCCCGGCGCCGATGCCGATCGCCTGGCCGTCCTTTACATAGCAGACCGAATTCGACTGCGTGTATTTCAGGGTAATAAGGGAAATCATCATGTCCACCTTCGCGCGGTCCGGAAGCTCCTTATTTTCCGTGACAATATTTTCAAGAAGCGCGCGGTCAACCCGAAGCTCATTTCTGCCCTGCTCAAAGGTGATGCCAAATACCTGTTTTTTCTCCGCCGCGGCCGGAACGTAATCCGGATCAATGGCAATCACGTTGTAATTTCCGTTTTTCTTGGATTTCAGGATCTCCAGCGCCTCATCCGTATAGCCCGGGGCAATCACGCCGTCCGAAACCTCCCTCTTGATAATACGGGCCGTGTCCGCGTCGCAGACATCGGACAGAGAGATAAAGTCCCCAAAGGACGACATCCGGTCCGCGCCTCTCGCCCTCGCATAGGCGCACGCCAGCGGCGAGAGATCCCCCATATCATCCACCCAGTAAATCTTTTTTAACGTCTCGTCCATGGGCAGGCCCACCGCGGCGCCCGCCGGGGATACGTGCTTGAACGATGCCGCCGCCGGCAGGCCCGTCGCCGCCTTCAGCTCCCTCACAAGCTGCCAGCCGTTAAAGGCGTCCAGAAAATTGATATAACCCGGACGGCCGCTCAGCACCCGGATAGGGAGCTCCCCGCCGTCCTCCATGAAGATACGCGACGGCTTCTGATTCGGGTTGCACCCGTATTTTAACTCCAGTTCATTCATATGGTTCCTCCTTGTCGTAGGTTAAACATTGGGGTTCAGTAACCGTACCGGTTGTCTGAACTGTTATGTGTTTGTAACCGTTTAGGTTGCAATAGCATTTGTTAAGATGTATGTGAGCTATGGTTCATTGCTAAGGGGCCGCCTGCGCCAGCTTCTGTATCCAACGGAACCCCGCTTCCGCTCGGAGAAAAGCGCAGCGGACGCTAAGCTCGAAAAGCCTCGCTAAGCGCCGGCGGTTTTCTACGGGTTCCTAATGGATACAGAAGCTGGCGCAGGCTACGTTATCAGCGGGCCTGGCGTCAATCTCATCCCGCCGAAAGCCTTGTAATACGTTTGTCTGAATTGTGACATACTTAACATAATTTTTTTAATATTCTGTTCTTAATAATAATTTAATTTTTATTGACAATCCGGGAATTTGTCTCCTGTGCGGCCAGATCGATATAGCGCACAAAAAGAGACACCTTATTTTCCGCATCCAGGCTGTCCCAGATAAGCTCAGTGAATTCGTCGATATCGTCCAGGACCGCAATCCGCTTCGGCTCGCCCTCAAAGCTTGGAAGGGGATCGCCGTCGTGCATATAGGTGTGGATGAAATGGCCCTCTCCCGCAACCGGATTCTCATAGGCAAAGGTATAACGGCAGCAGGAAGACGGATCGCCGTCGCTGCTCTTTAAAATGGACATGGCATAATTAAAGGCCCCGTTTTCCATATGCATGATCCCGGATATACGCGGCGTATAGTTCGGGGCGTCCGGCTCAAACTCACGGCAGCGCAGGGACTGTTCAAAGGTAAGCTGCTTATCCATCCCCTCATAGATCGTGTCCGTCTGATCGCCGTTGGTCACGATCGTCTTATTTCCCAGGACGCGGACCGGCGCATAGATAATCAGGCTCGGATCCGACAGCTTAGCCGGGTCAAACGCCTGGGTGCGGATCCCGTTCCCGTCCTCCACAAAGATGCGGTTTCTGCTGTTCTCGCTTCTGCCCATAATAAAATAAGCGGCCACGGCCTTCTTCCCGTCGGCAGAACGCCCCAGCACAATCCCCCGGCCGGGGTAGGAATTACGTTTTAATTCTTCTGCAATGGATAACATCTTCATACTGGTTTTAAACCTCCTACTCATGTCAAATGCGGTGCGTCAGCGGCATTCGGCGCTGAAAGCGTGTGGTTTCAGGCTTTGCCGTCTTTAATGATAGCATATTGGTATGTGGTTCTTCAAGGACTATTTGTGCGGATGGCGGAGGATGCGTGATAGGATGCGTGAAAGGGCCGCCGGGGATAAAACTTAAGAAAATTGCAATACTATTTCCCAACATTTTACGTTACAATGGAGATGCAGTTCAGATAAACCCCACCACAAAAGGAGGCCATATACATATGAGAAAAAAAACCATCCCCATCCTGATACTCGCCGCCCTGTCCGCCATGGCGATTTCCGGCTGTAAAAAAAGGGAGCCTGTGGATCTCTCCTCCCTGCACACCACGGAAGCTGTGGAGACGGAATCCATGAAGGAAACTTCCCCGGTTAAACAGACCGACGCCCCTTCCGAAGCGGTTTCTCAGGCGCCGTCTGACAGCGCTGCCTTAAAGACAGAGCTTAAAACCGAACAGATCGGCAGCTCTTCTGTGCAGTATCCGCAGATTTCCGGCATGAAGGACAGCTCCAGGCAGGAGGAGGCGAACGCGATTTTAAAGAACAACGCGCTGGCTGTCGCAAAGGCATTCCCGGATCAGACGTTTTCCGTGAGGGCGACGGTCGAGGCAGTCAATTTAAAGCGCGTCACGGTTTCCTACAGGGGAAGCGCAGCTTCCGGCTCGGGGGGAGAAGAGCGCTTCTTCTATACTAATACCCTTGATCTGGATACCATGGAAAATCTCGGGCTTTCCGACTTTACGGATGCGTATACCGTGGCCGGCTATATCGTGTCCGGCGATTATAAGCTGTCGGATGCGGCCGGGAATGAGGAGGGCATCCGCAGCGAGCTGAACGCGTCGGACCGCACGGTGGAATACTACTATAATAAGCTTAAGGCAGCCGATTTTTCCGCGGGCGGTGAGGGGTGGCCCGAGATATTCAGCTATGAAAAACAGGGCGTCGTGTATGTAAGCCTTCCGGTCAGCCAGGCCGCCGGCGGATATGTGCTCATCCATTACAGTCCTGACAACAAATAGAAAGGCAGGCTTTCCTATGAAAAATGTAACGATCCTTGATCACCCGCTGATCCAGCACAAGATTTCCATTCTCCGGAACAAGGCGACCGGAACCAATGAATTCCGTTCTCTAATCGAGGAGATCTCCATGCTGATGGGCTATGAGGCCCTGCGCGATCTGCCCCTGGAGGATCAGGAGGTGGAGACGCCGATTGAAACGTGCATGACCCCTATGCTGGCCGGCAAAAAGCTGGCCGTTGTCCCCATCCTCCGGGCCGGGCTCGGCATGGTGAACGGCATTCTGGCCCTGGTTCCCTCTGCAAAGGTGGGGCACATCGGCCTGTACCGGGACGAGGAGACGCACGAACCCCATGAGTATTACTGCAAGCTTCCGACGCCGATCGAGCTGCGCACCATTGTAGTCACGGATCCCATGCTGGCTACCGGCGGCTCGGCGGTGGAGGCCGTCCGTTTTATCAAGGAGCACGGCGGCCGGACCATTAAATTTATGTCCATCATCGCCGCGCCTGAAGGATTAAAGCGCCTTCACGAGGCGCATCCGGATATCCAGATCTACACAGGCCATGTAGACCGCTGCCTAAACGGCGACGCTTATATCTGTCCGGGCCTGGGCGACGCCGGGGATCGGATTTTCGGGACAAAATAGTCAACCGGGCGGCGGCAGCCATATCTTTTGCCGCCGCCCGATCCGGCCGTCTCTTCAATCTTCCTGATCCAAATTATCAAACAGCTCGCTGTCATAAAATTCCCGAATCGACATATTGAAGCCTTCTGCTATCTTCTGGATATTCACAATCCCGGGATTTTTGCTGCGCCCATTGATGATACACTTCAGTGTGGACGTTGGCATCCCTGTCTTATAGGCCAATGCATATAAAGTGAGCCGTTCCCGTTTAAGAAGCTCACGGATTCGTATAATTGTTGCCTCACGTACCTGCATGCTGCATCCTCCTGTCTTTCGTATGCACATAGTTTATACGAAAAACAGGAGAAAACCGGGCGATACATCGTCCTCAGCGTAATCTTATGGCAATTTTTTCCAGATTTTTTTTGCCGGCCCGTTTTGATCTGAACCGGCGAAACCCTTGTATTTACTGAAAAGTGTATTTTTAATGCTGTATACATCTATTATTCCAGCTCACTCATCCCCGTATACAGGCTGTAGTATCTGCCTCTCTGGCGGATCAGCTCTTCGTGATCCCCCCGCTCAATGATTTCTCCGTGTTCCAGCACCATAATGGCGTTGGCGCTGCGCACGGTGGAAAGGCGGTGGGCAATCACGAGCGTGGTCCGATCCCGCATCAGGCGGTCCATCCCATGCTCAATATGGCGTTCTGTTCTTGTGTCCACAGAGCTGGTGGCCTCATCCAGGATCAGGATCGGCGCTTTGGAGACAGCCGCCCTGGCAATGTTTAAAAGCTGCCTCTGGCCCTGGCTTAGGTTTGCCCCGTCGCCCTCCAGCATCGTGTCATACCCTTTAGGCAGACGCATGATGAAGGAATGCGCCGACGCTGTTTTAGCCGCCTCCACGACCTCCTCGTCCGTGGCCTCGAGCCTTCCGTAGCGGATGTTTTCCATCACAGTTCCCGTAAACAGATGCGTATCCTGCAAAACCATGGCGATATTGCGGCGCAGCTCACCCTGCTTCATCTTCCTCACATCCACCCCGTCCACGGTAATACAGCCGGACTGAATATCGTAAAACCGGTTAATCAGGTTGGTGATCGTCGTCTTTCCCGCGCCGGTGGATCCCACAAAGGCAATCTTCTGCCCCGGGCGGGCGTACAGGCTGATATCCTTTAAAATTACCTTTTCCGGATCATAGCCAAACGTTACATGCGAAAGCTCCACATCGCCCCGGATGGGCTCCAAAGAAACCGCGTCCGCCTCATCCTCTGGCTCCGGCTCGGCGTCCATCAGAGCAAACACGCGCTCCGCCCCCGCAAGAGCGGAAAACACGTTGCTCACCTGCATGGAAATCTCATTGATCGGCCTTGAAAACTGACGGGAAAAGTTTAAAAATACCGTAAGCCCTCCCACGTCGAAGCCGCGCAGGACGCACAACAGTCCGCCGATACACGCGGTCAGCGAATAATTGATCTGGCTTAAATTTCCCATAACCGGCCCCATGATCCCGCCAAAAAACTGGGCCTTTATCTGCTTATCCCGCAAATCCCGGTTCAGCCACGAAAATTCCTCTTCCGCGATCGCTTCATGGCAGAAGACCTTCACGACCTTCTGTCCATTGATCGTCTCTTCAATATAGCCGTTCAGCGCGCCGAGCGCCGACTGCTGGGCTGAGAAATATTTCTGGCTCCGGCCGGCCACATAGCCTCCGGCTTTCATCATCAGCGGGATCATGACCACTGTAATCACAGTCAGGTACACATTCGTGTAAATCATCAGGGCCAGCGTCCCCAGGATGCTCAAAGCCCCGGAAAAGAGCTGGACCAGCGTGCCGCTGAGCATGTTCCCGATGGTGTCCACATCGTTCGTAAAACGGCTCATCAGATCCCCGTTACTGTTCGTGTCATAAAAGCGCAGGGGAAGCTTCTGCATCCGCCCGAACAGCTCCCCGCGGATCCGCTCCAGCGCATTCTGGGCAATGGTCAGCATAATGCGCGACTGTGCGTAATTTGCGCACACGCTTAGCAGGTACACGGCCGCCATCACCGTGAGCGCCCCAAACAGCCCCGCCGCATCGCCGCGGCTTCCGTCCACAGGCGCTATATAGCGGTTGATAATAGGTCTCAGCATATAGGCCCCGGCCAGATTCGTGACAGAGCCGATCAGTACGCAGAGGAAGGCCGCCGCCATTCCCGCCCGGTCCCGTTCCAGATAGGACATCAGCCGCTTAACGGTTTCCCTGCTGTTTTTCGGCCGTCCCCCGCCGCGCGCCGCAGCAGCCCTTCCGGGGCCGTGCTTTTTCATTGGCATACGCTCGATACGGTTCCCATAACGCCGTTTCAGGCTTTGAATCCGTCTCTCATCCATTAATCTTTGCCCCCTTTCCCGCAGCTTCCGGCCGCACTTCCGCCGATTTCTTTGACGGCGCTTCTCCAGCGCCTTCTCCGGCCTCTTTCTCCGGCCGCGCTTTTCCGGCTGTCTCCTGCGGCGCGTTTTCCGACAACGCCCCGTACTGCGTCTCATAGATCTCCCGGTACGCGCCGCACGTCTTAAGGAGATCCTCATGGCTGCCCTGTCCCGTGATGCGCCCGTCCTCGAGCACGATAATCTGATCCGCGTCTTCAATTGAGCTTAACCGCTGCGCGATAATGAATTTCGTGGTATCCTTAAGAGCGCCCTTAAACGCGGCCCGGATATGCGCCTCGGTCGCGGTATCGACCGCGCTCGTGCTGTCATCCAGAATGAGGATCTTCGGCTTCTTGATAAGCGCCCTGGCAATGCACAGCCTCTGCTTCTGGCCTCCGGACACATTTACGCCGCCCTGGCCCATCTCCGTGTCGTATCCGTCGGAAAAAGACGTGATAAACCCGTCTGCCTGGGCGTGCCTGGCCGCCTCGCGCAGCTCCTCTTCTCCCGCTTCCTCATCGCCCCATAAGAGATTTTCCTCAATGGTCCCGGAAAAGAGGACATTTTTCTGCAGCACCATCCCGACGCCCTCCCGCAGATGCTGTAAGGAATAATCCCTCACATCAATCCCGTCCACCAGCACGCGGCCCGACACGGCATCGTAAAGCCTTGGGATGAGCTGTGCCAGAGATGTCTTGCCGCTTCCCGTCGGACCGATGATCCCCACTGTCTCGCCGCCCTGTACCGTGAGGTTAATGTGATCCAAAACCGTTTCCCCGCCCGCCTCATACGAGAAGCAGACATCCTGAAACTCGACCTTCCCCTCTGTCACCACCGCGTCCTTCCTCGCCGCGCCCTCATCCGTTAAGTCAATGGGAGCTTTCAGCACCTCGTCAATCCTCCGGATCGAGGCTGCCGCGCGGGAGCTCTGCAAAAATACCATGGACAGCATCATGAGCGACATCAGGATCTGCACGATATATGTGGTGAACGCCGTCAGATCTCCCACCGGCATATCGCCGGCAATGATTAAATTCCCCCCGTTCCACACCACGGCAATGGTTGTCACATTCATGGCCAGCATCATCACAGGCATGGTGGCAATCACAATCCGCATCGCTTTAAGGCTGCTCTCCTTTAATTCCCCGTTCATGCGCCCGAAGCGCTCCTTCTCATAGTCCTCCCGGACAAAAGATTTCACCACCCGGACATTCGTCAGCACCTCCTGGATCCCGTTATTTAGGGCGTCCAGCCGCTTCTGCATGAATTCAAAGCGCGGGTATGCGGTCGTAAGGATCGCCGCGATTGCGGCTGTCAGAAGCGGGATCACGATCAGAATGATCACCGCCAGACGGGCGTTCATGATAAACGCCATGATCAAAGCCCCCGCCAGCATGCCGGGCGCGCGCAGCATCATCCGCAGGCCCATCATCATCACATTCTGCACCTGCTGGACATCATTCGTCAGCCGCGTCACCAGAGAGCCTGTGCTGAAATCGTCAATATTTTTAAATGAAAACTGCTGCACTCTGGAAAACACATCCTGGCGCAGATCGCTGGTAAAGCTGATCGACGCCTTGGCCGCAAAATAAGCGCCCAGAACGCCGCCCGCTGCCATAAAAACCGTGGTCACGAGCATCAAAAGCCCGATCTGCAGCATATAGCCCACATCCCTCTGCGCGACGCCGCGGTTGATAATAAAAGACATCAGCCTGGGCAGCATAATCTCCCCAAACACCTCTGTCAGCATCATCAGAGGGCCGATGATAAACGCGCTCCGGTACGGGGCCGCATATTTTTTATATCGTTTCAGATTCATATCATAGCCTCCGTCTTCTATTCCTGCAAAAGATGTTCCAGATTCAGGCGGAGCCGATCCAGATATCCCTCAAACCGTTCAAAATCCTCCTCGCCAAAGCCCTCAAACAGGGCGTCCTCCAGCTTATGAAAGACCTGGCAGCTCTCCTCCACCACCGCCCGCCCCTTGGGGGTAATGCAGATCTGGTTAAAACGGTTGTCGCTCTCATTGGAAACCCGGCTGATATAGCCTCCCTTTTCCAGCTTCTTGAGCGAAACCGCGATCGTCGCGGTCGAGACATTCTGATGGCCCGCAATCTCCTTCTGCGAGGCGTTTGGAAACCGCGCAATATACATCAAAATCTGATGCTGGCTCCTGTAAACGCCTGATTTGTTCAGCTCGCGGTCCAGATACATCCGGTGAAGCTTGTTTGTCATCATGTACTTCTTTACGAGCCGGTAATTCCTTGATTCATAATTCATCAGGCCGCCGCACATGTTAAAACCTCCTCTCTTTGAGCGCCGAAACAGGGTGAGCCTGATTCGGCGGAAATAATTAACTTTATAATAATTAGTTAGTTAATTTTTGTCAAGGGTTTTTGGGAGCAAAATGGGCTCTCGGGTTACGTAACCGTAATAGTTCAGACAATCCGAACTGTTACACGTAACCGCCATTTTTCTTTTGTTATATTTATTTTAAACAGTTCCAATCGCAACCCGTCCGCGCTCACATCAACCGCCCCATATTGAACGGTTGATAGGAACGATACAAACCGCTATAATAAATCCTGATACCGTGAGTCATGATTATATCAGCTCATACAACCTGAACGGTTACTCATGATTTACAGGAAACGTTATAACTGTCCATGAAAGGAAGGATACGGCAATGCAGGAAAGCAGGCTATTTAAAATCATATACCATTTACTTGACAAGGGGCAGGCCACCGCCCCGGAGCTGGCAGAAAAGTTTGAAGTATCCGTCCGCACTATTTACAGAGATATCGACGCCTTAAGCGGGGCCGGCATTCCCGTTTACACCGAAGCCGGCAGACACGGCGGTATCCGCTTAATGAAGGATTTTGTCCTGAACCGGGCCGTGCTGTCAGAGGGGGAAAAGCAGGAAATCCTCACGGCATTGCAGAGCATGCATGCCGCCGGGAATGCGGACGGCGGCCAGACCTTGCAGAAGCTTTCCGCCATGTTTCATCTCCACGCGGAAAACTGGCTTGAAGTCGATTTTTCCAGATGGGGGAATGCCGGCTCTGACAAGGAAACCTTTGAGCTGCTAAAATCCGCCGTCATCCACTGCACAAGCGTCAGAATCCGCTATGCAGGCTCTTACGGCGCCATAAGCAGACGGACCGTGCATCCGTATAAGCTTGTCTACAAATCAAAAGCATGGTATCTGAAAGCGTTCTGCACGGAAAAACAGGGCATGCGGATCTTCAAATTAAACCGCATCATCGATTTAGAGATGTTGCATGAACCTTTTACACGCCGCGACATCCCGGAACCGGCCGACGCCTCCGGGCCGGACTGTCATCCGATCACGCTGCGTTTTCCGGCGGAAACAGCATACCGCGTTTACGATGAGTTCGATCCCGCGCAGATACAGAGACTGGAAAACGGCGATCTCATTGCCTCCGCCGACATGCCCGCAGACGCGTGGCTGACCGGATTTCTGCTGTCATTCGGAACGCAGGTGGACATCCTCTCACCCGCTTATCTGAGGGAGGTCATCGCCGAACAGGCAAAGCAGATCTATGAAAAAAACAAACCCTGACAAAAGGTGTCAGGATATATATGCTATCATCCATACTGTAGTCAGACATAACCGTTCAGACAGCGGGAGGAAGACGCCACGCCTGAACCGGCGTACCGGCAGAGCGCGTCTGAAAAACGCTCTGCAGCAATACACAGAATATACACGTAAAAACGGAGGTAAAGAAATGAGTGAAATGAACCGGAAATTTTGTCAGTGCTGCGGCATGCCCTTGGGAGACACGGACGAGCTGTACGGAACCAACGCGGATGGCGGCAAAAATGACGAATACTGCTGGTATTGTTTTCAAAACGGCGAATTTACGTTCAAGGGTACGATGGAAGAAATGATCGAGCTGTGCGTCCCCAATATGGCTGGCGCCAACCCCAATATGACCGAAGAGCAGGCAAGAAACGCCATGCGTGAATGGTTCCCGACCTTAAAGCGCTGGAGGTGAGAAAACAGCGGCATGCATTATGTAAGGGCAAAAGGAATCCTGTCTTCCAAAAACGGAATGAACCTGTACCGCGGCTGCACCCACGGATGCATCTACTGTGACTCCAGAAGCAGATGCTATCACATGGAGCACGCCTTTGAAGACATCGAAGTCAAGGAAAATGCGGTTGACTTATTAGAAAACGCCCTCAGGCGCAAGCGGAAAAAATGCATGATTGGCACAGGCTCCATGACCGATCCCTACATCCCTCTGGAGATGGAAACAGGACATCTCCGAAAAGCGCTGCATCTGATCCTGCAATATGGATTCGGATTTACAGTCATCACAAAATCAGACCGCATTTTACGCGATCTGGATCTTCTGCAAAAGATCAATGAAACGACAAAATGCGTTGTGCAGATGACTGTAACGACCGCGGATGAAGAACTGTGCCGGAAAATCGAGCCGAATGTGAGCTCCACACGAGAGCGTTTTGAGGCCTTAAAGCGGCTGCGTGACGCGGGCATCCCCACCGTTGTATGGATGACGCCGATTCTGCCGTTTATCAATGATACAAAAGAAAATATTTCCCGTATCCTGGATATGTGCGGGGAGGCAAATGTATACGGCGTTATCTGCTTCGGCATGGGACTGACGCTCCGGGACGGGAACAGGGAGTATTTTTATGAACAGCTTGACCGCCTGTTTCCGCGGTTAAAGGAGAGATATATACGGGTATTTGGAAATCAATATGTGGCCGAAAGCCCGGACAGTTGTTGTTTGATGAGACTGTTTCATCGGATGTGCGGGGAACGGGGGATTGTTCATGATAATGAAGAGATATTTCGGTATGTGAACAGGTTTGAGGAGAAATGTGCGGGAAAGCAGTTGAGTTTTTGGGGGTGAGGTTTTCTGGGGGATTGAGCGGCAGAGTTATGCGGGCCGTGGTTTGTTGTGAACGGGCCGCCAGAGTCAGCGACTATATCCAACGGAACCCCGCTCCCGCTCGGAGAAAAGCGCAGCGGTACTAAGCTCGAAAAGACCTCGCTAAGTACCGGCGGTTTTCTACGGGTTCCTTATGGATATAGTCGCTGCCTCCGGCTACATAACCGGCAGGCCATGTATCTTTGATCGCATCGTTCGGTTACGGCAGAATAATCAAAAAGTATACTCTTAAGCTTAAGTAAATTACATTGCTGTCTGAACCGCTACTGAACAGTGATATTCTGTAATATTTCCATATTCAAATTGCAATAGACTTTACTCTTTGATTATGATATACTATTGAATATGATACTCCGCGCACGGCCTGATTTGACGACCGGAAACGCAACTTCATGATCGATATTCCACTATATGGGAGGTATATATATGCCCAGTAATGCTGAGATTGCCAAAGAAACGATTGAACAGTTCAAGAAAATCCAACGATATATGATAGCAGCAAAAAAGGAAGACGCCAAAGAAACCTATGCTATCTTGAAAGAGGAGTACCTCTCCTTAAAAGCCTTACTGAATGTGATTGGTGTAAATCTGATCGATATTGATATAGTGAAAGAATAATTTATTTATAATAATTCAATGAATATTTAACCGTTATATTTTATGATTTTGTCAACAAAAAATTAGTTCTTTCCAAATTTGTTAATTCGACAAACATTTCATGGTATGAATGCAATTATATCATGTTTTTACATGATGGTAATAATCTTTTTAACTAAGTTTTGGAAAGAAGCAAAAAATTGTTTTTATGCTATAGCCATGATGAGCCATATTATTTGTTGTTTTTATTATAGCGTGGCGTGTATGTAGCCAGAGTCCGATTCCAAACCCATAAGGAACCCGTAGAAAACCGCCGGCGCTTAGCGAGGTCTTTAAAGGGCTTAGCGTCCGCTGCGCTTTTCTCCGAGCGGGAGCGGGGTTCCGTTGGGTTTGGAATCGGACTCTGGCGGCCCTCTCACAACAGACAACGCCCCGCAGCAGTTCCCTTCACTTAACTAAATCTTAAAATTCTATCATTTTTGCGCGCTTTCGCCGCGGGGTGCTTGTCGTCTGCTTTTGGATAGCCTAATAAGAGCTGCATGACAGCATAATAATCTGTGCGGATTTCCCATTTACGCAAAATTTCCTGTCCGTAGCTGTCTGCAAAAGCTGTCCAGCCTTGCCCGATATAACAGGAGCCAATCCCCAAAGAGTCCGCTGCCAGCATCATATTTTCAGCGGCAACCGCACAATCATCTGCGGAAAAGAGAAAATTTTTTGGGGCAAACATTGTGATGACAGTCGGCGCGTCATAAAAAGCATTTACCAGCCCAGGGTCGTCTGCAATACTTGGCTGTTCTTTAGATACATAGTTTTTCGCCGTTGCCATATGGGGATTGGAGTTTGCCCGTTTGATTTTCCCTAACCGTTCATTCACTTCTCTGTCCTGGCATACTGCAAAAATCACTCCCTGTTTCCCGCCCGCGCTGGGAGCATAAAGCCCTGCCTGTAATATCTGCTGTAAAAGTTCTTCATCTATCTGCCTTTCGTCAAAACGCCTGATTGCACGGCGGTGTAAAATAGTCTGCATTGTTTCATTCATCATCAAACAACCTCCTTCCAGCATTGCGGATCAGCCGCATAAAAATTCCCGCCTTTACCACTTGCGACCGCGGGACAGCCGCGGCAGAATGCGAGCAGCTCACACTTGGAACACTTCTCAAATTTTGTATAATCACGATATGCTTCCATTTGACAAACCCAGATATCCGCAAGACGGTCATTCAATACATTTCCGACTTTGCTGCCCTGTACCCGGCGGCAGGCGTAAACATCTCCTGTTGGTAAGATTGTCATGTGACAGTTGCCACAATTACAACCGCCGTATATCATGCCGTCCTGCGCGTCCTCCGGGATTTTGAAAATCTCTTTTTCATACTCATAAAGCGTCCAAAGGTGGTCTTTTTTGTTAAAATAGGTGTGACAGCCTTCCGCCTCATATTTCTGAAATTTGTTATAACATATATCAAGCAGTTCCCGGTATTCAGGCGGAGAAATACCAGTATCTTTTTCTTCATTAGTAGGGCAGTAACGGGCAAAAGCAAACACATCGGCGCCAGCAGAGACAACCGTATCAATTATATCGGGAACTTCCCTGATGTTCGCGCCAGATACCGTAGTCATAATGACAGAACGAATCCCCGCCTTTTTAATACAGGCAATTTTTTCAAGAGTACAGTCAAAAGAACCCGGTTTGCGAAACCAATCGTGGGTATCTTTCATCCCGTCAAGGGAAAGCTGGTATTTTTGACAGCCATATGATTTCAATTTTTGGCAAGCCTCATCTGTTAAATGAAACGGATTTCCTAAAATCGTAAATGGGATTTCATGCTCTTTTATCAGAGAAAGAAGCCGCCAAAAATCCCGGTGCAGAATAGGGTCGCCGCCGGTGATATAAAAATAAGGCAGCCTTCCATAAACCTCACAAAAATCAAGACAGTTATAAAAAGTTTCCTTCATTTGCGCCCAATCCATTGTATCCGGCTTTTTACAAGGATCCCCGGAAAAAATGTAACAATGTTTACAGCGCTGGTCGCACTCGTCCGTAATATGCCACTGAAAAGCAAAGTATTGTTTCATGTTGTTTCCTCCGTTTGACAGCCTTTCATATTTATCTAAAACCGATAATATCGGATTTTGTTTGAAAGTATCCCCGACAGGACAACAGCCCCGCAGGCAGAACCGCAAGCAGCGGGCTTTTCTTCCGGCTTATCGCCAGCTCCGCAGGCAGATGCAGCAGATTTTTCATTCCAACCAGTTAAATTTGAGAGCGCCATTTTCAATACCTCCATTGTGAATTCAGGAACCTTCCTGTTCCCTGAGTACATTGTACGGCATGATGAAAGCGAAAAAAAGTACGCACAAATCTATTACTTAGTCACCTTTTTGTAACCCCTCTTGAACGAAATCGATTGTTATATTATAATTGGGATGCAACATTCTTTTTTAAACTTTTGAAGGGAGTTATTTTATGCTGACAAAGGAAGAACTGCCGGAATGTCCGGTAGCAACAACTGTACAGCTTATCGGAAGCAAGTGGAAACTGCTTATCCTGCGTAACCTTTTACAGCGTCCGTGGCGTTTCAATGAACTAAAAAAATCTTTAGAGGGTATCAGCCAAAAAGTTTTAACAGATAGCTTGCGCTCAATGGAAGCAGACGGAATTATTGCCCGCACTGTATATCCGGAAGTGCCGCCCCGTGTGGAATACGCCTTAAATGATCTAGAGCGTGTTTGAAAAATGCTTTCTGCCAGATGTGCGTTCCGCTTTGTGGGAGATTTGGGCCAAATGAACGCGGCGCAGTGGGCTGCGTTAAGTGAATTTGGCCCAAATATGCCGCAAAGTGGGGCGTGCAGATGGCGGGAATGATTTTTCAAACACGCTCTAGGACGGTCTATGCGCCCTATCATCATGGCCATGGAAGAATGGGGGATAAACTATAAAAAACAACTTCTCTAAATGATAGTACAGCATTGCATTAATCCGCGAGTAAAAAACACTCGTGAATTAATGCAATGCTGTACTAAAGAATTGTAAAAAATAAGGAATTACCACAAAATAACCTGTAGTAAACCGTGATGCTCCCGGACTACCCGGGCCATACTACATACGAATACAAAGCCTCCGGCACTCCTCCTCCAGCTCCCGGATTGCTTCCCGTCCTTCCACTACGCTAAACCGCAGCTCATTCACATATGTCCCAAACGCCTCCAACACCTGCGCCTCCCCCGCGCGGCCGTTTAATCCACAGTTTGCAGGCTCCAATGCCATGGCGTAGTCGCAGGACGCGCGGCTCTTCCACTGGGTCATGAAGGGAAGGCTGCGGACATTCCAGCGGATGCAAAGCGCCAGCTCAAGACCGTCGTTCACGACAGCGCCAAAGGTATTCCCCTCGGCGTCAGCGGCCGGGGTGTACTGGAACACCTGCTCCGGGCAGCCGTCCTCTGGGCCTTCCATGCGCAGCCTGTCCTCCATCCCCCGCTCCGCCTCGCTGTCCCTCGGCGCGCAGGAGAGCTCCGGCACAAGGATCCGCGCTCCCGGGCTTAAAAAAGGATATCCGGCGTTGCAGTGGTACAAAATCAAAAGCGGCTGCGGCTCAGCCCCCTGATTTTCGATAACATCCACAAACCGTATCCAGGGCGATCCGTATACGGTTTCCACACTCCGCCTCAAAACCATATTTTCCCCAAACAGCCGCGCCTCGCGCATCTCGCCCGTAACGCGGATCCGGTATTCCCCGCCGTCCCAGAAAGCATCCATACTCACCTTCTCGGCCGGAGTCGTGCGGATCCGGCCATGGGTCGGATAATCCGTGCCCCCGATTCTCCTGCATCCGTGCACATTCCCGAGCCCGCACGTAAACATCGCCCCGCCCATGATCGAATAGACCGCCTCCTCGCCTGCCGTATCATAGGCATTCCTCCCCTGAAGGCCGGGCTTTGAGAGAAAGCTCATATTCATCCCCCTGTACCGCAGCCACGCCGGATCCAGACATTTATCCAGCATCAGCGGAAACTCCAAAACACCGTTTTCCACCAAAACACACCGCAGCCCCGAAGCCCGCCCGTCCTGATATTCAATCCGCCTCACGCCCGCAAGCTGTTCCATATTTCCACAAAGCTTAAGCAATTCCTTCCTTTTATCCACCGGATCATCCCCTCCCGTCCTCTGTATTCACAACCCCTGTACACACTGAGAAAACCGCCAGCCACCATCACATGGCCCGCGATAACATAGCCAGAGGCAGCTTCTGTACCCATAAGGAACCCGTAGAAAACCGCCGGCACTTAGCGAGGTCTTTTCGAGCTTAGTGTCCGCTGCGCTTTTCTCCGAGCGAAAGCGGGGTTCCGTTGGATACAGAAGCTGCCTCTGGCGGCCTTCCCACGATGGAACCACGGCCCGCACACATTTCGCTGCCGGATTCCTCAAATAAATAACATGGTGTTGAAGCCAAAACGCCTTTCGATCCCTGATGTCTATGAAATATACAAATCACTCCGCATCCGGATACTCATTACAAAGCAGACGATACGGCGCCTCATCCTCCTCAATCTCCGGAAAACGCCCCATTTTCTCATAAAACCGATTATCCGTATTGTCATCGTTACACTGACTGACCTCTCCTAAGAGAACCGGTCCGCCGCCCTCTTCCACCTCAAAATCATGGTACAGATACGGATAAATCGTGATGCTCTCCCCAGGCGTAAGCCGCACCTGCGTCCCGGCCGGAACCACCATTTCCCGGCCGTCCACATGAACATGCACCTCGCTCTCCTTATCCAGGTCCTCATCCTTTGTGGAATTATACACGCGGATCAGCACATTCCCGCCGCCGCGGTTGATGATATCCTCCATTTTGGACCAGTGGAAATGCATGGGGGAATACTGGCCCTCTTTGATATATAAGAGCTTTTCCGCATACGTTTTTGTATATTTATCCCGCATGGCCAGGTTTCCGTTGCGGATGGTGATCAGGGAAAAACCCACCTTGTTGAAATCCCCCAGGCCATAGTCCGTGATATCCCAGCCAAGCATATTATCGCGGATTTCGTCATAGTCATGGCCTTTTTCCTTCCATTCCTCCGGAGTAAAATGGCAGAACGGCGGTATCGCAAACCGGTATTCGCCTATCATGGCCTCCATTTCCTTCAAAGCCGCGTTGATCTCACTTCTCTTCATCGAATCATTCTCCTTTCATCGCTTCACTTCATACGGAATCAGCAGAAACGCCGGCTTTACAACTCCGGCGTTTCGCTGTGTATCCATTAAATTCGGGTCAGGCTGCCATCAGCCGCCCCATCATTTCGTCAGTACGGAAACTCCCGTATCCTGTACGGCGCCGCCCAGGGACTCGCCCTCTAAGGCTTTTACAGCCGCCTTCACGCCCTCTTCGCCCATCACATCCGGGTTCTGGGCCATGGTGCACAGAAGGTATCCGTCGCCAATCAGGTTCATAATCGCGTCAGACTTGTCAAAGCCCACGCCGACGATGTCGGACTTGCCGGAAGCTTTGATCGCATTTCCGGTTCCGGTCGTGGATCCCTCGTTGCAGCCGAAGATTCCCACTACGCCCTGCGTGATGTAGTTCTCTGCGATGGTCTGGGATTTTGCCGCGTCGCCCTCGCCGTACTGAGTCTCCATCAGTTCAAAATCGGTTCCCTCAAAAGCCGAGCGGAAGCCCGCTTCTCTCTTTACCGTCGAATCCGTCGCTGCGTTTACATTTACAATGCCGATCTTGCCGGATGTGATGCCCGCTGCCGTTAAGGCTTTGATCATTTCCTCTCCGGCCGTCTTTCCCGCCGCCTCGTTATCAGTGGAGAAGGTTGCCTCTGCGTCTACGTTTGCCGGAGAATCCACGTAAACCAGCTTTACGCCTGAGGAAGCCGCCTCTTTAAGGGCAGAGGAGATGGCGTCCGGTCCGTTGGCCGCCACGATGATGGCGTCATAGCCGCCGGCTACCGCATTGTTCACACACTCGATCTGCTGCGCGTCGTCCTTGGTGTTCGGGGACATGAAGGTTACGGTTACGCCAACTTCCTTGGCTGTCGCCTGCGCGCCCTCGTTTAAGGTTACCCAGTGCTGGTCAATGGAGTCCATGGTGATTAAGGCAATCTTCCATTCCTTGCTGGCTTTCACATCCCCATCGGAGGTCCCGGCCGCCGCAGCCGCCGCGCCGCCCGCCTTGATGGCAGATACACCGGTATCTGTTACCTTGCCGCCTAAGGATTCGCCGTTAATGGCCGCCACGGCTGCCTTCACGCCCTCTTCGCCCATCACATCCGGATTCTGGGCCATGGTGCACAGAAGATATCCGTCGTCAATGAGATTTAAGATCGCGTCGGATTTATCAAAGCCCACGCCCACGATGTCGGACTTGCCGGAAGCCTTGATCGCGTTTCCGGTCCCGGTCGTGGATCCCTCGTTACAGCCGAAGATTCCCACTACGCCCTGCGTGATGTAGTTCTCTGCGATGGTCTGGGACTTCGCCGCGTCGCCTTCGCCGTACTGAGTCTCCATCAGCTCAAAGCCGGTTCCCTCAAAGGCCGAGCGGAAACCCGCTTCTCTCTTTACCGTGGAATCCGTCGCCGCGTTTACATTTACAATACCGATCTTTCCGGAGGTAACGCCCGCCGCCTCTAAGGCTTTGAGCATCTCCTCGCCGGCCGTCTTTCCGGCCGCTTCGTTGTCAGTGGAAAAGGTTGCTTCCGCGTCCACATTGGCCGGGGAATCGACATAGACCAGCTTTACGCCTGAGGAAGCCGCTTCCTTAAGCGCAGAGGAGATAGCGTCCGGCCCGTTGGCGGCCACGATAATCGCCTGGTAGCCGCCGGCCACCGCATTGTTCACGCACTCGATCTGCTGCGCGTCGTCCTTGGTGTTCGGGGACATGAAGGTTACGGTCACGCCCAGCTCCTTGGCCGCCTTCTGAGCGCCCTCGTTTAAGGTTACCCAGTGCTGGTCAATGGAGTCCATGGTGATCAGGGCAATCTTCGTATCGCCGGAAGCCGCCGGGGCCTCTTCCTCCGCCGCCGCGGCCTGTGTCTCGGCCGGAGCCGCCGATGTCTCGGCCGGCTTGGAGCTGCTGCAGCCGGCCAGGGAAGCCGCCGTAAGCGTCAGGCATCCCAGGAATGCAAGTAACGATTTCTTCATAAAAAATTCCTCCTTATAAAATTTATAATCAACCGCCGCATCACGGAGGCCAACTATTCAACGATTCGCTGCCGCCGGGCGCGCGGCCCGGAAATGGCGCTCTCTGGTATCAGGACGATTTCTTCCCGAAATTGCCGGAGCGCACCACCACATCCAGAAGCACGGAGAACACTACGATAATACCAATCACCAGGCGCTGGATGCCCACCTGCGCGCCGATCATGTTCAAGCCGTTTTCCAGCGTCTGCCATACGGCCGCGCCGGCGAAGGTGCCGAGAAGAAGGCCCGTTCCGCCCAGGGGTGAAATGCCGCCGATTACGCCGGCCGCCACGCCGTACATCTCATACATGTTTCCGGCCTCCATATTGCCCATGCCGGCCTGCGCGCACAGGATTAAGCCAACCACACAGGCGCATACCGCGCTGACCAGGTACGCCTTGATCGTCGTGGCAACCACATTCACGCCGGACAGCTTCGCCGCGTCCACATTGGAGCCGATCGCGTAGATGTGGCGTCCGGTCCTTGTCCTGGACAGCAGGAAGAAGAAGATAAGGAACAGGATCAGCGCAATCCAGAAGGTATTGAAGATCCCGAACGTCTTGCCGTAATAGAAGAAATTCTGGAAGCTGTCGCCCGCCTCTTTCCCGATACCGGTGGCAATGGCGTCCGTGTTGCGGTTATTGTTTACCATATAGGCCGCGCCCCTTGTCACGAACATCGTGCCCAGCGTGGCGATAAAGGGCGGGAGTTTGAATTTTCCCACCAGGATCCCGTTCACAACGCCGCAGCACAGGCAGCACGCCAGCGCCGCCAGCATGGCGACAACCGGGGAAATCCCCATGGTCATCAGCGTGGCGCTGATCATGGCGCTCATGCCGACCATGGAACCGATGGAAAGGTCGATATTTCCGGTGATCAAAAGGTAGCTCTGCCCCACGCCGATCAGAAGATATTTGGACATGGAACGCAGAAGGTTCATCACATTCTGTCCGGAAAATACGTTCCGGTCAATGAGCCCGAAGGCTATGTAAATTATCACCAGGCCGGCGAATGCCGTCACAACGGCGCCCATGCCCCTGGCGCTCAAAAAACGCTTTACCGCGCTCTGTTTGTTTTCATTCATCACTTTTTCCTCCCTTTAGCCGACCTGCTTCTTCTCAAACTCGGTCGCGTACTTTAAGACCTCGTTCTGCGTGGTTTCACGGGCCATGACCTCCCCTGTGATCCGGCCGTCGCACATCACGATCACCCGGTCCGCAATGCCCAAAACCTCCGGAAGCTCGGAGGACACGAACATAACCGCGATCCCCTCCTGTTTCAGTTTGTTCATCAGGTTATAGATCTCCACCTTTGCGCCCACGTCGATTCCCCTTGTGGGCTCGTCAAAGATCACCACCCGGGAATTTCTGGCAAGCCATTTTCCGACCACAACCTTCTGCTGGTTTCCGCCGGAAAGATTCGCTGCGTTGATCTCCACATTGGGCGTCTTAATCATCAGGTTTTTCACCGCCTCCTCGCAGAGCTTATCCTCGCGGCTGTTGCGGATAACGCCCAATTTGTCGCACACCAGGTCGAGATTTGGCAGCGCCAGGTTGTGGCGGATGCTGAGCTTTGTGCAGAGCCCGTCCTTTTTCCGGTCCTCCGGCGCGAGCACAATGCCCGCCTTAATCGCATCCATGGGACAGCTAATCCGCACCTCTTTCCCGTCCAGGAAAATCTGGCCGCCGGTCTTTGGATCCACCCCGAAAATCGCGCGCGTCGTCTCCGTCCGCCCGGCCCCCATCAGGCCGGCAAAGCCCACAATCTCCCCCTCATAGAGAGAAAAGCTGATGTCGCGGACCTGCCTTCCGGCATTTAAATTTTTTACCTCAAAAATCTTTTTCCCTTTTTCGCACTCCACCCTCGGGAACTGCTCCTTGATCTCGCGCCCTACCATGTTTGCAATGATCTGATCCATGGTCATGCTGTCAAAGTCGCCGTCCGTGATATACTGGCCGTCGCGCATGATGGTCACGCGGTCCACGATGGCCTTCAGCTCGTCTAAGCGGTGGGAAATATACACAATGCCGCACCCGTCCTCCTTGAGCTTTCGGATGATGCGAAACAGCTCGTCGATCTCCTTGGCCGTCAGGGCTGAGGTCGGCTCATCCATGATGAGGACTTTGGCGTGGATGGAAAGCGCCTTGGCAATCTCCACCATCTGCTGTCTGGAAACCGGCAGCTCGCCCACAATCTGGCGCGGATTGATATCGATCTTCAAATCGTTCAGAATCGCGGCGGCCTCAGCCTCCATCTCGGCATTCTTAAGCATCACTGTGCCTACCCGCTCCCGGCCCAGGAACATATTTTCCGCCACAGACAGATGACGGCACATATTTAATTCCTGATGAATGATCGCCACGCCCACCTCCTGGGCCTGCTTCGGCGTCAGGTTATCATATTCCTTCCCAAATATGGTCATGGTCCCGCCGTCCTTTGTATACACGCCGCTGAGAATCTTCATCAGCGTGGACTTTCCGGCGCCGTTTTCCCCCAAAAGAGCCATGACCTCCCCGGAACGGAGCTCAAAATTTACATTGTCAAGCGCTTTCACGCCCGGGAAGGTCTTGACAATGTTTTTCATTGATACGATTACTTCTTTCATCCGTTTTCCCGCTTTCTTACCTGTTTGGAACTGTCGCAGCAGTTCAGGCGCGCTGAACTGTTTTGAAATTCCTGATTATACGGAAATTTCCGTTTGTTTCACGTTGTTGTCCCTTCACCGCGGCTCCATCGCGACGCTTAAGGCCGCCATATCGCCCAGCGACTCCCCGAGCATGGCGGGCAGCACCTGGCAGGCCCGGCGGCTTTTTTCCAGCGCCTCTCTTTTCAGGACCTCCTGCATGGCTTCCTCCATGAGATGCCCGGCCCTTGCGTAGATACTTCCGATCACGATCCGCTCCGGATTGAGCGTGTCGATCAGCATGGCTAAAAGACGTCCCAGGTACGCCCCGGTCTGCCTCCAGAGGGCCAGCGCCTTCTCATCCCCGTCCGCCGCCATGCCGGCCAGATCAGCCGCGCTTCCGAGGCCGTACTGGGCCATGCCGCCGCCGCTTAAATAGCCCTCGTACGATCCGGCCTTCCCATAGCCTGCATGGCCCTCTTCAAAAAGCCTCACATGGCCGACCTCCCCGGCCATGCCGCAGGTCCCCTCGTAAAGCCGCCCGTTCAGAATCAGCCCGGCGCCGAGCCCTGTCCCGAAGGTCAGGAAAACCATGTTTTTACAGCCCCTCCCGGCGCCGAACCTCCACTCCGCCACTGCGCAGGCGTCCGCGTCGTTGCGCAGGTTCGCAGGGACTTGAAACCGCTCCTTAAGCATCGCGGCGATCGGAACCTCATCCCACCCCGGAAGGTTCGGCGGCCCCAGAATCACGCCCTTTCTGCTGTCAAGCGGCCCTCCGCAGCTCACCCCAATTGCGGCGGCGCGATCCGCGCGCAGCTCATCCGCGCTCTCAAAAATGCGTTTCAGCGTCTCATCGCGGCCCTGTGTGGGAAAGCGGAGCTTTCTTACGATCTCTCCCCTCTCATTTCCCAGGACCACCGCGCATTTCGTTCCTCCGATGTCAATTCCAATATATTCTTTCATAAGCTTTTCTCCGTTGTATTTAGTATAACATAACAAAAATGCCCCTTTAAGGGGGCATTCTTTCGGTTAATGTAGACAATCTTTTGATCTTGAAATGGCAGCTTTACTGCTGGCTGTCGTTTCATGAAACTGAACCACTACCGGCTAAAGCCGGTAGGTTCGCTCTGCTGCTAAAGCAGCCTAAAGTTGTCTCTCCGCAAGATTATCATTATTTTTCTACGGTGATCCT
>CAJTGE010000019.1 GCA_910575795.1 Clostridiaceae bacterium | reverse complement strand
GCGGCAGGCGTCGAGCATCCGCTCTTCCCGCCCGCGCCGGCATTCCAGCACATACCACATAGAAACCTCCCGGATTTCGTAGAATAACGTAATCTACGAAAGGAAATTGTGTGTTTATTTTTATAATAATCAGATTTATTTTTCAGGAAATTTGATTTAAGAAACTTATAACGAATATTTATAGAATATTAAAACATTTTTGAGAAAAACTGTTATTGAAATAACCCGGAAACCGTAGTATAATGAATGAAAATTTCTTAGATTACGTTATTCTACGAAACCCAAAAATGAAACCGTAAAATCATTTTAAAATTATCTGCATACCACATTTCAGAAGTGAAACCCTATTAAACCGCGCCTGACAAGTAACAGTTCAGACAACCTGAACTGTTTCGGCATCAAATCGTTCTCAGTACAGAATATTGATAATTATTTTTTTCCTTTTATATACTATAAGCAAAGGAATGTGGAAAATGATAGCGGCTAATTTTTCAAATGTATGAAATAATTTTAAAGAAGTATGCGATCGTGTTGTCCGGGATTCTGAAATTGCAATTATCACAAGAAAAAATGACGAAAATGTTGTTTTAATGTCCCGGGCCCAATATGACAGCCTGATGGAAAATCTCCATATCAGACACAGTAAGCCGAATTATGAATGGTTAAAGGAATCGATAAAACAGGCGGAAGAGGGAAAATTAGTGAATTTTGATGTGGAGGATTAGCATATGAATGTATCTTTCACGGAAAATGCCTGGGCTGATCATCCTTGCGCTTCCGATAAACAAAAACGGCGATTGCGGTCAATACCAAAAAATCCTGCAAAACTTGTCCTCTGAATCACGATTGATAACAATCATATCTGGATATCCTTTAGAGAGCAGGTATGGAATACCTCTCCCCATTCCCTAAAGTGTGCACGTTGTCAATACAATATTAAATGAGCGAAGCAATTCTTTTTGGCTTGACATTGGGAAATTTCACATATAATCCCCGCCCGAAACATTAAAATTCACCTCGTCCTGGTTCCGGATCTCCGCTTTCAGGACGATGCGGCTGAACCGGGGATCGATTTCCTTAACGCTTCCCCGGACGGTCAGCACATCCCCGATATACACCGGGGCGCAAAAATGTATGTCGCATTCGTGGAACAGCCGCCGTTCACCCGGCAGGTAAACGCCGACGAGCATAGAATACAGGGATGCCGTATACATTCCGTATACCATCCTGTCCTTATCCCCCCCCCCAAAAAAACTGTCCGAAAACCCTGATTTTCAGGCATTTGAAGCCATTTTTGACACTAAAAAATCAGGTTCATCAGATTTGTTTTTCAATCCGTTACCTGACCTCGAAAACTGAATAAAATACACAATCCCTTATGCCGCTTTTCTTCCTACTCTCTCTATTTCAAATAGGTTCTGATTTGCCCGCTTACCATCCTGACATCCTCCCTGCCCAGATAAGGGTGCATAGGCAGGGACAGCACACGCTCGCAGAGCCGCTTTGTTGCCGGGCATGCCTGATAAACCGGATTTGTTTGATAGACCTCCTGCTGATGAAGAGGAATGGGGTAATAAACCATTGTCGGAATGCCCTGTTTTTCGAGAAAAGCCTGGAGACCGTCTCTTTTTTCTTTATTTTCAAGCTGAATTGTATACTGCGCCCAACTGGAACGGAAATTCTCTGGAATAACCGGCGTCTTCACAATATCGGTCAGCTCCTCTGTATACCACGCCGCCGCCTCATTCACCCGCTCAAGCTCATATTCCTCAAAAGCCCTGAACTTTGGCAGCAGAATTGCGGCCTGCAGCGTATCCAGCCTGGAATTCCAGCCGATGCGGACATTTTCATACTTATAAGAACCTTTGCCGTGAACGCAGACGGATTCCAGATACCGGGCCGTCTCATCATCATCCGTGAAAACAGCGCCGCCGTCCCCGTAACAGCCAAGAGGCTTTGCCGGAAAAAAGGAGGTAGCGGAGATATCCCCAAAGGAACACGCCCTTCTTTCGCCTATACGTCCGCCAAAGCCCTGTGCGGCGTCCTCCAGTATTTTTAAACCATAACGCGCTGCGATCCGCTCAATTTCCGGATAGTCCGCCGGAAGGCCGAACAGATCGACAGGGATAACTGCTCTGGGGCGAAGCCTGCCTTCGCCGAGAACCGCCTCAATCGCTTCTGTGAGCTTTTGCGGATCCATATTAAAAGTCCTTTCATCCACATCGACCAAAACCGGCGTCGCTCCCTCAAAGGATACCACCTCCGCTGTCGCGAAAAACGTGAAATCCGGGACAAAGACAGCGTCTCCGGGCCCGATATTCCACGCCATCATCGCCAGGGAAAGCGCATCCGTGCCGTTGCCGCAGGTAATACAGTGTTTGCGGCCCACATAGGACGCCAGCCGTTTTTCCAGTTCCTTTACCGGAGAACCGCTGATAAAAGATGTTTCGGCAATGACGCCGGCAATCGCCGCGTCAATGGAAGGTTTTAAGGTTTCATACTGGGTTTTTAAATCGCGAAATTGCATACTATCTCCTCTCTTTCTTACAGATGTTTTATCTTGTTTCTTAAATATAAAAAATCTTTTATTGCTGCCATGCCAATCTTAAAGATCTTTATCATATTCAGGGAATTCGTTCCCCCCTGCCGTTCCCTGAACATGATTGGAACAAATTTTACTTTATAATTTTTCTTTATGTAAATAATCGAAATCAGAACATTTGCCAGATAAAAATTTTCCGGCACGGATTCCAGCACATCCTTCAGCCGGTCTGCCTTCATCAGACGAAACGGCGTGTTGGCGTCTGGAATTTTTTCCCTGAAAATAAAGTTTACAATCATTTTTAACATCCGTGTGACGAATATTCTCTGCATTCCATCCCTGCGGTCAATGCGCTGTCCGATTACCATATCATACGATTTTCTCAAATCCCAGAATGTTTCAAAATCGGATGCAGCAGTCTGGCCATCTGAATCCGTCTGGAAAATATAATCTGCATTTCCCGTTTTCACAGCATATTGATATCCGAAAAGAACCGTTGGCCCGTGCCCGGAATTTTCCTTTGTAACAGGCTCCAATAAGGGCATGTCCTCAGCCATCCTTTTTATCATCGCGTAAGTCCTGTCGCTGCTTCCGTCATCAATGACCACAAGACGGGAAGTTCTCCTCCCCATTTTGCAACCTTCCCATCCGGATTATGGAATAAACGTTTTATTGTGTGGGGATAAGGAAACCAGTATGTATGTAAATTGGTCGTATACTGGTATTCGCGTTCGCAGGGAACAACGACGATTAATTTTCCTTTACATACCCTGCGCAATTCGGCCAGAGCTGCTTCTAAATTCAATACATGCTCCAATGTATAAGTACAGATTACAACATCAAAAAAACGATCCGGAAACGGAATATGCTCAATTTCTCCTTCCAGAAAATGAAGGTTTTCAGGCTGTTCTGATATATTTGGAATAATTATATCGATACCATATACATCGAAACTGGCCGAAATTCCTGCTATTTCATTTGACAAATATCCACGCCCGCATGCGACATCCAAAATTTTGATAACTTGTCCGGCTCTTGCCTTAAAAAAATTCAAAACCTTTTCTTCCATAACATGATTCAAATCCGTAGGACGCGTCATTGCCGTCGATGCATCGGCAACCTCCTGATATATAGTCTTTAATTCAGCAGATGACAGATGTAAATACCTGCCATTTTCTTTAAAATCAAGAAATATGGTTCCTTTCTTTCCATAAACCGCATATTCGATGGCTTTCATAAATAATCTGCAGTCGCGCAAAATCGGAGGAATCAGATTATCTAATATCCAATTTACTTTTACCGCAAGATCTCTGGTTATAACAAATAGTTATCTGAAATGTATAAATTAAAAGAATAGGCAGGATCATCGTACCAGTACATATTTCCTTCATAATCCTCAAACAGAATGTAGTCCGGCTCCCGTCCTGTCCGCTCCATGTATGCCAGTAATGGCTCAGAGCTTTTGTTTCCTCTGTTTGTTCCCATCGCATCCCAAATATCCGGTGTAACCGGCCTCATTCCTGATATCATATACACAGGAACAAAATGGTTTGCCGCTAACATTGTCATACCCTCTTGGGGCCGGATATAATTTTTCAGTTCTTCCTGAATCCTGCCGATAACTGCATGGCGTTTCCCAGTTGTATATAAATGCTTATATATCCCATCTTCCACCTCCGTATCTAAGCTCCCATACTCTTCTTCCCTGTAAAAACTGTGAAAAGATATGGATAAGCAAAGAATTGCCGTCATCATTCCGAGAACGCATACGTTACCGCTTAAGCGCTCATTCTGTTCAGGGAAACACAATGGATAAAGCGGAGCGATGAGGACAAATCCCGTCTGTATCTGCATAAGTATTGATTGGTTATCGCTTGTTATAAACCGAAGGATGATGATTAAAAAGCCCGGCAGAATAACTCCATTCACTATATGTTCTTTTTCTTCGATATGAGCCCATCGCAGAAAAACATACAGTTCTGAACAAAACATACTGGCATACACGATGAAATACGAAGCGCCTGAAAGTTTGAAATCCAACAGCACGCTTACATATAAAACCAAAAGAAGATATAAACGTAATTGATTCTGTTTTCTTCCGATACACTCGGAAACAGCCACAAAACACAGAACATACACAGCTATATGCGAATTTGCCGCTTTTCTTATCTCCAGCAGTGCGAACCGGAGTTTTTGCATCAGAGTTGGCGCCTGTTTCAGTTGCAGCTGCTTAAGCATAGCATGGATTCCTGCCTTCATTCCCCGAATATCCCACTCAGATGATGACAGGAGCCACAGTAAAAACAGGCATACAACAAAAGCGGCAAAGGCTGTATAAATCCTGATAAAGCATACGGCCTTCTGCTGTTGATCCTTCCTTAAGATATGATAATGCACGATTCCCATAGCAATAAATAACACACTGAATGAGGGATAGATGATAGATGACAGCGCCATAAGACAGCCTGACAGCGCGGCCAGCGCTTTGCCGTTTCCATCCATGTCCCGAATCGGAAATAAACACCATATAGCGGCATATGCGAGGTTGAGTGAAAGTGTATTGTACGAAAACTGGTATAGATTCGCCACAGCCGCAATTGTCACTGGTAGGGTAAAGAGATAATAATATACAGCCTTATTTCTGCAGTTGAGTGAATAAACGATAACCAGATACAGCGCGATCGTTGACAAAAAGTACATCATGCGAAAGCAGTATATAACCCCGTCATATCCTCCGTTTATGAAACGAAATCCCTTTAAAGCCGGCGCAATAAAGAGGCTTCCTATGCTTTGAAGTTCCTCTGATGTATCTAATAAAATACGATCTCCCAGAGAAAACCGGTACGCCCAGGTCAGATAGGCTGTCTCGTCTGTGAAGTCCACCCCCAGGCGCATCCGGTGTATCATAACTCCCCATACAATGAGCACAAAAGCAAAAATGCCGATATATGGGAATATCCTATTTCGCCATTTCATGGCTCTGCCGCCCTCTCTGCCTCCATAAAATCATCAAAATGCTTTAAGTAATACTCCCCTGCGGCATAATTGGCCGTATTATTTTTCTGTTTAAAATCCATATATTCTTCGCTGTTACGAGTAAAGTAATACCACATCAGGCCCGGCCCTCTCTCATACTCCCTGCGCATTTCATCCGGTTTCCTGATGATTCGTTTTAACTGGTTTCTGGCGTTGATGGAGCAATACCGGGATGCCAGTTTCTTCATTCCGTTAAAATGCCCGGCCGCCTCCCCCTCCCTTGGGATCGCCTTATGTAAGACCTGGTTCATCAGCTCCTTTACCGTGTCACAATATATTTTCTGATCCGCACGGTAAGGCAGCGGGACCTCTGACCAGAAATCCGCATACCCGCGATCCGCCAGAGGAAGCCACCACTGATAGCCAAAAAATTCATAGGCGCGCACGGAATTGATGATAAATTTTGACGTCCGCTCACAGAGCCACCAGCTTTCATAGAGAGAGGCTGTATCCGGCGCACTGGAAAATCGCCTCATTTCTCTGGCGACACACGCTTCATAATACCGTTTTTCATCCCTGCTCAAAAATTTTTCTGTAAAAAGGTAATCCACAGCCGCCTGCGCTGCCTTTCTGATATCCCTCTCTCCTGTTTTATTTTTATAAAGCCATCCTTTTCTGTCGCTGCACTCCCCGCTCAGCACATCCCCGGCATGCCCCGGCACGATAACGCTGTCTTCTGGAATCCACCCGTGTTCCCGCATTTTCTTTATACAAATCCAGTCCTGCAGATGCGGAACGGAAACGGCTCTTCCCGCATATGAAAAGAATGCAAGGAATTCCTCTGAATCGCGCGCCTGCTCACAATCCTCTTTTTCTGCCTTAATATACAGCCAGTCGTAATGCAGACGCCGCGCAACCTCCCGGCTCAGCCGAACCTCTGCTCCAGCCGGATCCCCATATGTAAATGCAGTGACATGTTCATAGTTCAGCTTTTTCAGCATACAGGCGACCAGCCTGGAATCATAACCGCCGCTAAGAGGAACCACGATCCTTCTTCCGTCCGCAAAACGAATAAGACGCGTAAACGCCTGTTTTAGCGCAGCCTCATGTTCCCTCATCCATGCCGGATAGCTCCTGTTTCTGTAATGCCCCTCATACACCGCGCCGGCTTTCCTGACCGTCAGCCTTCCGTCCCTGTAATGCAGCATTTCTCCCGCGCGCAATTGTTTCACGGATGAAAACAGGGTTTCATCGCCAAATGTAAATAAAGCCAGCTTATAGTCTTCGGCTTTTTTCCCGTCCAGCCGGTCTTTTGTTTCCTGCGCAATCCAGTACGGATTATCGCTTATATATAAATCTTCCTTATGACAGCAGTAAAAGACCGGATAACTTCGCATCGGATCACAAAGGCAGTACACATCCGGAGCATCAAACACATAAATGGAGTAGAAACCATGGAATTCATGGCTCCGGTTCTGGCGCAGCAAATGGATGATTTGCTCTTCGTCCTCCTCTGACAGGAGACGGTTGTTCCAGAAACAGCTTCCCTGCATGGTAAGCCTGTCTGTTTGAATCCGGCTGACGCCGTAGTTGTTACATAATTTATACCGTACCATCTGCACCCCTTCTTATCTTCACATAATAACCATACAGGAACCATAAACCGCATAAAAAAGAGATAAAAAACACGGAACGATTATGGAAAAACAGGCTGAGTACCGGAAGGATCAGATATTTCGCGCCTGTTTTCACGCCTGCTTTCACGATCTGAAACAATTCCCCCATATGGACGCCTACCTTTGACAGGATATAGGTCATATTCAGGATCCACATAACCGCGCCGGCCGCCCCAAATAAGCCAATTGCCACTCTGTCGTGGCGCAGCCGGCCTCCGATATAAAGCGAGAGAAACCGCACGGCCAGCATCGCGATATTCATGATTAAGTGTTCCTTTTGCCGGTTCAGAACAATATATAAATCCGAAACCGGGGAGGCAATAAAAACGAGAAACAGCCACGGAGCCAGCAGCCGTACATAATAACCGGTCACAAGCCATTCCTCTCCGAAAATAATCGAAAAAATCCATGGCGCTGCAATACTGATCAGCGCTAATGGCACAAAGCCGGTTTCAAACAGATGGCGCAGGACGGTCAGCGCCGCCTGCTTCTTTTTATCCGGCGTATCCTGCTCCCGGATATTCGGATAAAACGCCTGGGCGACCGAAGTCCCGATCAGGCTGATCGGCAGATCCAGGATCTTATAGCCAAGGTTATAGCAGCCTACGGTTTCACTGTTAAAATACGCTGAAAGCATAAGAGACGGCAGAGAAAAAGAAAGCGTGTTAAACACAGCCGTCCATGATGAGAACAGGGGAAATTCCCGGTAGCGCCAGGCTTCTTTCCTGATATCCCTCCAGCGTACCTGTTTTATGTCAGCCCAGTCCTGTTTTATAATGCTCATAAATAAAAACAGCGTCGTCCCCCCCAATGCAAGCGTGGAGCCCAGAACGAGTCCCAGGCCGGAATCCCCGGTCAGAAGCCAGGCAAAGCACAATTCCGCCAGGACGGTCAGTATGGTATACGCAACCTGGCGTTTTGCCAGGTACTTGAATTTCCCCTCTCTTGTATACCAGTAATTGCATATGGAAGATATACCGGAGCAAAAAATATAGATTGGAAACACAATATATCTTATGAAGGCATGTCCGCTCACCAAAGCGAACCCCGCATATTTCCCGGCTGCTGTGATAAGAAGCGTGATGCATACTGTATTGATACAGCAGCAGATGACAGCCAGGCAAAACAAGGCCGCCGCATGTTCCTTTGAGCGCGGTATCACAAGCGCCAGCTCATACCGGAAACAGATCAGCGCGCCGGCAATCGCGGTGCAGGCCGTAAATAAGCCAAATTCCCCATAGGAAGCCGGAGAATAAAGCCTTGTCAAAACCGGGGAGGCCAGAAAGGAAATCACCTGAGCCAGCAATGTGCCGGATACAAGCAGCAAAATATTTTTTAAAAAGCTCTCATGTCCGAAGGCTTTATGTATAAAATCTCTCATCTGACACCCGTCCTTACTGTATGCGTTTCCATCTCAGAGGCTTCCTGACGCCCAGTTTTCCGCGGCTTAGCAGAACGCTTATGCCATAAACCAAAGCGATGGTGAGAATGATTCCTATATTATACAGATAATCGACAAAACCGCCCTGCAATGCGCCTGTCAGCATCTGAAACAGCGCGATATACAGCATAATGGACAGCGGCGTTTTCTTCATCTTAAGCAGCAGCGTAAATGCAACCGAAAAATGGATCCCAATGATCACAGGCGCTGCAAACGCCCCTGCAGTCCCCCAGTTGGCATACGCCTCCCCAATAAAAAAGGCGTTCATCGAACCAGCGGTTCCATCGCTCACTGCCGCCGGATTATACAGTTTCATCACTTCGCGGCCGGAGCGTACCCAGGAATCCGGAATGCCTGCCAGCTTTGCCAGCACTGTCGGCAGGCTTGCTCCGTTCAGATATGGGATCTGCTCCGGGAATGCCTGAATATGTAAAAACAGCGTTGCAATCTGCGTCATAAAAATGCGCCCTCCCGGGCCGGAACGAATCGTAAAAAAGTTCGTATTATAGCCCATAATGTATTTGTACTGCAAAAAAATACAGATAAGCCCCAACGCCCCGAAAGCGAAAAGATATCGGAACAGCTTCCTGTTGTTCAAAATTACTTCAATCACAATGAAATGAAATGCATAGTAAATCACAGGCGCCTTTGACAAGTCATGCGTCTTAACCAGGATACTTGTGATAAAGAAGATAAAAAACAGCATTCCCCACTGGATTTTTCTGCTTGTTCTCCAGTATACATATGTTAAATAGGAAAACAGCGGAACAAATGTCAGCACAACAATATTTTTTATATAAGTGTTTCCCGCAAAATTGCGGTTTACCTGTGAGCTTATCCTGGCCAGCTCCTCGCTTGTCTGATTTAAGTGCAGAATCGGAACGGAGCCGATGCAGACAAACATGTAGATTGTGGCGGATATTCCTATTACGGCCATGGCGGCAGAGAATATAAAAACCACTTTTTCCCCGTTCCTGTACGCAGCGCCGGTTTGTAGCTGTTTCTCATATTGTTTCCGGATCTTCCTGCCATTCAGAAGGAAGTTGCAAAGAATCACAGAAGCAGGAAACACGATGATTGCATAACACAGAAACAGATACGTTTTATGAATGACAGCCTCGCTTTTTATATCTGCAATTAAATAGTGATCGCGAAATCCCAGAAAAACCAGCGAGGCTCCAATAAATGAAAAGATCAATATATTGTAATAAGCATAGCTGATAATATTCAGCTTCTTAATATCCAGGGTTCCTGCCGCTATTCGGAACAAACGGGTGAACAGGCACAAAACAGCTAAAACGATGATAATTTTCATGATTTTTTTACCGCATTTCTTCTTTCTGGTTTTGGGAACATAATACCGCTTCGACCGTCCGCGCGCGTGCGGACCAGGAATTATGTTCGGCAATCGCTTCCATATGGACGGAAATTTCTGTGAGCCTGTCACGATGGGATGATATATCCTGTAAAGCGCTTTTTATGCTCTCTTCATCCGGCTGCACGACAACCCCGATATTATTGTTCCGGACAAATTCAGCCCCGGCCGATCCGTCTGTAATGAAGATTGGCTTTTGGTAGGAAAGATATTCAAACAGCTTGATTGGCATGCAAAAGCTTCTGTAATCGGATTGATTCGTTATTAAACAGCTCATATCTGCCTGTGAGTAATATGGCTTTAGACCGGCCCCCCATGTGTGTACAATTTTTATGCGCTCGTTTAAAAAGCGTTCGTAATAGCCCTTTTCAGCCTCCCAATCCTTTTCGCGGCAACAAATGGTAAGTTCTGTTCCGGATACAGACACAACGGATTTTAAGAGATTGGTTAAATCATACACACCACGGCTGATCCCGCCGACATAGAGCAGACGAAGCGAGTCGTCCAGGCCATCCCGCTGCGCAATGCTATTTGCCGGACAAGTTCCGGGAGGCAGAGGAATAAGCGGTAATGATGGTTTTATTTCCTTCATATATTGTTTCATAAGAACAGACGGCAAAAATAATACATCCAGTAATCGATCGTATTGGAAAAGATCATAACGGTACATAGCCGTAGCCAATTTTGCCTTAAGGACATTTATCTTTTCCCGATATAAAGGAAATTTCCAATATATATCCCGGTAGAATAAACCGATTTTAATTCCATGTGTTTTACAAAATTTAAAGAATCCGAAATCGAGAAATGGATATACCGGAAGATGATGCCGCTCCGTCAACAGCGTCGGCATGGTGCTGCTCTCGCTGTATAAAAAATCGTATCTTACACCGTTTGAAATATTCCTTTTAATTTCTGCAATCTGCCGTTTCCGATCCTTTCCATATCCCATCACAACATCCACCGCATACCCGTTTTGGCGGAATGCATCGGCCATTTTATACGGCCTGACATTGGAGCCGGATAATCCCTTTGGATCGACATAATTTGGTATATGAAATATACATCGCTTTTCATTCATGCATTACTGTCCCCTTATTCGTTTCATATCAGGCTGCTTTTACGTCTCCGCACAGCCTGTCCGAATCATATCTAACCTCTGCTCAATTTTAGAAAAACAATCGCTCCATTCATAACTTTCACCTATCTATTCTGTCAACCTCACACATCGATCTTTCTCACAGTCCTTGCCGGAACTCCCGCTGCCAGCGTATATGCCTCAACATCCCGTGTCACCACCGCGCCGGCGGCTACCATGGCATATTCTCCTATCGTGACGCCGCAGACAATCGTAGCATTCGCTCCGATGCTGGCCCCGCGCTTTACCAGCGTGCGCTGATACCCCTCTCTCCCCTTTGGGAACTCCGCGCGCGGCGTCAGGTCATTGGTAAATACGCAGGAAGGCCCGCAGAATACGCCGTCCTCCAGCTCCACGCCTTCGTAAACAGAGACATTGTTCTGAATCTTGACCCGGTTTCCGATCTTTACATGGTTTGATATATTCACATTCTGCCCCAGCGAGCAGTTATCTCCGATCCGCGCGCCGCTCTGGATGTGGCAGAAATGCCATATTTTCGTTCCGGAACCGATCTCCACATCATCGTCAATATAGCTGCTTTCATGTACGAAATACTTGTTTTCCATCAGAATTCGCCTTTCATATCCCCACAAGCAAAGTCCGTCAGAGGAAACCTCACCGCCCTGCCCTCTTTCTGGCTCTTATAGACAGCCAGCACCAGCTCCAGCGCATCGCGTCCCGCACGGGCGTCCACATAGGGAATCCGATCGGTCCGGATAGCGTCCGCCATATCCGCAAACAGGCTGGTATGCCCGTTGCCATATACATTTGCAGCCGCTTCACGGAATCCCTTTTTCGCCTGATCCGCATCCGTTTCGTCGTCAAATTCCCACACATCTATCGAATTCGTGGATGTTCCGCCGATTTTTACAGTTCCTTTCTCGCCAAAAACGTAAAGCGTCTCTTCCAGATTTCCGGGGTAAACGTTTGTCGTACCTTCGATGGTGGCAATCGCGCCGTTTTTGAAACGGATCACCGCCATTCCCACATCCTCGGCCTCCAGATAGGGGTGGAACTGCCGTCTTGTCTGGCCGTACACCTCCTCGATCTCCCCGCCGAATGTCCAGCGCAGCAGGTCAATGCCATGGATGCACTGATTCATCAGCGCGCCGCCGTCCAGGGCCCATGTCCCTCTCCAGGGGGCCTGCTGATAATACGCCCGGTTCCGGTTCCAGCGCACGTGTACCGAGCCGTGCGACAGACGGCCAAACCGCCCCTCCTCCAGAGCCCTGCGCATGGACTGGACGGCAAGATTAAATCGGTTCTGGTGGCAGGCGCACACCTTTACGCCCTGTTCCTGCGAACAGCGGATGATAGCATCCGCGTCCGCCATGCTCATGGCCATGGGTTTTTCGATGATCACATGGATTCCATGGCGGATGCAGTATAATGCGATCTCTGCATGGCTGCCGCTTTCGGTTGCAATGCTGACAAGCGTTGGCTTAATGTCATGTACCAGCGTTTTATAATCCGTAAACCGCCTGATCTGTCCGTTCGTCTGAAGGCCATGCGCCTCGAGAAGCGTCCCCATCCGCTCCGGCAAAAGATCACAGACAGCCGTTATTTCCAGATGATTGTTTACGGCTGCTTTCATATGGTTCGTAGAAATTCTCCCGCAGCCGATCAGTGCGTATCTCATTCGACTTATCCCTCCATGTTTTCTTCCATAATCCGTATCATCCGCTCCGCTGTATGTCCGTCTCCAAACGGCTGATATGTGTTGTCTATCTTCTGTGAGGCCGCCAGTTTGTTTAAGATATCCCGTGCGTCCGCCCTGGCGAGCTGGTTGCGCTTTGCAGCCATTGTCTGCGGCCAGATAACCCGGTCAAACACGGTTACGCACTGTTTTCCTGCAAAAAAAGCCTCGCACTGAAGCCCTCCGGAGTCTGTTACCACCTTTTCACAGCGTTTTAAAAGCTTAAGCGATTCCATATAGCCAACCGGCTGGATCAGACGGATCCGGTGAAAACCGTGTTCCCTGCACAGACGCGCGGCCCGCTCCTTATTTCTCGGATGAACCGGATAAACCGTGGGGGCGTCCAACTCGTTCATTGCGGTGAAAATTTCCAGAAGCGGCTTATCGCTGCATGTGTTCTCCTGCCTGTGGCAGGTGAGATAATAATAGCGATCCGGCAGGACAAGCGGACGGTTATCGAAATCAACGGCCGGACGCAAATCTGTCTGCAGTCCGTCCGCATAGAGATAAGAGTCATACATGAGGTTTCCCACCGCGTAGACATTGTTTCCAATGCCTTCCTTCTGCAGATTTCCTTTTTCCAGATCCGTCGGTGTAAAAAGAAGGCGGGAAACGTGATCCGTCACAACCCGGTTGACCTCCTCGGGGTTGCTCAGCGTCCCCATCCTGACGCCGGCTTCCGCGTGCGCAACCGGTATATTCAACTTAACGGCTGCCAGCGCGCCTGCCAGAGTGGAATTCGTATCCCCATAAACCAGGCACCAGTCCGGTTTTTCCGCAAGCAGCGCCTGCTCGATTCCTGCGAGCATGGCGCCTGTCATTTTTCCATGCGTTCCGCCTGAAATCCCCAGATAATACCTTGGCTTCGGTATCTTTAGCTCCTCAAAAAATATATCTGACATATTTGCGTCAAAATGCTGGCCGGTATGTACCAGAATTTCCTCATGTATTTCTGCAGCCGCCCTTGAAAAAGCGGCTGCCTTGATAAATTGAGGCCGCGCGCCTGCCACTGTCACTATCTTCAATGCCTCACCTCCGGTAAAATCCTGTTACAGAACCTCGATATTCCCGCGCGGTTCCAAACCCTTCATCACATTTTTCGTATCAAAAACAGCCCTGGCATGCCTCTGGATCATAGCGTAATCCACATTGCTGTGGGCCGCTGTTACCATCACCAGATCAAACGATGCAACGATCGCCGGGGAAATGGCTTCAAGCCCTTTAACCGTCTCCCCATGATAGCGGTAGGAACGGATATACGGATCATAGTATTCCACCTGCGCCTGCTCGTTCCTGAGAACTTCAATCACACGCAGCGCCGGGCTCTCGCGGTAATCGTCAATATCCTGCTTATACGCCACCCCCAGAACAAGAATCCGGGCATTTTTCAGGGACTTTTCATGGTGGTTGAGAATCCGCCCGGCCCGTTCCACGCAGTATTCCGGCATCCGGTCATTGATCATCATGGAGCTCTCGATCATGGAGGTGTGGAAGCCGTATTCCCTCGCTTTCCAGGAAAGATAATACGGATCCAGGGGGATACAGTGCCCGCCCAGGCCAGGCCCGGGATAAAATGCCTGGAAGCCGTAGGGCTTTGTCTTTGCCGCATCAATCACTTCCCAGAGGCTGATGTCCATCCGGTCGCAGAGCATGGCCAGTTCATTGACCAGGCCGATATTGATATTGCGGTATGTATTCTCCAGGATTTTTTCCATCTCAGCGACTGCGGGAGAAGAAACCTCGAACACGTCCCCGTCGAGAACGGCGCGGTACATAGCGGCAATGACCTCTGTCGCATCCTTTCCGACGCCTCCGACCACCTTGGGCGTATTTTTTGTCTTATAAATCAGGTTTCCGGGATCCACGCGCTCCGGTGAAAATCCCAGATAAAAATCGATTCCGCACTTAAATCCCGAACCCGACTCCAGAAGCGGCCGCACCAGCTCCTGCGTTGTTCCCGGATAGGTCGTTGACTCCAGCACAACCATGGTTTCCTTCTTTAAATAACGGGCGATTTCCTCGACGGAATGCTTTACATAGCTGATATCCGGCTGCTGGTGCTTATCCAGGGGAGTCGGGACGCAGATCGCGATAAAATCCATGTCTTTCATAAAGGAAAAGTCCGTGGTGGCTGAGAGCATCCCTTGTTCCACCAGAGTTTTCAAATCGCTGTCCACCACATCGCCGATATAGTTATGACCTGCATTTACCATATCCACTTTCCCGGCCTGGATATCAAAGCCAATCGTTTTAAAACCGGCCTTTGCCTTCTCTACAGCAAGAGGAAGCCCAACATAGCCAAGCCCTGCCACCCCGACACGGATACATTTTTTTTCTATTTTCTTTAACAGATTTTCCTTCATGCTCATCGCTCTGTCTCCTCAAATAATGCGGCAAACCGGGCCGCTAATGTTTTCCTTTAAAAGATTAAAGTTTCTTAAGCAGCTCCACTTCCCTCATAACCGTCTGCTCCCTCCCCAGCCTCCTGTCCTTCACACACCGGCTCCCCAGCCTCACAAAGTCCCCCATATCCCGCTTCCCGTCCTCATTGCTGATAAAATACACATTCTCCACCCCGTCAAATACCTCATGGCATACGGGAATATCCGATGTAATAACCGGCATCCCAAACGCGGCCATCTCGCACATCATAAGCCCCTGCGCATCGGTCCGCGTCGGCATCAGCGCAAACCGCGCTTTTTGTAAAAGCGGTATCATCTCGCCATGGGACATCGTCTGGTTTTTCCACTCCAGGTTCGGCGCTTTTTTATTGAATTCAAAAAAACGCCCCCTGCCAATGACTGCAAAACGAAGCGAGGGATTATGGAAAGCCAGTTGGTTGACAAGATCAATACAATACTTGGATCCGTCCAGGCTGCTGCGCACGGTTATGAAATCATACTGTTTTTCTCCCTCCGCGTCATAACAGCCCTCCTCAAACTCCTTTCCCACACAGTTATAAATCACCGAATACCGTCCGGCCGTCACGTTTGGGGAGAGCCGTGTCCATTTCAGGAACTCCCGGTACATCCAGCCGCTTACGAATACAAAATGGGACTTTTCCGCTGCTCCCGGCAGGTAATTTCTCCATATCGCAAGCTTTATGCCGTCATATGCCTCCTGCGCCAGTGTCTTTAACGCAATCCTTTTCATATACGGATATGGTCTGGGATAGGCGCGCGTCACATTCAGCGCTTCATGCCCATGGTAGAAAAACACAAACCCTGGAAAACGCGCGCCGTATTTTCTCAGGAAGCGGTAGTGGTGCTTTATATTTGCCGCATGAAGAACCAGCGCGCCATACTCTCCGGGGCATGCCTCATATTCCCTCAGGGACAGGACGGAAATCCCCTTATATACATAACCTGTCCGCGCCTGAAAGCTGATGACCGTGACATCCAGCCCCTGTTCGCGGTAATATAGATTTCTTGTATGTACATACATCATGGAAACTCCGCCCTCATTGTCCGGATAATTCTCCGCTAAAATGAGGATCCTTTTGTTAAACGTTTCCGGCTGCCCTGCCCCACAAACGGCTTTCTTACAAACTCTGCCCGCTGCGCCTGCCTGCCCCGGCGCTTTCCCGAAGAAGCCGGACAGACATTCAATCAGGCGTTGTGCCCCCCCCCGGATCATTTTTAACCTCTGTTCAATTTTAGAGAAACAATCATTCCATTCATAATTCTCCAGCACATACTTCCGCCCTTCTTCCCCCATCCGCTTCCCCGCTTCCGGATTCCGGTACAGCCAGACAAGCGCTTTTGCCAGCGCCCTCTCATCCTTTCTCGGGACAACGAGGGCCGTCACGCCCGGGCTGGCAGCCTCCATCAGACCGGGGATATCGGATATAACGACAGGGACGCCGCAGGACTGCGCCTCGACAGCCGAAACTCCGAACGATTCGGATTCCAGAGTGGAAGGGATGACGGCGGCGTCCATATTGGCCCACTCTTCGGCTGCCTGCTCCTGCGGGATAAAACCCAGCCATGTTATCATGCCGTTTACCTGAAGCCGTGCTGCCAGATCCCGGTACTCCTTTTCGCATGGGCCTTTCCCTGCGATCCGAAGCTCAAGCGGAATATCCGGATATTCTCTGTGTATGATTGCAGCCGCTTTTATCAGATAATCAATTCCGTACTTTTCAGAGAGCGTTTTTACGGTTCCCACAATAAATCTCCCATCGCCCGCCCGGATGCGCTTCCCTGGTGAAAACAGCTCTGTGTCAACGCCAAACGGTGTAATGTCAAATGCTTTTTTTGTATATTTTCCCGCTTCTACGGCCATGGCCTTACTCGTAGAAAACAGATATGAAGCCTTATTTAAGCTGAAGCGGAGCATCAGCCGGTGCAGGGGGCTTTTTTTCGGGAAATCATAGACGTCCGCCCCCCACACGGACAGCACATACCTCTTAATCCCTGCCAGGGCCGCTGCCGCCCCGTAGCTGGTTGCATAATGGACGTTTACAATATCAGGTTTCATTTCAGCAAGAATGTTCCTTAGTTCAGATGCCCTCAGCAGATAGCGGAGCTTCTTCCAGTCATTCTCCCTCACGCCGACACCGCAATCAATAAAATGCAGCTCCGCATTCTCTGTCACAGCCCGGTGGAATGAAACGACATGAACCTCATGCCCACGCCCAGCAAACCACCTGCACCACTTTTTTGTATGGTAATTGTCTGCCGGGGCAACAAAGCAAATCTTCATAATTACGCAGCACCTCCTATGCCCAGCTTCCCTGGTAGAGCATTTTTCAAACGCTGTCTGTCATCCGGCCCGCCATCCGTCTTGCCCAAATATTTCTCCGTATTTCCAAATTCAGGTTACAGACAATAGATATCTTTTCCACCGAAGATATTCCGTGTATCCAGCACAATTTTCCCTTTCAACGCAGTTCTCTGCTCCCGGATCTGGCGGTGTCCCACCATAATCACCACCATATCAACCGAATTTACAAACTGTCCAAAATCGTGGTACTGATGCTCCACCACGCCCTCTCTGATATACGGGTCATACACCTTCACTCTCCCGCCTGCCAGATGCCTCTCCATGCATTCCAGCATCTGCAGTGTGGGGCTCTCCCGCATATCGTCCACATCCTCTTTATAGGTCAGCCCATAAAGGCCCACCCGCGAGGGATCCGTGATCCCTTCCTCTTTCATGATCTGGTTTATGCGCTCCAGCACAAACTCCGGCATGCTGTCATTGATTTTCCTGGCTGCCAGAATAATATTGGCAAGCCCCGGATAGTCCCCCACCAGAAACCATGGATCCACAGAAATACAGTGCCCGCCGACTCCCGGCCCCGGCGACAAGATGTTTACCCTGGGGTGCTGGTTGGCGATGCGGATAATCTCATACACATTCAGGTTGTCTGAACGGCAGATCTTCGCCAGCTCATTCGCAAAGGCGATATTGATGTCACGGAAGGTATTTTCCACCACTTTCGTCATCTCCGCGGTGCGGATGTCCGTTGTCACAATCTCCCCCTGACAGAAGGAGGCATACAGCCTCTTTACCCGCTCCCCAATCTCCGGCTCATCCGCCCCGATGGTCCGTGAATTATGCTTCAGCTCATACACCATATTCCCCGGTATGATCCGCTCCGGCGCGTGGGCAAGATGGATATCCGCCCCCACAGCCAGCCCCTTTTCTTCAATAAGCGGGCGCACAAACCGCTCGATCGTTCCCGGCGGTACGGTTGACTCGATCACAAGCACCGCTCCGCCTGGGCAGACCTTTAAGACCTGTTCCACCGCGCCGCGCACATAAGAGGCGTCAACCTTTTTGCTTGCCTTGTCATAGGGCGTCGGCACGGAAATGATATACATCTCTGCGCATATGTATTCCGATGAAAAACGGATCCCGGCCGCAGCGGCCCTCTGAAACAGTCCGTCCAGCCCCTCCTCCTGAAATGTGGTTTCTCCTCTGTTCAGCGTATCGACCAGCTCCCGGCTGCAGTCCGTCCCGGTGACCTCCACACCGTGGGCGGCCAGCATCAATGCGGTCGGCAGGCCGATATACCCAAGTCCTACGACATTTACCATATCCCTCTCTCCTGTCACTTTTATTTCGGCGTCTGTCACATATCCGCCAGGCCAGCGCGGCAGACGCGCCGAGCGGAACGAACCATTGCCGCCGTTCTCACCTTACTCTGTTATCGCATCCATTCAACTCTGTTTTTTCTTCCATTCCCTCTGCGCATACTCAATCACATCCGCCAGCTTCCCGGTCAGAACCGACGCGTCGAAATCCCCCGCCCCGGCCCGCGCATTCCTTCCCATCCGCTCCCGCTCCTCAGCTCCCATGCCCTTTATCCTCCTGATACAGTCCGCCAGCTCCTTCGCGCTGCCGCTCTCCATCGAAATCCCGCACCGGTACTTCTCAATGGGCGAATATTTCATGGCGACCGTCGAGATAACAGGCTTCCCGGAGGCCATATACTCAAAAAGCTTCCTCGAACTATTTCCCCTGGACCAGTTGTACATATGTTGCGAATAATTCAGCAAATTCACCGAAGAGCAGCTCAGAATATACGGCACAAACTGCCCGTTGACATACCCCTTCATATGCACCCGCTCCAGACCATTTTCCCGGATCAGGCGCTTTAAGGCTTCCTCCTCCTCCCCTGCCCCGTAAATCAGGAATTCGATGTCCGTTTCCTCCTTCAAAAGCACGGCCGCCCGGATCAGGAGTTCCAGGTGGTTCACCTTCCGCAGCGTCCCCACATACGTCACCCGGAATGCGTCCGAGGAGAGATCCGGATCCTCCAGCCGCTTTTCCCGGATCTGCTTTACGTATTCCTGCAGATCAATCCCATTGTTGATATAAAAGCACTGCCGGATGTCAATGTCCCCGCCCTGCTCTGTGAGCCACCCTCTCTCCCTTAAATAATCCGTATCGCCTTCCTTGGTAAAAATCATGGCGTCCGCATTCCGGTAGATCCAGTGTTCGCCCAGGATAAGCGCCCTTCCAAGAAAGCTTCTCTCCCTTGCCATCCCCGCCTGGAAAATGGCCTCCGGCCACAGATCCCTTACCTCGCAGATGCAGGGAATCCCCAGCCGCTTCCCGATCTGCACGCCGGCCGCCATGGTCAGCGGGTGCACGCTCGAAGCCAGGATCACATCCGGCTTCCCGAACCTTGCGGCCACAGACCGGTATATCCGGAACAGCCCGCGGTAAAAGCACACCCAGTTCCAGATCCGTTTCCCGCCGTTCCCCTTATAGGCCGGCGTCTTTACAAATACAAACGGGATCCCATCCACGGTATCCACCCTGTAGTTTCCCTTAAAGTCCATCTGCGTCCCGTCAAAATGGTTTGTGCTGGCACAGAACACTACCGGCTCAAACCCATACGCCCGGATATACTTTGCAAACCAGTAATGCCGCCCGGAACGATTGCGGAACATATACGTCGCATCATGGTTCCATATCCACAGCTTTTTCATCCCCCGCTCCTCATCCGCGATTTACTGTACTCCGTCATCTCTGTGCTCGCCTCCTCGCTGAACCCTTCCGTGCTCTCCTTCATGAACAGGATCCGCACCGTCTGGAACAGAATCTCAATGTCCAGGCGGATACTGTAGTTCTGGATATAGGTGAGATCCAGCTTTAGCTTATCATACGCCGTCGTATTGTATTTCCCATAGACCTGCGCATAGCCGGTCAGGCCGCCCTTTACCTTCAGCCGGTAGGGGAATTCCGGGATATCCCGCGAATATTTCTCCACATGCTCCAGCCGCTCCGGCCTGGGCCCCACCAGGCTCATTTCCCCCTTTAATATGTTAAAAAGCTGGGGCAGCTCGTCGATCCGGGCCGCGCGGATGAACCGCCCCACCCTTGTGATCCTCGCGTCCTGCTCCGTGGCCGGAACCGAGGCGCCCTCCCGCTCCGCATTCACAATCATGCTGCGGAATTTAAGTACCTCAAAGACCCGCCCGTTTATCGTAGCCCGTTTCTGTTTAAAGAGCGCCGGCCCCCCGTCCTCCAGCTTCACCGCCAGCGCCGTGACCGCCATCAGCGGTGATAAAACTGCCACGGCCGCCAGCGAGAACACAATGTCCACCCCCCGCTTCACCGCCCGCTGCTCAAAGGTCAGCCCGCTGTTCCTGGAAAGCAGGATCGGCGTGTCAAACAGGTGCTGGCTTTCCGCGCTGCGGATCAGGATATCGGATATCTTTGGGCTCGTATACGTCCGCACCGACTGTTCGTAGCAGTATTTCAGTATCCGGTTGCGGGACGGTGTAGGGATGTCTCCGATCACGACGCCTTCATACTCCCGGATCCGCTCTGCGATGCGCCCCATGCCCTCTGATATATGTATGGTTTCACAAATGATATAGCGATCTTCACGGCTGTGAAACTTCCGAGCCAGCCCCAGGTTCGGACGATCGCCGTACACCATCAGCACCCGGCGCGGCGGGTAAGCCCGCAGGTAACATGCCGTGCTGGCCATGCCCCAGACGCCGGTAAACACACACTGCGCCGCAAACATGGCCAGCAGCGGGAGAAAGGTCTGAAAGCGTTTCGTCAGAAGCGTGATCACCAGATAAATCACCGCATCCGCAAACAGAAGGCTTAAGCTCTGGGACCAGATCAGGTGGAACGCCTTAAGCGCCCCGATCCTCCAGCCGCTGTACATATGGGCGAACAGGAGGATGAGCAGCGTGTAGAACGCGGCCATCAGCCAGTTTCCTTTCCTCTGGAAGGGGCTTTCCATCAGCCCGTTGTAATATGCCATCCATGTGTAGTAAAATACCCCGGCCTGCGCCGCTGTAAAAAGCAGCGACAGCAGGAAACGGAGCATCCGTTTATATTGTTCGTATTTTTGCATTTGTATCCACTCCTGTCGCGATTCAGGAACGCTCCCGATGATTAACAGCGCGATGTCCAAAAAAGTATGGTACTGTAATACTGTACGATCCGCGCAGTGATTGCGCAAAACAGTCTCCAGGAACAGCCGTCAGCTTTATTGATACAATTCCCTGTAACAGGCCGGGCAGAGCTGGCCCGCGCCTTCTATATAGAAACACCGCCGGCCAATCTCCAAATCGGCTGGCACATCTGTCTGCCTTTTACAGAGCGCACAGCGCTCATACTGCGTATTTTCTCTGTCCGGCATATTGATTTTTTTCATACCATTATCCTTCACATATTGCGGGTTTCCCTACCTACAGCCGGATTCCCATTTGTACGCGTCTCTTCTTTCTCAAAAACGAGATTTTCACGGCGATGAACGTCTTCCCGTCAAAATCCCAACAAAAAAGAGCCCGATTCCTCAGACTCCTATTACGATCCGGCTTTCCGCCCTCTCTCCCCCACCATCTCAATCCCCAGCCGCAGCTCCACATCATTCCCCATAAACGGAATCCGCACCGTCACCTCGCGCTTGTGAAGGTTATACCGCACAATCCGCCCCTCCTGGTTTTTCAGCGGCCCGTCGAGAATGACGACATCCCGATCCCGGCCCGCACCGCGCCCCGCCTCCGGTCCCACAACGATCCTGGAGATCCGCGTCACATGGCGCTTATCCCCGATCCCCTGGATCATCTCCTCCTCCTCAGAGGAAAGCGGATAGAAAAACGTCTCCTCCCGCAGAAGCTTCGTCAGCCTCTCCACGCTCTTAAGCCGGAGAAACAATTCCCCCGGCGCCTCCGTCACGGCAAAGACATAGCCCGGAAACAGGATCTCCTCCACCTGGCGCCATATGCCTTTGAACTTCTTTTTTCTCTCTTTCCGGGGAATAAAGCACTCCGTCAAAATATCCCCCGGAATCCGTTTCTGCATCAGGCGCGCCGTCCCTTCCTCCTGCCCGCCCGACACCTGTATGACATACCACATGAAGCCCGCCTCCTGCCTGCCGTTGCATTTTCATCCATCCGCGACTCCCGCGGAAATAAAAAAAGCCGCTCCCACACAGCAGGCATACCGGAGTCCGGCTTATCCCGATTTGGGGTAAGCTTCGCCATCACACAGAAAAACGGGCAAAAAACCTCTTTCTGTGAAATACGGTTCCGATATGACCATATAAGCGCGACTCCATGTGCCAATGCTTCATCTCATCCACTTATAATATTGTGCGGGAACAGCCTCTCTGTCTGAAACTGTCCGTTATATTTTGTCTTTTTCCTTAATGAACGTTTTTGATTATAACATCATTTTATACCTCCGTCAACTCATCGGGGCGAAATCTTCTGGGAATAAATGTGAAAGACTTTCTTAATCTTCAGATCATGCGCTGCCGCTCTCCTGTTTCCCGGCTGCTTTTTCAGGAATATGTTCTCTGGATTGGATCGGATGTTTACCCATTATCGGCCGCCCTGTGCTTTTTCATCACGCCCGCGCGTTAAAGCGCTCCCCTCTCTGACGCAAATTCCGGCGTAAATGTAATAATGCATCATTAAGAAATAATAAAATCTGTCGAAATATTTCACAACATTTATTTGTCAAAATCCGTAGAATAATTATTTTTTTCTCGCCTGAGCGTTATATTTAAATTGTTACAATCATTTGAGGGGGAGTGTTTTATAGAAATGATGAAGGCTCTGCGCAAGGGCGACGATGCCGCCAAACAGCTCCGGACTTATTTCCCCTATCTGGAAAATTCCTCCAAAAAGGATTCGATGGAGTCGATCAATGAAAATATCTATGTTGGCAGTTTTTCCGGGCAGGCGGATCAGATACATATGTGGATTCCGTATGCCGATGACGCAAAGGGCTGCTCTGTCATATTCGGGGATGATTTTTTTGACGTCCGAAAAGGCGGCGGAACCCTGACCGAGGTTTCCGATTACTCTGATAACGACTATCCGCTGTACCGGATCCAGTATGTAAATACAGACCTCTGGAAGATGAAGGAGACGGCTGGCAGCAGCGAAACGCTTCCATCCGGGATCGGAGAAATTTTAGAGCATATGAAAGGCATATGGCGCTTTCTGGACGAAATGGACTGCTGTCTGTCCGAGACCGGCCAAAAATATATACACAAAAATATTCAATGGGATAAGGCGGCCAAAACCGTCCGGAGCTTTGTAGCGGACTGCCTGAATGAAATCCGTTTCCTGTTTAAAAGTGACGAATACAGCTACGAGGATGAGGTGCGCATGATCCGAAGCTCCTATACACCCAAAATTGAAGAACAGATTTTCCAGATTCCGAGGCTTTATGTCGAAGTGGAGCGCGATATACAGATCAAAGAGGTAAAACTCGGCTCCAAGATCAGTCCGTCCGATGCCAACGAAATCTCTTCCTGGCTGAAAAAAACAGGAAGAGTAGATGTCGTCAGCCGGTCCAATAAGCATTATAAATAACTCCCGGCAGCGCATGCAAAGCATGAACCGCTGCCCGCCGCCACAGGAAAATATCCGGTTTCTCTCAAAAATTCCGTGACTTTACATATTTATTATGCTATAATACACGTATCAAATAAAGGAGGTATACCAAACATTGAGCAACAATGATAACGAACTGCTGCTTGCCATATCCGGCATGATGGAGCAAATGCTGGATCAAAAGCTTAAGGCGGCGCTGCAGCCCGTTCACGAAGACATAGGGCAGTTAAAGGAGGATGTCCGGCAGTTAAAGACGGAAAACCGTCAGTCTGGTGAACAGTTGCTGCAGCTCAGAGGAGATGTAACACAACTAAATCAAAAGGTTGATCTGTTAGGGCAAAAAGTCGATAATATTGAGTCAAAAGTCGATAATATTGAGCAAAAGGCTGATCAGTTAGAGCTCAAAGTCGATAACCTGGAACAAAAATTCGATCAGTTAGAGCTCAAAGTCGATAACCTGGAGCAAAAAGCTGATCAGTTAGAGCTCAAAGTCGATAACCTGGAGCAAAAATTCAATCAGTTAGAGCTCAAAGTCGATAACCTGGAGCAAAAATTCAATCAGTTAGAGCTCAAAGTCGATGACCTGGAGCAAAAATTTGATCAGTTAGAGCTCAAAGTCGATAACCTGGAGCAAAAATTTGATCAGTTAGAGCTCAAAGTCGATAACCTGGAGCAAAAATTTGATCAGTTGGAGCTCAAAGTCGACAGCTTAGGCCAAAAAGTTGGACAGTTAAAGCTGACAACCGAACAATTACGTGAAGAGATTGAACAATTAAACCTGCGTGCTGCAAACCTTGAGATGACCATTGAGAATGAGACAAACCATAACATCCAGCTTCTGGCGGAGAATCATGGGAACCTGATCGACAAGCTCAACCAGGCAATCAAGGTAAATGACAAAACCCTCATCTGGGAGGTGCAGCTTTCCAGCTTAAGGCTGAGGATTGACAAGCTCGAACAGGAGATCGCGAACCTGAAAAAGGATGCGGCTTCTCCTGTCCCGTTAAGGGCATTTTAAACCATCAGCAGTTCTTGTAACTTTTACATCATTGAAAGGCTTGTGCTACATATTTGGTATATTTATTTGGAGAGGAATTTGAGAGAGGCGGAGGGCTGTCTGCGGCATGCTGCAGACAGCCCTCATTCTTTTAAAAAAAACCGTACAGAATCATATTTTATCAGTTGAATATTTCCCCAGTTACATATTTTCCCTGGTTCCAAGGTTCCCGGGCCGACTTCCGCGCAACCGTCTACTCCCTCTCCCGCTTCAAGGCAACCTCTCCCTGTCTCTTATAGATGGAATCTGCGTCAATGCATCCCCTGACGCCTGACAGGGGGTACACGTTGGTATGCCTGCCGATCACGGTTCCGGGATTTAAAACGGAACCGCAGCCGATCTCCACCTCGTCTCCGATGAATGCGCCCGCCTTCTTCCTGCCGGTCTCGATCTCTCCGTCCTCTGCGTGGATATGGACCAGGAGCTTATCGGATTTTACGTTGGAGGTAATGGATCCGGCGCCCATATGGGCCTTGTAGCCTAAGATGGAGTCGCCGACATAGTTGTAATGCGGAACCTGCACCTTATCGAACAGAATCACGTTTTTCAGCTCTGTGGAATTGCCCACAACCGCGCCCGCGCCGACGAGCGCGCTGCCCCGGACAAAGGCACAGTGACGGATTTCCGCATTCTTTCCCACGATAAGCGGACCGTTCAAAAAGGCGGTTGGAAATACGTTGGCCGTCTTGTGGATCCAGATGTTTTCCCCTCTTTTTTCATACTCGTTTTCATCGAGGCTGTTTCCCAGTTCAATGATAAAATCGCTGATCCCCTGCAGCGCTTCCCACGGATACGTAAACTGCGACAGGTAATCTGCCGCCAGCGTATGCGTCAGATCGTAAAGCTCTGTGATTTTTGTCTGCTCTTTATTCATAATGCTTCACATCTCCTTTCGGTTGCTTTGCCCCGCTCTTTTCTTTTTTTCCGGCCGGATAATTGGCCGCCACTGCGCGGAATGCCGGCAGCAGGCTGGCCTGGCCGGCGTTGTGGATCGCGTTATACGTCCGCCCCGCGACAAAACGTTCGAGCTTCTGCATATATTCCTCTGAGGTAATGCTTCCCTCGGCCACGTACGTCAATCCCTTTTCCCAGCTCGCGGTCAGCTCGGGATTTAAAAGCTGCTTCATGGAACAGAGGACGACCTCATAGATCAGCTCGCCCAGAAAGGTCGGGGTGATGGCCTGGGTCTTGCCGTTTAAGGCCATATATTGGATGTTGACAAGCTTTTTCAGGATTTCCGCACGGGTCGCGCTGGTCCCGATGCCGCTTCCCTTGATCTGGGCCCGCAGCTCCTCATCTTCGATGAGCTGCCCGGCGTTTTCCATAGCGAGTATCATCGAGCCGGATGTGTAGCGCCTGGGCGGGGATGTCTCCCCCTCTTTCACCGCCAGACCCGAAAGAGGCAGGACCGCCCCCTTTTTCAGGCTCTCCAAAAACGCGATCAGCTCCGGCCTGGCATTTCCCGGATCATCAGACGCCTCCTCCCCGGGACCGCTCTGAAGAACCGCCCCGAAGCTGTCCTGGCGCAGCTTCGCGGACTCCATTTTGGAACTCTCCTGCCCCGCCCCGCCCGCCATCCCTTCTCTTTTCTCCTGCCCCGCCCGCCCTGCCGGCGCGGATACCTTCAGATAGCCGGGTTCCTTGAGGACTTTTAAGCTGGCAAAGAAATGCTCTCCCCCTGTCGCGATTTCAACCGCATATTTGCGGTAAACGGCCGGCGGGTAAAAGATGCTTAAGAAACGGCGCACGATGACCTGGTAGATACTGGCGTTTAAGCCGGAGACGCCCTGCAGCGCGCCTAAGCCCTGCCCGGTAGGAATGATGGCGTAATGATCCGTGATCTGTTTGTCATTAACATATCTTGTTTTGGAAATGCCCTTCCACGCGCCGGATTCCAGGGCCTCCTTCGCATACGCGCCGGTTGGGGAATAGGCGAGCAGGCCGGTTAAATTTTTCTTAATCTCCTTTGCCACCGCGGTGGAGAGCACTCTCGCGTCGGTTCGCGGGTAGGTCACCAGCTTCTTTTCGTACAGCTCCTGCACGGCCTTCAGCGTCTGATCCGGGCTGATTTTGAACATTTTGGAGCAGTCGTTCTGCAGCTCCGCCAGGTTGTAGAGAAGCGGCGCGTTCTTTGTCTCCTTTTTCTTTTCCACGGACACGGCGACGCCGGACGGCTCCGTTATGGAGGCGATGAGCGCCTCTGCGTCCTTTCGCTCTTTGAAGCCGTTGTCCTTATAAAGGCACGGATGGCCGTGATAACGCGAGCCGGGAACCGCGCGCCATTCCGCCTCAAGGAGCGCCTCCTGTTCTCCAAACGCGCCGACCACGCGGTAAAACGGGGTTTTTATGAAGCTGCGGATCTCCCGCTCCCGCTGCACCACCATGCCCAGCACGCAGGTCATGACCCGGCCCACGGAGATCACCGTGCGCCCGCTTTTCATAAAGCCGGATACGGACGGGCCGTATTTTAAGGTCAGGGCCCTGGAAAAGTTGATTCCCATCAGGTAGTCCTCCCGGGCGCGCAGGTAGGCGGATGAGGCGAGATTGTCATATTCCGCCAAATCCTTTGCCTCGCGGATGCCCCGCAGGATCTCCTCCTCTGTCTGAGAATCGATCCACACGCGCTTCTGCGTTTTCCCCCTGACCCCGGCCATCTGGGCCACCAGGCGGTAGATATATTCACCCTCGCGCCCGGAGTCGGTACACACATAGATGGTATCCACATCCCCGCGGTTTAAAAGGCCGCTCACGATCTGGAACTGCTTCTTAACGCCCTCAATGACCTGGTATTTGTACTCCTTTGGCAGAAAGGGCAGCGTTTCAAGGCTCCACCTCTTATATTTTATATCGTAAGCCTCGGGATAGCTCATGGTGATCAGATGCCCCACGCACCATGTCACAACCGCGTCCGCGGATTCGATATACCCGTCGCCTGAACGGCCGGACACCTTGAGCGCCGAGGCGAACTCGCGGGCTACGCTTGGTTTTTCTGCAATAAATAATGATTTTGCCATTTATATTTCTCCGTCTTTTACGGCCGCCTGCGGCATGCCTGCGCGGCTTATGGCCGGGGTAGCCGCGGCGGCTACGGTACTCTATGGCTGCGGCCGCGCTACTATGGCTGTACGCCTGCGCGGCGCTTCAGTCAGCCGGACAGCCGCTGCCGCATTCTTTTCCCGGGCGGTACTCCGCCAGGATGGCTGCGAAGAACATAAGGGCGCAGCCGGCCAGCATCTTACGCGTCACAGGCTCCTTTAAAAACAGGACTGAAAAGACCAGGCCAAACACGGATTCAAAGGAGAGCAGGATCGACGCCGTCGCCGCGTCTAAGTATTTCTGCCCCACGGTCTGTAAAAGGAAGCACAGCATGCTGCTCGCCAGGCCCAGATAGAGCACCGCCCCCGGCACGCCGGGCTGTGTAAATACGCTTAGGTCGCATCTCCCCTCCGTGGCCAGGGCCGTTATCCATGACAGCGCCGCGGCTGTGCCCATCTGCATCACCGTAAGCTTGACAGGACTGGTGTTCTCTGTATATTTTTCCAGAAAAATGATATGTACCGCAAAGCAGACGCCGCAGATCAGGGTCAGGAAATCGCCGAAATTTATGGTTAAATCCCCCTTCAGCGACAGGAGCGCCAGGCCGATCACCGCGATCACGGCCGCGGCCAGGTTGTGCCCGGCCGGCCGGATCCGGTTAAACAGCCATTGCAGAAAGGGAACCAGGATCACATAAAGCGTGGTGATAAACGCATTCTTGCTGGCTGTCGTGTACTTAAGCCCATACGTCTGAAAATAATAGCTCACAAACAGGAGCGCGCCCACCAAAAGCCCGCGCCCAAATTCCTGCATGCGCATCGTTTTGATCTGCTTCCAGAATAAAACCGTCATCCCCAGGGCCGCCACGGTAAACCGGTAGGCCAGCAGATAGGAGGGACTGATGACGTCAATGGAGTTTTTCATCACCACAAAGGCGCTGCCCCATATGATCGTCACGGTCAGAAGGCTTACGGAGGCCAGAAGCCTCACAAGGCCGCCTGTTTTCATTATGCTGATTTGTCTCATTTTATGCTATTTTCACTATGATGTTTTGTCTCATCTTAACCCGTCGTCTAAACGGCTTAAACCGTTACGAATTTGTAAACCGTCGTCGTCCTGTATTCGTTTCCTTCCTTTAAGAACGGGGACGGGAATTCCGGGCGGTTGACGGAATCCGGGTGGTACTGCGTCTCAAAGCAATAGCCCTCCCGCTTGTGGTACAGGATCCCGTCCTTGCCGGGAAGCCTGGCCTCCAGGAAATTTCCGGTATAGAACTGGACGCCCGGGAGATCCGTATACACCTCCATCGCGCGGCCGCTCGCTGTATCGCAGGCTTTCGCGCACAGCGAAAATGTTCCGGGCTCATGGTTCAGCACCCAGTTGTGGTCATAGCCGCCGCCGTAGCGGAGCTGATCGTAGTCCGCGTCAATGTCGCGCCCGATCGGTTTCATCTGTGTGAAATCCATAGGCGTCCCCTTCACGGGCCTGATTTCCCCGGTGGGGATCGACTCAGCATCCGCCGCTGTCACAGCGTCCGCGTCGATCCAGACCTCCTGGCCCATGGCGCTGCCGCTCTGATGCCCGGCCATATTAAAATATGCGTGATTGGTCATGTTGGCAACCGTATCCTGATCGCAGATCATGTAATACTGGATTTTCAGCTCATTTTCATCGGTCAGGGTATAGCTCACGCTGATCCTTGCATTCCCCGGATAACCCTGATCGCCGTCCGGGCTCTGCAGGGACAGGCAGAGCTCGCTGACGCCGTCGTCCGTCTCCCGGATCGCCGCGTCCCAGACACGGTTCCTGTAATAGTCTGTCCCGCTGTGGAGGTTGTTTGGCCCGTCATTGGCCGTAAGCCTGCAGAGCGTCCCGTTCAGGGTGAACTGAGCTTTTCCGATGCGGTTGGCATTTCTTCCCACGATCTCCCCCAGATGGCCGCCATTTCCCAGATATGCCTCTACGGTGTCATAGCCGAGCACAACGTCCGCCATGGCCCCTGTTTTGTCCGGCGCCATCATGCTCACCCAGATACCGCCCAGATCAAGAAATGAAGCGGATAAACCGTTCTTATTAATCAGCGTGTACTCATGTACCTCCTGCCCGTTCGGCAGCTCGCCGAATTTCACCTTCTCATACATCTCGCACCTCTCCTTTTTCACATCATTTTGCCTGAATGTATCCCTGCGCCGTTAAAAGCTCGGCGCACAGCAGGGCCCCGCCGGCAGCGCCGCGCAGGGTGTTGTGGGAAAGGCCCACGAATTTCCAGTCATAGACCGTATCCGGCCTTAAACGCCCCACGGAGATTGCCATTCCCTTTTCCGCGTCCACATCCAGCTTTACCTGCGGGCGGTTGTCGTCCTCCAAGTAGCGGATGAACTGCTTCGGCGCGCTCGGAAGCGCAAGCGTCTGGGGAAGGCCCTCAAAACGGTTCAGCGCCTCGATCAGCTCCTCTTTTGACGGAGCTTTCCTGAATTTCACAAATACGACCGCCGTATGCCCGTCCAGAACCGGAACGCGGATGCACTGGCAGGTGATCACCGGGCTGTCCGCCTTTACAATAACCCCGTCCTTTATCTCGCCCCAGATGCGCAGCGGCTCCTGCTCGCTCTTTTCCTCCTCGCCGCCGATGTAGGGGATAATATTTTCCACCATCTCCGGCCAGTCCTTAAAGGTCTTTCCCGCCCCGGAGATCGCCTGGTACGTTGTGGCCACTACCTCGTACGGCTCAAATTCCTTCCAGGCCGTAAGAACCGGCGCATAGCTCTGTATCGAGCAATTCGGCTTTACGGCCACAAAGCCCCGCTTCGTTCCCAGGCGCTTTTTCTGGAATTCGATGACCTTAAAATGCTCCGGGTTGATCTCCGGGATCACCATCGGGACATCCGGCGTCCAGCGGTGGGCGCTGTTGTTGGAAACGACCGGCGTCTCCGTCTTCGCGTACGCCTCCTCAATGGCCCGGATCTCGTCTTTTGTCATGTCAACGGCGCTGAACACAAAATCCACCCCGGCCGCGACCTTCTCCACCTCATTGACATTCATGACCGTCATGCCTTTTACGGCTTCCGGCATGGGAGACTGCATCTTCCAGCGCCCGCCGACCGCCTCCTCATATGATTTCCCCGCCGAACGCGGGCTGGCCGCCAGCGCCGTGATCTCATACCAGGGATGCCCCGCCAGCAGGGTAATAAAGCGCTGACCAACCATGCCGGTCGCGCCAAGGATACCTACGCGTAATTTTTTTTCCATATTCATTGGTCTTCTCCTCATTGTCGCATTTGATCCGCGCCGCTGTAAAGAGCGCGGGTTATGAATTGTAATTATCCTATACCAATTTGGCGAAAAAATCAATCGTTTCCGGGTGAAAAACGGGGACAGATTTTGATGTCACTGTTCACATGTGTTCACAGAAATCAGCCAAAATCCATGAAAATCGCCTGCGTCGATGGGATTTTTGCTCGCCAGCCCAGGTTATCATACGGTCAGCGTAAGCATTGCGCAGACCTACCTGAACCAATGTCATTTAGTTAAGCTATTGCAATTTATCTCAACGTAAGGTGTAACCCAAATTTCTTCAATTTTTTTAAAAATTCCCATAAAGGACTTGACACACAGGCAATAATGTGCGGCCGCTCTCGTTATGAATCCTATTTTTATACGTAACGAGAGCGGCCCTTGTAGTTAGACAAAAGGTTTTTTTCTTACTTTTAACTACAAGGAGGTTCTTCATTTATGACTTGCAATTTCATTAAATCTTCGTTTTTGTCCGCCGTATCCATTACTTCGTCCGTGATTTCAGAGTTTACCCATCGCCCTGACTCTGATCTGACACGCTCCAGGAAGCTTCCTGCTGAAAAATTAATCACTTTCCTGGTTTCCCAGGGCTCCTCCTCTACCAGAATTGAACTCCTGGATTTCTTTGATCTGGACCCACACATGCCTTCTGCCTCCGCGCTCAACCAGCAGCGGGACAAACTCCTGCCGGAAGCCTTGGAACTGGTTTTCCGCCATTTCAATCATTTCCTCCTCCTTCTTCCCCAGCAACCCTCCGGCTACCGCTTCCTTGCCGCCGATGGCTCCTCCTTTACCTTCTTCAGCAAGCCCCGCTGGGCCTCTGAGGAGTTCTTTGTTTCAGAAGGTCATTCCGCCAAAGGCTTCTACAGCATGCACCTGAATGCTCTTTATGACCTCTCCCTCCATACTTATTCCGATGCCCTCATTCAGCCCGTACATAAGAAAGATGAATTCCAGGCCTTCTGTACTATGGTTGACCGGCAGGAGAGCCTTCCCGATACCAAAAACATCTTTATCGGGGACAGGGGATACTGTTCCTATAATAATATGGCCCATGTTCTGGCAAAAGGGCAGTTTTTTCTTTTCCGCACCAAGGACATCCACTCAAAAGGACTCGTGGGAAACTTTGACTTCCCTCAGGAAGACTCCTTTGATATCACGGTAAACGTCACCCTTACTCGCAGCCATTCCTCAAAAATCATGATCAAGGACGGCTGGTACCGGCGGTTTGTGGACCAGGACGCTTCCTTTGATTTCCTTGAGTATGGTTCTAAAAATACCTATGATTTATCCTTGCGTATTGTAAGGTTTCCTTTAGACGATGGCTCTTTTGAATGCCTCGTGACCAATCTCCCCATGCAGGAATTCCCACCGGAACGGATCAAAGCGGTTTATTTTTCCCGCTGGGGTATCGAGTCCTCTTTTCGCAAACTCAAATATACCATCGGATTAAGCAACTTCCATGCTTATAAGCCCGAATTCATCAAGCAAGAAATTTGGGCAAAATTGATCGCGTATAATTTGACGGAAGCTTTTATCCGACAGATGGTGCTCGAACAGGGGGAGACCAAATATGAATACAGGGTAAATTTTACGAGGGCTGCGCATATTTGTAGGGCCTTTCTACGTCCACACACGAAGAAAGGCCTATTAGAGGTGGCTTCCCTGCTCCTGAAGGAATTGGTTCCCTTAAGGGATGAACGGCAGTATCCCAGACTGAAAACCGCCCATTTCCGAAGGCCTCGGTATTTTACTTATCGGGCCGCATAAAACAGTTCCGCCAGTGTCTATCATACCCTTTTTTGAGGCAGATGTAAATCTGTCTATTGGTCATGCCACAAATTTCCCGGCAATGCGCTTTGATCCACCTTTAGCTACATTTATGTTGCTAATTATAGCGGAGACAGCAGAATTTCTCGTGTGAAATCAAGATCGAATCATAATAGTTCTTGTTCTTTTATTTTAACTAAATGACATTGCTACCTGAACAGTAACATTTTGATTTACTTTTGTCACCGCCGTAGCCGCATTACTTAGCTGCCTTTCTTCTCCAAGCTTACACAATCATATATCGCCTTTCCCAATTTAAGGATATAATTCCGTATATCAATTACATCCTCGGGGTCAATATCCTGTCTCTTAGAATAAATATCCGTATAATCCCCTTCATGTACGATTTGATTTCTTCTTATTACAATATTTTTTAAATATGTTACGCAATCATTCCTGTTTAACGCCATCAAGCCTGAAATCCTTCCCCATTTATCATTCTCATTCCAAATATAGGATAATGCGTCAGCAACTTTCCCTGGTTCCTGAAAAGCCAGAAAGCCGTGCTTTAATATGATCTTTTGTTCCAGAATTGAAACGGCATTTATATTGTCCGCCATATCTACATATGTCTGTATATCGATTTGAAATGTACTGTACTTCGGCGTCCGCAATCTTTTTCCCATAAAAATTTCCAACATGCCGACTCTGACCAAATCATGAATCAATTTGTCGAAAGCGGATATACACTGAACCCATTGCCATCGTAATAAGTCACTGGTATCAACTGGCGCTGTCACAGACGTATTGAAATAATTATATAAAACTTCCACATTCTCTGTATCTTTTACAAGAGTAAAAAATCTTTTGTATGAACTCAACATTTAAATTAACTCCATTATAACGTTAGCAATTTTATCGTATGTTTCATCAAAAATCTTTCTCTTTTTTTCCATACTGTCAAATGCATTTCCGGTAGTACCCATGTCCGCCTTTGTTAGTGCAAAAACTGGCAGCATCGAGTCATTTGCCTTTTGTATCAATGCGCCAAACTCCGCTATTTCGCCTAAGCACCTGTCAGCGATTAATCCCTCTTCCATTAAACTTCCAATATCAAAAACCATATCATATTTTTTTAATTCTTCAGAAAACTCAGTCTCGATATACTTTTTAATTTCTGATATTTTTCCAGTATATGGACGAGCTGCTTTATGATTTCTTAAATAAAATCTTTGTATCAGCACACCAATAAATTTCATATCACATACTGGTAACGGGTATGATGATTCCCTAAACAATTCCCTTGCCTGTAAGGCCCATTTCTTCCATTTCGGAAGCGTCATTTTCAACGTTTTTAATGCCATTACCGAAAAAGGATCCGGATTTGTAGGAACGATAAATGCGTCTGTATAAATAAAAAATGTCTGATTCATAGCGCTTAAACCCGGATTCATATCTATAAATACATAATCTATTTCATATTTTTTACAACACTTTTGTATTAATTCATAAAAGGCTCCCGGGAGATTCTGTAATGTTACAATTGCATTATTACTGTTTAAAGCAAGGCTTAAAGAAGAATCATATTCTGATAAATTCATATGTCCGGGAATGATAAAAAGATTTTCGTTTTTAATATGGCTGGGACACTCTATTGCTGCTATAGGCTGCGGCCTGCCCGCAAATGCCATACTGACCGCATCCTTTATATTCAAATTTTTTGTCAAATCATTCTCATAATACTCATCAAATTTTTCACCCAAAAACATTCCCGTAAGATTACATTGGGGATCTCCGTCTACAAGCAAAACATTTTTATTATGCTGTGTTAATTTCCATGCAATATGAAATGTCGTTGTTGTTTTGCTCACACCGCCTTTGTGGTTAAATAATTCAATAATTTTTGCCATACCCAGTCTCCTTAAATTCATCAGGCATCCTATATAATTCCGTGTGTAATCGGGCAGGGGAAGATACATCTTTCCCTGCCCGCCGCACAGCCCGCATGCCGCCAGGGCAGCAAACTTTCCTTTGCGGGCCTGTGCATAAAACAATCCCGAAAATACCTTTTTCAGTATTTCCGGAATTATATAGTAACAGTTCAGACGGCGGGGAATCTGGCGGAAATTTGGGCTTATAAGCAAGCTTAACGCCTAAATTTCCGCCAGATTCCCCATCAGATGGACATCCGATGCTTCTTGTCCGGCGTAAACGGGCAAGAAGATTCCCCGTCTGAACTATTACATTCTATATTACCCAGGATCAAAACGACTACTTTGCTTTGCCGTCTGCATAGCAGTCATTTATAGGAAACGTCATAAATGTTTTCTTTATGACGTTTCCTGCGCCGATTTTTGCTGCATGTAAACGCAGAACTACCATACAAAAATCGTGCGCATCCCCCGGAGGGTTTATAGTAAAAGGCAACTATTTTTGTCGTTTACTATAGATATTCTTACGCCACATATTTCGCCGCCAAATCCTTCACGCCGTCCGGATTTGCCTTCTTCCAGCCGGCATAGTCCATTCCGCTTGCCGCAACGGTCTTTCCAAGCTCTACAAGGAACTCCGGGATCTGTGTCTCAAGGATGGTCCCGAGTTCGCCCCCCATCGCTTCCTCTCCCTGTATATCGCAGCCTCCCACATACAGCATGAACGCGGACTGGGGCTTTTTATCCACTATCTTCGCCGCCCCGCGGAAACCGATCAGGCCGGTCTGATGGGTCCCGCATGAGGACGGGCAGCCGGAGATATGGATCTGCGGCAAAGCGCCGTCCGGGAGCGCGGCAGCGCGCACGGCCTCTACGCAGGCCGCCAGAAGCGCCTGGGAATCCCTCGCTCCGATCTGGCAGATGCTGGCGCCGATACAGCTTACAGACGTCTCAAACAGGGAAGCGGCGCTGTCCTCTGTGATTTCCAGAACCTTTTTGGCCTCGTCCCCGGTAAGGTTAATAATATACGCCGTCTCATCCGGGGCCAGGCGCATTTCCACGTCCTCCATGCCCTGGACGGCATCGCTTAAGGCGCAGAGATTCTTAAGCGCCGGCTGGCCCCCGATGGGATGCCAGATCACGGCGTAAAGCCCCGGCTGCTTCTGCTCTATGACACGCGGGCCGCTCACAGCGCTCCCGTCGCCCTGCTTGGCCGTCTGCCCGGCGTATACATGAATCTTCAGATCCTCCCCGCCTTCAAACGCCTCCTTAAGCTTTTCCCCGTACGCCTCCTTATACTTCTCCGGGCTTCCCAGAATCTCCTGCATATAGCGGGTGCGGGCACGGCCGCGGTTTTCGTAGTCGCCGTAAGCGATAAAGGTCAGCCACATGGCCTTGATGTAATAGCAGATATCCTCCGGCAGGACAGCCTCCGCCACCTTCACGCCAAAGCGCGGGTTATTCCCCAGCCCTCCGGCGCTGTAGACGTCAAACTTCCCGTCCTCCCTGGCCACAAAGCCAAGGTCGCGGTAGGTCGCATGCGTTAAATTCTTCGGCGAATTGGAAAATCCCACCTTAAGCTTGCGGGGCATCTTTTTTGCCTTAAGAAAATTCATCAGATAGTCCCCGGCCGCCTCGGCCCACGGGAGAACGTCAAAATATTCATCCTTCTCAACACCTGACAGGGGCGAGCACATCACATTTCTCGGATAATCCCCGCCTCCGCCCATGGTCACAATCCCCGCATCCAGCGCCTGCTCCATGATCCCACAGACCGCCTCCGGCCCCAGATCGTGGAACTGAATCGTCTGGCACGTCGTAAAATGCGCCCTCGCAACCTCATAGCGCCGTATAGAATCCGCCGCAAAGCGAAGCCGTTCCTTCGTCACCCGGCCGGCCGTCATGCGCAGGCGCAGCATACTCGCCTTGCCCCCCTTCTGCGCATAGCTTCCGTAAAAACCCGAAAAGCCCTTATAAGCCCCCTTATCGAGCTCGCCGGCATAAAACGCCTCTGTCTTTTCTTTGAATTCCGGAAGATCCTTCTTCCAGCTCTGCGGATCAATTGTCTGCATCTGAAATACCTCCTTTTCGATAAATTCTATTCCATTTCCTGCTCCGGGCGTCCCCCTCAGCAAACATCCCTCCGCCTTACAAAAACACCGGCAAAATCCTCTGCTCCGCCACAGACACCAGCCCCAGATCCGACATCTTCACATCCGGGATCACCGGAAGCGCCAGCGCAACAATCCGCAGAAGCGGATTCTCCGGGGCCGTAATCCCCAGCGACCGCTCTGTCTCCTTCATCCTGGCCGCCTCCTCTGTGAGCGTTTCCGCGTCCAGCTTTGTCATCAGGCCGCCCACCTCCAGGCGCAGGGTGTGGAGCACCGCTCCGTCCTTTACAGCCGTCATGCCGCCGCCCTGCCGGATAAGCTCCCTGGCGGCGGCAAGCGCATCCTCCGGCTGATGGTATACGATCGTCAGGTTATGCGAGTCATGCGAAACCGTGGAGGCCACCGCGCCCTCCAAAAGCCCGAAATTCTTTACAATCCCCAGGGCCTTTGTGCCTTTGCCGTGACGGTTTAACACGGCCACAAAGGCCATGCCCTCCGAAAGCTCCAGACGGCCGTCCCGGACAGGAAGCTTGGCCTGTGTAAGCCTTGTAAGGCTCGCGGTAAGGCTTTCATATTCCATGACATTTACCCGCGCGCACCCTTCTCTCACAGGCGGCGCGAGGATGAAGTCCTCCAGTGAAACCCCGGAAAGCTTCATGGAATTCCTCTCCTCCAGCTCAAACGGCTTATCCTCAATGGGCGCGGTCAGGCGGCCGTTTTCGGCGACGAGCCTCCCGCCGTAAAAGACCGCGTCCATCCACAAGGTGCGGATATCCTCTGTGAGCGCCATGTCCGCCGCATAGCCGGGCGCGATGGCCCCCAGGCGGGAAACCCCGATCTCACGCGCGGTGTTGATGGTCGCGCTTTTGATGGCCAGAACCGGATCCATGCCGCATTCGATCGCCCGGCGCGCCACGGCATTTAAATGGCCGGTGTGCAGGAGATCGTCGCTTTCGCGGTCATCGCTGCACAGCGTCAGGGTGTCAAAGAAACGGATATCCTTTACGCCGTTCCAGATCGCTTCCACATTTTTCGTGATCGAACTCTCTCTGGCATCGACATACATGCCGGCGCGCAGCTTTCTAAGCGCTTCGTCCCCGGCCGTCGTCTCATGGCAGGTGTTCGGCCCGCCGCACAGATAGGCGGAGAGCTGCCTTCCGCAAAGCCCAGGCGCATGCCCCTGCAGATACAGGCCGCACTCGGACGCTGCCTCAATGATCTCCATCATCCGCGCGTCCCCGTTCATCACGCCGTAGAAATCCATGACCTCCGCAAGCCCCACGGCCCTCTCCAAAGCGGCCAGCTCGCGGATCTCGGCAGCCGAAAAGCTGGCTCCCGCATTCTCGCAGCCCGGAACGGCCGGCACACAGCTCGGGATGTCCACGAGCTGGCGCATGGGCAGATCCGACGCGCTGTCATGCATATACCGCACGGCCTCCGCGCCGAATACATTGGCCAGCTCGTGCGGGTCATGGATGATGGTCGTGGTTCCGTGGGGAATCGCGACTTTGGCGAAATTGCGCGGCGTCATCATCGAGCTTTCGATGTGCATATGGGAATCAATCAGCCCCGGAATCAGGTAACGCCCCTGTCCGTCATAGACGTTGTCCGCCTTATACGGACCGTCCAGGGCCTCTGTCTCTACATGGGAAATAAACCCGTCCTTCACATAGACCACAGCCGGATATATCTCACCGGTAAATACATTGACCACCCGGCAGTTAGTTACCGCCAGATCCGCGTTTATCTCTCCCAGGGCGGCCTTTAGAAGCTCCCTCTTATTCCTTGGTTCAATCTTAATCACGTATTCCTCTCCTTATCAGCCTTCTGTAATTATCCCCGATCGCCTGAATCAGGGCCTCCCGCTCCATGCCGCGCAGGCGGCAGATATGATCAATGACATAAGAGATATAGCTCGGTTCATTGTCCTGTCCCTGCATGGGGGCCGGCGTGAGCGACGGGGCGTCGGTTTCCACCAGAATCCGGTTAAGCGGCGCTTCTTTTACGGCTTTCTGCGTTGATACATCATCCAGCTCAAAGGTAATATTCCCGGAAAAGGACAGATACATCCCCATATCCAGAAAATCGCCCATCGCCTCATAACCGCCGCTGTAGCAGTGCATGATTCCCGGCGTTTTCAGATAGGTTCTCATACAGGCCTTTGTGTCCTCCGTTGCCAGGCGCATATGGATGATCACCGGCTTTCCAACCTCCCCCGCCAGGCGCATCTGGCGGATAAACGCCTCCCTCTGAAGCTTTCCGGGAACCGTTGTCTCATAGGGGAAATAATCCATCCCGATCTCTCCCACCGCCTTTACCTGCGGCTCCCTCACAAGCCGCTCAAGCCGGCTCCAGTCCGCTTCCGTTACTTTTAAAAGATCGTTGGGGTAAAAACCGCACGCGACGTCAAACATCGGATCGCGGGCGGCGATTTCAATGGCCCGTTCGGCCTCCTCCACTTCGGTGCAGACAATCATGATCCGCTCCACACCGGCTTTTTTTGCCCTTTCTATGACCGCGTCCCATCTGGGAAACAGGAGTTTTCCGCAGATGTGCGCATGGCTGTCAATGATCCCCTGCAATGAACGCCTCCTTCTTAAAAAATGTTATAGTAAACGACAAAATAATTTGTCGTTTACTACGGGGGATGCGCACGATTTTGCAAAGGTAGATGCTGCGTTTCACACAGCGCAAAATCGGCGCAGTGAACGCCAAAAACAAAAATTTTTGTCGTTCACTATACAACTGTACGAAATACCTTTTAAACAGCGCGCAGGATAGCGCCGCGCGAAAATGGGGCCGCAGAACGCCTTTCCCGCCTTCGTCCCCATCCTCTGCGCATGCCGCCGCACAGGGATCTCCCTGCGCGCCGCGCCGTTTTCTTTCTCTTACTCGTTTACAATCGCCTTAATCTCATCGGCCGTCAGATCAGCCGCGGCAGAAACAACAATCTCGCCGCTCTGGATCTTTGCCAGAATCTCTTCCACTTTTGCCACATTTTCCTCGCCGATGCTCTTTGTCAGGTTTTCATTAAACACGATCCCGACCGCGTCATCCTCCAGGCCGAAGGTTGCCGTGCTCCCAAAGGGTACGGAGGACGGATCCTTCACGTAATCGGAGCAAATCTTAAATAACGCGTTGTCCAGGCGCTTTAAGCTGGAGGTGATGACAGACGGCTGCAGGTTCGAGCCCTCCAGCGCCAGATACTGGTCGCTGTCCACGCCGATGGCCATCACGCCGTCCTTCTCCGCGGCCGCCTCGATCACGCCGTTGCCAGCGCCGCCCGCTACCTGGAAAACGATATCCGCGCCCTCGGAAATCTGGGCGTTCGTCAGATCCTTGGCCTTTGCGGTATCCATGAAATCGCCGACAAAAGCGGTTAAAATCTTGATCTCCGGATCCACGTACTTCGCGCCCTCGGCATAGCCTACCATGAAATTATTGATGGTTGTGCTCTCCGTGCCGCCCACAAAGCCGATGGTCTTGTCCGTGTTGGCCGCATTCTCCCCGGTCGTGTAGTAAGCCGCAACCGCGCCGGCCAGAAAGCCTGACTGGTTGGAGTCAAACAGCACGGTCAGCACATTGCTCAGATCGCCGACGCTGTAATCCACATCCTGATCGAAAAGGATGAATTTCGTATCCGGGTATTCCTGCGGGATGGTCTCAAAGTTCTCCTTATTCTGGAAACCGGTGCCCACGATGATATCCGCGCCGCTGTCCGCCGCGTCATAGAAGGCCGCCTGCCATTTGGTCGTGTCGTCTCCCATCTCGACTACATTGATCTCAAACCGATCGCCCATCTCCTCCTGGATCCGCACGGTTCCCTCATAAGCCGACTGCTGGAATGACAAATCATTCTTCCGGCCGATGCACAGGGTCAGCTTGAGCTTTTCGCCGTCCGCGGCGGCGGCTTCCCCGCCGTTTTCCGCCTCCCCTTTCTCCGGAGCCGGATTTGCCGCCTCATCCTGGGCCTTTGTCTCTGCCGGGGCATCCGAACCGCCGCCGCAGGCGGTCATGGAAACGGCCATGGCGGCCGTAAGGGCAATGGCTGCTGCTTTTCTGATTGATTTTTTCATAAATCCTCCTTGAACATAAAGACTGGCAGCCGTGAAGGCAATGCCTCCAGGGCTGCGGTATATATATCAGGGGCGTCCTGCAGATGGCTGCTGTCCATATTCCTGCCGGGCTGTATACAGCAGCGCCCGCTGCTGCTACATGAACGATCACACCCTCTTTGCGCTGCGCAAAGGCTGCAGGAACGCCCGTTGATATCTGCTTGTTATGACAGTGAATCCTCTCCCTGGCGCTTCACCTTGTAATAGAAGCTGAACAGCACATAGAACACGATGATGGACGCATACGGAACCATGGTAATGAGGTATGGATCCACGTTGTTGTTCTGCAGATAGATGGATATGCCGCTCCCAAAGCCGTAGAGGACGGAGCTGACCATGCCCATCAGCGCGTTGCCGGCCGCCATGGCGTTCGTGGCCAGGGCGATATAGCCGCGCCCGGCCACCATGCCGGAGGTAAAGCGGTTGACATAGCCCATGGAAAGGTACATGCCGCCAAGGGAAGCTAAAAGGCCGCTCAGAAGCATAGCCTGGTAGCGGATCTTCTCCACATTGATTCCCACTGAGCGGGCGGCCTCCTCCGATTCGCCCACGGCCCGGATGTGGATGCCAAAGGCTGTTTTATTCAGCACAATGAATATTAAAATTGTAACAATAAATGCCACATAAGTCAAACAGTTATGTCCTGAGACGATATCCCCAATCCCCGGGATCGCCTTAAGCACCGGAATATCAAATGCCGGAAACGCCGCGGAGGCCAGGGAATTGCTGGCATTTTTGTCTCCTGTGATGGAATACAGGCAAAAGACCGAGCCGCCGCTGGCCGCCAGGTTAAGCGCCACGCCGGACACCACCCGGTTCGCCTTTAAATGCTGCACAAAATACGCCAAAAGCATGGTAAAGGCCGTCCCCGCCGCAAGGCCGCAGAGCGCCCCGGCGAAAAGGCTGCCTGTAAAGCCGCTCCCCAGGACGCCGCAGAGCGCGGCGACGGTCATCGCCCCCTCAAGCCCAAGGTTGAGCATGCCGGATCGGCTCGCGATCAGGGCCGCCATGGTGGCAAACAGCACCGGCGTCGTACAGCGGAGCGTGGTAAACCAGAAATCAAGATTTGTCAGAAAGCTCATGTTCCCCCTCCTTTACGCTTCCACTGCCTCAGCCGCCTGATTCTGCAGCGCCTCTTTTTCCTCTTTGTTCTTCTTGAGCCGGTACAGGAACCGCTCGGATGCGATCAGCATGATCATGATGCCCTGTATGATGGATACAATCTCCGAATCGACATCGCCTCCCCTTGACATCACGAGCGCGCCGATCCGGATATACGAAATAAAGAAGGCCGATACCGGGATCATAAGCGGCTTCGTCCCTGCCAGAAGGTTGATGAGGATACCGTCCCACACGTACGTCTGGGCTGTGATCCACTGGAATTTCTTATACATGCCGATCATCTCCACGCCGCCGCCCAAACCGGCCAGCATGCCGCCGATGAGCTGGGAGCCCAGCACCACGCCGCCGATCCGGATGCCCGCATAGCGGGCAAAATTTTCGTTCGCGCCGGTAATCTGCAGCGCGCGCCCGAATTTCGACTTATCCATCAGGATCCACATGAAAACCACGGCGGCCAGCATGATGAAAAGGCCGAAATGCGTGTTCGTGCCCTTCAGGAGCTTTCCAAGGCTGGCCGTCGGCGCAAAGCCGATGGAAAACGAGCCGTTGGAGGCGTCCAGGAAACAGTTGCGGATCAGCCAGTACCCGAAGTTGAAGAAGATATAGTTCATCATCAGGGAAATCACCAGCTCATTGGCCCCGGTCTTTTTCTTAATCAGGACCGGGATCACGCCGATGACGCCGCCCACCGCCGTCGCGGCCGCGAGGATGACGATCTGATGGAGGATATTCGGCATCGGGCAGGCGATCGCAAGGCTGGCGGCCACGACGCCCGCAAAGTAAAAGGAGCTGTCCGCCACCATGGAAAACAGGCCGCTCTTGTGCATGACATTGATGGCCAGCCCGCAGAAAACCAGCGGGATCATGGTTTCTATGACATTGAAAAAGTTCCGTTTGGTTGAAAACGGCCCCAGCAAAAACTTGTGCAGGGCCGTGGCCGGATCGTCGGCTACGGCAAAGATGATGACCGCCGCGATGACCAGGGAAATCAGGATGGAGGCCGTTACGCGGATGACGCCGTACCAGTCAAATCGTTTTTTCTTATTCATCTTACGCCTCCTCAAGGATCTCTTTGGGATCGTGTTTTAAGCCCAGCATATAAAGGCCCAGCTCCTCTTCCGTCACATTCGGGACATCGGACAAAACGCCCGCGACCCGCCCCTGATGGAACACGATGATCCGATCGCTTAAAGCCTTTAATTCCGCCAGATCCGCGCTCACGAGGATCAGGGACTTTTTCTCCTCCCGCATCTCCAGGATCTTTTTGTGGATAAATTCCATGGCGCCCACATCCACGCCGCGGGTGGGCTGGTTTAACACGATCACATCCGCCCCGGCCGTGAACTCCCGCGCGACAATGGCCTTCTGGATATTGCCGCCGGACAGGCTCTTGATGCTGATATCAAGGCTCGCGGTCTTGACCTTAAAGTCCCGCACGCACGAGGCGCAGTATTCCTCAATGGCCGCGGTATCAAGGATCGCCTTTTTAGAGAGCCTTGTAAGGCTTGCGGCGATTAAGTTGTCGCGCACGCTCATCTCCGGCGCGCTGCCGTCCAGATGCCGGTCCTCCGGCACATGGGAAATGCCGAGCGCCCGGTTTTCGGCGATGCTCTTTTCACAGAGGTCCTGCCCCTTATAGAGCACGGATCCGCTCTCCGCCTTCCGGTTCCCGGTCAGGATCTCCATGGCCTCCTTCTGGCCGTTGCCCTCGATGCCGGCGATGCCAAGCACCTCCCCCTCGCGCAGGGAAAAGTTTAAGTCGTCCACCTTCTTTGAGCCGAATTTGTCCGTATAATTTAAATGTTCCACGCGCAGGATGCGCCCGCCGAACTCCTTTTTCGTCTTCTCGTATTCGAGTTTTACATCGCGGCCTACCATGAGCCTCGATATCTCCTCCGGCGTCACATCCGCTGCATCGCAGGTCTTTATGGAACGCCCGTCCTTTAAGACCGTTAAGCGGTCGCAGAGATATTTCACCTCGTGCAGCTTGTGCGAGATGAAGAGGATGGTATAGCCCTCTTTTTTCAGGTTCAGAAGCTGCTCGAACAGCTCCTCTGTCTCCTGCGGCGCCAGAACCGCCGTGGGCTCGTCCAGAATGATGATACTGGCCCCGCGGTACATAGTTTTTAAGATCTCCAGCTTCTGTTTCATCCCGATCGAGATGTCGCGCACCCGTTTCCCCGCGTCCACATGGAGGTTGTATTTTTTTGAAATGGCCTCCGTCTCCTCGATCGCCTTTTTCTTATCCAGGAACAGGCCCTTTTTCTTCTCGATCCCCAGGACCAGGTTTTCCGCCACGGTCAGGGACGGCGCCAGCATCATGTGCTGATGCACCATCCCGATCCCGTGCGCGATCGCGTCCTTGCTGGAGCTGAAATGTACCTCCTTGCCGTGAAGGAACACCTTCCCGCTGGTGATCTCCTCGATTCCAAACAGCATCTTCATCAGGGTGGACTTTCCGGCGCCGTTTTCCCCCACCAGGGCGTGGATCTCGCCCCGGTTGACGCTGAAATTGATATTATAATTGGCGAGAACTCCGCCCGGATAGATTTTTGTCAGATCCTCGACCCGTAAAATTTCCTCTGCCATCGTTATCCCCTTTTTGCATGATCCCCTGTCAGGCCAGTTCCAGGGCCACTTCCATCATGTTCGTAAACGTGGTCTGGCGTTCCTCGGCCGTCGTGGCTTCCCCGGTCACGGCCGAATCCGATATGGTCAGGATGCACAGCGCATTGACGCCCGCATAGGCGGCGTTGCTGTACAGCGCGGCGGCCTCCATCTCCACAGCCAGGACGCCCATCTGATCCCAGGTGACGCCCATGGGCGGGATGGACGGATTGTAGAACATATCAGAGCTTAAGATATTGCCCACATGGTAGGCGAGCCCCTTATCCCCCGCCGCGCGGACCGCCTTTTCCAGAAGCTCAAAGCTGCAGATGCAGGAATAATCGCCCGGCAGCCTGAACTGCTTTACATAATTGGACGTGGTGCATGCGCCCATGCCAAACACCATGTCACGCACCTTCACCTCCGGGCGCATCGCGCCCGCGGTCCCGACGCGGATTAAATTTTTGCACCCGTAGAAATGGATCAGTTCATAGGAATAGATGCCGATCGACGGACATCCCATCCCGGTTCCCATGACGGAAACACGTTTTCCCTTATAGGTTCCCGTATAGCCGAACATATTCCTGGTAGCGTTAAACTGAACCGGATCAGTCAGAAAATGCTCCGCGATGTACTGCGCGCGCAGCGGATCGCCCGGCAGCAGGATCGTCTCCGCGATCTCGCCCTCTTTTGCCGCGATGTGGGGGGTTGGAATGTTGTTTGACATAATCGTCCTCCTTTAAAAATGTATGCTTGAGAACTGTCTCAAAATAAATTCGCAATTAATTTCGGGACAGATCCTTACTATCGGGCAGGGGGAACGTCCCCCGTGTGCTGCATCAGCGGCCGCTGTCCTGACGCAGCCAGCGCTTTAAGTAATAGGCCTTCCGCTCTGCGAAATCCCCGTTTCTGACCTGCAAATCCGGGTTGGCCAGAAGCTCGCAGACCGTTCCGAGCACGACCTGCGCGGTGCGGATATAGGCGTTTTCTTCATCTGCGATCGCAAAATCGCCGCTGTGGATCCGGCCCTTTACGCCGGAGAAGCCAAACTGTACCGTGGGGAGCAGATAACCCAGATCGCCCACGTCGCCCGAGGCCCCGGAAACGACGTTTCGCACGATCGCATCGTCCCCGCAGAGCTTTTTCATCTGCCGCAGCACGACGGTGTTTAACGCATCCGACTGCTTCAGCGGCATGTAGCCCGTCTCGTCCCCGATCGCGCATTCCAGTCCCAAAGCCTTTGCACAGTGGATTGCGCACCGGTCGAACTTCTCTCCCGCCTCCAGGAGCTGATCCAGGGTATTGGCCCGGATGTAGCTCTCGAGAACCGCCCGGTCCGGAATGATATTCACGCCGCCGCTTACAGAGGTGAGAACCGGGTGCAGCGAAAGCCCTGCCTCCTTCGGGAACTGATCCTTCATATAAGCAATGGCGTCCATGCACAGGCTGGCCCCGTGCAGCGCGTTGCGGCCCAGATGCGGAGCCGCGCCGGAATGGGCGGCCTGTCCGGTGAAGACGGCCCGCTTTACCATAAAGCCCGCGAGGGCTGAACCCACGTCAAAGAGCGTGCCGCTGTCCCCGTTTATGTGCATGGAGATCACGCAGTCGATATCGTCAAACACGCCGTCCGCGATCAGGTTCTGCTTGCCGGACAGATAGCGGATCTTTCCCTCCCTCACCAGCTCTTTCCTGTACTCTAAGTCGATAAACTCCTCTGCCGGGGCGGCGATAAAGCTGACCGTCCCGCCCAGCCTGTCCACAAGGCCGCTTTCCTTTAACATCTTCATCACGCCGGCCAGCACGGCGGTCTGGACGCTGTGCCCGCAGGAGTGGATCGCAAGCTCTCTGTCCCCGGTTTTAATAAGAAGGGCGTCCATATCCGCCACCAGGGCGATGTGATAGCCGTCCCCGCTCCCGAGATCAGCCCGCAGCCCGGTGAGAGCAAGGCCGTTTTGGACCGGGATTCCGTTTCGGAATAAAAAAGAAGTGAGAATCTCGTTTGATTTCACTTCCCTGAAGCCAGGTTCAGGGAAGCGAAATAATTCGCGCCCCAGACGCACAATCTCCTCCCGGTTTCTCCCGATACATGCTTTTATGTCCTCTGAATAGTCGAATCTCTCCATCATCACTGCCCTCCGCCGGCATGCCGCTCTTTCCGGTCGCGGCTCTTTGATTTTAATAATAATTTATCACATTGGCGGATCAATGTCAAATAATTTAGGAGCTGTCAAGAAAAATCCTGCGCGCTTTGCACAAGTTATTTATTCCCGCGGGCAACGAGCCAAGTGGGCATGCCTGCATGCGCATTTGGCGGCTGCCGCGAGGGTCAAATACCCCGCTGCTCTGCAGCGTTGCAAGTTTGATGCCACGTTGCTTGCAGCGGGGTTGTTGACTGACAGTTTTTATAGCGCGGTTAGGGGGTGAATTTGGAATCAACGAGGGCGATTCGCTGGATAAAGCTGGGAAGGATGCAGCGGCCGGAGATGGGGCGCGAAGAAGGCCGCCGGGTCTGCGCTGGCCAGGAATTGTTAAGACTTTTTATAATAATTTTCTTTTTCAGGGTATTCCATTCTTTTCGTACATCCCTTATAATGGAACAATCAGGCAAAGCAGGCGGCGCTCCCTATCTGGCGATACACACCTCTGGGATAGCCTTAAGTTTTCTTAAGACTATGCCACAGGTGTGTAAAACACCAGAGAAAGGAGAACCTTGGGTCTATGGGATTATTAGACATCATTAGCCGTATCGTAAGCATTCTATTAAACCTTGCAACTTTGGTTGAAAAATGTAAGCCTTACATAAAACGGCGCAGAGGCCAGACAGCAAATGACCCATCAGCTAGCTTGACGGCACCTGATGGGTCAGATGATGATTGCATACGCAATCATTAATGGCCTTGGGGCGGCGGATAACGCCGCCCTTTTATTTATGGCTTTATCATATCACTTTGGCGGGATGAAGTCAATACATATTCCTGACGGATTTCTGACGGATTTTTGAATTGATTTCTAAAAATGATTTAGATCCGGGCTGCGCTTCCCTCCTGCCCGCGCCATCATATCAACTGATGCTTCCGGAACGCGTGGTAAATCCCATCCTCCCGCACGGACGGGCACACGTCGTCGGCCAGGCGCTTGAGCGCTTCGCTGCCGTTTCCCATACAGATCGACAGCCCGGCTGTCTCAAGCATCTCTTTATCGTTCATGCTGTCGCCAATCGCCACGGAGGCATTGAGCGGGACGCCAAGGTATTCGCACACGCGTTTTACCGCCCGTCCTTTGTCAAACTGGCGGTTGACGATCTCCGCGCCTGTAAATCCATTCCTGTTTTCTTCCTGTATACAGAGGTCAAAGTCAGCGGCCAGGAGCTCTCCGGCCTCTGTGAAGGCTTCTTTTGAGGGGCTCATGACAACGATCTTATACACGGGCTGGCCCCGGTATTCCCGCATGGGGCGGATATGTAAGGATTCCTCGATCTGCTCCCTCCAGCGGAGCAAGTCGCTGTAGCCTGCCTGCGAGGCATGGGCGCGAAGGTACTCTTTAAAGCCCTCGTCCGTATAGGAGCCGTCCATGCACTCTACCGTGCAGTAGATTCCTCTCTCTCTTAAGATCCGCATGGCGCGTTCCTGCTGTTTCCCGGTCATGGGACAGTCGTAGAGGATCGCCCTTCCGAACTCGATATAGCCGCCAGAGCTCGCCACGACTCCGTCAAATCCGTAATTTAAAAGCGGGAGGAGCATGTCATAGTTCCTCCCGGTACACAGGAATACGCAGTGTCCGCGCTCCCTGGCCCGGCGGACCGCTTCCGCCGCCGATTCGGGCGGCTCGTTCCTGCCCGGCTCTGTGAGCGTCCCGTCGATGTCCAGAAAGATGATTCTGCGTTCCATTTACACCCTCTCTGCACGCCGGTCTTCATTGCAGTGAAACGCCATGAACGCATCAGCCAACGGCAGCTCGTCGGAATCACACCGGAGCTCCTGCGGCTGTGTTAAGTCAAGTGAAAATACGCCCAGTATGGAGCGCGGGTCAACGACTCTTTTTCCGGAACCGATTTCAAAATTCGCTTCCACCCTGTTCACCACATTTACAAAATGCTTCACCTGCTCCACATCATTGAATTTTACATACATTTTCTGCATAACCTGATTTCCTTCCTTTCTTTATTTTAATCTGCGGACGCCTCCTTTTTCCGGCGTTTCATTTTTACATCTATGTTCGTTTTGTGATATCGATTTCAGTTCTGAGGGAATGATATACCAGATTCAGAGATTTGTAAATAGGCATTTTGTATAATATTTCTTCATTTTTTTGGATAAACTGACGAAATTATCCGAAACAGCGTCACAGTTCAGAGATTATCTGAACTGTGACAGAACAGCCGCGGCGTCTCCTATACGCGCGCTTTGCTCCCTTTCCCATCCCGTTTTCCGATCTTGAGGCGGTTTAAATGCACGGTTTTTTCTTTATAGACCGCGGTCTGATCCCCGTCCGGGCCAAGGAGGTAGACAGCGCCCAGCTCATCCCCCTCTTCTAAGCGGATGCCGCGCACGCCTCTGGAGTTTTTCTTAAGGACCGATATCTCCTCCAGCGGAAAGCGTAAGAATACGCCGCCCGCGGTCTGCAGGACAATGTCGTTTTTGCCTCCCGCCGGCTGGATACTGAGGAGCTGATCGCCCTCCTGGAGCCTGGTGGCGGCCACGGTCCGGTTGTTTGTCTCGAATTCCGTTCCGGGTACGAGCTTTATCATGGCCTCCCGGGTGGCAAACAGCAGCGTTTCTTTCAAGAGCGCCGCGCGGTTTATGACATACACCGGGTGCTCTTTCGTCCCGTCAAATTTGCTTAAATTGTCAATCGGCGTGCCTTTGTCGCGAAGCTTCCCGCAGGGGATGTCCGATACCTTGACCTGGTGCAGGGCCCCGGTGTCGGTGAACAGGCAGATCTTATCGTCGCTTAGGCAGGGGATGACGCACGCATGCTCTGCCTCCACGCTTTCGCGGTTGCGCTCGTAGACGGCCCGGTCGAGGAGACGGCTGTAGCCGAAGCGATCCATGACAAAGACCGCCTCGCGGACCTCCTGCGGCGTTTCCACATACACGGCTTCGGCCCCGTCCTCGATCTGCGTCCGCCTTGGGGCGGCGAACTCGGCTCTGATTGCCTGGAGATCCTGTTTGATCACCGCGTCCATAAAGCTCTTTCCTGAAAGGATTTTCTCGTATTCCTTTATCTTTTTGAGCGTTTCCTTATACTCCTTTTCAAGGGCCAGGATTTCCAGGCCGATCAGCTTGTAAAGGCGCATCTCCAGGATGGCTGACGCCTGTTTTTCCGTAAAATGAAGGGCTTTGGCGTCCTCCTCAAAGCCCGGCGCGCGGAAGCGGATCCGGGATATGTCGCCGTTCATGAGGCAGGCTTTGGCGTCCTTTAGGTTTTTCGCGCCGCGCAGGATGGCGATGATTAAGTCAATGCAGTCGCAGGCTGCGATCAGGCCCTCGCGGATCTCCTTCTTTTCCAGCTCCTTTTCCAGAAGGACTTTGTATTTCCTCGTATTGTTCTCATACTGAAATTCCAGGTAATTGGCGAGGATCCCTGTGAGGCTTAAGGTTTCCGGCCGGCCTTTTACGATGGCCAGCATGTTGACGCCGAACGTGTCCTCCAGCTTGGTTTTTTTGTAGAGGATATTTTTGATTTTGTCAATATCCGCATCTTTTTTGAGCTCCAGGACGATGCGGATTCCCTCTTTGTTTGACTGGTTGGAAATGTCGACCACATCCGGGAGCTTTTTGGACTCCACCAGCTCGGCGATGTCCGTCAGGCATTTATTGATGCCCGCCCCGATCATGGTGTAGGGGATCTCGGAGATGACGAGCTTGTCGCGGTCCGCCCGGCGCTTTCCGAGCTCCACCTCCATCTTTGCCCGCAGCTTTATTTTACCGCTCCCTGTCTCGTAGATGGCGGGAAGCTCGCTCTGGTTGGCGATAATGCCGCCTGTAGGGAAATCAGGGCCTTTTAAGATGCCCAGAAGCTCCGGCACGCCAAGGCGCGGATTGTCGATGTAGGCGATAACGGTGTCAATGACCTCGCCCAAGTTGTGGGGCGGGATGCTGGTGCTCATGCCCACCGCGATGCCCTCGGAGCCGTTGACGAGGAGGTTCGGGATCCGCACCGGGAGCACCTCGGGCTCGTGTTCCGTCTCGTCGTAGTTGGGGACAAAACGCACGGTCTTGTCCAGATCCTTTAAATACACCTCTTCGGCGAATTTCTTAAGCCTGGCCTCGGTGTAGCGCATGGCCGCGGCCCCGTCCCCCTCAATGGAGCCGAAATTGCCGTGCCCGTCCACCAGCGCCATTCCTTTTTTGAATTCCTGGGACAGCACGACCAGGGTTTCATAGATGGAGCTGTCGCCGTGGGGGTGGTATTTACCCATGGTATCTCCCACGATACGCGCCGACTTCCTGTGCGGCTTGTCGTGGCCTAAGCGCAGCTCGCTCATATCGTACAGCACGCGCCGCTGCACCGGCTTTAGGCCGTCCCGGGCGTCCGGGATGGCGCGGGCCGTGATCACGCTCATGGAGTAATTCATGTAGCTGCGCTGCATTTCCTCTGAGTATTCGGTTGTTATAATTCGTTCTGCCATATCCTTCCTCTCCTAGGCGTCAATCTCCGCCTCGTCCGCGTGCTCATAGATGAAGCGGCGTCTCGGCGGCACATCGCTGCCCATCAGCATCTCCGTGATCTCAGAGGCCATCCTCGCGTCCTCGATCTCCACCCGCTTTAACACCCTGTTTTCCGGGTTTAAGGTCGTCTCCCAGAGCTGCTCCGCGTCCATTTCCCCAAGGCCCTTAAAGCGCTGGAGGGTAAATTCGCCTCTGTGGCTCTTGCGGTAGCGCTCCAGGGCCTTTTCATCGTATAAGTATTCCTCCCCCCCGCCCTTTTTGGGTATCACCTTGTAGAGCGGCGGCATGGCGATGTAGACATGGCCGTTGGTGATGAGCTCCGGCATGAAGCGGTACAAAAAGGTCAGAAGCAGCGTGTCAATATGGCTTCCGTCCACGTCCGCATCGGTCATGAGTACAATCTTGTGGTAGCGCAGCCGGGAGATATCGAAATCGTTTCCGTACCCCTCGGAAAAGCCGCAGCCAAAGGCGTTGATCATGGTCTTTATCTCCGCGTTGGCCAGCACCTTGTCCATGGATGCCTTTTCCACGTTTAAGATCTTTCCCCGGATGGGCAGGATGGCCTGGTAGCGGCGGTTGCGCCCCATCTTGGCCGAGCCGCCGGCCGAGTCGCCCTCGACGATAAAGATCTCGCACTTTTCGGCCTCGCGGCTCTCGCAGTTCGCGAGCTTTCCGTTGCTGTCAAAGGAAAACCTCGATTTGGACAGCATGTTCGTCTTTGCCTTTTCCTCTGCCCGCCGGATTTTCGCCGATTTCTCCGCGCAGGCGATGATGGCCTTCAGCACTTCGAGGTTGCGGTCAAAATAGAGGGAGAGCTCGTCTCCGCTGACATTCGTCACCGCCTTTGTGCAGTCCGCGCTGGCGAGCTTGGTCTTGGTCTGGCCCTCAAAAATCGGATCCGGGTGCTTGACGGCGATCACGGCCGTCATGCCGTTGCGCGTGTCCGCGCCGGTGAAATTGCTGTCCTTTTCCTTAAGGATACCCAGCTCCCGGGCATAGCCGTTGATCATGGTCGTGAAGCGCGTCTTAAAGCCCGCCAGGTGCGTCCCGCCCTCCTGGGTGAAGATATTGTTGCAGAAGCCCAGCACATTTTCCTCAAAGGCGTCCACGAACTGGAACGCGGCCTCCACCTCGATCTGCTCTGACACGCCTTTAAAATAGATCGGGTCGTGGATCGGCGTTTTCGCGCTGTTTAACTCCCGCACATAGGCCACGATCCCCTCCGGCTCCGCGAACGCCTCCTGCTCCTCCTCGCCGGGCCGCTTATTTTCATAGTAGATTGTCAGTCCGGGGTTTAAATACGCCGTCTCGTGCAGGCGGCTTTTCAGCCACTCCGCCTTAAACCGCGTTTTTTCAAAGATCTCCGGATCCGGGAGGAAATTGATCCTCGTCCCCCGCTCCTTTGTCCGGCCCGTCACCGGCAGAAGGCCTTCGCTAAGCGGCACGACGGGGATGCCGCGCTCGTAGGCGTCATGGTGGATCTTTCCGTTTTTATAGATTTCAATGTCCAGGCGCTCTGACAGGGCGTTGACCACCGAAGAGCCCACCCCGTGCAGGCCCCCGCTCGTCTTGTAGGAATTGTTGTCAAACTTGCCCCCGGCATGAAGCGTACTTAAGACAATCCGCTCCGCCGAGACGCCCTTTTTATGCATTTCCACCGGAATTCCCCGGCCGTTATCCTTTACCGTACAGGAGCCGTCCGCCTCGAGCGTGACCCATATGAGGCTGCATTCCCCGGCCAGATGTTCGTCCACCGAGTTGTCTACAATCTCATAGATCAGATGGTTTAAGCCCTTGGTCCCCACGCCTCCGATGTACATGCCGGGCCGCTTGCGGACTGCCTCCAGCCCTTCCAGGACAGTGATACTGTCCGCATCATACTGTGTTTTTTCCATAAAATGACTCCTGTTCCTTCAAATCCCTGCGGCCCGCCAAAAGGGCCGGGCTGCAGATTCCCCTGCGCGGGCCTGTGCATAAAAAGACGGAGACTGCCTGTGTAATATGTACCGTGCAAATCTCCATCCGCTTTTTCCGCGCAGCTTGCCTGTGCGGATAATTATTACATAAAATTTTGGTTTTGGCAAGTCGGTTTTCCTTTGAGGGAAGCTAAGAGGAAGGAAGGGGTTACTGTTCACACACCAGCCAATGCGAGGTGTTTTTTGTGAGTGCAGCGCAGCGAAAGTCACGGAAAACCCGAGGGCAGCGGCGCCAAACCGCGTTTTTTGCGGTTTGTGTGCATCGCGAAGCGTGTTACTGGGCACAGCCCGGCAGGGGTGTGAACAGTAACAGGAAGAAAAACGCCCGCTTGCTATTGTCACAGCAGATAGTTGTTATCTTTATCCGCTACCTGCAGGGATGCCAGCGTATATGTTGCATATCCCTCAGTGACAAGCGGCTCCTGCCTGCACAGGGCCTCGGCCTCCTCGTAGCTTGTTGTTTTGAAAATAACCATGCCGGCTACGCCGGGGCAGCCTTTTAGCGGACCGCAGAGCAGGATTTTTTCCGCTTCATCTAAATGCTTTAAGTTCTCTACGTGTCTTGTAATGACTGCTTTTGTAACCTTGTTGTACGTTTTTCCCTTTTTTATGGTCATGACATATAACCATTTTTCCATGCTGTTACCTCCGTTTTTGTATAAATGTACTCTCGGAGTCTCTCCGCCCCTGATTTTGTGAGTACATTGTGAATGAAACGCCCTGTCCGCCTTGCGGCGCTCTTTTTGCTGCAAATTTAAGATAACATATGGAATGCGACATATAGCTGTCGTATTTCATATGCATTTTTGATTTATCTGAAAACTTCTCCCTGAAGAACGTCTCATTTTTGAGCAGAAGGGGGATGTAACTGACAAGGATCTCCATTCGCCTCTTTGCATAGCCGTGATATTCCCTGAATTTTTCTTCTGTACTGATTCCGGTCTCCGAAGTCACAAACTTTGTTTACCGTGGATCGCAGTATGTTCTTTCGGGCCGGCCAGTTCGCCTTGTCCTGCGATTCATCTTTCGGAACCGGATACGCATAATCCCATCCTCTGTGTGTATAATTCCTGTGATTTCCATAAAATATGCCTGTCAAATCAAACTCCGCCAGTTTTGGCAGATGTCTGGCCTTCTTACTTTTCAAAAAATTTAATTTTTCTTCCCCATTGCCCCCGGACTGGTCAATGGCCAGATAAGAGGCGTATTCGAGCATCATAATTTTGTTCTTTATCTCTTCCTACTGCAATGTTATATAGTCCTCTCTGCCGAAGAGAACCTGTTCCAGGTAAGCGTCATGTTCGTTTACGTCATATGCAAGGGAAACTGCTGGCAAAGATGAACATAGGATGGCAACTGTGAGAAACGCCGCGGCGATCTGTTTCATCATTTTGTTATCCTCTCAAATCCAACGCCGTTAAATACGCCCAGCTTCTTTGTTCCGATTACGTTATATAAAAATTCGATCGTCTCATCCGGATATTCTGCTGCCGGCGTAACTTCGATCCGGATATGCATGCCGTCTGCATAATTGATTTTTTTAGCCGTATCACTTGTATAGACAGCCATAAAATCCGTATACGCATCCCCCTCTTTTCTCGTCACTTCATCGATGTTCCAATTATCCATGACGGTCTGCCCTTCTGCTTCCTTCACCGTCACTTTCAGGAGGGAATGCTCAGACACATATACCGCCGGAAGAGAAAACTTCTTTCCGTCAAAATCAGCCGTGATATCTTCTGCCGCTACAGAGGCTGTTCCCGCTGTGAACCAAAATTTCTCATCCAGCGGACGTACCATGAAAAGAGGCTCCCCGTTTTCATGAAGAATGCTGTCTATCCTCTTTTTCTCATCTTCTCCTATATCCAGCCTGTCCGCCAGCGCAAACAGCAGCTCGCAGTTTAAATACAGCACCTCGCTAACAGGGGGCAATGCCGTTTTTCGTTCGGCCTTTAACATCTTGTTATACTGTTTTATTTCTTCCTTCTCTCGTTTTGTGGCGCCCTTCGGCGCCTCTATTTCAACCACATCTGAAAGATACGCCGCATTTCGTTCCCTCTGTCCGTCAACCAGATAATTGACATTATCGAATGCGATTTTATATGCCTTTTCTTCATACTCCGGCTGGTTGGTCTGCGCATAAAGGTCAAGATAAACTTCAGCGGCAAAATAACGGAGAGCCCAGTCCGTATGATCCGTATGCTCAAGAATCGCATTTACATACTTCTCTGCTTTTTCTGCATATTCATCTGTTTCATATATTTCTCTGGCGGCGGAAATGCCTATTGTAAGTATTTTGGCGTACTCATAATCCTTTCTGAAAATGCGCGTGGAAATCGCTTCATATTCCTCGATTGCGTCCAGGCACTTTTTGTACTCCCCGGATTCAAAATAGCCCTCTGCCAATGCGAGCCAATATGGGCCAAATGCCCTGTACGTATTGATCTCGGATTCAAAGAACGCAATTCTCCGGGCGGCGGAATTATGTTTCCACTTTACGAAAGCATCCACTGATTGTTCATTCAGCGCGTAATCTCCTGATAAATCATCGCCTCTTACCATTTCCAGCATATACGTAAATGCCTGCATACGGCTGGTATGTAATTCATCAGCCTCTTCATCCTCCAGCTCCCAACCGTCCTGCAGATACTCCATATCGGTTTTCTGTGTGTAAGCCGTATAGCTTGCATAAGAATCCACGGCCATGTAAACGACAGCCGCAGCGCTCTTAAGCCAGTTGCCGGACTGCACATCATTCAAAACACTCAAGGGACTTTGTATTACCTGCCTCATAGCCTGGGCGCGGTTTTGTTCATAGATGTATTCCAAGCGTTCACGCTTCACCGCAATCATTCGGTATCGTTCGAGTGTATCAAGCATGTTCGCCAAATGGGCCTGCGTTTTCATGTCCACGGCATTTGGATAGATGTTATTTAGAAGTAAACTATATACGCCCTCCAGATACAGCCTGCTCCCTTTGGAATCATTAATTTCCTTTGTTAAGACTGTCAGATAATTCAACATATTCAGGGAGTTTCTCTGTTCATCTATCATTCCATTCTTATGTTCCTCTTTCGCTTCTTCTGCAACGATCCTTTCCCGTTCGGAAGATTCATTAGGAAAGCTCTCTTTTGATTCATCTGTTGATGAAGTTTCAGAAGACGGCGTTGTCTCAGGAGGAGAACTAGTACAGCATTTTTTTAATAACCGGACTATAAAAACACTATATCTGTAGGTGTTTTCGGCTATAATAAAGTCCAGTTAATTAGTGAACGATGTACTAGTACAGCATTGCCTAAATTCCAGTGAATAAATCACTCGCTATCAGCGCCTTCTGCACGCCTGCGAAGCTAGACGTAGGCACCGCTACGCCGTCGCTTCGCAGACGCACAGATGACACCGATATCAAGCAATTTATTCACCGAAATTTAAGCAATGCTGTACTAGTAGATGAGCTTTTCTGAAGCGGTTCGTTTTGCCAATCTGCTACAGAATCCGCCGTATTTATTTCTATTTCTGTTTTGTATATTTCATTTTCCGAAATATTGCTTTCATTTGAATTTACTGAAGACGCCGCTTGTTCATTATGGCATCCGGTAATGGCTGACATTGCTATCACACCCGCCAGCAATGCACAAACCGGTCTGTGAATTGATTCTCTCATACCCGTTTACCCCTTCTTTTGTTCCTTACTGTTTTACATTCTTTTATTCCGCCGCTTCCCTGGCCCAACCGGAAGATACGCTTTAAAAGCTGCCTTTCCTTTTTACAAGTCAAACATATTCATGTCAAATAAAATGTCATTGGGGAAGCACAGATTATGTTTTTTAGAAAATGAATCTGCAAACTATCTATAAATAATGTATTAATTTTAGCATATATGAATTTATATGTCTATTTCTCCTTTTCCAAAATATTTTTACTGATACACAGGAGTAACAGTTCAGAGGCTACCTGAACTGTTGCACATGGGAACCCGCAAATTATCGCAATAATTTTTAAACAGCCAGAGCCAGCAGGTATCGGACTCATACCTGCTGGCTCTGTATACGTTTTCGTTCTTATAAGTTTTGATTATATTAAAGCTTTTCCTAAATCATCACAATACAATGCACTCCCCTTAACCCGCGCATTGGAGTAACGAGGGGCAGCACAAAGAATCCCGGAACGCTCTTCCGACTGCCCAACTATGTATTGTCAGCCAACAATAAACCGCCGGCGGCCCCGTTTTCCCCCATCTGCATCCCACGGCTCATATCAATCCACATCAAACATATAAATTCTCTCCTGCTCCGCGATATACACCTCAATATCCTCATCCGAAATCAAACCTTTGAGGTTCTCCCGCGCCGCCGTCTCAAACGCCTCGATATTCCCATTTGCGCTCAGATCCTGAAACAGTTTCTCCATCATCAGATTCGCGCTCTCCTCTTTTCCCGGCAGATACTCCCAAGCCTTCTCCTGGTCATTGTACCGGAACAGAGAACCATCCTCCCCGGACCACAGCTTTGCTGTATCTGTATCATCGGAAATTTTTGCATTGCTCACCACTGCCGCGCCGCTTGCGTCGGTCTTATACCAGCATCCATCCACCTCAAAGCCGCCAATCCGCAGGCTTCCGTCTGCATCCAGATAATAGCGTTTTCCGCCAATCTCCTGCCAGCCGGTCTCCATCCCTCTCTCGGTCAGGTAGTACCATTTCCCATCAAGCTGCTGCCAGCCAAACACCATATGCCCGTCCTCCGCCAGATAATACCACCTCTCATTAAATCTCTGCCAGCCTGTAAGCATATACCCCTCTGTATCGAACAGATATTTCTGCCCGTCAATCTCGCGTATTCCTCTCTGCGCATACGCGCCGTTTCCGTACTGATACCACCAGCGTCCGTTCTCCTGTTTCCAGTCTGCCAACGCCGTCAGCGGCAGCGCCGCGCTGAGCATAGCTGCTGCTGCAATTACTGCCATCTTCCTCTTCTGTCTCCTCATCTTTTCTTCCTCCTTTAACTTTGATGTACTCTCAGGGTTTCTCTGCGCCTGCCTTTATGAGATTCCGGGAGTACATTTATGGATTGCTGGCGATCCGTTCTTTCCTATATTCCAAGATTCCCCAGCCTGCCATTCAGATCCTCAGGCGCAATGTCATTAGACGGGGGCGCTTCCCGCGGCGCGGCAGGAGGTTCCGGCTGGGCCTGCGGCGGCGGGGCGGCAGGCTGCTGTGGCGCGGCAGGTTCCTGTTTCTGTGTCTGCGGCGGCGCGGCAGGCGCGCCTCCTGCCCGGTTATCATCCCGCCTGGTATTGGGATTCGCCTGTCGGCGGGCCGGGGCACCTGTACTGATATAAATTGTAATCACAGTCCCTTTCTCCGCCTGCTCTCCGGCCTCCGTATCCTGGCGTATAACGTTGCCGGCCGCCACAGAGGCGCTTTCCTCCTGGCGGATCCGGGCTGTCAGGCCGGCCTCTGCAAGCATGGCTTCCGCCTCCTCCCGGCTCTTAAACTGAACGTCCGGGACAGTCATGAGTTCCCGCCCCAAGCTGACCGTCACCGCGATATTGGAATTCTGCTTTACCCTTGCCCCCTTTTGCGGTTCCTGGCTGATGATGCTTCCCGCCGGGATCTCGTCGTCATATGCGCTGCCTGTATTGACCAGATACAGATACTTTTCAATCATCTGATCCGACGCTTCAGAAAAATCCATCCCTATCAGATCATCAACCGTCTCTGTTATGGATGAATCGCCCCCCGGGATCCCTTTGGAAACGATGATTCCAATCTCTGTCCCCGTGTCGGTTTCAAGCTGTGCATCCAGGCTCTGCCAGCCGATCGTTCCCGGAGCCGCCCGGTATTCTTTTTCCTCAGACGACACTACCAGGCCCGCGTCTTTCAGCGCCTGCACGCCTTCTTTTTCTTCCATGCCAAGCACGCCCGGAACCCGCGTTTTTTCGATACCGGCGCTGATCACAATCCCCAGCGTCTCGTCCAGATCCGCCAGCGAGCCGCCTTTGATGCTCTGCGACAGCACCCGGTCCCTGGGGATGACCGCGCTGTACTGCTTGTCATAGACCTGCACAAGCAGGCCGGCCTCCTCTCCTCTCTCAACCGCGGTGTCCATCTCTTCATTGACCACATTGGGAACCCTGGTTTTACCGTCCGGAACCGAATTTCCTCCCCAGCGGGCCATATCAAACCGGATTACCCCTGTAAACATAAGAAGCAGAAAGGCGGCGATACCCCCGCAGGCGGCCGCAACGCCGATTTTCACTTCACGCGTCCACAGTGTTGTGCGCGCCTTTTTCGGAACCACCCGGACCACGACATTCGACATCAGCTCGTCTTCAAACTGCTTTGCCGTCTGCGTACGCCCTTCGATCTTGATATTCAGCGCATTCATCAGCGCCGCTTCCGTATTAGGCCCGATCTCCACTCCCAGCTTTGACGGATCCTTTACGGTGTCCTTTGCCGACCGCTCCAGCGCGTCCTCGGGCACGATACCGGTGATCATCCGGTAAAAGGTCGCCGCAGCGGCATAGACGTCGGTCCAGGTTCCCTGATCGCCGCGGCTCCGGTACTGTTCTTCCGGCGCATAGCCCGGTTTAATCAGCACGGTCAGGCTCCGGCTGTGCGTGGTAGTCGCAAACCGCGCCGCGCCGAAGTCCAGGAGCTTTACCTGTCCCTCTTTGGTGATAAAAATATTGTCCGGCGCGATATCGCGGTGCAGGATCCCTTCGGTATGGACTTCCTCCAGCGCGTGGAGCACGGAAAAGAGGATGGGCAGCGCCTGCTCCACTCTCATGCGCCCCTCGCGCTCCAGGCGTGTCTTGAGCGTCTCGCCTTCCAGATATTCCATCACAATATAGGCCGTCTCATTCTCCTCAAAGCAGTCGTAGACGCTGACCACCTCCGGCACGCTCTGAAATTTTGCCAGACGCACCGCCTCGTCTATAAATTTTTCCCTTCCTGTCCGGTACTGTTCTTCCTTATCCCCGGAATACACCGTAACCTTTAACTGGTTAGGCATTCTGGTAGAAAATTCTCCTGGCAGATATTCCTTGATGGCAATCCGCTTTTCCAGCGTTTTATCATATGCCAGATACGTCACGCCAAAACCGCCGAAGCCGATCACCCGCCCAATCACATAGCGCCCGCCAAGCACTGTCTCCGGCGCGATATGGTAAGCCTCCAGCGGCGGCGTCCCTTCCTCATAGCCGCAGCAGGGGCATACCTTCTGCTCCTCCTCTAGCTCCGCCATGCAGCCCATACATAATTTAGCCATTGCGCTTATCTCCCTGTCTCATCCGTTTTTAATGCCTCCAGCGCTTTCTCATTCTCTTTAAGCTCCTGGTAGGCTTCCTTAAGCGTCTCCCGGCAGGCTTCCTCTCCCCGCAGCTCCAGGGCCGTTTCCGGTGTCAGCGCTTCTCCCAAAAAGAACAGCTCCTGATTGATTTCCAGATACGCTGCGAGCTCCTCTTTATTGAGCGGAAGGCTGCATTCGTTCTGCACATGCATGATATCCTGCGCTGTTTCGCCGAGGAAATAATATAACACGCGCCTGGCCGCATTCTTATCCAGCTCATCCGCCCCGGAGTCCACGGACCAGAGCGGATCCGGAACCGCCTTAAATGCCTCGCCCTCCAGCTCCCTCACCGCGTAAATGCCCGGCAGATGCTCCTGAACCGCCTCATATGTTCCGGTATCGGAAACCAATATCAGGCTCTCTCCGGCCAAAAAAGCGGCTTCATCGTTTTCAGGCCCCGGTTCTTTTCCCTCATCTTCTAACAGCGTATTGACATAGACCACAGGAAGCCTCATCCCCAGAGGAAGCGCCCGGATCTCCTCTCCCAGATACCCGCGGCTCAAAAAATAGGAGCCTTCCTGCCCGAGCAGGTCAAGAACCCCGCCAAGTTCTTCTCTGCGCTCCTCAAAGCCGCCTCCCCGGGGACATTCATACAGGGATGGAAACGTTCCGGAAGCAGACGCTTCCTCCAGCGCCTCCTGGTATTCCGCTTCCGGAATGCAGGAGACGGAAAGCGCAACTCCCGGATAATCTGCGCAAAATTCCTCTGCCATAGCCTCCAGCATATCCTGCTTTTCTTTTATCTCCGTCCCGTCCGGAACCGGCGCCCAGATCGTGACTCTTGCCCCCTGAAGCGTGCTTGCTTTCTGTCGGCTCTGGTAGACATACACACATCCGCACACCCCGGCCAGCAGCAGGGCGGCCGTCGCCGCCAGCCCCTGCTTCTGCCTGCGTTTGCGAAGCTTTCTCTCCTCCCCGGGCGGCAGTACGCTTTTTTTATCGAGAAGCGCGTCCCTAAACTGTAAAACCGTCTTAAAGCGCAGCTCCGGTTCGATTGCCATGGCCTTTTCGATTGCGATGTCCAGATAGTCCGGCAGCTCCGGCACAGAGGCTTTGGCATTTGCCAGGGTATCTGCCCCTTCACTTTCCATTGCCTCCCGGCGGTTCATCGACTCATCCGGCAGTATCCCGGTGATCGTCCGGTAAAGGGTCGCCCCCAGCGCGTATACATCGGTCCAGGGGCCCTGCCGGCTTTTGGCTTGGTATTGCTCCGGCGGCGCAAAGCCGATTTTGAGGACGATCGTCCTCGTCATTTCCCGTTCTATGTCTGAAAAGCGCGCCGCCCCAAAGTCGAAAAGCTTGATACTGCCGTCGGTGCAAAGCATGATATTGTCCGGGCTGATGTCCCGGTGCAGAATCCCGGCCTCATGCACCACCTGGAGATCATCGCAGATGCCCGTCAAAATCCGCACCGCCTCTTCCCAGGGAAGGCGGCCCCCCTGTTCCTTTGTATACTCCTTTAAGGTCTTCCCGTCCATATATTCCATGACCATATAGGCCGTGCCGTTTTCTTTAAAATAGTCGTATACATTGACAATATTCGGATGGCTGCTGAACTTGGCCGTATTCCTGGCCTCGCTTAAAAAGCCCTCAAGGCCTTCCTGGAATTCTCCGCGTTTCTTGCTGGTATAGATAAAAATTTCCCGTTCCCCGGGATTGCGGTTTACATAGCTGGACGGAAAATATTCCTTTATGGCAACCATGATCTGCAGCTTGTTATCCCATGCCCGGTACAGGATACCGAAGCCGCCGTACGCGATCACGGTGCCGATGATATACCGATCCGCCAGTTCCTCTTCGGGAAACAAGTGGTAAATCTCATTGGGCGGCGTTCCTTTTACATATCCGCATTTGGGACACGGCGCGTCCGCATCCTCATATTCCTCCATACAATTCATACAGCGTATTTTCATCTCTTGCCTCCCCCTCCATATTACCTTAACCGGCAGAAATCCCATACCGTTTCATCCATCTGCTAAAACAGGCCCCACAGCCGTTGTCTTTTCAAAGGCCTCCCGAGCCAGACGCCGACGGCGGTGTAATTGTCCATATCAGGGCCATATCCGTTCTTTACAATTTCCCGCTCCATTGCCTCCAGCCATTCCTGTGTGGTTTCTGCCCGTCTCAGGGCTTTTTCCATCTCTTTTTCCTCTATCAGCTCCCAAAATCCGTCGGAACATAACAGAAACGCCAGCCCATCCTCTGTGGGGACGGGGAGCGACAGTTCAAACTGGGGCCTGCTCCATTCGGCCCCCATCACGCGCAGCAGGCGGCTTCGGTCTTCGTGGCCGCGGATGTCCTTTTCCCGGATCTCCCCGGAGGCTACAAGCATCTGGGGAACGCTGTGATCCAGCGTCCGGCCCGCTGTTTTTCCATTCCGGAACCAGTAGAGCCTTGAATCTCCCACATGCCCCCACTGGAGCTTCCCGTCCCATGCCGCAAGCACTGTCAGGGTGGTTTTCATCCCGCTCTTCTCCTCCTTTTGCCTGGAAAGCAGGCGTCTCTGGCCTTCCAGAAAGCACTGCTCCAGGAATTCCTGCAAGTCAAAATCCCCTTTCTGCGCCTTTCCTGAAAACAACTCCAGGCAGGTATCCTTTGCCAGTGCGGAGGCTTCCTCTCCCCGATCATGACCTCCCAGGCCGTCCGCCACCACACAGCAGAATCCGTTTTCTCCTTTTACCGCCCCGGCCGAATCCTCATTCCGCTCCCGGCCCCCTGTCCGGCTTAAAATAAAGTATTCCATTATCTCCTCCGCTTCAGAAAACCCGGATCGCAACCGCGGTAATATTGTCGCTCTCGCCGCGCCGCTTCACGGCCTCTGTCATATAGTATAAATGTTCTGTCAGGTTCCCCTCCCTCGCCGCTGCCGGGGAAAAAAAGACGTTCCATTCCGGCTCTTCCACAAGACGCCAAAACCCGTCTGTACAGAGGAGAAACACGGTTTCTTCCTGAATATGCCCTTCCAGAATATCCGGCTCTGCCTCTTTCTCTGCGCCGATGCACTTTAGAATGACATTTTGCCGATCGCTTTTTCGCGCTTCCTCCCGGGTCATCCTTCCCATGGCTACCTCTTGCGCCACCCAGGAATGATCCTGCGTCATCTGCCGCGCCTGACGGCCGATCCTGTAAACCCGGCTGTCTCCGATATGGGCAATCAGGTAGCGGTAATCCCACAAAAGAACCGCTGTCAGCGTTGTCGCGCTGGAAATATGGCTGCGGCAGTTGGCGCAATAGATTTCCTGATTGATCTCCTTAACAAGCTGGCGGAGACGGCGGGGCATGAGGCGGTCCGCGCCGCTCTCCCCCATGATCTGGGGAAGCTCATAATCGAACCAGGCGGACAAAAGCTCCGCCGCCTTCCGGCTGGCTTCCTCCCCGCGGCTTAAACCGCCCACTCCATCGCAGACGGCGGCCAGGGCCACCCTGGATGCTCCCAGAGCCGCGCTTTTTACAACAAGGGAATCCTGATTATTCTCCCGCACCGTTCCCTTATCGGTCCGGCAGGAATACGTAAATCTCATAATACCCTCTTTTTCGGGCGCCCCCCTAACTGATGATAAAATCAAAATCCTCGTCCGCCAGTGTGATCACGCTGCCGTTTTTAAGCTGCACTGCCTGCATGGGCGGCGCCATCACTCCGTTTACACAGGTGTGATTTACAGAGTTCCGATCCGTAATATAGTACGATCCGTCCTCCTCAAAAATATCTGCATGGCAGGCCCCGATCGCCGGGTTATCCCCGATATAGAAATCCACAAAATTTCCCTCGCTGCCGATCCGAAACAGTTCCTTGTTGATCACCTTTCCCTGCCCGTTCCTGCGCCGCGTAAGCCGCACCACATGTGCGTTTGACGCGCCCCCGCGGCAGTTTTCGCTCCCCAGGACAACCGTAGAACCATAATCCCCGCCTCCCAATATGACGGTCCTGTTGTCATCATCGCTGCTTCCATGCCCCATATAGACGGTAGCGCCTTCCAGGGGCTGACGGTACGAAGCTATGCCCGCCGCTAAAGGAACCGTCTGAGCCTGCGCCGGAACCGGACGCGACGCCTGCGCAGGTTCCGGCGGGGCGGCGGGAGGAGCCGGGAAAAAAGGCGCATCCGCGCGGGAACTTCCGGGAAGCGCCATAGCAGGCGGATTCACAGAGGAAGGGACGGCGGCCATGGGAACCGGCGGTATATCCGCCGGCTTTTCTTTCCCCTTCTTTTTTCCAAAGCGGAACAGACCCCCCTTTTTCTTTTCCCTGGCCGGAGCCTGATCCGGAAGATATTCGCCGTCCTCATCTACCATCAGCACCACCTCAGGCTGAATCGCCCCCGGCGTCCGAACCGCGCCCTCCCGTTCTCCGGCAGGATCGGACGACGGCGGTAAAATTCCCGGAACTGAAATCACGGGATTTTCCCTCTCCGCCTCCTTTTTAGCCTTCTTTTTACTTTTAAACAGTCCCCGTTTCTTTGTCTCTTCCTTTTCAACCTCCTGCCCCGCCAGATCCTGGGCGATCGGGTTAAACCCGCCTTCCCCGGTGAAGAGGGCGTCTCCCCTTATCCTTTCCGGAACCGGCTCCTGCCAGGCTTCCCGGCCGCCGGACGGCTGGGCTGCATCCCAGCCGCTGTTTCCAAAGCCTTCTGAAAAAACGGCTGGCGCAGAAACATTCTCCTTTGGGGCCTTCTCCGCCCCGGTTTCATATTCCTGTTCATCCAGAAGAACCCGGATATAGCGCCTCAGCTCCAAAGCTTCCCAGTGTTCCTGCCGGTTCAGGAAATGGATCAGCTTCGCTACATACGAAACGTCCCCTGTAAGCTGATAGCGCATATGGGACAAAAGCATCAGCAGAAATTCCTTTATCGTTGCCTCCCCGGCATACTCGTCCACCGGAAGATATACGAGGCTTGCCTCCTTCTTCCGGACGTCAACAAAGATATAGTCCGGATCCAGCACAATCTTTTCCTCGCTCAGCATATATTCCCCCAGCTCCCCCATAGCGCAAGCAATCGAATGGCAGAGGCGTAATACCGCTTCCTTTTCCATTTCCCCGCGGAGGAAGTCCTTCAGTGGAATTTTGGAGGTAACCGGATACTTCAGATACTGATCCACATCCCGCTGGATGAAGGACGGCCGGAGGATCCCCTCCATTTCATTTCCCTTAAGCATCCCCCTGGCAAAGGAATCCAGATGCTCTTCCTGGCCAAGCCGATACACCAGCATACTCTCTGCCCCCTGATTTTCATAGGTAAATCGGTTCATTTGTACTCCCTCCCGCTTTTTTATGGCGCATTTAGCTGAATCAGCGTCCAGCTCTGCCCATTCTTCACCGGAGCAACCCCTTTATAAAAGCTTTTTGCCTCCGTAAAATCTGCCGCAATCACCAGCTCGTTCCCAGGCGTTATATAGCCCCAGCCTCCCGCTGTCTGCACCGGCGCCAGTCCGCCGCTAAAGGAGCCAGCATCCTCATACTGCGCTTCGATCACAATGCGTCCATCCGCATCCACAAAGCCCCATTTCCCGCCGATTTCCACGGCCGCCGGTTCTTCTGAAACAAAGGGATGCGCGTCCTCATAGACGCCTTCCCCGACAGGGTTTCCCTTCTCGTCCACCATATGCCAGGAATCCCCTTCTTTTACAAAGGCCCTTCCGGTTATCGAGCAGTATTGATACGCATCTGTCTTAACATCATCATATGTAAAATCCGTTGTCAGCTCGTATGACTGGCTGATAAGCGCCCATTTTTCACCCTGTCTGACCGCGCCAAACCCGTTCTGGATTACCGTGGCCCCATCCCATTCAAAGGGCGTCAGTTCCTCGAATTTTACATTGATATATCCGTATTTTCCGTTGATTTTTGCCGGGGCTGCGCCGTTGCAGAGCACGCCCAGCTCTTCCACCTTCTGCCCTTCTTTAGGGACCTCGATCCGGTAGCCGTTCGGATCTGCGTAATAGTATTCCCCGTCCCGGAAAACCGGGACGGCCTCCCGGTCTCCGGAAAGCGCTCCCAGCCGCTCGTTCTGGCTGCGTATCTTCACCCTTCCCCCTGTGTCCAGCAGCCCATACAGGCCGCCTTCTTTGTACACGGCGCTGTCGTTGCGGAATGCAAGAATCTCCTCAAAGGAAAGATACAGATTTTTATAGGTGTAGCGCAGCGTCTCATACCGCTCCTTCAGCTCCCCGCTGTCCTTATGCCGTTTCATGGCATTTTTCAGAAGGGCAATCGCTTTTTCGTTCCGGCTGTTTTCCATGTAGTAATCTGCCAGAAGCGTCACACAGGGAATCGGATATCCCTGGGATTCATTGACGGAATTACAGCGGTTAATAAATGAAGTCTCATCGCCCAGGGCGAGGTAATCCGACGCGATCCGAAGCTGCAGATCCAGGGATTTCGGCTGATATGTCAGGGCCTCCTTGTACGTTTCTATTGCTTTCACATAGATCTTTTCCTCATCATAGCGCTCGCCCTCGGCCACCAGGCTGCGGTACCTTGCCGGCTTTTCAACCAGGCCTTTTATGGTTGTATGCCAGCCCAGCACGCAAAGGCCGAGCATAGCTGCAAACACGGCTCGTTTCATGTTCCACTCCTTTAAAAGCCCATCAGTATGGTCACCATCGTCCCCGCTGCCGCAAAAGGCGCAAACGGCATTTCCGACCGCAGGGACGCTTTCTTCAGTAAAAGGGCAAAAAGCCCGGCAAATACGGTCAGCGTCAATATCAAAATCAGGGCGCTCATCAACACCTGAAATCCCAGAAAATATCCCATCACCGCGATCAGCTTCACATCTCCCATGCCGATCCCCTTTTTTACCAGCGCCCCCGGCAGCAGGAACAAAAGCCCCCCGCCGAAGAGGCCGATCCCGGCGGACAGGATTATCTCTGTCAAAGCGCCCGGGAAGCAGGCGCACTCTCCGAGCAGCAGGACTGTGCGCAGCCCTGCCATGGCCAGAAGCGCTTTATTGGGGATGATCCGCTTCGCCCCGTCCACAAGCGCTGTCAGAAGCAGGCCGTACATCAGGGCCCAATACCGTATGATTTTCAGGAAATGGTACCCGTACCTGCTCATCAAAAAGCCGCCTGCAAAAAAAACGATACAGGATGCGGCTGCCATGACGGCCATGTTTTTCCGGCTCCATATCCCCCATCTCAGCAACTGACGCCGGCCAAAATACATCCCGGCCGCCATCCCCGCTGCTGCTGCAATCTGCTCTGCCAACATAATCTACCGCCTTAATCTACATAATCCGCATAATTAAAAAGCTCTACCATCACCAGCCGGTCGCCGTCAAAATACGCCGCCAGCTTCGCATATCCGTTTTCATCCAGCTTTGCCATATATTGAGCCCCTGACTCGTCGGCATACACCTCATTCAGAAAAGCCGCCGCCTCTGCGCGCGTGCTTCCCTCCCGGAGCCCGCCGTAAAAGGACACCTCAATTCCCCCTGCGGAGTCTGCATCCCACACAAAGGAAACCGCGTCGCACCCGGTCAGAGGGATCCCGTCTCCCTTTCCCTTAAAACGGAAATCCATGCAGAAGATCCCTTTTTGGTCCTCTCCCCAACTGCAGTATCCGGTTACCGGAGAACCACCGGATGTCACATCCTTTTGGGCGGAATCAAGATGGAAGCCCATCTCCTCCAGCTCTTTATAAGAAATCGGAATAGAAAAAGCCGTTCCCTCAATGACAACCTCATTAAAATGCTCCCTGAGGCCGTCATCTGCCCCTTCCGCCCGCGAACCGGCCATTTCGCTCTTTGCCGCATCCGTTTCCTTCATCCCTTCCGGCCCGTCTGCAGCCTCTGCGGGCTGAGCATCCGCCTCTGTCTCCTGCGCTGCAGGAAGAACCTCCTCCTGTTCCTTTCTGCCGCAGCCCCCGCCCGCCAGTGACAGCGTGATCAGGCACGCTGCCGCCATACTCCATTTCCTGCGTTTCATAACCGAAACCTCCTCCCTGCACTGTATCATGTTATTCTCTCCACGGCCTTCCTCCCGTGTCGGAACCCCAGGCTTTCGTAGCCGCTGTCTGGATAAAGTGGAACTCCTTCTGATCGAATCCCGGATACGTAACCTTCATGGTATACGCCACCTGCACGGTGATCGTCTTTCCGTCATTGAACAGAGTGCTTCCCATAAAATTCAGCCCGTTTAAGCCGCCCACCACGCCCAGCTTTTCCAGGACATCCCGGCCCTGGCTGTCCTGGCCGTATAAGGCAATCTGGCGTTTCACCAGCGCTTTGCTGATGGGAGCGGCAAGCACATAGCTCTTGGCGGCGCTGAAAACCCCGTCCTTCGCAACAGCCCCCAGCCCCTTTAAAAGCCCTTTCGGGTCGCTGAAATACGCTTCCCCCGTGTCCATCATCGTATTGGCCGCGGAAACCATGCTCTGAAATTCTTCCTGCGTCACACCGGCCGTGTCCTGAACGGAATTCACGAGATCCGTTAAATCCTGGCTCTGCGGAATGGACTGCACGGAATTTGAAATATGCTCCGTTCCCTGATCAACCGCGTCGTACAGCTTCACCACGGTATCAATCATGCGATCCGTGTCTTTCTTAAATGCGCCTGCCTCCGGGTTCAAATCCGCGCTGTCTTCCATAATTCCTGTCTTGCTGGCCAGGTAACAATACGACGAAATCTCCTTTGCCGCCTGCGTAATGCTGTACTGGATAATCATCTGCGCACGGATGAAGCTGGTCACGCTCACAATCGCCGCGTATCCGAAAATGAAAATCACCAGTACAATCGCCGCCTCCACTGTCAGGGAACCCTTTTGTCCCTTTCGTTCCTCATCCATTAAACATGCCTCCTAATATCCCAGCACGCCCCGATAGCCGATGGCATACTGATCCTGCCCCAGCGTTACGCTTCCCCCTCCGCTCACCGGAACCGGCATTGCGAAAAAGGTCGTGGAAAGATCCGCTTTGGCGTCCAGCTCGATAAATGTAAATGCGTTCTGAATCCTGAAATTCCCGGACGGAGCCGTATTCGAGGACGCCAGGTTTGCCTCAATCAGCGTCCCAATCCGCCGAAGCATGTCCTCCTCGCTCTGGATGCTCTTGACCGCAATAAACAGCCACAGGTATTCCTTATAATTCATAGTCAGGGCCGCCGCGCCGGACGTGCGCCCTTTGCCGCCGTCTACCTGAACGCTGGAGGTATCCGCAAAGGACACCCCGCAGTCAATCCGCATCAGCATGCGGTCAAATGCCTCGCTGGTCTTTTCCTGGATCGCCTCATTACCGGAATCAAGCGCCTGGTTCACTGCCTGGCATTCCGCCTCCACCAACTGCTTTGCCTTTCCCAGAAGAGCGGTCCGCAGGGCGTTCCGGCATGCTTCCAGCTCCGTAACAATCTGTTTCGTAATCTCGTCATTGCTCAGTTCCGTATTCTGCACGCCCTGTATGGCAGAAACGATCCGGCCTGTCAGACGGCTCTCAAAGTAATCCGCCGCGGCCAGCTTCATTTCTTTGGCAATACTGTCCGGCTCGGACGCAATGGATCCTTTCAATTCCTGGATTGCCCTGCGGATGTCCCCGCTTATTTTGTCCCGGTCAGCCGTCACCACATTGACCATGCCGATCAGCCGTTCCTGTACGGGCGTCAGGACCGCGGCCGCCGCCACGCTGGCCAGGTTTTCCGCAGTTTCACTGGCAAACTCCGAAAGTCTATTCCGGAATGCCTCCTTGGTCGCATCCGTCAGCTCATCCAATTTGTCATACAAGAAATTCTTGGCCGCTGAGCCCGCGTCATTGATTGCCTGCCCGATCATCTGCTTGCCCATAGCGGTGGGCTTGATCTGCCAGGTGGAGGTCGATTTATAGATCGGCACGCTTTTTCCGTCCACAAGCGCTTTCATATCCAGCGAGGTTTCCGCCAGGGCGAACCCGATAATCAGCACGCTCTGCACCAGCGGCACTCCAAAGCCGGTCCAACCGGCGATGGAAGTAGCCAATGCCAGCGTAAACTGGCGGATCTCCGGATCCCCGGTAAACGCATAGAGGGAATTCAGCAGAAAACGGATGCCGAAAATCGTTGTCAGCGTATACTTGACATCCTCAGTCCCCGACGGGTTTCCCCAGAGGATATACTCCACCTCCGCTTTATACATGGCATTGTTATCTGCCGTGAGAGGATAACCGCTCAGCATCTTTTTCACAGCCGGCTCGCCCCCGTCTCCCGGCTTATCCACCGTATAGTAGCTGAACATCTGCGTCGCGTACTCGGACAAATACAGCTTGTCCCGCCCCTTGGCAAGGAGAGCGCCCACATCGGCCATGAAATTGGCGGAACCCTTTGTATTATTCTTTGCGTTCTTACTAACCTCCTTGTCATCCGCGCCTGAATCGGTCTCCTGATATCCGGGGGCCCCGGTTCCGCCGCCTGACGAGGGAAGCGTCGGCAGCGCCGTATCCGGATTCAGGCTGGCGTCCTTCGCCTTTTCAAACAGCTTCTTTTTCTCCTCCTTTGCTTCCTGCGCGCTGTCCTTTTCCGCCTCGCTCTTTGGGCAGACGCGCTCTAAATACAGGAAAAAATCATCCTGCTTCCCGCTGATGGAATCCATCTGGGCCGTATAAACCGACAGATCCATCCTCGTGATCCGCCCGTCCATCCTGCCGCCGCCGGGGCTGTTAAAATATACCGTGCATGCCGGATCGGACAGCGCATCCGTATGGTTCGCATTTCCCGCCCAGACCGCCGCGCTGAACGCGCTGTAGGGAGTCCCGTTATAGGGAAGCGTCTCCCCCTGGTACGCGCCGGACTCAAACCGGCTCTTCATATACGGATAATACGATCCCTTCCCGTCCGCCTGAAAAAGCTGGTAATTGACCGCCATTGCAGCCTTCGCCGCATTTTCCAGCATCTCTCCATATGAAATGCCGTTGGCAAGCTTTTCCTGCAAAATAATGATTTTCTCCCTGTCAAGCATCTCTGATTTATTGCTGTAATCCGCCTGCATGGAGGTCTTTATCTCGCCGGCCGACAGGTTATTGATAGAGGACTGCCAGGTCTGCCCTTTTGACGCCAGCTGATCCATAGCTCTTAAAACGCCATCCAGGGCTTCCCTTCCGGCCTTTCCCAACTGACACAGGGCTTTCGCGTCCCTGGCGGCCTGGTTCAGCTTATTCGTCGCCTCCTGCATCCGTTTGTCAATATCAGCCTCCAAAACGGCCCGGGCCGGGTTCAGGACATCCCGAAACTGGTTGATTGCCCGCTCGCTGTCTAAGTACAGCTCCTCATACTCCTCCCTCTGCTCTATCAGTTCCTCGATCTCCTCCTCAATCTCCGAACTGTCGCCGTCCTCCTCATCCTCCGCGTCGTCCAGCATATCCTCCAGCTCCGCCATACGCCTGGTATAATATTCCATATACCGCTTCCAGGTCGTAAAGAGGCTGCAGTAATTCCCGTACTCCTCCTTATACCCAATGATAATCCGGATCGCCTGCATAGCCGCCTCCGGATGCCCGTTAAAATCCTCCGAAAGCCCCTGCGCCGCCTCTGTATACAAGGCCGACATGGACTCCATCAGCCGGCATGCCTCCTTTGCCTTTCTCACATCCGGAACGCCCTCCGAGTCCCGGATCGTCTGCCCGCTCATCTTCTGCCAGTCCCGGTCCATCCCCGGATCCCGCTTCACCGCGCTGTAGCACCAAGTGGCAATAACGGCCTCAAACATTGCCAGATTGATATCATAGCTGAGCTGCTCCACCGTTTCCGGCTTTAGATTCCCCTCCAGAAGCTGGTTATATGCCTCTATATTCGCGTACGCTTCCTCACACGCCCTCTGCACATCGGACATACTCTCCTCATAATCCAGCTTGGCCTCCATCGTCTTCTGCTGCTTATTCAGATCCTTAAACGCAAAGATCTTCTCAATCATGCCATATCCCAGGCTGGCAGGCCCGCGGTACTTCATATATTCCAAAATCTGGTTTTTGATCACATACGGCTCAGAAAGCGCGGAGCCCGCCACTCCTTTTGCGTGAAACGCCCCCGTGTCCAGCTTCAGATCCAGAAGCTTCCCGGCCTCCTCCCCGTCCCAGCCGTTGCGGATCGCTGTGTCCACATAGCTCATCATCTGATCCACATAGCCGGCGGTCTCCTCTTCTCCAGCCCCCGTCGCTTCCCCCAGTGTCTTTTGGAAATACACTTTTAAATTGGCTGTCAGCTCCTCCTCGCTCTTACAGGTCGCAAACAGGCCGTAAATATCCCGGAGAGCCTCATCATACTCCGTAAGCCCCGCATTCAGAGACATCTCGCCCGCGCTGGACAGATACATCCTCGCCGCCAGGATCTTACTTCCATCTATCAGAAATCCCTCTAAAATTACCAGAAGGAGAATGATCATAGACAAAAACAGGGAAATCGATCCCCTCGCTTCCTTTGTAAACTTTCTCATAACCGCCCCTCTTACAGAATCTTATCCTTAATATCCTCCACTTTCTTCAAAAACGAGTCCACCCTGTCCTTTACGCCAAAGCGTTCCAACAGAAAGTCAATCAAATCCGCCGCCAGATCGATGTTGCGCACCAGCTCCGTGGGATTCGCCGCGCTCTGCGTTACGCCTGATTTCAGCGTCAAATCCACCGGAACCCCAATATACTCAAGAAACTTCGGGCTCTTCAGGCCATATTCCGCATGCACGGTAATCGATTTCCCAATCACATAATTACTGATCTCCACCTTTGCCCTCGTCTCCACCCCTGTCAAAAACGAACGCCTGGACAACATTTCAGAGAGACGCCCCGTCAGGCGTCCCTCCTCCTCGCTGTAATTAAACCTCCATTCGTTATACAGATGTTCCGAGTGCTTCGTGTAATACGCCTCCATCCGGGAGCCAAAATCACTCCCCTCCCGGAAATCCACCGCGCCGGACAAAAGGGAATCCTCTCCCCCAAACACCTCATACCCCTGATAAGCCACCTCCCTCCCGCCAACCACTGCCAGCTTCTCCACCTGAAACGTCAAAATACTCTCCTGATACTTCACCATCCCAAAATAAATCATCGCGAACACGGTAAATATCACCATCGGAAAATAAATCGACGCCTCCACCAGCATCACCCCGGCCTCTGATCTCCAGCCATCCCGAACATTCTCCAGCCGCCCGCGGCCTGCCTTCCCCCCGCCCGCCGCAGAAAACTCCCTTTTCCCCTGCAGCCTGTATGTATCCCTCTCCTGTAACATGCCTCTCCTATCACATATCATCCTGGCCGGAAAGCCGGCGCTTTTTGCAAAACAGTTTCAATTATGTGGTAAATTTTACCAGTTTATCCTAAAAAAAAATTCCTTTACTATAACTCTTAGTTAGAGTTAACCCAATCCGTTGCTTTTCCAAATACAGCCGAAACTAATCCTTCTAATTGTCCTTTAAAAACCACTGCAACCGCCAGCAAAATAACTATTACTACCATAATCGCCACGATATCAGACGCTCCCTTTTCCTCATGCAGCAGCCGATCCGCAAACTGCTCCCACCGTATCTTTGCATCTAAGTACATGGTATCTACCTTTCCAAACATCCTGATTTTCCTCCTTAAAAAGTAAATTTTTATTGTAAAGCAGGCAGCTCCCACCTGCTTTTCCAATCACTGTCATCTAATTCCTTAACCGCCCTCTAAAACCCATTCATAAAAATCGGCACAATAATCAAAACCAATATCCCAATAAAAATCATCGCAATCGGAATCAACAGCTTCGTCCCCGCCGTCTCTCCCTTCTGCCGCACCATATTTTTCTTTTCCTCCCACATCTCCCTGGACATCTCCTCCAGGAAATACGCCAGCTCCCGGTTCCCTTTTTGCAGATTCTGAACCAGCGTAGACGTCACCTTGCGGATCGCCCGCACCGAGCACCGATCCGCAAAATTCCGGAACGCCTCCAGATCCGACGCCCCGTTTGCCATCTCGCCGGACGCGATCCGCATCTCCTGATAAAGCGCCCTCTCGCCGGTCTGTGAAACCTTCGTCCAGGCCTCCCGCATCACCATGCCGGAATTAATCAGCAGCGCCATCTTGGACAGCGCCTGCGGAAGATCCAAAAGCAGTTCCTCCCTGCGCTCCTCCAGCTTGTCATTAATATCTTTTTCCAGATACCGTACCAGCAGTATGGCCACGCATATCCCAATCAGACAGATCATCGGATTATCCGCCAAAGCCCCCAGCACCAGCGCGACAGGCAGGAAGGTCAACAGATACGTAAACGTTGCCCCTTTGATCACATAGTAATAATACTGCGCATACTTCTTTCCCTTCACCTCTGAGATCTCTTTTATCCGGGCGCGCCCCTTTTGGCTGTGCAGGTTATAATGCGTCTGATCCATAAACCCCATGCCGATAAAAAACAATTCCGGCATCCTGTATTCCTTTGGCGAAAGCGGATCCAGATACGCGTGGAACGCATTCTGATATTTGATATACAAAAACAGCCAAAACAACGTCAGGGGCGTTGCACAGAGCATCATTCCCAACTGAAACCAGTTAATCATCCTCATCCCCCCTAAAGCTTAATATCCACCAGCTTCGACCCCAGCGCATAGGCCCCTGCGAATATCCCCAGGGCAATGAGCTTCACAATCACATTCATCACGCTGTTCCCTGTCATGCTGTCGCCCAGACCCCGCATGGTAAACATGATAAGAAGCGGCATAACCATCATAATATTCAGCTCATTCCGGCTGGCTGCCACCATAGTCTGAATCTCCATCTCGATCTCAATCTTATCGTTAATCACACTGCGCGTCTCGCCCACAATCTGTTTCAGATTCCCGCCCTTCCGGTTGCAAACCTCGAATACATTCGCAAAGCTGTCCACATCATCCAGCCCGCTGCGCGCCGCGAAGTTCAAAAGTAAATCTTCGATATTGTAGTTGTGCTGCAGGCCCGCATGGATCATCTTAAGCTCCTGCACAATATCCGCGCCCTCGCCGTACAGCTCGCTCATCTCATGCAGGGCGTCCTCAAACGCCCTTGCCGTCGTCTGTCCGGCCGAATAGGAGGCTGTCAGTGTCTCCAGCAGATCCTTAAACTCCAGCAGCAGCTTTTTTAAACGTTTTCGTTTCAGATACTCCCCGAACGGCTTCTGCAAACCGATCCCGGCTGCAGCCGTGAGTATCAGCGTCGTCAGCCAGTGGTTAAAAAATACATACCCCACCGCAATTCCCACAGCCGCCCCCAGCCCGGCTGCGGCCAGCCGATCCGCCAGCGTCATGGTATAGATGTGGTAATCATCCCCCATGCCCATGATGCCCGGGATGGGTGTAACCGCCTCCTTCTGCCGTTCTACCTTTCCCTTTTTCTCCTTCTTTGGCTCCTGCCCGGCCTGCGCCGGCTTTTTCCTTCCAAACATCTTAAACCCTTATATCTCTTCGTAAAATCCCATTATTTTCAGTTTCATATCATGCTGCAGCTTATTTCGCGTCCTTTTTAAGCTGCCGGACACCCTGGTCAGTGAACTGTTTTCATCCTCCTCAAAGACATACAGGGGATTTAAAAGAATCTCGCCGTCCTGATATCCGCACACCTCCGTAATCTCCATCGTTCTTCTCGACTTGTCCCGCAGACGCGAAAGATGTATGATCACATCCAGTGCAGAAGCGATCTGCTGGCGGATGGCCTCCAGAGGCAGTCCGGCCGCCCCCTGCAGCACCATCGTTTCCAGACGGCTCAACATATCCCTGGTGGAATTCGCATGTCCGGTGCTTAACGAGCCGTCATGGCCTGTATTCATGGCCTGCAGCATGTCCAGCGCCTCCCCGCCGCGGACCTCTCCAACCACGATCCGCTCCGGACGCATACGCAGAGAGGATTTAATCAGATCGCGGATGGTGATTTCCCCGCTTCCGGAGGCATTCGCGTTCCTCGTCTCAAGGCTGACCAGATTGTCAATCCCCACAATCTGCAGCTCCGCCGAGTCCTCGATCGTAATCACCCGCTCATCCCTTGGGATGAAGTTCGACATGGCGTTTAAAAACGTTGTTTTACCTGAGCCTGTCCCGCCGCAGATAAAAATGTTATATTTCGCCTTAACCAGGATTTCCAGCACATGGGCGACCTCCGGCGTGATCGACTTAAATTTCAAAAGCTGTTCCACCGTCATCGGCGTCTTGGAAAATTTACGGATGGTGACAATCGCCCCTCTCATAGAGATCGGCGGCAGAACCACATTCACGCGGGAACCGTCCGGCAGACGGGTGTCCACAATCGGATTCGCCTGATTCACCTCGCGCCCTGCCCGCCCCACAATCTTCTGGACAATGTCCTCCAGCCTCCGCTCATCCTCAAATTCCTCTGTCAGCCGTTCAATCTTTCCCTTTTTTTCAATAAAAATATCCTTCGGCCCGTTGATCATGATCTCCGTGATCGAATCATCCTTCATGATCAAATCCAGAATCCCAAAGCCGCGGATCGCGCTGAACACCTGCTCGCAAAGACTGACTCGCTGTTCCAGAGACACGAATCCATATTCAGCGCATCTTGCGTTTACGATCTGCTGAATCTGCGCTTCCAGCTCCTCATCGCTCATGGAAGTAAGCGGCAAATGATCCGTTATGTAATAGTGGATTCGCTGCGCCAGCTCCTTTATCTCTTCTTCGTTCATCCCCGTCCCCCTTTGTATCACAGCCTGTCAAAAATATTCGGCAGACCTGTCATATACTCCACGATCTCCCGGGTCAGCGCATACTTGATCGGCGGAATCTTTCCCAAAACCGGGATTGTAAGGCCCGGTATCTCGCTGCTGGATTTGCTGCTGCTAAACCGGTTATATAAAAGAAACATATTTCCTGTCACATCTGTTCTTCCCTGCTTCTCCAGGATTTTCAGAGCCTCCATTGTCCTTAAAAATTTACTGTTTGAGGTCTCTCCTCCGTCCTGCACCAGAATAATCTGATCCATCCTGGCCAGAATTTCCACCGCATCCCCGGACAGCCGGAAATCCATATCCACAACGATTTCCTCATAGCCTACGCCCTTTGTGAGCTCATCCAATATCTTTAAAATATCATCCTGCGTCAGCTCCAGCATATACATCGCCGTACTGCACGGCTCAAAAAAATATACCCCGCTCCGGTCTGTGCGGACCGCGCTTTCCATCTTGAGCAGCACGTCCGCGCGCTGGCTCTTGAGCGCAAAAATGACATCCTCAAACCGATAGTTCCCGTTTCCTGAAAAAAAGTCAGCGCTGTTTCCCGTCAATTCCAGATTCAGATACAGCGTCTTTTTTCCGCAAAAGGCATATTTCCTCGCCAGGGCAGCCGCAAAGGTTGACGCGCCCGTGCCCCCGGCACACCCGGTCACCAGCGTAAGTTTTCCCGATCCTCTGTTTCCGGCCCGAAATGTCCTCCGGCTCCCGCCTTCCGCATAAAGATCCAAAATATCCTTATAAATCAAATCCGGTTTTTTAAACTTTGCGATCCGGCGCGCGCCATCTTGTTTCGTATCCGGCGCGCCTCCGCATAAATAGCCGGCTTTTCCATATTTCCCCAGTTCCTTTGCGTCAACGCCAAATCCCTCGTCTGCCAGTATCACATCCGCCGTTCCTGACGCAACGTATTCCCGGAAAAGCTCCAATCTGGAAAAGGAAACAATCTCCAGCGTATCCATATGGTTCATTTCCAAATACCGGACGAGGTTGTCCAAATACCTCTGATCCCGATCCCCAATAACCAATCGAATCTGCATACAGCCTCCTGTATTGTAACAAAATTTCAAATTTCGCAGATTTCGTAGAATACATAATTCTACGAAATCCAGGGCAGTTTAGGAAGGAATAAAACGATGATATTGTTTTTATATCAGTGTATAATTCGCGAAAATATTAGAAAAAAAATGGAAAATAATAGAATATTCAGTATGATTTGTGGTTGTAATAATACATAAATGGTTGTATAATGAAGGTGGATTTCGTAGAATTATGTATTCTACGAAATTTCCCATATTATACCCATTTCTCTCAATCAGCTCTCATATGCAGCCTGTAATATTAACAGCAACTATTCCATTGATTTTATCAGCGTATTGCTTTATGATAGTATACGTAACATCTTAATTTTTAACAGTTCCTGACCGAATACCATAACCAAAAAGGAGCGTGATCATATGCCGCCAGCATCCGCACAGGAAAGGGCCTATACCATTGATGATATATATCGTTTGCCAGAGGGCAGCAGGGCCGAACTGATTGACGGCCGGATTTACTATATGGCGCCGCCTGGAAGAAGGCATCAGCGTCTGGTTGGAGAACTTTTTGCCGTCATCCGGGAATATTTGAATCGGAATAAGGGAGTCTGTGAAGTTGATATAGCCCCATTTGCAGTATTTTTGAATAAAGATGATATCAACTATGTCGAGCCGGATATCTCCGTTATATGCGACCCTGATAAGCTCACCGACAATGGATGCCTGGGCGCTCCGGACTGGATTATTGAAATTGTATCGCCAGGCAGCCGGCGGATGGACTATTATACGAAATTGTTTAAATACCGTACCGCGGGCGTCCGCGAATACTGGATTGTTGATCCGGAGAAGAACCGCATCCTTGTTTATAACTTCCAATCGGAGAATACCGGAGATTATACCTTTGCTGACTCTGTAAAGGCCGGTATCTATGACGATCTGTTAATCCATTTTTCCGATATAGCTGATCGGCTGAATTTATAGTTAAAAGAAAAAGGCATATGTCCCCAGCATAGGCCTTTTGTCTTTCTGATTATATCAGACGCCGTCTCATGCGCCTTTAGCTCAATTATAGTATAACTATATTTAGAAAAATAAAAGGGGAACTATATTAATGAAAAATAGCCAAAAAAACAAGAAAAAAGATGATTATAATTTTAACAAAAAAGAGGAATATAAAAAGTATAAAAGTATAGGTTCTGCCTCTAAGTATTATAAAAATTACTGTGAGTGGAATGATTATATTTCAGAAAAATATAAAAATGTATCCTCTAATTCTCTCATAAATTTTATAGCTTATTTAAATAAAAAGGCCAGACAAATTACATATAGAAAAGAAAGAATTTCCAATTATCAGCTTTATATAGCAATTATAATTCCATTTATTGGTTTATTATTGACTTTATTTATTACATTACAACAAAACTATACTAATATTAAACAGGCCATCCATGATGTCTTTACCGAACAAATACAAATTCAAAATTTTTCTTTAACAGAAGAATCTTCAACAGCGAAAACCTTTCTTGATAACGATGGAGAAATTTCTTCAACAGAAAAAGTTATTGAAATAAGAGAAAAAGCAAAAAACCTCCAAGAATTAGTAGATACATATTCTCAAACATCAAATGTAATTTTTTTATTTAGTATTATTGTGTGTCTATATATAATCTTAGCACTATTTCACTATACTAAGCAATTAGACACAGATAATAGAGAAACGGATTTTTATAATGATTACATAAAAATTCTTGAAAAAATGATTGTAGAGAAAAACAAAGAAAGCGATATGAACTAAGTCCCCCTTACCTTTTTCTTTTCCTGGCGGTAGTTTACAAGTTAGCGACGCTTTACATAATTTATCATCACAAATCACATTATCATTAAAATGTACAGCATATACAATTTGTTGATATCTGATTTTAACAATTTTATATAAGGCATTTTTATCGTTATAATCTGAAAACTACCGCCAGCCCGGCAAGGCAAATCCTGTAAAATATACTCCGTATGTAACTGACAATCTCCTATGCTATAACTCCTCCGATCCCTCTGTTTATTTCTCCTGTCCTTATTCTGCACAACTTCATCATATCCCTGCAGATGTTTATCCAGGCTCCATATCCTTAATTGTGGAAATGATACAACTTCAAAGCACGACGCTCATTATAATAACCAGGACAGCTTATAAGCCCTGCTTTAACGAATACATTTTTGGAGATTGCCCTGACCACACCTGTCTTTGTGGCTGCCCAATAATAACCGTCACCGCAGTATGCTGAATGTGTCGTGTTCCGGGATCAGTCAAGGTTCTGTTTCAGATATGCCTCCACTCTTGTTTTTACATTTTCCCGCAGATTTTCATAATAAAAGTCATAATCATGGGCGTGCAGACTTTCCGGTCCGAATAAATCTGCCGGGGCATACTCCACATTCTTTGCTGTGCAGATAATTACGCCTCGCTCCGTATCCACCTGCGCGTCTGCAATTCCATGTATGATTTCATATTCTCCTGTCTCTTTGTTCAGAATACGGCTTCCCAGATTTTCCTCAAATCCGGCGCAGGTATCGTCCCGCTTCCAGTTAATGGGGTTTATACGGATGGCTCCCGGTTCCACAACCAGATTATACTGTCCTTTGTTTCCCGCTCCTTCCGTATTCCAGGATACAATTACACCCGTATCGTCAGCACATTCAGCAAATTTTAGATACGGATGTTCTTCCAGAAACGTTTCGGTAATGGAAAATCCGATGGGATATGCCGCAACCATACGCTCATAATATTCCGGATGCGCCTGCATATATTCTCCAAGGACAATTTTTGTCATTATGGAACCCTGAGAGTGCCCTGCAAGAATAAAAGGTCTGCCTTCGTTATAATGTTCAAAATAATAATCCAAAGCGGCATATATGTCTGTGCGCTGTTCCAATTCTTGATATTCTTCCAGTTCTCCCTGGCTTAAATCTGCAACATGATAAATATTACTCTGCCGGTAGAACGGGGCAAACACATTGGTAGATTCCTCATAGACCGTTCCCTGATTCTCGTAAATAGCCCTGGCTCTATCCCGCATCTGCTGATTATCAATATCACAGATTGGTTTTGCATTTTCCGAGTCATCCAGATAGCTGGTGGGATAAAGATAAATGGTATCAACTTCATGGGTAATTTCCGGAATTTTCATCCAGTTTTCTGTTCTGGAATAATCTGACGGTGTCCCTGCCAGATCTGTAATTTCAAAAGAAGCTGGCTTTTTCTCTGTTTCCTCTGCCGTTTCTTTTTCCACATCCGCAGGCCGGTCCCCTCTGCTACAGGCTGCGGCGCCGCACAGCAGAATACAGGCCGCCAGGACAAATATCTGATTTCTAAATACGGAAATCTTCATATTTTTTTTCATAAATGTGTTCCTCCTGATAAAATAATTCTGAGATCCCCAGAATCAAAAACAAAGACATAGAACCTCAAATTATCATGATTTTATAGGCATTATAGCAGTTCCAAATCCGAAATTCTATAAAGTGGGATATTTTATGATTGTTTAGGGATAAAATCTCTCAAGAAAATGTGTTATGGAACAAGCTGCTTGCGGAGGAAAGCTTTACCGATGCGGCTGACGATGTTTTTAGCAAAGCAGCCACGCGCCAATCAGGCTGCTTATCAATGATTTTTAGCGCAAAAGAAAAAGGCATGTGCCCGCCCCGCATATGCCTTTTATCTTTCTGATTATATCGGACGCTGTCTCCTTGCGCCCTTCTGAACACGTTCTAAGCCCTGCAGTCGATGGACAAAAGTCCCAGGGAGTCGCTGCCTGTCTGCACGATTCGGGCCTCTACGGATTCCCGTGTAATGCCGTCCAGCACGCTCTCGTCAAAATCCATCCCCGGCTGCCAGCCCGGATTGCTGGCGCGCACCGCCTCATACATGGCTTTATTGTACTGCCGCTCATACTGGCCCAGAGTCCAGGTGGCTGTCAGGCGATCCTGCTTGGGGATGCTCCGCTGGTAAGCGGCGAAAACCTCGCTCCGCTGGGTGGTATCCCCATTGGCAATGCCCTTTTCCTGGATGAATTCCCGCTTTACCATGTCGAACATGCTCTGCCTTCCTTCCTCTGACACCTCCACAATCTTATGCCATTCGGAAGGATCCTTTCCTGTGATATCCATCCCGGCAATCCCATGGGAATTGTACAGATCCCCGTCCTCATCAAAATTTTTCCGGAAGTTGGCGATAATCCTGGGATCATTCTTGCAGAAATATCCCGGCGCTACCTCCACCATACCCGGAGAAGAACTTCCCGGGGACGCTTTGGATCCCAAAATCCCGAAAATATCGGCAGCGCCCGTCCGCTTCTTTCCGTTAAGGCTCTGGAGCATCCGCAGGATGGACTGATAATTCTGTAACCCATTGTCTTCAATACGCATAATCGCTTCTCCTTTCTGCCGCCGCATCCGGATACAGGCCGTTTCCTCTGCCGTATCAGGCAGGCTGCTGTATTTTTTGTAACCGTTCAGATAAGCTCTGAACGGTTACGTATTTCTTCTAAGGATTATATCGTCAGAAAATGGAATTATATTACAATGTACTCCCGAAATCTCTCTGCGCCTGCCTTAAAGCGTGTCCGGGCAATCATTTCCGGCATCTGCGCGCCCCGCAATCGCCTCCCACGCCTCGTCGTCAATCTCCTCTGAGCGGAACAGCTTTCTTTTATCCGCGTCTGTGATGGCGCGTATCACGCGGCAGGGATTTCCCGCCGCGAGCGACCAGGCAGGGATATCCTTTGTGACCACGCTGCCGGCCCCGATCACCGCATTATCCCCAATGTGGACGCCCGGGCAGATGACGACATTGCCGCCGAGCCAGACATTGTTCCCAATCGTGACTTCTTTTCCGTACTCATACAGGGAATTGCGGCTTACCGGGTGGATCGGGTGGCCGGCGGTATAGATCGCCACGTTGGGGGCGAACTGGCAGTTATCGCCGATCTTCACCTTTGCCACATCAAGGATTGTGCAGTTATAGTTGATAAACACATTTTTTCCCATCTCGATATGAGAACCGTAATCACAGTAAAACGGCGGGTTGATAAACGCCCCCTCCGACGCGCCCAGGAGATCCTTTACGGCCTCTGCAATGCCGTCGAAATCCGAGCGGTCCATGAAATTCAGTTTCTGCAGCTTTCTCCGGCATATCTTCTGTTCTTCCATGATCGCGCCGTCGGAAATATAGGCCATCTGTGCGTCTCTGCGTTCTTTATTTGTCATCGTTTCTCCTCGCTTTCTTATAGGTTCTCTGTATTGCTGTAATTGTTTAAAGTACCCCCGAACGGCTGTGAATTGTTCTATTTTACCATGAACCGCTATTTCCTGCCATAACAATTTATGCCGCCCGGCGCTGGCGTACAGCTTCTTATACCGGCTTTCATCCCCCTGCTTCCTGGCATCCTCCAGAAGGAAGATGTAGATATGGTCGTCTTTACACCGGTCTTTCCCCTGCTCCGCCACCTGGCGGGCCTTTTCACTGTCTCCCTGTTCCTGATAATACCGCATCAAAGCTGTGTACGTTCCACTCTCCTGTCTTGCTCATGGCCCCGGGGCTCTTTATGTGGTAATTATATTAGCCGGAATGTCCGTAAACAAGGTTTTTCAACTCTCTTTCCGGATCCTGCATACCAGAACCCTCCTGTTTTCATCCTTCTGCGCCTCTTCATCTGTATCGCCGAAATCCTCTGTCCGATAACTGCTTATATACCCGATCTTCGCTAAATTTTCAACCAGCTCCCGGTTATACTCCGTATCACACAACCGTTCCTCATGCCTGCGGCTCCGGTCAGCCAGTTCTTGATATTCCGGGCCGAGCTGACGTAAATATTCCGCAAGCTCATATAAAGTAAAAATCGTTATCTGGTTCAGGAATAGCTCATATCGATCCGCCTCCCCCAGCGCGTCCCATGCCCTGCGAAATGCCGTTTTGGAAATACAGGCCCGGGTTTTGCACAGGAATGAAGCTACTGTTTTCGTATATTCTCTTGATGCGTATTTTTCAATAAAAAACACTTTTTCGCTGTCATCCAGTTTGTCATATTCCACAAGGGCATCCAAATCGTTCATTCCTGCCGTATATTCGCCCGGATGCTCCATCACCTGCTCTTTATTGACCGCGAGCGCCAATGGATACAGGCGCGGATAAAAGGTTCTGAGCTCGTCTGCCATTTTCCGTGAGAAATCCATGTATTGGTGTTCCAGCAAAATGCGCATATGGCCTTGCGGAATCTGCCCGATTGAAACAGACGGCTCGATTCCTGGCGCGGCGCGGATATACGCCTCAAAGCACGCGTCCTCCAAATCAGACGTCAGAATCCCCTCTGTAAGGGAAGGCTCCCACTCCGGCGGGAATGGCTGCGCCAGGAGCGTTTCCGTATGCTGTTCCAGAAACGAGGCAAACGGCTTTGTCACCCCAAAGCACTGTCCGTATAAAAGCAGGTTTTCCCAGGAAGGCGTCAGCTTACTGCAGTCCATCCAGGTATCCCAGATCTCCCGCAGGGTTTCCTGATCCTCCGAATACCGCCAGGGCCTGCATCTGTCAAGGCTGTCCAGCACAACATCTTCCTTTCTGATAACCTGTAAAATATGTTGCGTGCTCCGGGTCTTTTCAATGATTTGAAGCACAGCGTCAAGGCTCTCCTTTGTATTTTCCTCATTTCCGAGCACGATATCACGGACATACGCGTCAAACTCCGTATCAATGCGCTCTGACAGCGGCCCATATCCCAGCCGCAGGACAGCCGTATAATTGCTTTTCAAAACAGCGTCCATGTCGTCAAATTCCCGCCATTCAAAAATCCCCTGAAGAATGGGCATTGTTATTTGATAATGCCCGTTCTCAAAAATCCACTCGACTAACTCCTCTTCCGTATTTCTGATATCCAGATCGGCAAAGCAAACGCCGCATTCCTCAATGATCGCTTTGGTGCGTTTGGCGGAAACAGAATACAGCTTCATCAGCATATCGTTTCCGTGTTCTTCAAAATAGCCTTTTATACTCCCATGCGCATTCAGGCCCTTAATGATTTCAGGTGAAACATGATTGCAGATGCAGACAAAATATGACTCTTTTTTCTCTTTCGATATGGATGGATTCTGATAAATAAAATCCCAAAACCCATGCCAATATTCGCACAGCACCGCGGTAAATGTATCCCTGTTCTGGGAATGGCCCCAAAATCCGTCTATAAACTCCCAGCTTTTCCCGCTTCCATCCGACAACTGGCGGAATAACGCCTGAAACTTTTCATCCCTTCTGCTTTCATCGCCATATATTATGAGCGGATTCATGAAATACTCCATCAAATCAAAATTATAGATTTCCTTTTGCTCAAATTCATAGGGCAGCAATCGTTTGATTACACGCTCACACTCCCATAATGGATGCGTAAATGACAGCGCCTCATGATTCCGCACGCTCAGGATAAAGTTCATTTCAACGCTTGAAATACTGTGCGGATAAAAATACGTCATATAGTTTTGGTATGTTTCATCCAGAAGCCCGTTGCGCAGCAAAAAGACCGCCAGTTTGTGACCGCAGATATGTTCCGGAAACACATCTTCCGGCCGCTCTGTTTGGAGCAGTTCCTTTAATGTCATTCGGTCAAGGCGGTTTATTAAAATGTCCGTATCCTCTATCTGGCTTTGAACCTCCCGCCTGTGCTCTGGTATCGACAGCAAAATGTTCCGGCACCGTTTGATATAATCCCTTGGGCCTGTAAAATCAGACCGGCCGTCGAAATTCCTGACTCTTTTAAGTCCGCCGTCAGCAGGCTGGTAAGAGACTTTTCCTTCTGCCCGCAGCTCTTTCACATCAAACTCATCGTCCATAATTTCATTAACATCAAATTTCTTTTCATTTGTCTGAAATGATAAAAAACTTCCTGCCTCACCGGCCATATAAAACAGCATAACCGTTTTCACTTCTCTCAGAGTCCTCAAAGCATCCGTATCCGCGGCCTCTATCCGCCCGGCAAGCGCCTGCCTCTCCGCTTTTAGGCTCTCCCGTTTTTCCCTGATAAAGATCTGCTTTCTCTCAAACGCCTCTTTGATAATCCCCTTCCCGGCCTGCAGGTCAGCAAAATCCTTCGGATGCATATTTTTAAAAACTATCATTGAAAACATCGTCTGATCAGACAGTTCCAGGTATGTTTCCTCCTGCAAGGTCACCTTATAAACGATAAATTCATTATATATGTTGTTGAGGATTCTCATATCGTCAATAAAAGCCGCAATCAAATTCACATATTCCTCTGAAAGGCTGATGCGGCGCTCTGTCATGTTGTCTTTTTCTATCCGTTCTAACAAAATATCTCCTGAATTAACAGCGCTCATGACAGGAATCACAGGCAGGATAAAATCAAAAAACTTGGTCCGGTCCTTGTTGGAAAAGATATCGTCCCTCACGGCATAGACAAACACGATCCTTTTGCGGATCGCCTCATAACCGTTCAGTATGGTGTTTAATTCGCGCAGCCTGACAAAGATTTCAGGGCTCTCAAACCGGTCTAAATCTTCTATGAAAACGGCATTATATTTCGTCGCCTCAAAAAAATATACGATCTCGTCCAGATTCCTGTTAAAAACAGAATCCGCTTCTGCTTTATCAATCTCCGCCTCGCCTTTGCCGGCTAAGCTGATTTTTTTCAGATGAATCCGGGACAGGAGAAGCCATATGGAACGAGAAACAAGCCATGTCAGACAGAACAGGACGAGCACGCCCAGGCAGCGCGCCTTATGTTCGGCCATATTCAGATTTCCCGCCGCATTTTTCACGGCCGTGTCGAATGTACTCCGCACATTTGGCGTCAGAAACACACTGCACAGGCCGGCCAGGAGGGCGAGGAAAATGACGCTGACAACAACCTTGATAAAACGGATGGTCTGCAGCTTTCTGTAACGGCTTCGCGGTATCCTTTTATGCCTGACCTTATAGAATAATTGCTTTACGATAGCTGTCTCCAGCGCTTCCTCGTCGTAGCCCGCCGCGCTGCCGCTCCCCCCGCCCCCTTTTTCAGCGCAGGAAAAATTTGCCAGTGAAAGGCTTATATACTTTAATTCCGAATGTCTTTTGATATAGGAGTGAATAATGCTGCTCTTACCGGAGCCATAGGGGCCGGCAAGCGCGATATTATGGATATGCGGATTGCTGAATGCCCAGTCAAGCGCAGAAACGTATTCCTCATTGTTTTCCAGGCAATCAGCCGGCGCTAAATCCGTATATTTGTATTTGGGGTTGCTTCTTCCTGGCATAACAAGCCACTCGCCCCTTACCATTTTTAAAAACAGGCTCATTCCCTCTGCAATATACAGAAGCGGTATAGATATACAGCGGGGCAGGCGAACTATCATTTTCAGAATTTTTCGTTTGTTTTTTTGTTTTATCGTTTCCTTCTTCATCTGTATTTCCCAAAAACGCGTTTGAAGCATGCTTCAGAATCGCCGCAGACGCCGCCCCTCCCCGGTTTAAGTAGACAGATCCACCTCGTCCCACGGGCACATGCCATCGCACCCGGCCAGCCAGAACAAAGCCCTGTGGCGTTCCATGACGACTCCCTCTTCTAAACCCCAGGGCGCGGGCAGGCCCATCACCCGGGCGTCCACGCACGCCCAGTGGAGGCGGTAAATCAGATCCGCCTGGTCAAGCAGCTCCTTCCGGCTCCTTAAGCGGGCGGCGGCGGTCAGCTCTTCCATGGACGGGTATGCGTTCATCATCCGCACCGAGCCCGGGACATCGCAGATGCGATCCGGCCAGAACAGGTCGTCCGTCAGGCTCAGGGCCCACTCCATGACCCACAGGTTTTCGTACTGCCATATGTACTGGATCTGGGTCTGCTCCGCAGAGTCCGGATCCTCTAAATAGCTGCGCTCCTCAGGGGTAAAAAATGCCCCTGCGCCATAGCTGTCAATGACAGTGGCTGTAAACTCCCCTGCTTCCTCAAAGGACAGCTTTTCCCCCAGACGGCACTCGGAGTACAGCGCCACGGCCAGCAGCGCCGCCGCCCTGCCGCAGACCTCCTCCTTCGCGCGCCCCGGATCCTCCTCCAGTTCACTGAGAAGGGGCAGCCAGGGAGTGACATAGATGCGCTTATCCCGCAGCAGGGCCATCGAGCGATCCCGCCGTTCCATGCTTTCTTTGGGGGCGGATGTCTTCCAGTCATCAGGGACAGGAATCTCCGCGGGCATATAGAATTCCAGGGCGCTGTTTCCATCCCTGTCCAGAATCAGCCGTCCCTGCCCGTCCAGCAAAGACAGGCCGTCCCCGAACGTAACCACGCCCTGCAGCCGCTCTGCGACGGCAAGTAGAATGTCCCGGATCTGCGCTTCCTTTTCCTTTATCTCCTCTGGCGATGCGCTGTCAAAGGAGCAGACTGCCCGCAGCGCTCCCTTGCACTGGCGCAGGTGGTACAGCAGGCCGCGTTTCACCTCCAGTAGCGCTGTCTTATTCTGGTAAACATAGCCGCATACGCCCTCAAGCTGTTCTTTGGCAAACCTGCCGTTCTCTCCCTCTTCCGAAACGCCGCGCGCCAAAAGGACAATCTCCATGTCGCCGTTGCGCAGGGTGAAGATATGGGCGTCCCCCCGGCGCGTTGTGGGGAACATGGCTTCTATCCGATCCAGAACCTTCCCCGGATCCGCCTCCAGGCAGAAAATCAGGGCCTCCTCCCGGATCCGCTCCGGCGTTTTTGATGTTTTCCATTTGCCAAATACGCCCATTTACGCTTCTCCTCTCTTCCCCCATACCATCATCACCGCCAGCAAAAGCGCAACCGCCAGAACCACTGCCAGAGGGCTCCTGGTAAAGCCTGCGAAGATAAATGCCGCAAATGCGATCGCCCCGTTCACGCAGGCATAGGGAAGCTGCGTCTTCACATGGTCAACCAGATCGCACTGTGCGCCTGTGGAGGACAGGATGGTGGTATCTGAAATCGGAGAACAGTGATCGCCGAACAATCCCCCTGACAAAACAGCCCCTACGGCGATGGCATACGGAATCCCGAACGCGTGGGCCATGGGAATCGCCAGCGGCATCATGATCGCAAAAGTGCCCCAGGAGCTTCCCGTGGAGAACGAGACGAAGGCCCCGAAGATAAAGATCGCTCCGGGTACCAGGCCGGCGGAGAAATTCAGGCTCTTTAATCCGTTTACAATGTAATCCGCAGTGCCCAGCGCGCTGATCATGCTTCCCAGGGACCAGGCAAGCACCAGCGTCACCGCCACATCCGTCATGCCCTTCATCCCGTCTACGTAAATCTTAAACGTATCCCGGAACGTTTTTACCTTATAAATACCGATGAGGGCCATCAGAACAAGGGCGCCGTAAAAATACCCCATAGTCAGCGCCACACGGAACGCATTTCCGTCTACCTTTTTAAAAGGAAATCCCAGAGGCGCCAGCGTGATAAAAAGGGTGGCAAACACCACGATAATCGGCCCGAGCACCATAACCGGCTTTGCATTCGAGGTTCTGTAACGGGCATCCCCGTCTCCGCTTTCCAGCTCCAGTCCTTCCTCAAACGAATACTCCCTGGAAGCCGCCTCTGCCTCCGCCTTTTTCATCTCCGAAAAATCCTTTTTCGTAAAAGCCACGAGCGGAATCATGATAATGGCCAGAATCGCGTAGATCTGGAACGGGATCGCCTCCACGAACGTGCTGTAATCGGACTGGGACACATGCAGATTTTCAAACTCCGCCTGAATCAGCCCCATAATATAGACGCCCCAGCCGATAAACGGAATCAGGATCGCCACCGGCGAGGACGTGGAATCCAGAATCCATGCCAGCTTTTCCCTGGAAATCTTCAGCTTGTCAAACAGAGGCATAAAAACCGGCCCGACCAGAAGCGGCGTACCCAAATCCGAGAAGAAAATCAAAATCCCTCCCAGCCACGCGCAGAGCTGGGCCTTTAAGCTGGTATTTACATATTTATACACACTCCTGCTGAATGCCTGGGCCCCGCCCGATTTCTCCATCAGCTTGATAAAACCTCCGATGAAGATGACCAGCACGATCACGCCGGCATTATAGGAATCCGTAAGCTGGACAAAAAAATAATCCCCAATCATAGACTTTGTGGCCAGAAACGGATTTCCCCCCGCAAAAATCAGAGTTCCCACAAATCCCCCGCAAAACAGTGACAAAATGACATTCCTGCTCTTAATTGCCATGGCCACGGCCACAATCGGCGGCAGCAGGCTTAAAAAACCATAATCCATTGATCTCTCCCCCTGTGAATATTTTCTTCTCACTATCATACGGATTATTTTAGTATTCGTCAATTACTTTTTTAATAATTATGCATAGATATGAATTTTTTGTTACAGTTTGCGGGGCAATGGTATTTAGTTAAGCGGACGATTGCGGGATGTTGTTTATCGTGTGGAGGCCGCGTAACAGTTCAGATAGGTCTGCGCACCTGCTGCGCTGACCGTACGAAAACGTGGCGGCAGCAGGCATCTGCCCTATCGCGAAGCGATTTTCATGGGCAGATGCCGTAACAGTTCAGGTTGTCTGAACTGTTACGAGGCCGCCGAAAATGTTTATAAGAATTTCCATGTACAACTTTACTTTTTCCCCCGCCTCATCTATAATAATAACTAATGCCCGCGCGGCGCCTATATCAGACAGAAACGGAGTACCAAAACTCATGAAATACTTTGAAAAACACCCCATGCTTCTTTTGGCCGTCGGAATCCTGGGGCTTTCCATGTCGGCGGTCCTTGTACGCTATTCAGACGCGCCGTCAGCGGTGACAGCGGCTTTCCGCATGTTCTGGACGGTTCTTTTGATGTCCCCCATGTTTCTTTTCAGCAGCCGCTACCGGAAGGAGCTCTCAGGCGTCAGCCGCAAAACCTTTCTTTTATGTATTGCCAGCGGGATCTGCCTTGCGCTGCATTTTATTATCTGGTTTGACTCTCTCAAATATACCTCTGTGGCCAGCGCCACGGCCATTGTGTGTACGGAGGTGGTGTGGGTGTCCCTGGGATACTGCCTTGTGCTCAAAGGAAAGCTGCAGCCCAAAGCGGTTCTGGCCATTGCCGTCACCTTGGCCGGAAGCGTCCTCATCGCCTGGTCGGATTCCGGCTCCGGGGGCGGCCATCTGCACGGCGATATCCTGGCCCTGTTTGCCGCTGTGGCCGTGGCGGTGTATACCCTGATCGGACGGGCCGCCAGGGCCGCCATCTCCACCACGGTCTATACATATCTGGTATATGTTGCCGCTGCCGCCGCGCTGGCCGCCATCGCCCTGCTGCAGGGATATTCCCTCGCAGGCTACGGGAGAAATGCTGTCGTGACGGGCTTTCTGCTGGCCCTGTTTTCCACGATTCTCGGCCACAGCATCTGCAGTTGGTGCCTGAAATATATTTCGCCTGCCTTTGTATCCGCCTCCAAGCTGTGCGAGCCGGTGATCGCCGCGGTACTTGCGTTCTTTCTCTTTCAGGAAGTTCCGAAAATCGCGCAGATCGCGGGAGGCGCGGTTATCATCGGCGGGGTGCTCTTCTATTCGAGGATTGAACATAATCAGCCGTGAGAAAACACAGGATCCTGCGGGGCGGCGCCGCCGCCCGCACTATTTCCGGACCACGCTGATCCGCTCGCGTATATGTCCTCCGCCTGCTATCTCATCTGCCATGGCAGCGGCAAAATCCGCATAGCTGATGATGCTTTCGCCCTTTTTATTCAATGTCAGCTCTTCCCCGCCAAGGATATATTCACCTGTGCGCGCGCCTTCCGCCTGAAAATCTGCGGCCGGACTAATGTAAGTCCACTTCACATCCGTTCTCTGGCGAAGCTCGGAAAGCGCTTTTATTTGGACGCTGCCGAGCGGTTTTCTCCCCGGGCCCCCTCACAATGAACCATAGCTCACATACATCTTGACTCCCCCATTGGCCATGAACAGCAACCAGATATTTTTGATATAAAGGATACGAACCAATCCCCATTGACACTTCCCCGCGCCCTGCTATAATAAATCTAAGGAACGGTCCCGAAATAACATCATTAGCCCGCAGGAGGTTTCTCGGAAATGCCGCTTAACAATCAGATGCAATTACAAACCGTCACAAACCACATTAGGAGGTATCATCATGACATCAAATCAGACACTGGACACCATCTTCAGCCGTTCCAGCTACCGAGGCGATTACAAGCCGGTTCCTGTTCCGCGCGGGGATCTCACGGCTATCATGAAGGCCGGTATGGCCGCCCCGTCCGGCTGCAACCGCCAGACCGCCTCGTTTATCGCGGTTGACGACGAACATCTGCTCAGTCAGATCCGGGCCATTTTCCCAAAACCATCCTGCCGGACCGCGCCTGCCATGATTCTCGTGTTCACGCAGGAGATTGCCAGCGTGGACGGGCATATTTACAATGTCCAGGACTACGGGGCCGCTATCCAGAACATGCTCCTGGCCATCAAATCCCTGGGCTATGAGACCTGCTGGTATGAGGGAAATGTCCGGCCGTGCGCCAAGGAGCTGGCCGCTCTCCTGCATGTGCCGGAGGAGCTTCGCCTCGTGTGCCTGCTTCCGGTCGGCATCCCGGTCAACGGCCCGGCGAAGGGCCCGGAAAAGAAGCCCTTTGAGGAGCGGGCCTGGTTTAACGGCTTTGGGAATAATGAAAGTCCCCTTGAATGTATTTGAACATGCCCTGTAAAACGGGAGTAACCGTTCAGATGACCTCTGAGCGGTTACTCCCGTTTTACAGGGCGCCGATCGCCTCTCTCACATTCCGCACGCCGAGGAGCTGAACCCCGGACGGGCGCTTCATTTTCTCTAAATTGACGGCGGGCAGGATGCAGCGCTCAAAGCCGAGCTTCACGGCCTCGTGAACCCGCTGCTCCGCCATGGAGACGGCCCTCACCTCGCCGGAAAGGCCCACCTCGCCGAATATGACGGTCTTTTCATCTACCGGGCGATCCTTATAGCTGGAGATCAGCGCCATCACGATGGCGAGATCCAGGGCTGGCTCATTCATCTTAACGCCCCCGGCAATATTTACATATGCGTCAAATTGCCCCAGCTCGTAGCGGCACCGTTTTTCCAGGACGGCCATCAGCAGGTTGACCCTGTTGAAATCCGTCCCCGCCGCGGTGCGCCTGGGCATGCCGAAATTGGTGCGCGTCACCAGCGCCTGCACCTCCAGGAGAATGGGCCTTGTCCCCTCCAGGGAGCAGGCCGCGACCGCGCCGGAGGCCCCGTCCGGACGGCCCTCGAGCATAAATTCCGAGGGATTTTTCACTTCCTTAAGGCCCTCTTCCCGCATCTCAAACACGCCGATCTCATTCGTGGAGCCGAACCGGTTTTTAACGCCCCGCAGGATGCGGTACGACGCATGGCGGTCCCCCTCAAAATAGAGCACGGTATCCACCATGTGCTCCAGCACCCGGGGGCCTGCCACCACGCCCTCCTTGGTCACATGTCCCACGATGAAAATGGCCACGCCCTGTCCCTTGGCGATCTGCATCAGCACATTCGTACACTCGCGCACCTGGCTGACGCTGCCCGGCGCGGACGCGATCTCCTCCATATACATGGTCTGGATTGAGTCAATCACCACCAGATCCGGCGCATCCCGGCGTATCACCCCGCGGATCGCGTCCAGGTTGATCTCACACAAAAAAGAAAGCGGCCCGGCGACCTCCCCGATCCGCCCGGCGCGCATGCGGATCTGCTTTAAAGACTCCTCTCCGGAAATATAGAGCACCTTTTTCCCCTGCGCCGCCATGTTCCGGCACACCTGCAAGAGCAGCGTCGATTTCCCGATCCCCGGATCGCCCCCTACCAGGATCAGAGAGCCTGTCACCACGCCGGAGCCCAGGACGCGGTCCAGCTCGTCAAAACCCGTGGAGGAGCGATCCTCCTCGTCCAGCGGGATCTCGGAGAGCATCACCGGGCGCACGGCCCCTGCGTCCGCCCCGGACATAGTCCCCATCCCGCGTACGGCGCTTCCGCGGGCAGAGTTTTTGGGGGCTTTCGGCTCTTCCACCATCGTATTCCACGCCCGGCACGCCGGACACTGGCCCAGCCATTTCGCTGATTCATATCCGCATTCGCTGCAGAAGAAGGATGTGGTTTTTGCTTTGGCCATAGTATTCCTCTTTTCCTGTAATATAGAGAAACAGAGGCGAATCTGGTTTTGATCGCCTCCAGTCAATGACTGCTCTCTAAAATGAGTCGTGAAAGGGCCGCCAGAAACCTGTTGTCTATCCAACAGAACCTCGCTCTCGTTCAGTGAAAGCGCAGCATATCTGATTTGAAATCACCTCAGTTTATAAAAAGTGCATCTCATCTTGCCTCAATCCTGATGCTTGTCTCCACACCGCCTGACAGTTCCACGCTGAGGACAAGTTTTCCGCTTAAATTTGTCTTCATGTCTCCCACCGGAGAGCCGTCTACAAATACCTCGTATTCCCGATCGTTCTCCAACTGAATCGTGATCTGTGCATCCTGTCTGCCTTCAACTGTAAATGCCACGGTTGTATCTTCTACAGCAAAATGCTTTACCGTCGTCCCGGGAACCGATTCGTATACAAACATCCCGTTCCGCTCGAGTTTCGTGATCTCATGGAAGGTCTTAACCTTGTAGAGATCCCCCCTGTATTCAAAGTCCTGCAATTTAGACTTCTTTTCTAATTCAAAATTTCCAAAGCTGATTGTTCCGTCCTCTTCAATGCGGATTAATTCGCTTATTACAGACATGATCTTATCCTCCTGATAATCTTCTGTGTATATGTTTTGTACCGCGGTCTATACCTTATATAAGCACTGCGGCCGTTGTAATCGTTTTGCCATGCTCCTCTATTCAGGAAACAGATGCAAAAGGTGTAAACGCGGTGGATTCAGGACTTCATTTTAACATAATTTCGTTCAATAAGCCAGCATTTTTGTATTCCTTTCACTGGCAAACAGCATGGGGTACAGCTCACGGATTAATCAAGCTTCCGGCCGTCATCTCTTTAAACCTTTACCGCCTCAGCCTCCGCGCAATTCACAAACAACAGCTCCCCGTCCGCCTGCCTCACAAACACCTCATCCTCTTTTTTGATCCTCCCCTCCAAAAGCGCCTCCGACAATTTGTCCTCCAGCTCGCTCTGGATCGTCCGCCTCAGCGGCCTTGCCCCATACTTCTCGTCAAACCCTTTCTCCGCCAGATATTCCAGAGCGCTTTCCTCAACGGTCAGGCTGATCCCGACCTGTTCTCTCGTCCGGCTGACGATGGACTTTAACATCACGCCCGCGATCTCCCGGATATTTTCCTTATTTAACGGATGGAACACCATGATCTCGTCAATCCGGTTGATGAATTCCGGCTTAAACATGCGTTTGACCTCGTCCATCACCCGCTCCTTCATGAAGCGGTAATCCGAAGCCTCGTCCGCCTGCGAAGAAAAGCCCAGCCGCTTGGGGGACATGATATTTTCCGCCCCTGCGTTGGAAGTCATAATGAGAACCGTGTTTTTGAAATCAATCTTGCGCCCCTGGGCGTCCGTGATATGGCCGTCGTCCAGGATCTGCAAAAGGATATTAAACACATCGGGGTGAGCCTTCTCGATCTCGTCAAACAGGATCACCGAGTAAGGGCTCCTGCGCACCTTTTCGCTGAGCTGGCCGCCTTCATCGTAGCCGACGTAGCCCGGCGGGGAGCCGATCATCTTGGAAACGCTGTGCTTTTCCATATATTCAGACATATCCACGCGGATCATGGCGTTTTCCGTGCCGAAAAGCGCCTCGGAAAGCGCTTTGGAAAGCTCCGTCTTTCCCACTCCCGTGGGGCCTAAAAACAGGAAGGAGCCGATGGGACGCTTGGGATCCTTAAGGCCCACCCGGCCGCGCCGGATCGCCCGCGCCACGGCGGATACGGCCTCCTCCTGGCCGATCACCCGCTCATGCAGGATGCCTTCTAATTTCAGCAGGCGTTCCGATTCCTCCTGGGCGAGCTTGCGCACCGGGATTTTGGTCCAGTCTGATACAATGTCCGCGATCTCATTTTCCCCGAGGACAAGCTTTTTCTGCGTTTTTTCCTTCTGCCACTTTTCGCGGATCCGCTCGATCTTTTCACGGCGTTTCGTCTGTTTCTTCTTGATCTCGCCGGCCTTTTCGTATGCCTCGGACTTGATGGCCGCTTCTTTTTGCTGCTCCAGCCTTTTGATCTCCTCCTCCAGGCGGCCTATCTCTTCCGGCTCGGTGTAGACGCCCAGGCGGAGCTTGGAGGACGCCTCGTCCAGCAGATCGATGGCTTTGTCCGGCAGGAAGCGGTCGTTTATATAGCGGGCGGACAGGCGCACCGCGGCCTCGATCGCCTCTCTGGCGATCACGACCCGGTGGTGCTCCTCGTAGCGCTTTTTAAGGCCCTCCAGGATCTCAATGGATTCCTCCTCGGTGGGCTCTTCCACCATAACCGGCTGGAAGCGCCGCTCCAGGGCCGCGTCCTTTTCGATGTGCTTTCTGTACTCCTCTACGGTGGTCGCGCCGATGAGCTGAATCTCGCCGCGCGCCAGGGATGGCTTTAAGATATTGGCGGCGTCCAGCGCGCCCTCTGCGCCGCCGGCCCCGATGATCGTGTGGATCTCGTCCATAAACAGGAGAATTTCCCCGTCCTCCTTAACCTCTGAGACCACGCGCTTGATCCGCTCTTCAAATTCGCCGCGGTATTTGGAGCCTGCCACCATGCCGGAGATGTCTAAATTGACCACGCGCTTTTTGGCGATCGTATCCGGGACATTGCCGGAGACAATGAGCTGGGCCAGGCCCTCGGCCACGGCGGTCTTGCCCACGCCCGGCTCCCCGATCAGGCAGGGATTGTTCTTCGTGCGGCGGCTTAAGATCTGGATCACGCGCTTCATCTCCGTCTCGCGGCCGATCACGGGATCGAGCTTCCCCTCCCTTGCAAGCTCTGTCAGATCGCGGCTGAAGGCGTCGAGGTTAGGGGTGTTCCCCCGCTCGCGCCGGATCCGCGCCGCCGCGTCCACCGGGCCGGACGGCGCGTCGTCCCCCATGGCTGCCATGAGGTCAATGTAGAGCTTCTGGATATTGACATTCATGGTGTTTAAGAGGCGCGAGGCCGTGCATTTCCCGTCCTTGATCATGGCGATCAGGATGTGCTCCGTGCCGATAAGCGGCGCTTTGAAAAAGACGGCCTCTTCATAGCTGGCCTGCAGGATGCTCCTGGCCCCGGGCGTGTACTCGGCCGGCCCCGCCAGGCGCGTGGGCATCGCGGGCGAAATCAGGCGCTCCATCAGCTCCAGAACCCGTTTTTCCTGCACGTCAAACCGCTCAAGTATGGCGGCCGCCACCCCGGTCCCCTCTTTGATCAGGCCCAGAAGCAGATGCTCGGTGCCGACATAGCCGTGTTCCAGCTCCTGCGCCGTGTCCACAGCCAGGCGGATGGCCTGCTGCGCTTTCTGTGTGAAACGATCGATCATTCGTTGTTGTCCTCCTGCTTACGTTTTAAATCCGGAAGAAGCCCGCGGATATAGCGCCCTCTGGCCACATCCAGCTCTTCCTTCCCCAGAGGCTTTTTGCACAGCTTCTGCAGATTCGCAGGCTGAATGCCAATCATGAGGCTGTAAATACTGATAAATTCTTCTGTCTCCAAAAGCCCGTCTGCGATGCCGGCCCGCAAATGGGACAAAAACGTCATCGCCTCCTTCATGGAGAGCTTGCGCGCATACTTGAGGATGCCGTAGGATTTGTAGACCTCATCCTCGCGTACCAGGCGGTTCTTTTTGAGCGACGCCTCCCGCACCTGCTTTTCCTGTTCGGAGAGCTGGCCGGCCACATTCATGACCAGCTCTAAAATCTCCTGCTCGCTCACGCCCAGGGTCTTCTGGTTGGAGACCTCGTACAGATCCCCGATATTGTCGCTTCCCCTGCCGAATACGCCGCGGACCGTGGTCCCGAACCGCCCCATATCGCTTAAAAGCTCCTGAAAACGGCGGCTGACGGACAGGGACGGCAGATGGATGACCACCGAGGCTTTGAGGGCCGTCCCCACATTCGTCGGGTACGAAGTGAGATACCCGTACTTTGTGTTATACGCATAGGAAATCTTTTCGTTCATGTAGTCGTCGAGCTTATCCGCCTCCTCATAGCAGCCCTTCAGATCAAAGCCCGGCGCAAGCACCTGCAGGCGGATATGGTCGTCTGCGTTTAAGACAAGGCTGACTTTCTCATCCTCGGAACAAAGGATCCCGCCCGGCGTCTTTTTTTCCATCAGCGTCCGGTTTAAAAGCCGCCGCTCCCCCATGGCCATGCGGTCCAGCTCCTCCATGGACTCCAGATCGCGGTAGGCGAACGCCCGCCCGTCCCTCTCGGGAAGATCGCCAAACGCCGCCCTTAAGCAGCCGATCATGCTGCGCGCCTCCTGGTTTCCCAGCCTGGAGGGGAATTTATACTCCTCCCAGTTCCTCGAAAGACGCACGCGGCTTAAGACAATGTTGGAATCGTCATTTTCTACCTCTTCAAACCATCTCGTCATTTTCCTGCTTCTCCCCTTTTAATGCCCGGATCCGGTCGCGGCACACCGCCGCCTCCTCATAATTCTCAACGCGCAGCGCTGCCCGTAGCTGCCTCTCGAGCTGGCTGACCTGCTCCTGCCCGGATAATTCCAGGCTGCCGTCCTTTGTGACCGCGGAAACGGCCTCGCGGGCCGGGCGCATCTTTGGCTGCTTTCCCGTGTGGCTGGCGTTTTCCTGCAGCTTTTTGATCTTTTCCCCGATCAGCAGGTCAAAGACGTGGTAGCAGTCCGCGCAGCCAAAGCGGCTGTTGGAAATGAATTCCTCATAGCTGGTCTTGCAGTTCGGGCAGACCACCTCCTCCGCCTTCTGCGGGCGCGACGCCGGGGACGAAAGGCCCAGCAGGCCGGATAAGAGCTTCCCCAGCGGAAATTCCCCGTCAAATATCGCTGAATACTGGCCGAAATCCATCTCCTGCGCACACTGCGAGCAGAGATTGTGCTCGGTCTTGACTCCGCCGATCACCTCTGTGTATTTGATATTCGCCTCGCGAATCCTGCACTTCTCACATATCATCTCATTTCTCCTCCATCCTTAACCCACGCGCCGGAGCGTTTAAAGCAGGCTCCGGAATGCGTTTCAATCGCGCTCTGGTACAGCGTTTCGTAGATACTCGTATACTAAGCGCCTGATATTTGTGTCAGTGCAAGGCGGAGGAAGGAGGCGATGCGGTGGCATCGTCGATTGAATCCAACGCGGCAATGGCGCAAATAGCGGGTGCTTAGTGTATGAGTATCTGCGAAATGCTGTACTAGTACATCGAATAATAAGTTTCTGACTCATGAGAACAGCCATAAATGTTGATAAATCAAGCCTTGCTGAAAACGAATGTATCAGGAACTTAATTTATGCTGTACTAGTACAGCATTTTTTTAATAACCGGACTATAAAAACACTATATCTGTAGGTGTTTTCGGCTATAATAAAGTCCAGTTAATTAGTGAACGATGTACTAGTACAGTGTTTCATTAATTTACGAGTAAAAAGTGCTTGATATTCGTGTCATCTGTGCGTCTGCGAAGCGACGGCGTAGTGGAGCCTACGGCTAGCTTCGCAGGCGTGCAGAGGGCGCGGATAGCGGGTGATGTTTACTCGCGAATTAATGCAATGCTGTACTAGCGGGAAAATGCGTCATATATCGAATCCACCAGGCTGTGGACTTCCTCGCGGGTGACGCGCTTGCAGATCCCCCTTGCCAGAAGCACGCTCATCTCCCGCTCCATCTCCTTGAGCATGCGCATCTTATCCGCATCCAGCGATATAACCGCGCCCCTGCGCCGGTCGAGCCTCACAAAGCCCTCCTGCTTTAATACAGAGTATGCCTTATTTACCGTATGCATGTTAATTCCGATATGATCCGCCAACTGGCGCACTGACGGCAGCGAATCTCCTTCATGGATCCGCTCCGTGGCAATCCCGATGATAATCTGGTTTCTGAGCTGAATATAAAGCGCCTCATCGCTGTTGAAGTCAATCTCTACAATCATAGTTCACCATCTTTCGTTCTTTCGTGTTGGGGAAATTGTTATAGATATTGTATAACACAGGAGAGGATTCGTCAACTGGGAAATTTCCGAAAATGGAGGGAGATGGCGAAGGGGCCGCCAGCGGAAAGTTTGCTATCCAACGGAACCCCGCTCCCGCTCGGAGAAAAGCGCAGCGGACGCTAAGCTCGAAAAGACCTCGCTAAGCGCCGGCGGTTTTCTACGGGGCCTTATGGATACCAAACTTTCCGCTGGCTACGTTTTCCCCTGCAATTATAACCGGCATTAAAGAAAATCCACCAGTTTACAACTTTTGAAATTTTCTAAAACCTGATAAAATGTAGTCTTCTACGACCTTTATCAAAGCAGAACAATTTTTAATAGTTTCGAGAAATCTCC
>CAJTGE010000018.1:9146-111409 GCA_910575795.1 Clostridiaceae bacterium | reverse complement strand
AGTACATGCAAAAAGCATTGGAGTGCGGTTCAGCGGCTGCCTGAGCGCTATTTTGTGAGCTAAAGTATTGATTTTTCAAGGAGCAAATCCCATTTTTAATGTGGGAAGTTTGAGTTATTTATCCTGCTCCTTCCTTAAATGTTTTCATTTGTGAATTTTTCCTTTCATACTTCCATACAGGCAAACGTCTTACAGACATTTTGCTCATTAATAATCAACAATCCTTTTACTGTCTCTGAGAGACAGCGCCTCGCTCAGCTCCGTTGCCTCGTATTCCGATTTAAATCCGTCGTTGTCCTGTAAAATGAGCGTGCCCGGCTGATTTTTCTGTTTAAAATACAGCTTGTACGACCAGACAGAATCTCCGTCGTGCCAGGTAATCGCCAGCTCGTGATTCAAATCCCCGGAGACAATCTTTACCCGATCACACGTGGTGTCTCCCATGCCTTCGCTGAAATAATAAACATAGCCGCCGTCAAAATCAATAATATAATAGAGGTCATACGTCCCGCGCCGGCCGATATAGGAAAATACCCCGGAATTTCCGTTTTTAGCCGTTTCCTGGCCGTTGGTGGAATAATAAACGGGCCCGGAGGAGGCGTCTTCGGAAGAAGCGCCGGAAATATTGCCCTCCGGTTCCCCTGCATCCCCGGCCGATGGCGTGCTGCCCTCCGGTTCCGGCGTCTCTGCGTCTTCGGAATGTTCCGGTTCAGCGGCCCCGGCCGAATCGGAGATCGTGTCAACGTTGATCCGGGAGCCTGCGCAGGAAAGTCTCAGACAGACAACGCCGTCCCTGGCCGCGTCAATCCGGCTCTGGCCTTTGACCTCATCGTCCTCTGCGCTGGCAAACTGGATTGTGTGAGGGCCTTTGGTCAGGATCAGGGTGTAGTATTCCGTTGCGCCATGCCGGATCGTTCCCTGCTCGGCACCGTCAACACAGATCGTAACATCATACTTGTTAAAAAGCAGGTTGGCGGCGCAGTCAACTTGAAGCTCAATGGTGTATTCCGGCTCGGCTATGGAGATGCCGATCACTTCGTTTCCCTGATAATCAACCGTGAGCTGATAGCCGTCTGCGTTTTTGGCAAAATACTGCCTGTCTGATTCAGCCGTCCCGGCATTGAATCCTGCCTCGGCGCACGCTAAAACGTACGCTCTATACTTTTCCTGAGATATGCCGCTTACATATGCCTTAAAGCCCGAATCGGTATTGGTTTCTATCTTTCCTGTGGAGGAATCCGGAGCCGGGATGAGCCGCGCCAGCCCGGTATCAGGCCATTGCATGGCGTCAAACGTCTCAGGGGCGTCAAATAAAATATGCAGCTCGCTTTTGTCTTCAAAATAGCGCAGGGAAAGCTTGTAGCCCTCCGGATTGAATGCATCAAAGGAGTCGCCGGTCTTTTCGGCTTCCACCGAAAATCCCGTCTCCTCGCAGGCGTCAAGGTAAGCGGCGTATTGCGCGGGGGATATATGATAGAGATGTACAAGCATAGCATCCGCCGAATTGGAGAGGATTTGGCCGCGATTTATTTCAGGGGCGGGCAGCCGGTTTCCCAGGACGATCTCATTCCAGTCAAGCCGCTCGGTCTTCGCCGAAGTGAGCAGGACGGCATAAGGCGCGAGCAGAAAAAAGGAAGCGGCAAGGAGCGGTATGGAAAGCCAGGCTTTTGCTCCCCTGATAACCTCTTTTTTTATGAAAAAGGAAATGGCTGCCATTGCAATTTGCATCAGCGCAAGGATCCCCGCGCCCGGTTTTCCCGCGAGAAATGCAATCAGGCATAAAAGCGTGAACAGCAGGACGGAGACTGCCAGGATTTTTTCGTAGGCGCTGAGCTTAGGTTGGTACATGGCAGGCCCGGATCGGACATCGCTGAAAGGCGCTGCCGCCGCGTCGATCTCTGCGCCGCAATAAGAGCAAAATTTCGCATCATCGGGCAGCTTCGCGCCGCATGCCGGACATTTCATGGATGTATCCCCCTTTTTTGTTTTTGCATAACAATTATTTATATAACAATTCGTAACAGATCAGATAACCCGGATTATTACGATAATTGGGTTTACAGAGCGATTCTTTACAGTTTTTCGTTCAGATGAAACGTAAAATGCAACGTTTATTTCTCAGATGGAACGGGCGGCATGGTGCTTTGAAATACATCTTTCAGTTCATCTACTGCATCAGCGCGGCTCCATGCGGGCATTCCGGGCCTCCACACCAGGCTGGACATGAACAGGCCGCCGGCTCCCGCCATCTGCGTTAAGGTATTGATGTCAAACGGGCCGGCAGCCGTTCCGTTCACGGCGACATGATAGGCGGGAACCGGGATGGGGGGAGGCGGGACAGGAGGAGGGGAGGAGAGCGCCGCGGGCTGCGCATGATTCGTTTCAGCCATGATACGGTTCATTGTGCCGGCGATATTCTGCCCGACAGCGCCGCCGACTGCCATACCGGCTATCATAGCGGCCGGATTGAAGACAGCGCTGCTGCCGGCCGGATCCGCTCCGGCGGGAGCGCCTCTTCCCATCTGTCCGAGGGCGGAAGCGCCGGCAATGCCGACCTCCGCCTGTTTTTCCACCTGAAAAGCGCCCATATTCGCGGACTGTGTCTGCTTGTGCTGCGCGTACTGGCTTTCTTCGCGCCGGATACGGAGACATTCCGTATAATCCGTTGTTTCCGCCTGTATCCTGAGGGCGGCGACTTCTTTTGTCACTTCCATAAGCTGCCTGTAGCCGTCGCCGGACTTGTCAATTTCAATAGCCCCGATATCGACGCCGGTCACTGTTACGCCAAAGCTCTCCCTCAGCCGCGCGCGGATAGCGGATTCCGCCTGGTCATTTATGAAAGACAGCCTGCTTTCAAGCTGAATCACCGGAATGTTGTGCTTTGCCGGAGCATTTGTGACAATTGCTTTGATATAGCGCGCCGCCGCATCCCGGATCTGCGCCTGGAAATCATCAAGGCGAAAGGTGTTCAGGCGGTGCAGCCGGATGAATTCCCTGTAATCGCTGATCCGGAAGCTCAATGTGCCCCTGACCGCGGCCGGGACGCCGAAGTCCGGGAACCTTGGGTCATAGACGTCAAAAAACGGGATGCCGAACTTAACCTGAATGATTTGGGCAAGGTTGATAAAGTAGACTTCCGCCTGGAACGGCGTGCCTCCGGCATATGCAAGTCCCACAATTGAGGCCAGGACAGGCAAGTTTTCGGTTTTTATGATCTGGTCATAGGGCCCTTCGATAAAATCCTGTGTGACGCCGTCCCGCCTTTTATAGACAAATACCGCGGCCTCCCCTTCCTTTACGCGCAGGGAAGAGCCCCAGCGAATGGCATTTTCCCGGTTATTGACGCCCGGATCGGAGCCTGCCGGACGCCATTTCCAAATCAGATACGAGGGCTCGTCGCAGCGAATCTCATCCATGAAGCCGCCGGACCGCTGTTTGGTGAATAATCCCATCATGTTCCTCCTGTATGATTGACGTGCTGCTATTTTTTGACGTCTATGTATAAAATTGCCGTGATCGCCGCCAGAGCTGATATGACGGCGGCGATCGCCAGCGTGGCGGCCGGGTTCCACTCCATGCCTGCCATCAAAAGCAGCAAAAGAAAGGGTATAAGGAAGGCGCAAAAGGACAGCGCCTTTTTTAGTGTCATACGGATTTTTTCTGCCCTGATTTCCTGCCGGGTTCTCTCATAGATTTCCTGTATGCGGGCAAAATCCGCATCGTTTTTCATGGAGAGCGCCGCTTTTTGGTAAACCTGCTCCAGCTTTGAAATCCAGGCTCCGGATACTGCGTCGTCTATTCCGCGGGCGGTATTGATTCTGGATGCGGCCAGAATCATACATTCGAGCATGTCTTCTTTTGTATTTGGAAGAGAGTAGTGGGTGATCAGGTTCGCTTTTTCCTGTTCTTTTTGCGCGTCAAACCGCTGCCTGGCTTCCGCGGCCTCGTCTTTTTCCCTGAAATCCTTGCCGAAAATCCATTTCATTACAGATTTTTTCTCTTCCAGCGCAGGCATGTCGCGGGCTTCGATCTCCTCAAGCCTGGCGGCGAGCTCCCTTACGGAATCCGAAGCCTTTGCGCCGCGGATCTCATACCCGCACGCAGGGCAGTTTATGGCAAATGCCTCCAGAACCTCGCCGCAGCCGGGGCATTTATGGATATAGCCCTCATAGATGGTTCTTCGCCCTGCCGGACGGCTGTGAAATGTGTCTGCGGATGGTTTTGGCCCCGCGCCTTCCTCTGCGATACGGCTTGCCGCCTGCTTTCCGCAGCCCTTACAAAATCTTGCGCCGGGATCCAGTTCCGTACCGCAGAAGGAGCAGAACCGGGCCGGCGCAGGGCGCGCGGCGCTGTCATTATAATCATTCATGTCTGACACAATCCCCTCTTCTTTCTCATTCTTCATTCCTCCCTCTGAAGCATTTTTCCAACACGTTCCGGTTCTGGTATTTAGTATATCTGTAATGAACTTATAAGTCAATATTAACTTATAAGGTTCTTATTTTTTACGCCTGTTCTGTTTATAATAAACCGAGGTGATGCACATGGTAATAGATTATCAGCTAATCGGGCGGCGCATCGCGGCGCGCCGGAAGAACAATCATATCACACAGGAAAGCCTGGCTGAGTATCTGGACGTTTCTCCGGCTTTTATCAGCAAGATCGAGCGCGGGAGGACGCAGCTCAGCCTTGAGCGCCTGGTCCAAATCTGTCATTATCTGGACACAACTCCCACTGAGCTGCTATACGGAAGCAGCTTAGAGTCGGCGTCCTATATGGTTCCTGAGATGGCCTCCCTTCTGGAACAGTGCCCAAAGGACGCGCTTCCGCTTGTCCGATCCCTGATCGAGGATGTGATACATTATTCTAAAAACGCAAAAAAAAATGCTGACTGATGATGGTCAGCATTTTATCATAATAGGAAGCTGTTTTGGTCTGCCGCCAGCAGACAAACATATGTTTGAAATTGATTGCTGCCGTACTGTAACCGTTCGGAAATTGTCTGGACAGTTACGCTGTATTAATGATAACAGAAGACAATGATCCGATCCGGCTGGATCTGGGCCGGTATGCTCCTTGTGGCGGCCGTGTACTCCACCAAGACGGTATTGCCCGCCAGCGCGCCGTAAAAGGTCTGGCCATTGGGCAGGATCATGTTGAGCGGGGCGGAATTGCTGATCTGGAACCGTCCGTCCGTGCTGACGAAATTGTTGTAAAATTCCCCGAGATAGTAGTTGTAATAAGAGGAATTGGCCACAGCCACGGCCTTGTACTGCGGCGGGTAAATCAGGGGCACGGGCGCATTGGCGTCATAAAAGATCGTCACGCGGTCGCCGGGATTGATGGGAAAATTATCCACAACATACGTTTCCCCGTTCATGGTGAAATTGATTTCTCCCTGGCTGAACGAGCGGAGCGTCAGGTTGAGGGTGCAGCCGTAATCCGCCTGTGTGGGGATAACGGGCTCAATGCGGGCGACAATGCCCGAGACAGATATGTAAGCGTTCATGGAATACCTCCGGAAAAATACTTATATAGTATCATATTACAGAGGGCGGGGGAACATGCGAAGAATTGCGGCGGAAATGGGCGGTCAGGGGAGCGGCTGATATGTAACAGTTCAGTAACCCCTGAACGGTTACGGCATACGGCATTTAGAATTGCCTGCGGCGATGGGCCGTATGCCCGCGACCACTGTGTTTTCTTACGGTCAGCGCGGTGAACGCGCAGACCTATCTGAACTGTTATGCTGATATAAACAATTTAATAAAACCAACAGGCAGGGATATTGACAGAACGAAATGGATAGCATATATTAATATTAACGATGCATGCATTCGCAGGTGTGAGGAAATGTGTGTGCAGGATCAGAGGTGTTGAATGTTACAAAGGAGGGAGAAGCATGGCAACGGTTTTTGATGTGACAAAATATATTTTGCATAAATGCGGCAAAATGAGCACATGGAAGCTCCAAAAGCTCTGCTATTATTCACAGGCGTGGCATTTGGCATGGACAGGGTTGCCTATGTTTGATGAAGAATTTGAAGCATGGGCCAATGGACCGGTATGTCCGGAATTGTTTCATGCGCATCAGGGGAAATTTTCTGTTGATATAAATGATTTCTCAAAGGGGACTCCGGAAAATTTGACAGAAGACGAAAAAGACTCTGTAAATGTTGTGATTCGTGATTATGGGGACATGGCGCCGTATGATTTAAGGGAATTGTCGCACAGTGAAGCACCGTGGAAAGATGCGAGAAATGGCTTACCTGACGGGGCTAAGTGCAGGACGGTTATTACAAAGGAAAGCATGGGAGAGTATTACGGAAGTTTATAGATATGGCGAATAAAACAACAAAGAAGAAAAAGACAACTGTAAGTTTAAAACGCACTGTAAAAGAACCGGGATATGGTACGGATGGAAAAAAGGTTATCTGGCGGTTTGATATGATTGACCGTTCTGGTAAATTCGCTTTTGATTTGAACAGGGATGATTTTTTGCATCATGAAGTCATGGAGAAAATGATTGATTACAGCAATATGACATGGGCAGAGGTAAAGAGTCAGACTCATGATGAGGGAAAATCGAAGCATCATCTGCTTTCGATTGATATGTTATCAAATGATGCATTCGACAGGTTTAAGACAAGGCGCCTGGAGGGATATGAGGATTCTGTATTTTCATTTGCACTGCAGAATCGGCTCCGTATAGTAGGGATTCGTGAGAATGAACACTTTCATGTATTGTGGTATGATCCAGGCCATGAAATATGTCCGTCAAAAAAGAGGCATACATAGCCTGATATTTAGTTTAAATGCTGTAAAATCAATACCGTTATCCGAATATATCAGGATAAAAGTGTTGATTTTACAGTATAAATCATTACAAAGGAAACTATTATCCTGTTTTCCTCATAAACCGGGAGTTGTAGGTATGATTTAACAGCAGCTTCACGTTCTGTTCGGCCTTCTTTTGATTCTCAGCAGCCGAATGAAATCGTCAAATAAAGAAGTATCCTCTGGTTCAAACAGGATCCATTTCCCGTCATGGTAAGTCTGGGCTTCATCATATATTTCCTGAACTTCTTTTGAGTAATTCTCCCTGTCTGCTTCAAATTTTGCCCGTTCCCCTTTCCCTAAGATAATCATAAAACCCACGCAGTTTTCCCTTGCATATAATGCACACAGCGTTTTGCCGCCCCGACGGTATTTGTATTCATATTTCCAAGCTTTACCGCCTTTATTCCACAAACAGTCCATATCATACTTTTCGTCAATTAAAGCGCATAGCTTGTTCCATATATCATATAAAGGTTCTCCAACTAAATCCGCCATTTCTTTTTTGCCAGGTATCGTATCAAGCATATCAGCCCTCCTATATAACTAATGTACTCTCGGAATCTCCCTGCGCCTGATTTCGTGAGTACATACTATTTTATGCTTAATTCTATCACATCCATTCTCCATTTGCCACTATAAAATGCAGGGCATGGCAGCCGCGGCCCGCAATGCGTTACTGTTCACACATCAGCCAATCCGAGGTGCTTTTTGTGAGCGCAGCGAAAGTCACAGAAAACCGCAATCCTTCCGCTTCAATATGCGGCGTCAATTCCCCTCTGCCAGGCAGTTATTACAAAACAGTTATGCTCTATACCAAAATGTGCATAACCGTTTTATTTTTCCGCCGTTTTTTGTAGAATATGTACAAACCTCATGAGGAATATAAAAACAAATGTTTTGAATTAGAAAAGGGGGTCTTATATGGCAGAACAGGTACCTGGCATGGGGAAGGGGAACCAGAAAAAGGAGACGCCGCTGTATGTCAAAATTTTTATCGCGCTGTTTGCGGGCATTGTATTCGGGTATATCCTGAATTTCCTCGGGGGCGTGGAGAATGCGGCGATAGGCGGCTATGTCCTTCCATTTTTCCAGTTTGTGGGAGATTTATTCATCAAGCTGATTAAAATGATTGTAGTTCCGCTGGTGTTCTTCTGTATTATCGACGCGGCGCTTTCGCTGGGCGATATTAAGAAGCTTCGGAGCATTGGAGTAAAGACGATTGCGTGGTTTCTGGCGACCGGCGCTGTTTCGGCTACGATCGGCCTGATTCTGGCCAATCTGATTCAGCCGGGAAGAGGGCTGGTGCTCGGAACGGTAGACAGCGTGGCCGAGGTCAAGGAGCTTCCGGGGATTTACCAGACGCTTCTGGATCTGATTCCGGCCAATCCCTTTGCATCTTTAACGAGCGGGGAAATGATGCAGATCATCGTATTCTCCCTGTTCATGGGATTTGCGATTATCAGCATCGGCAAAGAGGCAAAGCCTCTGGCCGACATGATTTCGCTGTTATCCCAAACGATGTTTAAAATTATTGATATGATTCTGGGGATCATCCCTTACGGCGTGTTCAGCCTCATGACCGTGGCGCTGGCAAAGTACGGCATCGCTATTTTCGGCCCGGTGCTTAAGTTTATCGCCACCGATTATCTGGCCGGGATCATCATGTGCACAGCCGGCTACGGGATCCTTCTGACCGTCTTTGGCAAGGTCAATCCCATCCGTTTCTGGAAAAAGGCGTTTGAGCCGTGGATGATTGCATTCAGCACCTGCACGTCCTCTGCGGCGCTGCCGGTATCCATGGATATCGCGCCGCGGAAAATGGGGGTTCCGAAGGACATTGCAAGCTTTGTCCTGCCTCTTGGGTGTACGGCGCAGATGAACGGGACGTGCGCATATTTTGGAATCGTTGTATTGTTTGCCGCGCAGCTCTACGGCGTGGAGCTGAGCCTGCAGCAGCAGGTTATGATGGTGATACAGGCCACCTTTTTAAGCGTGGGATGCGCGGCCACCCCGCAGATCGGCCTCGTTATCAGCCTGACGCTGATGACGCAGATGGGACTTCCCCTGGACGCCTATGCGCTGGTAGCCGGAATCTACCGGATTGTGGATCAGATTCACACGTCCACCAACTCCGTCGGCGACCTGGTGGCCGCGGTATGCATCTCCGAGATGCAGGGCGAGCTCAACCACGCGGTATTTAATGAGGAAGAGGTAAAGGCGTCGGCTTAAGCGGGCCGCGGCAGAGACAGTACGGCAAAAACAGAGAAACCAGCAACAAATATTATATAAAAGAAAAGGAGATCAGACAATGGAAGACAACAGAGTAATCGAATGTATGGAGCGCGCGGATTATATTTTATCGAACCTGATGGCGGTAAAGCCGGGCGAGGAAGTGCTGATTGTGACGGATCCGCAGACCGATATGCGCATGGCCAACGCGATGGCGGCAGCGGCGCTCAAGTGCGGCGCGGAGTACGGCATTTATATGATGCCCATCCGCGGAAAAGACAAGGCGACCATTTTCCCGAAATCCCTGGAGCTCGGCATGGATGCATGCGACGTGTTTGTTGGCATGACCACGGCGTCCGGAGCGGCTATCTACAACAACCACTTAAAGGAGCTGATCAATCAGAAAAAGCTGCGCGAGGTTTCCATCTGCCTGAGAAATATCGACAACTTCACCCGCGGCGGCGCCTTGGCCGACTATGAGGCCGTGTATGCGGACGGAGAAAAGCTGCAGGCGATCTGGCGCGGCCACAGGAAAGCGCACATCACCACGCCGGCCGGAACGGATCTGTATATGGACATGAATCCCATGGAGCCGATCATCGAGTGCGGAATCGCCAGGAATCCGGGCGATGCCATGGCCTGGTCCGACGGAGAGGTTTCCCTGGGGCCGGTGATCGGCACAACGCACGGCAAGCTGGTCATCGACGGGCCGATCTGCTACTACGGCTGCCCGACGACCCCGGTTGAGCTGAAAATCGAGGAAGGACGCATCGTGGAGGTCATGGGCGGAGACGCCAAGATCTGCAAGGAGATTCGCCGCCAGATTGCGGAGATAAAGGATTCAGACAACATCGCCGAGATCGGTATCGGACTGAACCCGGCCTGCATGTTTAACGGCGATTTCGAGGAAGAGAAAAAGGCCCGCGGAACCTGCCACATCGCCATGGGCAACGGCTTCTACTACGGCCAGCCGGCCCGTTCCACGGTACATATCGACATGGTACAGTACAATCCGACGGTTATCTTTGACGAGGGAACCGCAGAGGAGACGGTGATCGTCCGGAACGGCAGAATGGTCTGCCTGGGTGAGGAGTAGTCCGCGGATTCACAGGGAGTAAGATGCGCTGAAAGGCCGAATAACAGATAAAGTATGGAAACAGGACCGCCCCGGCCAGCGCTGGGGCGGTTTTTGAGGCCTTCCCGCATCCATCCCCTGGCTGCCATATATTATATTTATTTTACCCTTACGCAATAACGCCCGGACGCCCTCCTTACCGGACAGTGGCTAAAATTCCGCATTTCCGCTATAATAATCGTTACATTAAAAATACATTTCAAATGATACCCGAATACCACAGCTTTAAATCAGGAAGGTGAGGAATCAATTTGCTGAATGAGATGAAATACGTATACGCTGTATATCAGGAAAAAAGCTTTTCAAAAGCGGCGAAAAAGCTGTTTATCAGCCAGCCGGCCTTAAGCAATATGGTGCGCAAGGCAGAGCGGGAAGTGGGGGCCGCTATATTTGACAGGAGCACCATACCTCTTACCATCACCAAAGAGGGCGCCCATTACATCAAATCTGTTGAGGAGATCCTGTTTATCCAGAGAAACTTAAAATCGTATTTTGAAGACTTGAGGGGGCTGAAGACAGGCTCGCTCTCCCTCGGTGGATCTTCCTTTTTCTGCTCTTTTGTATTTCCGGATTTGATCGGCCGCTTCCGGGCCAGGTATCCGAATGTGACGATTGATCTTCTCGAGGGAAATGTAAAAGAGCTGCGCGAGGGGCTGGAGGACGAGACGCTGGATCTGGTGATAGAAACCGCGCTGGAGGAGAACGCCCCTGCGGTGGAACGGTATTTTTACAAAACGGAAACCCTGATTATGGCCGTGCCGGCCCAGTGGCCGATCAATAAGAAGCTTGCGCCGTACCGTCTGTCATGCGGCGATATTGTTTCAGGGAAATATGCAAGGGAAGCGGCGGCGCCGGTTCCGCTGGAGAATTTCAGTGAAAGCCCGTTTATCACCATGAAACCGGGGAACGATATGTACCAGCGGGGGCTTGCCATCTGCCGGAACGCCGGTTTCGTGCAGAAGACAGCCATGTATGTGGATCAGGTTCTGACTTCGGTGAATATCGCGTCCAACGGAGTGGGGGCTGTGTTTGTCCGCTCCGATATCGTGGAGTGCGTGCGGGAGCACGATCGGCTGGCATACTATAAGCTGGGGGATCCGCTGGCAAAGAGGAATGTGACGTTTGCGGTCAAAAAGGGGAGGTATGTCACGTCGGCGATGAAGGAGTTTTTGCGGATGGCGGGGGTGAAGAAGAACGCATTTCATTTTTGCTGAACTTGTTCTTCCTAATTTTCGTCAAAATCCGCTGTAATAACAAGGTCAGGGACAGGCCGGCGGCTCCGGGATGAGCATGTTTACCGGCTGCCCGATCATAAAGGATGAGACAATGGTGGATGTGGATACGATCACCGCTTATATACGCACCTTGGCGGCGTGGCGGGGGAAGAATACGCCGATCCGCGCGGGCAGGGGCGGATTACGATCCGCTGACGGCCGGTAACCGTTCCGGGAAGTCTGCGCGCCTGCGGCCGCGCAGCCGCCCAATAGCCGAAAAATATTATGGACTTTGCAATATGGGTATGGTATATTAAACTCAATTGTAACGGTTCTGGCAGCGGATGGCTGCTGCTGTAAGATTCAGATATTTTAATGAAACGACAGGAAATGTCATAGACGTTTCCTTATGGAGGAAGAGTCCCATGAAATCACTGGAAACCCGCTATTTAGAGCGTTTATCAGAGCTGTATCCGACGATTGCCGCCGCGTCCACGGAGGTTATTAACCTGGAGGCGATTTTGAACCTGCCAAAGGGAACCGAGCATTTCCTCACGGATATCCATGGCGAGTACGAGGCATTTTCGCATGTGCTGAAGAATGGCTCCGGCGCGGTGAAGCGCAAGATTGACGATGTGTTTGGAAACACGCTGAGCCGCCAGGACAAGCAGTCCCTTGCAACGCTGATTTACTATCCCACGGAGAAGATGGGCCGCATCCTGCGCACGGAGAAAAATCCGGACGACTGGTACAAGATTACCTTATACCGGCTGATCGAGGTCTGCCGCCGCGCGGCGAGCAAGTATACGCGCTCCAAGGTCCGCAAGGCGCTTCCCGCGGAATTTGCCTACGTGATGGAAGAGCTCATCACCGAGAAGGCGGATCTGGCGGACAAGGAGTCGTATTATGACGCGATTGTGCAGACCATCATCCGTGTCGGCAGGGCGCAGCAGTTTATTGTGGCGCTCAGCGAGCTGATCCAGCGCCTGACCGTGGATCACCTGCACATCGTGGGGGATATTTTCGACCGCGGTCCGGGGCCGCATATCATCATGGACAAGCTGATGAGCTATCACTCCATTGATATCCAGTGGGGCAACCACGACGTGCTCTGGATGGGCGCGGCGGCCGGACAGCCGGGCTGTATTGCCAATGTGATCCGCAACTGCGCCCGCTACGGGAACCTGGACATTCTCGAGGACGGGTACGGGATTAATATGCTGCCGCTGGCCACCTTTGCCATCAACACGTACGCAGACGATCCGTGCGCGTGCTTCCAGTTAAAGGGCGGTTCCCACGACGCGTCGGAGATGGAGATCAATTTAAAGATGCACAAGGCCATTTCCATCATCCAGTTTAAGGCAGAGGGCCAGATTATCCGCCGCCATCCGGAATTTCATCTGGAAAAACGAAATCTCCTGCACCGGATCGATTTTGAGCGGGGCGTGATCACGATAAACGGTAAAGAGTACGCCCTTCTGGACACGAATTTCCCCACCGTGGATCCCAAAGATCCCTATGCCTTCACAGAGCAGGAGGCGGAGATCATGGAGCGGCTGGAGAGGGCCTTTATCAACTGCAAGAGGCTGCAGCAGCATATGAAATTCCTGCTCGCCAGAGGAAGCCTTTATAAGGTTTACAACAACAACCTCCTCTATCACGGCTGCGTGCCGCTCAATGAGGACGGAACCTTCAAGGCAGTGGAGATTTACGGGAAAACGTACCGCGGCCGCGCGCTGTACGACACGCTTGACAACTACATCCGCAAGGGCTTTGTGGCAGTCGATAAGGCGGAGCGCGAAAAGGGGCGCGATCTGATGTGGTATATCTGGCTGCACGAGGATTCCCCGCTGTTCGGCAAGGATAAGATGGCCACCTTCGAACGGTATTTCCTGGCGGAGAAGGAGACGCACAAGGAGACAAAGAATCCCTATTACCGCTTTCTGGAGGATGAGACGGCGGTCAGCCGCATCCTGGCGGAATTCGGCCTGCGCTCCGCGGAGGCGCATATCGTCAACGGCCATGTCCCGGTCAAATCAAAGGACGGCGAGAGCCCTGTCAAGTGCGGCGGAAGGCTGTTAGTCATAGACGGCGGCTTCTCAAAGGCATACCAGAAGGAGACGGGCATCGCGGGATATACGCTGATCTATAACTCCTACGGGCTGATCCTCGCGGCCCACGACCCGTTTGAGTCCACGGAGGCGGCGATTGAAAATGAGAGCGATATCCATTCCGACAGCCGCATGGTCAAATGGGTGCCGGAGCGCAAATGTGTGGGCGATACGGATGTCGGCCGGGAGCTGAAGGAGAAGATTAAGGATCTGGAAGAGCTTCTGCAGGCGTATTACAGCGGGGCGATTGCGGAGAAGTTTACGGGGCAGAGGTGAGGCGGATGAAACAGATGGTAACAGTTCAGATAACCTGAACTGTTACGGCATCTGCCAATGAAAATCGCTTCGCGATGGGGCAGATGCCTGCTGCCGCCACGTTTTCGTACGGTCAGCGCAGCAGGTGCGCAGACCTATCTGAACTGTTACAACAGATGGTTTTCAGCGCCGCGGCCGGGCAAAAAAACGCTGGCTTTTTTTCTGGTTCTATTGTATAATAATATCCAACTGACGAGGGAGTGAGGAATCACTCCCTTTTTATGCCTTTTTTGGAAATTAAAGATATATTATCAACTGTTCGGATTTTCTAAACAGTAATAAATGTTCCAAAAATAGGATAAATTTAAAGGCAAATATGGAGGAAAGTAAGACATGAGCATCAGGATTGGTATTTTTGGCTACGGAAATTTGGGAAAAGGCGTGGAGTGCGCGATCCGGCAGAATCCGGATATGGAGCTTAAGGCGGTTTTCACACGGCGGGATCCGGCGTGCGTCTCCATCCTGACAGAAGGGGTTCCGGTTCTTAAGGCGGACGAGGCGGAGCACATGAAGGATGAGATCGACGTGCTGATCCTCTGCGGGGGCAGCGCCACGGATCTCCCGGTCCAGACCCCGGAGTGCGCCAGGTGGTTTAATGTGGTGGACAGCTTTGACACCCATGCAAAGATTCCGGATCACTTTGAGGCCGTGGACGCGGCGGCAAGAAAGAGCGGTAAGGTGGCTGTGATCTCCGCGGGATGGGATCCGGGGATGTTTTCCATTGCCCGGCTGTACGCGGCGGCTTCTCTTCCCCGGGGCGAGAACTACACTTTCTGGGGCAGGGGCGTGAGCCAGGGCCATTCAGACGCGATCCGCCGGATCGAGGGGGTAAAGGATGCCAGACAGTACACCATACCGGTTGAGAGCGCGCTGGAGGCGGTGCGCAGCGGAGCGGCCCCGGCTCTTACCACGCGCGAGAAGCATACCAGGGAGTGCTTTGTCGTGGCAGAGGAGGGCGCGGATCAGGCCCGGATTGAGCGGGAAATCAAGACCATGCCCAATTATTTCTCCGATTATGACACGACCGTGCATTTTATCTCAGAGGAAGAGTTAAAGCGCGATCACAGCCGTCTTCCGCACGGCGGCTTTGTGCTGCGCAGCGGAAAAACGGGCTGGAACGGGGAGAACAGCCATGTGATTGAGTACAGCTTAAAGCTGGATTCCAACCCGGAATTCACATCCTCTATTATCGTCGCGTATGCAAGGGCCGCGTATAAGATGAACCAGGAGGGGCAGACGGGCTGCAAGACCGTATTCGACGTGGCCCCGGGCTATTTATCCGCAGAGAGCGCGGCGGATCTGAGAAAGAAATATTTATAAGAACAGGAGAGATGGAACATGTCGCTGGAGAGGGCAAGGCAGTGGCTGAAGAAGTGGGATTTGGACAGGCGGATACTGGAGTTTGATACGTCGAGCGCGACCGTAGAGCTGGCCGCGCAGGCCGTCGGCTGCGAGCCGGCGCGGATCGCCAAGAGCCTGTCCTTTAAGATAGGGGAAAAACCCATCCTGATCGTCACGGCCGGGGACAGGAAGATCGATAATCATAAGTATAAAGAAAAATTTTCGGCAAAAGCGAAGATGCTCACCGCCGACGAGGCGACAGAGCTGGTGGGACATGCCGTCGGCGGCGTCTGCCCCTTTGGGATCCGGGAAGGCGTGGAGGTCTATCTCGACGAGTCCCTGAGGCGTTTTGAGAGCGTTTACCCGGCCTGCGGGAGCGCCAACAGCGCGATTGAGCTGACCATGGGAGAGCTGGAGCAGGCTTCCGGTTATCTGGAATGGGTGGATGTGTGTAAAGAGGCGCAGGATGCGGGCGGCGCATGAAGCGCGCCGGTGAAATTATGCGGGCCATCGCTTATGGTGAGAAGCCCGCATATTCTTTGCCGCCTGATCTGTAAGAAACGGTCACGAAATAACTTGTGCAGGTTATTCCCGCGAGCAACGAGCCAAGTGGGCATGCTTGCATGCACATTTGGCGACTGCCGCGAGGGTCAGATACCCCGCTGTCATTGCAGCGGGGTTGTTGACTTCGTGACCGTTCTTTGGCCCGTGAGAGCGGGGAAGGGCCGTAATGAAAACGTAAAAAATTCTGCCGTTTAAATTCATTGCATGCAGCAGGAAAATAAAGTAAAATAAATATACAGTTTACGCGCGCGCAGCGCGGGAGCTGTTACTAATGTACTCTCGGAATCTCTCTGCGCCTGCTTTTGCGGCTGATTTTCCGCCAGATGCACCCAAATTTAATCAACGTACGCTCCACGTACGCCTCATAAATTTGTGCACATCTGACAAAAAATCATCTCACAAAATCAGGCGCAGCGAGATTCCGAGAGTACATACTAAACATAAGGAGAAACCTGCATATATGATGAACAACCAATCGCTGTCGCATTCCGCCGCTGTGCACAGGCCGCGCGTATCCGTTCTGCTCGGCCTGCTTCTGGCGGCGGTTCTTACATTTGGCCTTCCTTTGGGCGCATACGCCGCCGGCCCGGGATCGGAGGGTGAGGGAACAGGGAACAATCCCGCGCAGCCGGCAACCGCGCAGCAGGACGCGCAGGCGCAGGCCCTGGAGATTGCCGCTGAGGGCGCGGTTCTCTATGATGTGACGCACAACCGCTTTTTGTATGAAAAGAATGCGGACACGCACTTTTATCCGGCAAGCACCACGAAGCTGATGACCGCGCTTCTGGTGGCGGAACGCTGCTCATTTGAGGACACGGTGACCTTTTCGGAGACGGCCGTGAGCCGGCTGGAGTCAGGGGCCGTCACGCTGAAGGTGAAGGCGGGGGATCAGTTTTCCGTGAAAGACTGCATGTACGGCCTTCTGTTAAAATCAGCCAATGAGGTGGCGAACGGGCTGGCAGAGCACGTGGGAGGAAGTATAGAGGGCTTTGCGGGCCTGATGAACCAGAGAGCGGCTGCTTTGGGATGCACAAATACGCATTTTGTAAATCCAAACGGGCTCAATGATCCGCAGCATTTTACCTCGGCCCGCGATATGGCGCTGATTGCCAGGGCGGCCTTTGAAAATGAAACGGTGCGCCAGATCGCTTCCACTTTAAAGTACAGCTTTCCGGCGAGCAAGAGCGTCCCGTCTGTGCGGGAGCTCACGATGGGCCATAAGATGCTGGATCCGTCCAGGGCGGAATATTACCCGGGCTTTGTGGCCGGAAAGACAGGATTTACCTCCCTTGCGGGGAATACGCTTGTCACATGTGTGGAAAAGGACGGCGTACGCCTGATCGTTGTGATTTTAAAGAGCAGACAGACGCACTATGCGGACACAAAGAAGCTTCTTGATTATGGCTTTGCGGCGGCCGCCGCGTCGCAGGGCGCTGCCGGACCGCTTGGAGGCCAGAATACACAGGGGATGGCTGTGGGCCGGGAGGCGTATCCGGAGGTAGAGGGAACCTGGAGCGAGACGGCGCAGGGCTGGCAGTTTATCAAGAAGACCGGCGGCTATGCGCGCGGGGAAACCTTCAGGAATAACGGCAGGGTCTATGGCTTCGGAACAGACTGCTATATGCTGACAGGGTGGCATCTGGTGAACGGAACCTGGCATTATTTTGACGCGAACGGTTCCATGGCTTTCGGGCAGTGGATTGAGACATCCGGACTCTGGTACTATGTGGATGCAAACGGGAGCCTGTTTGTAAACGGGACCACGCCCGACGGCTACCGGGTGGACGCGAACGGCGTCTGGATCCGGTAAGCACGCATATTTTTCCTGTTTCAGGATATACTACGTAAAACAATTCATGTGTTACTATGTGATTGAATGAGACAGGAGGGATATGCAATGGATGCAAATTTAAAATCAAGCAGAACCGTAAAAAACCTGATGCGGGCCTTTGCCGGGGAGAGCCAGGCCAGGAACCGCTATACCTTTGCCGCCGAGACGGCGAAACAGGAGGGCCTTCCGGTGATTGAGAGGGTGTTCCAGTACACAGCGGATCAGGAAAAGGAGCACGCGGAGGTGTTTTACAACTTCTTAAAGGAGCTGACCGGCGAGACGATCCAGATCGACGGCGGCTATCCGGTGGATCTGCATGGGAAGACAGCGGAGCTTTTGCGCGCTGCGGAGCACAATGAGTTTGAGGAGCATGATCCGGTGTACCGGGAATTTGGCGATATTGCCCTGGAAGAGGGCTTTGACCGCATCGGCCAGGTGTTCCACATGATTGCCGAGGTGGAGAAGACGCACGGCGACCGTTTTGGCCTCTTTGCGGAGCTTCTGGAGAGGAGCGCCCTGTTTGCCTCCGAGGAGGACACGAATTGGGTGTGCTTAAACTGCGGCTATATCTATGAGGGAAAAATAGCGCCGAAATACTGCCCGGTCTGCGAGCATGAGCAGGGCTATTTTGTGCGCATGGATCTGGCTCCGTATACGAATTTTTACAAAAATATCCACTGACTTCCGTTTGCGGATTGCCGCTGGAATGAGAACGTCCGGCAGCTATGCCTGCCTGCGCGGCAGGGCATGGCTGCCGGTTTGGGGGCCGGGCCCGGCGTCTGTTTCCAAAGGGCCCGGCCGGATTTTGACAGGCAGGAGGGATGGGCGTTGTTTGCTGCGCTGTTTGCAGGCTTTTTGGGGATTGCGGGAGGACTGGCGCTCTGGTCGGAGTATGAAAAGAAGCATTTCGTCACACAGCAGTACGTGATCCCCACAAAAAAGTTTCCGAAAGGCGAGGTGAATGTTGTATTTCTTTCGGATTTACATAATAATGAATTCGGCGCGCGCAATGAGCGGCTGGTGCGGGAGATCGAACGGATCCGCCCGGATGCGGTGCTGATCGGCGGGGACATGATGGTGTGCAAGGGGGAGCGGGACATGGAGCCGGCCCTCTGCCTTGTCAGGCGGCTGGCCAGACGCTTTCCGGTCTACTATGCGAACGGGAACCATGAGGAGCGGATGAACGAAGAGCGGGACATTTACGGGGATCAGTACGAGGAATTTAAAACAGCGCTTGAGGAGGCGGGCGTGTGTTATCTGTCCGATGCAAGCGCGGATTTCGGGGAAACGATCCGCGTCACGGGGGCCAACTTAGACGGGGAGTATTACAGCCGCCGCTTTACGATCCCGGCGCTCCCGGAGGGGACGCTAAAAAAGCGCGTGGGGGCGGCGGCGGCGGATCGGTTTCAGATCCTTTTATTCCACTCGCCCCTGTTTTTTGAGGAGTGCCGGAAATGGGGGGCGGATTTAACTCTCTCCGGACATTTTCACGGGGGCACCATCCGGATCCCGTTCCTGGGCGGCGTGATGACGCCGCAGTACCATTTTTTCCTGCCCTGGTGCGCGGGGCGTTTTGACCGGGAGGGAAAGACGATGATTGTGAGCCGGGGGCTCGGCACGCATTCGATCAATATCCGTCTGAACGATCGGCCGCATCTCGTGTGGGTGACGATCCGCGGCGGCGGGGACGGCTGTTAAGGGAGGTTTTGGAATGGTTCTTTCCTACAAGCTCGATAACTTTGAAGGCCCGCTTGATCTGCTGCTGCATCTGATCGAGAAAAATAAAGTCAGTATCTACGACATTCCCATCGTTCTGATCACGGAGCAGTATTTGGACTATGTCAGCCGCATGGAGGAGGAGGATCTGGACGTGGTCAGCGACTTTTTAGTCATGGCGGCCACGCTGATTGACATCAAGTCGCGGATGCTTCTGCCCGCCAGGGAGGAAGAGGAGGAAGAGGAGGATCCGAGAGCAGAGCTGGCGCGCCGCCTGCTGGAATATAAGATGTACAAATATATGGCCCGTGAGCTTATGGAGCTGGAGCAGGACGCGCAGCTTATTCTCTACCGGGAACCCGATATCCCGAAGGAGGTGGCCAGGCATGAGGCGCCGGTTGATCTGGACAGCCTCTTAGAGGGCTTAACGCTGGCCAAGCTGCAGAAGATTTTTCAGTCGGTCATGAAGCGGAGCGAGGACAGGATCGATCCGATCCGGAGCCGTTTCGGCGCCATCCGCAAGGAATCGGTCAGCTTAGAGCAGCGGATCGGATCTGTGATGGAGTATGCCAGGACGCACAGGCGTTTTCGCTTTCACGAGGTTCTAAAGCGCCGCACTGACCGCTTGGACGTGGTGGTGACCTTTCTGGCCGTGCTGGAGCTGATGAAGATCGGCAGCGTGTATTTAAGCCAGGAAGCGCCTTTTGGCGACATGTACATAGAGGCCCGGGACACAGAAGGGGCAGAGGAGATTTCCCTGGAGGGCCTGGAGGATTTTGATGAAAAAAAATAAGAGTGCAGAGGAAGAGGCCATCGTGGAAGCCGTGCTGTTTACCATGGGCAAATCCGTAGAGACAAGGCAGCTTGCAGCCGCCCTGCGGGCGGATATGGACACGGCGCGGGAGGCGGCGCTGCGCCTTAAAAAGCGCTACGACAGGGGAAAGCACGGGATGCAGATCACCCGCCTGGAGGATAGCTGGCAGATGTGCACCCGGGCCGAATACTATGAAAACCTGATCGAGGTGGCGTCCGCGCCCAAAAAGCAGGTTCTGACCGATGTGGCTTTGGAGACGCTTTCCATCGTTGCCTATAAGCAGCCGATCACCAAGCTGGAGATCGAGAAGATCCGGGGGGTGAAGTCGGATCATGCCGTAAACCGCCTGATCGATTATAATCTCGTCTATGAGGTGGGCCGCCTGGACGCGCCGGGCCGGCCGGCTTTATTTGCGACCACAGAGGAATTTCTCCGGCGTTTCGGCGTCGGATCCACAAAGGAGCTGCCTGTGCCGGCGCAGGATAAGCTGGATGAGTTCCGGCTGGAGGCGGAGGAGGAGCTGAAGCTTGCGGCAGGGGAGGAGCGGGAGCTGTCAGAGGATGCGGGGGAATCGATGTCAATTATATAAGGATATATGCAGAGCCTGATGATGGCTACATGATCGGCCTGCCTTGATTCTGAAAGACATGCTTAGGAGCTTGAGTTTATGATAGGATGCCGGGAGCAAAAGTCGGGTCATCGTTAAATTGTATCAATTGTTTTGGATTTGTACAAACTAATATAAGCCAATTTAAATAACTTTACATTATTGTCCGGAAAAACACAAGTATCGTGGTAGTCTGTAAAATCTATAATGCATAGAGTTATTTGAATTGAGCTATACTAATCAGCCGCTATTACAGCATTGCGTTAATAACGGTGAATATCAGCAGGAACGACAAAGGACAGGAGAATGACACATGAAGATCAGAATCAAATATTTCACGGAGGACATAGAAAAGCTTGCCTATATTGGCGGCAAATCGGACTGGATCGATCTGCGGGCGGCGAAGGAGGTTACGCTTAAAAAGGGTGAATTTGCCCTGATTCCCCTGGGCGTGGCCATGGAGCTTCCGGCCGGGTATGAGGCCCATGTGGTCCCCAGGAGCAGTACGTTTAAAAATTTCGGGATCATACAGACAAACCATATGGGGGTCATTGACGAGAGCTACTGCGGGGATCAGGATCAGTGGTTTTTTCCGGCGTATGCCCTGCGGGATACGGTGATCCATGTAAATGACCGCATCTGCCAGTTCCGGATTATGGAGCATCAGCCGGCGCTCGACTTTGAGGAGACGGCGCTTCTGGGCCATGCGGACCGGGGAGGGCATGGGAGCACAGGGACGAATTAGTTACTGTTCACACATCAGCCAATGCGAGGTGTTTTTTGTGAGTGCAGCGCAGCGGAAGTCGCGGAAAACCCGAGGGCAGCGGCGCCAAACCGCATTTTCTGGCGGTTTGTGTGCATCGCGAAGCGTATTACTGGGCACAGCCCGGCAGGGGTGTGAACCGTAACACGAATTAAACGTTGCGGGGCGGATGCATTTACACGATGTACCCACAAAATCAGCAGCAAAGGCGGGTGCAGCGGGATTCCAAGAATACATCACAGAGGAAAGAGGGAAGAATAACGGATGAGACAACGGATCAGTTTGTGCGCCGGCCTGCTCGCAGCCGTCCTGTTATGCGGGTGCGGGGAGTCGAAAGAGGCAAAGGAGGCCAGGCTTTCGGGCATTGAGAGGATGGCGGAAGGGGATTACGGCGGGGCAATCGCTTCTTTTGAGGAAGCGCTGGAAGCGTCTGACGGGATCGTGGACCGGTTTGAGCTTGATATTTTAAAGTACCGGGGCGAGGCGGAGTATTTGGCACGGGACTATGCGGCGGCGGCATATACGTACGGCACGCTGGAGCAGGTAGAAGGCGAGAGGGCGGAATACCGGTATTATAAGGCGGCGGCTGAGGCGATGGCCGGCAATTTTGAGACGGCGCAGACGGATTACGAGGCGGCGGCGGGACTTTCAAAGGTATCGGATCAGAGCGCGCAGGCCGCGGCATCGGCTGCGCTGACAGCGCTCTCAGAGGCGGCCAGGCAGGCCGGAGAGACGGAAAAAGCGCTGGAATACTGCCGGACAGCGATTGACGGCGGCATGGCGGGACCGGGGATTTTGAACCAGATGGGGCTTGGCCTTGCGCAGGCGGGGAATCTCGACGAGGCTGTCAGCTACTTTGAGCAGGGGCTTTTGCAGGCGGAAGGCGAGGCGGCCGCTGTGCTGACGCGCAACCTGGCGGCGGTGTATGAGCAGAAGCTGGACTTTGCGAAAGCGCTGGAGCTGCTCCGGGAGTACCGGGCCTCCTGGGGATCGGTTCCGGAGGTTGACAGGGAGATTGCATTTTTAGAGAGTCGGTGACAGGAGGGCTATGGCAGATTTAATTGAGCTGAAGGAAGAGGAGGAGCGGGTGATCCTGGTGGGAGTCAGCACCTGTGAGGAGGATGATACGGAGCGCTCCCTTGACGAGCTGGCGGAGCTTGTCAGGACAGCGAACGGCGTGGCCGTCGGGCGCATGATTCAGAACCGGGAGCGGATCCACCCCGGAACATATCTGGGAAAAGGAAAGCTTGAGGAGCTGAGAGATCAGATAGAGGAGTTTAAGGCCACGGGGATCGTCTGCGACGACGAGCTGTCCCCGGCGCAGATGCGCGGCCTTGAGGAGGCGCTGCAGACCAAGGTGATGGATCGGACCATGGTGATTCTCGATATTTTTGCCGCCCATGCGACGAGCAGCGAGGGCAAGATTCAGGTGGAGCTGGCGCAGCTTAAATACAGGGCCGTGCGCCTGGTGGGCCTTCGCAGCTCCCTGTCCCGCTTAGGAGGCGGGATCGGGACAAGGGGGCCGGGCGAGAAGAAGCTGGAGATGGACCGGCGGCTGATCCACCGGCGGATCGGGCAGCTAAAGGAGGAGCTTGAGGGCGTCAAGCGCCACCGGGAGATTTCGAGGAAAAAGAGGCGGCAGAGCCATGCTATGTCCGCAGCGATTGTGGGATACACAAACGCGGGCAAATCAACGCTTTTAAACCGCCTGACAGGCGCCGGGATCCTGGCGGAGGACAAGCTGTTCGCGACGCTGGATCCGACGACAAGAGGCTGCGCGCTCCCCGGCGGGGAGACGATTCTCCTGACAGATACGGTGGGCTTTATCAGAAAGCTTCCGCATCATCTGATCGAGGCGTTTAAGAGCACCCTGGAGGAGGCGCGCTACAGCGACATCCTGCTCCATGTGGCGGACTGCTCGGATGATCAGATGGATCTGCGGCTGCATGTGGTATACGAGACGCTGCGCGAGCTGGGGATTCAGGATAAAATCATCATAACTGTATTTAATAAGATCGACTGCCTGACAGAGGAGGCGGTATTGCGGGATCTGCGCTCCGATTACCAGGCGCGGATTTCGGCAAAGACCGGAGAGGGGATAGAAGAGTTAAAACTGCTTCTGGAACGGATCCTCCGCAGCCGGCGGATTTATCTGGAACGGCTCTATCCGTACCGGGATGCGGCAAAGATCCAGCAGATCCGCAAAATGGGCCAGCTTTTGAAGGAAGAGTACAGGGAAGACGGGATATTGGTCGAGGCATATGTGCCGGCTCAGCAGTATGCGGCCCTGATGGAATCCGGCAGTCCGGGGAAATAGGGCGCGCGGGAAAGCTTTGCGGAAAAAATCCGGGGCGCCGCCTGTAACCCGTAGCTGCTGCCTCGCTGCTTGCGGCGGAGTTGCAGACTTTTAAAGCCTGTCTCAGAAATAGAAGGCAGCGCGGTTCAGAAAAAGGCTGCGCCAGCTTTTGCTGGCGCAGCCTTGTGTTCAAACTCAGGGACTATATTGCATGATGGAATCTGACGGCTTCAGCCCGTAAAATCGCTTTGCGATGGGGCGCCTGCCGTTGCTATGTTACTATACGGTCAGCACGGCAGATACGCGGCTCGATCGGAACTGCAGCCGCCGTCATGATCATGAAATGCATTTGAAGGACTTCGTTATTAATTTTTAGAAGCAGCCTTCGGATAAAATTTCGGATTGGAAAAATATTCCTTTGTCTGCCTGCGCACCTGCGGGAAGAGCACAACCAGGGCGATCATATTCGGGATAATCACAAGCCCCATGGCCAGATCCTGCACAGTCCAGACAAGGCTTATCTTCTGTACGGCCCCCACGATGCAGAGGAACGGATAAACATATTTGATCTTGCTGGTCAGGGCAGGTCCGAATGCATATGTAAAGCTTTTCGCCGCATTGAACCACTGGCCCATCAGCGTGGTAAAGCAGAAAACAAGGAGGGCAAACGCGCCCAGATGCTTTAACGGGGTCCAGATGGTGCCAAAGGCGGAGATAGCCATAACGGTCGCGTTCAGATCACTCTGCTGATAAATTCCGGTTACGCCGATAACGAGGGCGGTGATGGTACAGATGATGATCGTGTCAAGAAAGACCTCTGTCACACCGGTAATGCCCTCTTCACAGGGATGATCCACCAGGGAGGAGCCATGGGCAAACGGAGCCGTGCCTTCGCCGGCCTCGTTGGAGTACATGCCCCGGGTGATGCCAAACTGCATGGCCTTTGCCATTACATAGCCGCCCGCGCCGCCTGCCACAGCCTGCATCGAAAACGCCTCGGAGAAGATCAGGGCAAATACAGCCGGAACCTGTCCGATATTAAGAAGGATCACCAGAATACCGATCACAATGTAAAAAATAGACATGGTCGGCACCAGGGAGGTGGCGATATCCGCAACGCGTTTTAAGCCGCCTAAAGTGATGCACATCAAAAGCCCGATGAGGAAAATACCGACCAGCCAGGTGGGAACCCCGTACTGCGTGTTCAGAATACCGGAGATCGTGTTGGACTGGACGAGATTTGCGCCCATCATCTTAAGGCACATCAGCGCGGCAATCACAACGCCAAGCCACGGCGCTTTCAGCCCGTCCCGGATGTAATACATCGGTCCGCTTAAGAGATTCCCGTCCTTATCGCGCCCGCGGTAAAGCTGGGAAAGGACGATCTCGCCATATTTTAAGGCCATGCCGAAAAATGCGGCGAACCACATCCAGAACACCGCGCCCATGCCTCCAGCCACAATGGCTGTCGCAACGCCGACCACATTGCCGCCGCCGACATTGCCCGCCAGCGTGACCATCATGGCCTTGAAGGTGGAGATAGAGCCGCTTCCCTTGTCCTCATTTCTCGCTTTAAAAGAATCGATCAGGGTTTTCTTGATGATAAACCCAAAATAGCGGATTTGGATAAATCCATTCGTGAAGGTGTAGAGCACGCCAAGGGCTAACAGAACAAATACAAGCCAGTTGCCCCATAAAATAGAGTTAAATTTTGTCAGAACTGTTTCCAGTGCTTCCATAACGGAATTCTCCTTTTCTTGATAAATATGAAAAAAATACGTCCCTGACTGAAAATATAGTATAACATGAATTGAAAATAAAAACAATTATATTTTACGGGAGCATGATATGCGGATCCATCGGCAGGCATCAGATGTTAAAAGACTTTTTGACTCCAACATCATGTCATATTTTTACAGCGCCATACATATAATTGTAAGAAATAAATCCGAATAGGGGCTGAAAAAAAGTAAAAAATATGATATCATAGTAAGATAATGGGTAAACTTTTGAAATATATTTCATAAGTGTTCTGAAAAAGGGTGGGATCGCTATGAATATCAGGGAAACGACAGAAGAATGGGAGAGGCGGTATTTAAGCCCTTATGCCTCTCTGAGCGCGGATACAAGGGGCAGGGATCAGGCGGAGCCGCTGTGCGATATCCGCCCGGAGTATCAGCGGGATCGCGACCGGATCCTGCACAGCAAGGCGTTTAGGCGGATGAAGCACAAAACGCAGGTATTTCTGGCGCCGGAGGGAGATCATTACAGGACAAGGCTTACGCACACGCTGGAGGTGGCGCAGATTGCGCGTACGATCGCAAAGGCGCTGCGGCTGAATGAGTCGCTGACCGAGGCGATCGCCCTGGGCCATGATTTGGGGCATTCGCCGTTCGGCCACTCGGGGGAGGCGATTTTAAACCAGCTCTGCAGCGGCGGTTTTTCCCATTATGAGCAGAGCGTCCGGGTGGTGGAGGCGCTGGAGAAAAAGGGAAAGGGCTTAAACCTTACCTGGGAAGTGCGGGACGGGATTTTGAACCATCCGACGAGCGGCTGCCCCTCTACGCTGGAAGGCCATATCGTGCGCCTCTCGGATAAGATTGCGTATATTAACCATGATATAGACGACGCGATCCGGGCGAAGATCTTTGAGGAGCCGGATCTGCCGGCAGCGTATACGGATGTGCTGGGGCACAGCGTCCGGGAGCGCCTCAATACCATGATCCATGACCTGATTGGCCAGAGCATGGGAAAGGATCGGATCTGCATGTCTCCGGGCATGGAGAGCGCGATGCACGGCCTGAGGAAGTGGATGTTTGAAAATGTGTATGAAAACGGCGCGGCCAGGACCGAGGAGACCAGGGCGCAGCACATGCTGGAAATGCTGTACGATTATTACAGAAAGCATATCGGGGAGCTGCCAAAGGAGTATTTACAGATGATGCGGGAGCGGGACGAGACAGAGGAGAGAACGGTCTGCGATTATATTGCCGGCATGACGGACGGCTATGCGATCGACCGCTTTGAGGCGCTGTTTATCCCGAAATCCTGGAAGATATAGGGGAGGAGCGCCTATGTTTTATCCGGAAGAGGTTCTGGAGGAAGTGAGGACGAGAAGCGATATCGTGGACATCATTTCCGGGTACGTGCGCCTGCAGAAAAAAGGGAGCAACCTGTTCGGGCTGTGCCCGTTTCACCACGAGAAATCGCCTTCCTTTTCGGTTTCCCCGTCAAAGCAGATGTATTACTGCTTTGGCTGCGGCGCAAGCGGAAATGTGATTACGTTTGTGATGGAATATGAGAATTATTCGTTTCAGGAGGCGGTGCAGCTCTTAGCAGAGCGTTCCGGGATACAACTTCCGAAAATGGAGTATTCTAAGGAGCAGAGGGCCATGGCGGACCGCCGGGCGGCGCTCCTGGCGGCGAATAAGCTGGCGGCAAATTATTTCTACTATCAGCTAAAGCAGCCGCAGGGGAAGGCGGGGTATGCCTACCTTACCGGCCGGGGGCTGACGGATGAGACGATCCGCCGCTTTGGGCTCGGCTATGCGAACAAGGTCCGCGATGATCTCTACCGCTATCTGCGCAGCAAGGGCTATGAGGACGCGTTTTTGAAGGATTCGGGGCTGGTGACAATCGAGGAGCGGGGAACCAGGGACAAGTTTTATAACCGGGTGATGTTTCCGATCATGGATGTCAACAGCCGTGTCGTGGGCTTTGGCGGCCGCGTGCTGGGGGACGGGGAGCCGAAATACTTAAATTCCCCGGAGACGGCGCTGTTTGACAAGAGCCGGAACTTATACGGCCTGAATTATGCAAGGACGTCCAGGGAGCGCCATATGTTTCTGTGCGAGGGCTATATGGATGTGATTGCCATGCAGCAGGCGGGGTTTACGAACGCGGTGGCCTCCCTGGGAACGGCGTTTACAGAGAGGCACGCGATCCTTTTGAAGCGCTATACGGATCAGGTGATCCTGACATTTGACAGCGACGGGGCGGGCGTGAAGGCGGCGCTGCGGGCGATCCCCATGCTCCGGGAGGCCGGGCTTTCAGCCAGGGTTCTTGATATGCGCCCCTGCAAGGATCCGGATGAATTTATGAAGACGCTGGGGCCGGAGGAGTTTAAAAAACGGGCGGAGCATGCCAGAAACAGCTTCCTGTTTGAGATTGATGTGCTCAAATCCGGTTATGACATGGGCGATCCGGAGCAGAAGACGGAATTCTATAACCGGGCGGCCGAAAAGCTTTTGGAGTTTTCCGAGGCGCTGGAGCGCGATAATTACATCCAGGCCGTTTCCAGGGAATATATGATTCCCTATGACGATCTGAGGGCGCTGGTGAACCGGCTGGGGCTTCGCGGCGGGCCGGCGGCGTCTTCCCGTCCGCAGCGGCTTTCGCAGGAGGAGGCGCGGGAAGCGCGGCCGGCCCCGGCCGCGAAACGGCGGGAGAAGGAGGAAGGGATCCGCTCGTCGGAGCGCCTGCTTCTGACATGGCTGATCGAGGAGCCGCGGCTGTTTGATGTGATCCACGGCATCATTGGGCCGGAGGATTTTGTGAAGCCGCTCTACCGCGCCGCGGCTGAGGCGGTGTTTGAGGCGCGCGAGGCCGGGGAGGTGAAGCCCGCGGCGATCCTGAATCGTTTTATTGACGATGAGGGAAGCTATAAGGAAGTCGCGGCGCTGTTTAATGCGTCCCTTGACGAGTCCCTGACAAACGAGGAGCAGAAAAAAGCGTTTTCAGAGACGGTGCGTCGCGTCAAGAAAAACAGCCTGGAGCATCAGATCCGGCGGGCAAAAGGGATTGACGAGCTGCAGAGGCTCATTAAAGAGCAGGCCGGGCTTGCGAACCTGCATATTTCGCCGGAGCGGGGATAAAATGAGAGTATTAGCAGGCGTTTTAAGCCGTATGGACAGTTCGCGTATCATCTGCCGTATGGAAGAGTACACACAGGAGGCGCGGCGGCAGCGGGGTAGCTGTGAAAGGATGGAGGAATTGTATGGAAGAAAAGATGACTACATTTGAGGAAAAGCTGGCGCAGCTTCTGGAATTGGCTAAAAGCAAAAAAAATGTGCTGGACAACAAAGAGATTCTGAATTTTTTTCATGGCGAGCTTCTGAGTCCGGACCGGCTGGATCAGATTGATGATTTTCTGGATCGGAATAAGGTGGATGTGCTCCGTTTTGATGAGGATCTGGATATGGATCCCGATTTGTTCCTGGAGGAGGATCTGGACGGCGAGGACGATCTGGATATGGAAAATCTGGATCTGAGCATACCCGAGGGCGTGAATTTAGAGGATCCGGTGCGGATGTACTTAAAGGAGATCGGCAAGGTCCCGCTCCTTTCACAGGAGGAGGAGATTGAGCTGGCGAGACGCATGGAGGCAGGGGACGAGTCGGCCAGGGAACGCCTGGCGGAGGCGAACCTGCGCCTGGTGGTGAGCATTGCCAAGCGGTATGTGGGCCGCGGGATGCAGTTCCTTGATCTGATCCAGGAGGGCAATCTGGGGCTTATCAAGGCAGTCGAGAAGTATGATTATTCCAAGGGCTTTAAGTTCAGCACCTACGCGACATGGTGGATCCGGCAGGCGATCACACGTTCCATTGCCGATCAGGCCCGCACGATCCGTATACCGGTGCATATGGTGGAGACGATCAACCGCCTGATCCGCACATCCAGGCAGCTTCTCCAGGAGATGGGGCGCGAGCCGTCGGCGGAGGAGGTAGCGGCGCGGATGGACATGCCGGTGGACCGTGTGCGGGATATTATGAAGATTTCCCAGGATCCGGTGTCTTTGGAGACGCCGATCGGCGAGGAGGAGGACAGCCATCTGGGCGATTTTATCCAGGACGAGCATGTGCAGGTTCCGGCGGACGCGGCGACGTACACGCTGCTTCACGAACAGCTCATGGAGGTGCTTGACACCTTAACGGATCGGGAGCAGAAGGTGCTGCGGCTTCGCTTCGGGCTGGACGACGGCCGACCCAGGACGCTGGAGGAGGTCGGAAAGGAGTTTAATGTGACCAGGGAGCGCATCCGCCAGATTGAGGCAAAGGCGCTGAGGAAGCTGCGCCATCCGAGCCGGAGCAAGAAGCTGAAGGATTACCTGGATTAGCGCAGCGCCGGCCGCGGCGGGCCTGCTTTAAAGCGGTTTCGGGATAGCTGCGGATGGACAGGAGGTGAGGGAAAGAGTGAAGCTGTCAAAACGGCTGCAGGCGGTTGCCTCCTTTGTGGCTTCGGGGAGCGCCGTGGCCGATATCGGGACGGATCACGGCTACATACCGGTTTATCTCGTGAAGGAGGGCGTCGCCCCGCGCGCTCTGGCCATGGATGTGAGGAAAGGGCCTCTGGAGCGGGCAAAGGAGCATGTGAGGGAGTACGGGCTTTCGGACCGCATTGCGCTGCGCCTGTCGGACGGCCTTTCGGGGCTTAAGCCGGGAGAGGCGGATACAGTGATTATCGCCGGCATGGGGGGAAAGCTTACCATACGCATCCTGGAACAGGGCCGCCATGTGTGGGATTCGGTGAAGCAGTTTATTTTGTCGCCCCAGTCCGACATAGGCGAGACGCGCCGTTTCCTGGAGCAGGCGGGCTTTTGCATCGACCGGGAGGCCATGGTCGAGGAAGACGGGAAGTTTTATGTGGTCATGGATGTGTCAAGGGGAGAAATGCGTCTTGTAAGGGCCTGTTATTATGAGTACGGAAGAGATCTGATTGAAAAAAGGGATCCGGCGCTCTTCCGTTATCTGGACAGGGAGAAGAGGATCGTGAGCTCGATCCTTGAAGGGCTTTCGCAGGCGCAGACAGAGAACGTGAGGAAGAGACAGGCCGCGCTCGCTGAGCGTCTGGCCGTGATTGAGGAGGCGCGATATGAAATGCAGTGAGATCATGGAGATCCTGGAGGAGCTGGCCCCGAAGGAGCTGGCCTGCGAGTGGGACAATCCGGGCCTTTTGGCCGGGCGCGGCGATAAGGAGGTGAAGACGATCCTGGTGGCAGTAGACGCCACGGACGCGGTTCTTGACCAGGCGGAGGAGGCCGGCGCAGATATGCTGCTTACGCATCACCCGCTCATTTTTAAGCCTGTTAAGAGCGTAACGGACCGCGATTTTATCGGGCGCAGGCTTCTCCGCCTGATTCAGGCGGACTGCCCGTACTATGCGATGCACACAAATTTTGACGCCGCGCCGGGATGCATGGCCGCCCTGGCCGGGGAGCGCCTGGGGCTTGCGCATACCTGCGTGCTGGAGGAGATGGGCCGCACGAAGGAGGGCGTTCCCTATGGGATCGGGCTTTGCGGGGACTTTGAGCAGAGAATCTGCCTTTCAGAGGCCGCAGAGCGCGTGAAAGAGGCGTTCGGGCTTTCGCATGTCACGGTGTACGGGGATGACGGGGGCGAAAAGAGGATCCGCCGGGCCGCCGTGTGCCCGGGCGCCGGGGGCGGGACGTTACAGGAGGCCATAAAAAGCGGGGCGGATGTCTATGTCACAGGCGATATCGGGCACCACGAGGGGATCGACGCCGTGGCGCAGGGGATGTCTGTGATCGATGCGGGGCATTATGGGATCGAACATATTTTTGTGGATTTTATGGCGGATTACCTGGAGCGAAGGCTGCGGGGGCAGGTGCGGGCGGTGAAGGAGAAGACCGTATTTCCGTGCCATGTGGTTTAGACGCCTGATATACCAGCGTGCGGATAAGGCTTATTTACGAGGAGGGACGATATGCTGAACGTGACGATAGGAGATGAGAGACGAAGCTACAGGAACGGGGTTACATACGCGGAGATTGCCAAAACATATCAGGAAAAGATGGAGGACGATATTTTACTCGTCCTGTCAAACGGCCGGCTTCAGGAGCTGCACAAGACGGTGAAGGAGGACTGCGAGGTACGCTTTATTACAGCCAGGGACCGGGAGGGCTTTGCCACCTATCAGAGAAGCGCCCTGTTCCTGCTCCTGAAATCGTTTTTTGACGTGGCCGGAAAGGAAAATGTGACGAAGCTGACCGTGTGCTTTTCTATGGGAAACAGCCTTTTTATAAAGCCTGAGGGGGCGGTCTGCCTTAATCAGGGGCTTTTAGAGCGCGTAAAGGAGGAGATGCGGCGTCTCGTCGCGCTGGATCTGCCGATCCGCAAGCGGAGTGAAAATACAGACGACGCGGTGGAGCTCTTCCACAGGCACGGCATGTACGACAAGGAAAAGCTGTTCCATTACCGCCGCGCGTCAAGGGTCAATATCTACAGCATCGAGCATTTTGAGGACTATTTTTACGGGTATATGGCGCAGAGCACGGGCCTGATCCGCTACTTTGATCTGAAGCTCTATGATGAGGGTTTTGTCCTGATCCTCCCTTTAAGGGCCAGTCCGAAGGAGATTTTGCCCTTAAAGCCGAGGAAGAAGCTGTTTGAGGTGCAGAAGGAAGCGGGCCGGTGGGGGCGCAGGCTGGGCGTACCGAATGTGGGCGCTTTAAACGATGCGATCGCCGCGGGCCGGACGGGGGATCTGATTCAGATGCAGGAGGCGCTGCAGGAAAAGAAGATCGGGGACATTGCGGAGCAAATCGCATCGTCCGGGCGGAGCAAGTTCGTGATGATCGCCGGGCCGTCCTCGTCGGGAAAAACGACCTTTTCCCACCGCCTTTCCATTCAGCTCGGCGCTCTTGGCTTAAAGCCGCACCCGATCGCGGTGGATGATTATTTTGTCAACCGGGTGGACAGCCCGCGGGACGCGGACGGGAATTACGACTATGAGTCCCTGCACTGCATTGATCTGAAGCAGTTCAATGAGGATATGACAGCGCTCCTTAACGGGGAGACGGTCAATATGCCCCGCTACAATTTCGTGACAGGCGAGCGCGAGTACAAGGGGACGACCCTGACGCTCGGGAAGAACGATATCCTCGTGATTGAGGGGATCCACTGTTTAAATGACGAGCTGTCGTATACGCTGCCCAAGGAGAGCAAGTTTAAGATCTATATCAGCGCCCTGACGCAGCTCAATATCGATGAGCACAACCGCATCCCTACCACAGACGGGCGGCTGATCCGCCGCATGATCCGCGACGCGCGGACACGCGGATCCTCGGCCCGCGTGACCATCCGCATGTGGGATTCGGTGCGGCGCGGGGAGGAGCGGAATATCTTCCCGTTCCAGGAGGAGGCGGATGTGATGTTTAATTCCGCGCTTCTGTATGAGCTGGCGGTGTTAAAGCAGTATGCAGAGCCGCTTTTGTTCGGGATCCCGAGGGAATGCGGGGAGTATCAGGAGGCGAAGCGGCTGCTTAAATTCCTGGATTACTTCCTGGGGGTCAGCAGCGAGCAGATTCCGCAGAATTCGATTCTCCGCGAGTTTGTGGGGGGAAGCTGTTTTAAGGTATAAATGAGACGGCCGTTCAGGCTGCCTGAACGGCCTCCCGTTTTTTAAGGAAGTGAAGCCGTGATTTTAAGCGCCAGCCGCAGGACGGATATTCCCAACTATTATTCGGAATGGTTTTTGAACCGGATAAAGGAAGGATATCTATATGTCCGCAACCCGTTCCATGCGCGTCAGATCAGCAAAATTACAATCTCTCCGGAGGTTGTGGACTGTATCGTTTTCTGGACGAAAAACCCGGAACCCATGTTCGCCAGGTTAGGAGAGCTGGGCGCGTATCCATATTATTTTCAATTTACACTTACCGGTTTCGGCCGTGACATCGAATCTCACATTCCGCATAAGAAAAAAGTGATGATTCCGGTCTTCCGGACACTGTCGGATAAAATCGGCAGGGAAAGGGTGATATGGAGATACGATCCGATCCTCTTTACGGATCAATATAATCCGCAATATCACTTAAGGGCGTTTGAACAGATTGCAAAAGAGCTGTATGGATATACGTCCAGATGCGTGATCAGCTTTGCCGATACCTATGCTAAAAACAAAAAAAGCATGGAAGCCCTGGGCGCTTTTTCCCTGACAGAACAGGATTTAACCGCATTCGCCGGGGAAATCGCGCAGATCGCGGCCGGATACAACATAAAAACCGCGTCATGTGCCGAGGCAGCCGATCTCTCATCCTGTGGAATCGAACATGGCTGCTGCATTGATAAAGAATTCATTGAGAACATAACCGGATGCAGAATCCGGGCGGGTAAAGACCGGAATCAAAGAAGCGAGTGCGGCTGCATAGAAAGCATTGACGTCGGCGCATACAATACCTGCAGAAACGGATGCCGGTACTGCTATGCAAACGACAGTCCGGAACGCGTTTCTAACACCTGCAGATTATATGACGCCCATTCCCCGCTGTTGTGCGGAAGCATCACAAAAGACGACAGGATTACAGAACGGGACGTAACATCATGGAAGGAGAGCCAGTTGACGCTTTGGGATCTGTAAACACGGCAAAAGACCGGCCGGGAACCGTTCAGGAACGTCTTGGGGCGGCAATCCCGCCAAAGGCCGTTCAGGAGGATGTACTGTGACAGAAAAAGTAAAACATGCGCTTTATACCGCAAGCAATGCCGCGCTGTTAGCGGGCGCCATCATTTTCATAACCGGGGCCTATTATACGGTAATAAAAGCCGGAATCCCATATCAGGATCCGCCGCTTGAGCTGCAAATCCAATACGCAATTCACGCAGGCATCGGGGACGAGCTTTTAAGGATTGGTTTTTTCACGCTCCTGTACGGAGCGGCATTCCGCCTGATGCTTCTTGTCCGGCATAGCCGGACAAGAAGATGAGCCCCGTGAAAAGTAACAACTGATGGACGGCCCCTGTTTCTCTATTCCCCAAATTATCTTGAAATGTCCCCCAAACAATGGTAAACTAATCGCAAATCCGGTATTTTACGCCGGATATGGGATATAATGGTTATAATAGATATAACCACAGACAATCCCCTTATACCATAGCCATAATGTACTCCCGGAATCTCAGCCGCAAAGGCAGGCGCAGAGAGTCTCCGGGAGTACATCAACGATTTATCACAAAACAGGGAGGCATCGCATGAAGCAGACCGTACTGCTATATAATTTTACAGATCCAAACCGTCTGGCAAAAGTGCAACAGGCGCTGCTGCCGCTGGGTTTCCGGCTCCGGATCGTGCGGAAAGAGGATTACAAAAAGCCGGTGGGAGCGCTGGCCGGCGTGAAGGGCATGGAGGATGAGGCGGCCGCAGAACCCTCAGGCGGAGAGGGCGCCAGGGGCGGGGAGATTGATTTTTCCGACGAGATGGCGGTGATGGCGGGCGTTACCTCCGCGCAGGTGGACGCGTTCATCCGGGCCCTGCGCAGGAACGGGGTTGGGCGCATTGATTATAAGGCGGTTTTAACGCCATATAATAAGAACTGGGATTCGGTAAGGCTGTACCGCGAGATACGAAGGGAGCATGAGAGCATGTCGGCTGCCATAGACGGGGGGCAGGGCGGCGCGACGTAAGGAATTGTCCGGGAGCACACAATATCGGCAAGGAGGGGAAACATATGCTGGAGAAGGTAGATTTGGAAAAGAGCGTGGACAAGGAGTCCTATAAGAGAGTCAGCGACGAGCTGAGCGCGCGCCTTGGCGTCCTGCAGAGGAAATGCAAGGCGGAGAAGATTCCGGTGATCATTGTGTTCGAGGGACTGGATGCCGCAGGGAAGGGCGTGCAGATTAACCGGCTGATTAAGCCGCTTGATCCCAGGGGCTTTGATGTGTATGCCAGCCGGAAAGCGGGCGAGGAGGAGAGGATGCGCCCGTTTTTGTGGCGTTACTGGATCAAGACGCCGGAAAACGGGCGGATTGCCATTTTTGACAAAAGCTGGTACAGCCGCGTGACGGAGGATCGGTTTGACAGGCGCATAAAGAGCGGGGAGCTTGAAGGGGCGTTTGGCGATATCCTGTCCTTTGAAAAGCAGCTCACCGACGGCGGATGCGTGATTATTAAGCTGTTTCTCTATATTTCCAGGGAAGAACAGAAAAAACGTTTTAAAAAGCTTTCGGAGAGCCGGGAGACGGCCTGGCGGGTATCGGAGGCGGACTGGAAGAGGAACAGGGAGTATGATAAGTATCTGGCCATGAATGAGGAGATGCTCCAGCGCACGGATACGGGACATGCGCCGTGGACGATCATTGAGGCCACGGATAAGAATTATGCGGCGATGAAGATCATGGCCACAGTAGCGGACCGCCTGGAGTATGAGCTGGGGCAGCGGGAGGAGGAAAAGACGGACACAGCCAGACGCCTCCACGCGCCTATCCCGGCGGATCGCTTTAAAAACGGGGCGCTTTCCGGAGCGGATCTGTCAAAATCTTTAAAGCCCGGGGAATACCGCGGAGAGCTTGACAAGCTCCAGAAGCGCCTGGAATACTTACACAGCGAGATATACCGCCTGCGGATCCCGGTGGTCATCGGGTTCGAGGGCTGGGACGCGGCCGGAAAGGGAGGCGCGATCCGCCGCCTGACGAGCCATCTGGATCCCAGGGGCTACAAGGTGAATCCCACCGCGGCGCCGAATGACGTGGAGCGGGTCCATCATTATCTCTGGCGTTTCTGGAACAACATGCCAAAGGCCGGCCATATCGCCATTTTTGACCGAACCTGGTACGGGCGCGTCATGGTAGAGCGCATTGAGGGCTTCTGCCACGAGGAGGACTGGCGGCGGGCTTATCAGGAGATCAATGAGATGGAGGCCCACATGGCAAATTTCGGGGCCGTGGTCCTGAAATTCTGGCTTCACATTGACAAGGACGAGCAGGAAAAGCGGTTTAAGGAGCGCATGGAGGATCCGGCGAAGCAGTGGAAAATCACGGACGAGGACTGGAGAAACCGCGAGAAATGGGACGCCTATGAGACAGCGGTCAATGAGATGCTGGTGCGCACCTCCACCACCTACGCGCCCTGGACGATTGTAGAGGGCAATTCCAAGTATTACGCCAGGGTGAAGGTTGTAAAAACCGTGGTAAAGGCCCTGGAACAGAAAATAAAAGAGGTGGAAAAAGAGAACAGAAGATGAGACGTATCATAGTGATCGGCGGGGGCGCGGCCGGGATGGCGGCGGCCATCGCCTGCGGGGAGGCCGGCGCGCCTGCGCTGCTGCTCGAAAAAAATGAAAAGCTGGGCAAAAAGCTTTATATTACCGGAAAAGGCCGCTGTAATGTGACGAACGCCTGCGCTGCAGAGGAGTTCTTCGGACATGTGGCGACCAACGCAAGGTTCCTCTACAGCGCCTTTTACGGCTTTACAAACCGGGATATGACGGCCCTTCTGGAGGAATGCGGCTGCCCCCTTAAGACCGAGCGGGGCGGACGGGTATTTCCTGTATCCGACAAGGCGTCAGACGTCACGGCCGCGCTGTCGGGGCGGCTTCGGAAGCTTAAGACAGATATCCGCTTAAACGAGGAGGTAAAAGAGCTCTGGATAGAGGACGGGCGGTTACAAGGCGTGATCCTGAAAAAGGGAAACCGGAAGATGGCCGCGGACGCGGTGATCATTGCCACAGGCGGCCTTTCCTACCCGACGACGGGTTCCACTGGAGACGGCTACCGCATGGCCGCGCAGGCCGGGCACCGCGTCACAGAGCTGTCCCCGGCCCTCGCGCCCTTTGAGACGTCCGGGGACGCAGGAAAAAGCCTGCAGGGCCTGGCGCTTAAGAACATCGAGGCAGCCGTGCTGGACGGAAAAAAGGAGATTTACCGGGAGTTTGGAGAAATGCTGTTCACCCATTTCGGCGTATCCGGCCCGGTGATTTTAAGCGCCAGCAGCTATGCGGCCCGCCTCCTGAAAAAACGGCCGCTCACCCTGGCCATCGACTTAAAGCCGGCCCTTACGGACGGGCAGCTTGACGCCCGCATCCTGCGCGACTTTGAGGAGGGCAAAAACCGGCAGTTTAAGCACGCTTTGGACCGCCTGTTTCCCGCGAGGCTGATCCCGGTCATGATTCAGCGCAGCGGCATTTCTCCGGAAAAAAGGGTCAATGAGATTACCCGAAAAGAGCGGAGGCGGCTTGTGGAGGAGACGAAGCGCTTCTGCCTGACGCTGACCGGGCTGCGGGGGTACAATGAGGCCATCATCACCCAGGGCGGCGTGAATGTGAAGGAGATTAATCCGTCAACGATGGAATCAAAGAAGCTTTCCGGGCTTTATTTCGCGGGGGAGGCGCTCGATGTGGACGCGGTTACCGGGGGATATAACCTGCAGATCGCCTGGTCTACGGGGGTGTTGGCGGGAAGGAGCGCGGCCTGTTTGAAAGATCCGGAAAACTGTGATATAGTTATATAAGAAATGAAGAAATGGCAGATAAGCCGTTTTGCCGCGCAGGCTTATCTGAGGAAGGGAGAAGAAATACCATGCCGATGAATATTGCAATCGACGGCCCGGCCGGAGCGGGGAAGAGCACGGCGGCCAGGATGGTGGCGGAGAAGTTTGGCTATATTTATGTGGACACCGGCGCGATGTACCGGGCCATGGCGCTTTATATGCTGCGGGAGGAGATCGATCCGGCGGATCAGGGGGCGGTTGAGGCGGCCTGCGAAAAGGCTGATATTTCCCTGGAATATAAGGACGGCGTCCAGCAGGTCCTGTTAAACGGCGAGAATGTGACGGCTGAGATCCGCACGCCTGAGGTGAGCCGGGCGTCGTCGGCCGTGTCCGCGTACGGCGCGGTGCGCGCGAAGCTGGTGGAGCTTCAGCGGAAGCTGGCCGGGCGGCGCGATGTGGTGATGGACGGCCGAGATATCGGGACCGCGGTGCTCCCCAATGCAGATTTAAAGGTGTACTTAACGGCAAGCGCCCATGTGCGCGCGCTGCGGCGCTTTAAGGAGCTTCCGGCCGGCCAGGCGGGCGTAAGCCTTGACGAGGTGGAGGCGGAGATTACCGCCAGGGATAAGCAGGATATGGAACGGGAGATTTCTCCGCTTAAGCGGGCGGAGGACGCGGTGCTCCTGGACACCTCGGACATGTCCCTTGAGGAGGCAGTCCGTGAGCTTGAGGAGCTGGTGGAGGACGCAGGCAGCCGCGGCTGCTGCGGTTGTTGAGGTCAGCGGATGGAAGTCATTGTGGCAAAGACAGCCGGCTTCTGCTTTGGCGTGAAGCGGGCGGTGGAATGCGTATATGAGCAGCTCGCGACCGGAAAGAAGCCGATCTTTACCTTTGGCCCCATTATCCACAATGAAGAGGTGGTGCGGGATCTGGAGGAGCGGGGCGTCCGCGTCCTTAATACAAAGGAGGAGCTGAGGAGGCTTAAGGAAGGCGTCGTGGTGATCCGCTCCCACGGGGTGGGGAAGGAGATTTACGATATCCTTGAGGCAAACGGGATTGAGATTGTGGACGCGACGTGCCCCTTTGTGAAAAAGATCCACCGGATCGTGAGGGAGCAGACCGCGGCCGGGCGGCGCGTGATAATTGTGGGAAATGAGCGCCATCCGGAGGTGGAAGGAATAAAAGGCTGGGGAAACGGCGATACTTTAGTGATTGAGAGCGCGGAGCAATTTGAAAAAATGCCCGTGGAACAAGGAGAAAAGCTGTGTCTCGTGGCGCAGACGACATTTAACTACAATAAATTTCAAGATTTAGTTGAAAAAATTTCTAAAAAGCGTTATGATATACTTGTTTTAAATACGATTTGCAATGCAACACAGGAGAGACAGGTGGAAGCGGGGCGAATCGCGTCAGAGGTGGATGTGATGATTGTAATCGGAGGACGAAACAGTTCCAACACCCAGAAGCTGTACGAGATTTGCCGCAGGGAATGTAAGGATACGTATTATATCCAGACACTGAGTGATTTCAAACCTGAGAAGGCAGGTACTGTGCGCAGCGTAGGTATTACGGCAGGGGCGTCAACCCCGAATTATATTATCGAGGAGGTTCATACTAATGTCAGAATTAAGTTTTGAACAAATGTTTGAAGAATCATCAATTAAGCGATTACGTGCAGGAGAGGCAGTAACGGGTCAGGTTATCGGCGTAAAAGAAGATGAAATCATTCTCAGCATCGCTGGAAGCAAGTCTGAGGGTATCATTACCCGCAGCGAGTTTACGAATGAGCCGAATGTGGATCTGACGACCAGAGTTTCCGTAGGCGACGAGCTGGAGGCAAAGGTTTTAAAGGTAAACGACGGCGAGGGTATGGCGTCCTTATCCTATAAGAGGCTTGCGGCAGACAAGGGCTTAAAGCGCTTAAAAGAGGCTTTTGAGAATAAGGAAGTCCTGACCGAGAAGGTGACACAGGTTATGGAAAAGGGCCTTGTAGTGGAGGTAGAGGGAACGAGAGTATTCATTCCTGCCAGTATGGTTTCCGATACCTACGACAAGGATTTATCAAAATATGCGGGCCAGGAGATTGAGTTCGTTGTGACCGAATTCAACCCGAGCGGCAGAAGAAGCAGGATCATCGGCGACCGCAAGCAGCTCATGATCGCAAAGAAGGCGGCGATGCAGAAGGAGTTATTCGAGCGCATCGAGGTGGGCCAGACCGTGGAAGGCGCGGTAAAGAATGTGACGGATTTCGGCGCGTTCATTGACCTTGGCGGCGCAGACGGCCTCCTGCACATCTCCGAGATGTCCTGGGGCCGGGTAGAGAACCCGAAGAAGGTCTTCAAAGTAGGCGATCAGGTGAGAGCCCTGATCAAGGATATCAATGGCGAGAAGATCGCTTTAAGCCTTAAGTTCCCGGAGACAAACCCGTGGGCAAAGGCGGCTGTGAATTATGCGGCGGGCAACGTGGTAGAGGGCAGAGTGGCCCGCATGACGGATTTTGGCGCATTCGTTGAGCTGGAGCCGGGTGTGGACGCGCTCTTACATGTATCACAGATTTCCAGAGAGCATGTGGATAAGCCCTCCGATGTACTGAGCGTAGGCCAGATCATCCGGGCCAGAGTCGTTGATTTCAACGAGGCGGACAGAAAGATCAGCCTCAGCATGAAAGCCCTGGAGTCCCAGAACAGCTCGCAGGATGCGGATATCGCGGATGTGGATATCGACGCGGTGGCTGCAAGTGAAGATGCGCAGTAAAGAACAGCGATGTGCATAGGGCCGTGGGCCGGTGCAAATGATTTTAAGACAATTCTGTCGGATCCGCTTTTCTGCTTCCTTTGCGGGGCAGAAAAGCGGATTTGTTTGAGAGAAGAACCTTTCCTTTTGGCGGCAAAAGCGCGGGAGAAAAGGTTTTTTCTTAAAGAAGAGCATGTAAAAAAGCCAACCGCCCGATCCTGAAGCGATCAGACAGTTGGCTTTTCCTTACATCCTATACGCTATAATCCTTTACATGCGGCTTAACGCTCGTCATTCAAATTGAACAGATTCACCAGCTTCTGCAGCCTCTCAGCCTGCTCAGACAGCTCCTCGCTGGCGGCGGCGCTCTCCTCGGCGGTGGCCGCGGTGGTCTGGATGACGGCGGACACCTGGCTCACGCCCTCGGTGACCTGGGTGATGGAGTCCGCTTCTTCCTTTCCTGCTGTGGCAATCTCGCGGATCAGGTTCAGCGTCTGGTTGCTGCCGTTTACAATCTCGTTTAAACTGGAGGCTGTCTCGTTGGCAATCGCCGCGCCTTTTTCGGCTGTCTTGACCGAGCGGCCGATGAGGGCGGTGGTTTCTTTTACGGCGTCAGCGGAACGCTGGGCCAGGCTTCTCACCTCGTCGGCTACGACGGCAAAGCCCTTTCCGGCGTCTCCGGCCCTGGCGGCCTCCACCGCGGCGTTGAGCGCCAGTATATTGGTCTGGAAGGCGATATCGTCGATGGTTTTCACGATCTTGCCTGTCTCGCGGGCGCTTCTGGAGATCTCGTCCATGGCTGAGATCATCTCGCCCATCTGTTCATTGCCCTTTTCCACAACGATTCCGGTCTGCTCGGAGATCCGCTCCGCATTTCGGGCGTTTTCAGCGCTCTTTCTGACATGGCTTGAAATCTCGTTGATGCTTTCGGACAGTTTTTCAACAGAGGAAGCCTGCTCTGTCGTTCCCTGAGCCAGGGATTGAGAGCCGTTCAGGAGCGTACCGGACTCGGAATTGACGACATGGGCCACCTTCTTGATCTGGGAGATCGTGTCGTTTAACGTGGTGCGGATGTTGAACAGGGCTTCCTTAATCTTGGCAAATTCACCGGCATAGTCGTAAGTGAGCTCAAACTTTAAGTTGCCCTTTGATATGCGGTTTAAAACATCGGTGATCTCGTTTATGTAGTTGATGTAGGAGCTTAAACGCACCACGGTCTTGCCGAGGGCTTCTGATACGTCCCCAATCTCGTCATTGCCTTCGGCCCTGAGATGTACGTCAAAATTCCCGTCCGCAATCTGCTCGGCGGCGTTTGAGAGCGTCTTGAGCGGTTTGGTGAGGCGGTTGGCAAAGATGACTGCGACAATCACAACCACAATCACCATCACTACAGCCAGAAGGATGTTTAAGTAAATCATGTGATAGGTGCTGGCATAGGCGGCGGCCTTTGTCTGGACCGTCACGGCGCCCCACATTTCAGAATCGCCCGGAATCTCGATGGGACAATAGGAGTAAAGGGAATCCCTGCCCTTCATGTTTTTGAGCTCCGTGGTGCCGGAGTGTCCGTCAAGGAGCTGGCGAGTCATATCCTGAAGCCCGTCCGGAAGGTCAATCGGCGTCTCGGTCGTGGTATCTCCGTTCAGAATGGATTTCGTACCTTTGATATAGTTGTAGATCTCAGATACCTGCGTTTCGTCCGGATGGGCGATGACATTGCCCTCGCCGTCGATGAGGACCGTGTAGAGGTCGGCTGTGTTGTAGCGGTTGATGATCTCCTGGAGCTGCGCAAGGCTCATGTCAGCGGCCAGTACCCCGGCAATCTCATCATTTCTGTCCCAGACAGGGAAAACGATGGAGGTCACGGCCTCGTTGGTGTTGAGTGTGTAGTACGATTTGGATACAAACGGCTTGTGCGTCTCCATCTCCTGGATAAACCACCAGCGGTCCGCGCGGTTTCCGAGTTCGCCCGTGCTCCTGGCGGTCTGCTGTCCGGTAGTGTCCTGATTGTATAAGAGGAGAAAGGCCGGATTATTTTCCGCGGTACTGACCAGAATCTCTTTCTGGATGTCCGGATCAGAGGAAAGGATATCCTCGCCGCTTGACAGCGCCTCGACCACGGCATATCCTTTTTCGACATAGAGCCGCACCTGCTCCGCAACGCTGCTTGTCTGATCGCGGATCTTGTCATAAGCATCCTCCCGCCCGGACTTTGCAGATATGGACAGGCTGATGATATAAGACAGTATCAGCGGTATCAGGGAAACCAGCATGGCCATGCTGATAATTTTAGTGCGTATACTTGTTCTGCGCCGTCTCCCCGCCGCGCGGGAAGAGTCCCCCCCATGTTTCATATCTAAATCCTCCCTTAAAAATTTTTGGTTTGCCGTCCATTTGGGCTGTACGCGGCTGTTCGTCCCGCCGCGCCGCCGTATGATAAAGTTTTTGTCTGATACATAGGTAAATAGTGACAAAAATTTTATGCATGAATATGAAACCTTATACAAATTGTACCACAAATCTCAGGTTCGGTAAAGCGGTTTCTGGGAATATTTATGTGTAAGGCAGGATATCGGTTACTGTTTACGGGCAATGTCAGTTAGTTAAGCATCAGGTTAGATTCTGCTATAAAGGTCTAACCTGATGCTTAACTAACTGACATTGCCCGTGAATAGTAACAAAATTGTAACAGTTCAGATAGGTCTGCGCACCTGTTGCGCTGACCGTACGAAAACATAGCGGCAGCAGGCATCTGCCCCGTCGCGAAGTGATTTTCATGGGCGGATGCCGTAACAGTTCAGGTTGTCTGAACTGTTACACAAAATTCATTCTTCAAAGCTGGCAGATACACTTTGAAGTTGCATACCCGCAGGAAAATCGTTATAATGGATGGATAAGATAAGGCCGCCGGCCTTTTGTCTGACAGTGTTGATAAGGAGGATGGATGAACAATGGATGAATATAAGAACGGGAATATAAATGGGGAGAGCCGCGCAGACGGGACAGGGCAGGAGAGGAAGGTGCTGTCAGCCCTCAAGTCTGCGCCGCATGTGTATTTTCTGTTATCAATGTGTACAAGAGCGCCGTATGTGCTCTGCGATCCGGAGACGTTTGACGATGAGATTCTGGTTTTTCTTGACCGGGAAGAGGCCAGGGCCGAGAGCGAGCGCTTTTCAGAGCAGAAGATTCCGGTGCAGGTGGCCCGGGTGGAGGGCGAGCATTTGCTGGCTTTTTATACCAGCCTTTACACAATGGGAATTAACGCGCTTTTGACTGAGGCTTCCCGGGAGCGGGAGGTGATTCAGCTTGAGGAGATCCTGCAGCGGCGGACGCCGGACTCGCTTCCGGAGGGCAAGGTATGGATCGAAAATCCGGCCCTTTATCTGACGTCCCTTTATTATATGCAGGAGCTGAGGCGGCAGCCGAATCTGGAGAACACGCCGCAGCTTCAGAGGCTGCAGGAGGAGATTACCGTCCATTTAAAGAGGGGAAGCTATATCCTGGGGGTGGAGAAGGAGACGAGCCGTGTGCCGCTTATGAAGCTGGGCGCGGATACGGTGTATCAGCCGTTTTTTACGGATGCGCTGGAATTCCAGAAGTTCAATAAGGAGGACAAGCTGCGCCCGCTTGTGATACCGTTTGACAAGATTATGAAGGCGCTGGCGCCGCAGGCAAAGGGGATGCTCTTGAATCCGATGAGCATCAACATGCCCCTGGCGCTGAGCCAGAAGGATCCGGCGGGAAAGCAGGGAGAGGCGTTTGAGGCGCAGTAAGGAACTTCTTAAACAGAAAACGCCCGCCGGAATAGATTTCTGTAAAGCCTGCCATACTATACGAAAAAAGGATTGGCGCGGCGTCTTTCACGCCGCGGCAGGCCGGGAAAGGAGTGGCGGGCGTGCGCACAAAAATGCTCAGGGAGGGGTTTTACTGGACTGGGATCATGGATCCGAATCTCCGGATCTTTGACATCATCATGAAGACCGAGTTTGGAACCACATATAATTCGTATGTGCTGAAAACAGAGGGCAGGACGATTCTGTTTGAGACGGCGAAGGCCGTGTTTCTGGAGGAATATATAGAGGAGCTTGAGTCGCTGGCCGGGGTGGGGCAGATCGACTACCTGATCCTTGATCACACGGAGCCGGATCACGCGGGCAGCGTGGAATATCTGCTGGAGCGAAATCCGGGCCTTAAAATCGTGGCCACCGGCTGCGCCCTGAATTTCTTAAAGCACATCGTAAACCGCGATTTTTTCGGGATTGCGGTAAAGGATCAGGAAACCATGCGGATCGGGGGTAAGACGCTCCGCTTTCTGTCGGTTCCGAACCTGCACTGGCCGGATACGATGTATACGTTCATTGAAGAGGACGCGATCCTTCTGACATGCGACTCCTTTGGGGCGCATTACGGGACAGAGGGGATCCTGCGCAGCGAGGTGCGGGACGAGGAGAGCTACAAAAAGGCGGCGAAGTATTATTTTGACAATATTCTCGGCCCCTTTAAGCCGTATATGCAAAAGGGCCTTGAGCGGGCGCGGGCGCTTAAGCCCTCGATGATCTGCACCGGGCACGGGCCTGTGCTGGATACGAAAATCGGGGAGATATTCAGCCTTTATGAGGACTGGTGCAGGATAGAGAACCCGAACCGGGAAAAGACGGTGGTGATTCCGTATGTCAGCGCATATGGCTATACAAAGGAGCTGGCCGAGGGGATCGCGGACGGAATCCGGGACAGCGGTCCTGTGGCGGCGCGGCTCTATGACATGGTGGAGGCGGATCCGGCGGCGGTTCTTGCGGAGATTTCCATTGCGGACGGAATCCTGTTCGGAACGCCGACGATTCTGGGAGAGGCTTTAAAGCCGATCTGGGATCTGACGACGTCCATATTCCCGGTCGCGCATAAAGGTGCGTATGCGGCGGCTTTTGGCAGCTACGGCTGGAGCGGGGAGGGCGTGACGCACATAACGGAACGCCTGCGCCAGCTCAAATTCCGCGTTCCGGACGACGGCCTCAGGGTGCGGTTTAAGCCGGGGAAGACGGGCTGCGCGGACGCGTACGAATATGGCTTCCGTTTCGGCCTGCTCGTGCAGGGCGGGGCGGAGGCGGGAAAGAAGCAGGCTGAGAAAAAGGGCGCGCGGACGCTGGTTAAATGCCTGGTCTGCGGGGAGATCTTTGACTCGTCCCTGGAGACATGCCCGGTCTGCGGCGTGGGAAAGGAATACTTTGTCCCGGCGCAGGAGGAGGAGACTTCCTGGCGGCGCGATACAAGGGAACGCTTTGTCATTCTCGGAAACGGCATTGCCGGGCTGTCGGCGGCGGAGGCCATCCGGCAGAGAAATCAGACGGCTTCTGTGATCCTTGTCTCGGAGGAGATGTATGATACGTATAACCGCCCCATGCTGACCAAGGCGCTTCTGGCAAATCCCGCGCCGGAGCAGACGGCCGTTTACGGGGAGGAATGGTATGAAAAGCGCCGGATTTACCGGATTCTGGGCAAACGGGCCGTTTCGGTTGACAGGGACAGAAAGGAAGCCGTACTTTCGGACGGGACAAAGCTTCCCTGGGATAAGCTCATCTATGCCCTGGGGGCAGAGCAGGCGCTCCCCCCCGTCGAAGGGGCTGCGCAGGAGCGTGTGATTGCCATACGCCGTCTCTCGGATGTCAAACGGATCCAGGAGATGCTTCCAGGGCTGCGCCGCGTGGCGGTGATCGGGGGAGGCGTGCTGGGGCTGGAGGCGGCGTGGGAGTTTTGCCGGGTGCGCTGCCAGGTCACGGTTGTGGAGTCCGGGCCATGCCTGATGCCGCGCCAGCTTGACGTCCGCACAGCGGATCTGTTAAAGACACTCGCAGAGAAGGAGGGCGCGCGGATCCTGACAGGAGCCAGGGTAAAGGAGATTGCGCCGTACCAGGCGGGAGACGGCGGGGACTTTGGCGTGAGCCTTGAGGACGGGGGATTTATTCCGGCGGATCTGGTGATCGTCTCCGTCGGGATCCGGGCCAATACAGAGCTTGCGAAACAGGCCGGGCTTGATATCCGGCGCGGAGTTCTCGTAAATGAGCGCATGGAGACGAGCCATAGCGGCGTCTACGCCTGCGGGGACTGCGCAGAGTACGCAGGGACAATCGAAGGGCTCTGGAGCGCAGCGGCGCAGCAGGGCAAAACGGCGGGCGCAAACGCAGCCGGGGAGGCGGTGTGCTATGAGCCCGCTGCGTCCGGGATTTCCTTTCACGGCTTTCAGACCGCGCTGTTTTGCATCGGAGACGTTCACACAGATGAAAACAGCCCCTCCCGAATCGCGGAGGAGCTGGATGAGGCGAGAAATGCGTATAAAAAACGCGTGTTTGTCAACGGCCGCTTAAAGGGCGCCGTGCTCATGGGCGATCTGTCTGAAATGGCAAACCTCATGGAGGAGATCGTCCCGCTCAGCGGATCGTGATCACGATGCGGTTCGGCAGGCAGACGATGGTCTGCCCGCTATCGCCGGCCCCGCCCTGGCGGACGCAGATCTGATCCGGACAGGAAGCCTCTGTGACAGAGGCTTTTTTGTCCCGGATCACCAGGCGGTTTACGCCGCCGTTTTTATTTTCGAGAAGAAGCTCCGTATCCCGGGAGAGGGGAAGCTCCCACACAGTCTGCCCGTCGATGTCAACCTGCGCGATGCGGCCGGCATCCCGGCGGGCGAGGCGCGCGCCGGCAAGAAACACGGCGGCCAGGGCAAGCAGCCCGCCGGCAAGGATGCGGTCATTTCGTTTTTTGCGCTCCATATTTCAGAAAAGCCTCCTTTCACGCAAACAGCCTGCGTCCATCGGTTCATCCCTGTCCCGGCTCCAAAAGCTCTTTTGCGCCGTCCGAATAATGAATCTCATAGTCCCCGGTTATAAAGTATCCGTAAATGCCTTCCATGGACTGAAGGAGGGCCATCCCTTTTTCCAGCCCCATGGAAAAGCAGGCGGTGCTTAAGGCGTCCCCGTCCACAGAATGGGGGGAAACGATCGTAACGGCGATCAGCCCGTTGTCGTAAGGGTACCCGGTATCCGGGTTCAGCAGATGATGGTAATTCGTCCCGTCCACGGTAAAACAGCGCTCATACACGCCGGAGGAGACAACCGACTGATCGCGGATCCGCAGCCGGGCGATCAGCTCATTGCGATCCTCAAAGGGCTTTTGCAGGCCGATGCGAAACGGTTCATTGTCCGGCCTCTGGCCCACGCAGAGGACATTCCCCCCCAGGTTAATGATCGCGCTCGCCACCCCCCGGCTTACAAGGTATTCCTTTACCCGATCCGCGATGTAGCCCTTGGCAATGGAGCCGAGATCCAGGGTCACATCCGGAGAGAGAAAGGTCAGCGTGTTCCCCTCAAGCCGGATAAGACGGTAATCAACGCGGGCCGCCGCTTCGGCAACTGCCTGCGCGGGCGGGACCTCATGCGTCCCGCCGGTGAAATTCCAGAGGGTGCTCAAAGGCTCGATCGTCAGATCATAGGCCCCGCCGGAGCGCCCGCTGTAGTAAAGCCCTGTGCGGATCAGCTCCGCCGTGTCGTCGGACAGGGTGAAAACCGTCTCGCCGGGGGCGCGGTGGTTTAAGCGGTAAATCTCGCTTGATTCTATGGTCTTGCTGAATCTGTTTTCGTAGCTTTTTACCAGATCCATACAGGAATCAAGGATGGCTTCATCCCGGGTATCGTAGAGCGTGATGGTAACAAATGTATTTAAAAGGAAATCCGTGCGGCTGATCTCGGTGTGCTTTGGGGTAAAGGCGGCTCTCAGGGCCAGGATCAGTATAAGCAGGGCCGGGAGCAGGAGGATGATTCGTCTGGGCTTCATGGGGTTATGTTCCTCTTTTGGGGCATGGGTTGTCGGGTTTTACATTATACTAGCAAAGGGGGGAGGGAAAGTCAAGAAGGGGTATGAACGGATACTTAAGCGGAGTGAAGGATTGCCGGCCGCGGTTTATTGTGTAAAGGCCGCCGCCCGAGAGCCTCTATATCCAACGGAACCCCGCTCCCGCTCGGAGAAAAGCGCAGCGGGAGCGGGGTTCCGTTGGATATAGAGCCTGTCCACGGCGTCCCTTTCACAATTAGCAAAATCCAAAAGATTTTCCAAAAGATTTTCCGATTGACAATATTGTCCAAATCTGATACACTAAGATACTACTAAAATTGTAGTCTTTAGTCCAAAGACACAAAAATAATACGAAAGTGAGGAAAATTCAATGGGCAAGATTATTGGCGATGGCATTACTTTTGACGACGTGCTGCTCGTCCCCTCGTATTCCGAAGTGATCCCGAACCAGATTGACGTTTCGACGAACCTGACGAAGAAGATTAAGCTGAACATCCCGTTAATGAGCGCCGGTATGGATACAGTTACGGAACACCGGATGGCGATTGCCATGGCCCGGCAGGGCGGTATTGGAATTATTCATAAGAACATGTCTATTGAGGCGCAGGCCGAGGAAGTTGATAAGGTAAAGCGCTCTGAGAACGGCGTTATTACAGACCCATTTTATTTATCCCCAGAACATACACTTAAGGATGCCGACGAGCTGATGGGCAAGTTCCGCATTTCGGGCGTGCCGATCACGGAAGGGCGCAGGCTGGTGGGCATTATCACGAACCGCGATCTGAAGTTTGAGGAGGATTTTTCCAAGAAGATCAAGGAGTGCATGACATCCGAGCACCTGGTTACGGCCAGGGAGGGCATCACGCTCATGGAGGCCAAGAGTATTCTGGCGCGCGCCAGAGTGGAGAAGCTTCCGATTGTGGACGATGATTTCAATTTAAAGGGCCTGATTACGATCAAGGATATTGAAAAGCAGATCCGTTATCCGTTCTCCGCGAAGGACGAGCAGGGGAGGCTTTTGTGCGGCGCGGGCGTGGGCATCACGGCAAATGTGCTGGAGCGCGTGGAGGCGCTGGTGAATGCCAAGGTGGATGTGATTGTGCTGGATTCCGCGCACGGCCATTCGGCGAATGTGATCCGCTGTGTGAAGATGATCAAGGACGCTTACCCAAAGGTGGAGGTGATCGCGGGAAACGTGGCGACGGGCGAGGCGACGAGGGCGCTTATCGAGGCCGGCGTGGACGCGGTGAAGGTGGGCATCGGGCCGGGCTCGATCTGCACGACGCGCGTGGTCGCGGGTATCGGCGTGCCGCAGATCACGGCGGTGATGGACTGTTATGAGGCGGCGAAGGAGTACGGCATCCCGGTGATCGCGGACGGCGGCATCAAGTATTCGGGCGATATCACGAAGGCAATCGCCGCGGGCGGAAGCGTGTGCATGATGGGTTCCATGTTCGCCGGGTGCGACGAGAGCCCGGGAACCTTTGAGCTGTATCAGGGCAGAAAGTATAAGGTTTACCGCGGGATGGGCTCGATTGCGGCCATGGAGAACGGCAGTAAGGACCGTTATTTCCAGAGCGACGCGAAGAAGCTGGTTCCGGAGGGCGTAGAGGGCCGCGTGGCCTACAAGGGCCTGGTGGAGGACACGGTATTCCAGCTTCTGGGCGGGCTTAAGGCCGGCATGGGCTACTGCGGCGCGCCGGATATCAGGACGCTGCAGGAGACGGGCCGGTTCATTAAGATTTCCGCTGCGTCGCTGAAGGAAAGCCATCCTCACGATATCCATATCACGAAGGAAGCGCCGAATTACAGTATTGACGAATAGGACATACCCCCGTTCAGACGAGCTGGACGGGTACGGCGTCCGCCTCAGGCATTGTTTTCGTTGGGGAGGGCGCCTGTGCAGCCATATCCGGACAGGGTTCCGGTTATGGCTGTTTTGCGTTGCGGCCTGGCATCGGGCGGGAAAATTGCCCCGCAGTGACAGGGAAGTACAGTTCAGAGGTTATGAAATGTACTAGAGCGTGTTTGAAAATTCATTCCCGCCATCTGCACGCCCCACTTTGCGGCATATTTGTGCCAAATTCACTTAACGCAGCCCGCTGCGCCGCGTTCATTTGGCACAAATCTCCCACAAAGTGGCACGCACAGCTACCAGAAAGCAATTTTCAAACACGCTCTAGCAAAATCAGGCGCAGCGAGATTCCGGAGTATATTGGACGCTTACGGAGGAAAGGAGAAGATTATGAAAACATGGAAGATTGCCGTGATCCCGGGCGACGGGGTGGGACCGGAGGTGGTCGCGGAGGGAATGAAGCTTTTAAAGCAGGTTGCGCGGATGGACGGCGCGTTTGCGGTGGAGGATATCTGGTTTCCGTGGGGGTGCGAGTATTATTTAAAGCGCGGGCGCATGATGGATGAGGACGGGATGGAGCGGCTTAAGGACTTTGACGCGATTTTTCTGGGGGCCGTGGGCGCGCCGGGCGTGCCGGATCACATTTCCCTGTGGGATCTCCTGCTCACGATCCGCAAGGGGTTTGATCAGTATGTGAACCTGCGTCCGGTGAAGCTGCTTTCCGGAGCGCCGTGCCCGCTAAAAGGCGTTAAAAAGGAAGAGGTAAACATGACCTTTATCCGCGAAAACAGCGAGGGCGAGTATGCCGGGAGCGGGAGCTGGCTGTACCGGGGAAAGCCGCAGGAGGTGGTGATCCAGGACGGCGTATTTTCCAGGGCGGGCTGCGAGCGGATCATCCGCTATGCTTTTGAGACGGCGCGGCGGGAGAGGCGGAGCTTAACGAGCGTGAGCAAGGCAAACGCGCTGAATTATTCCATGGTGTTCTGGGATCAGATATTTGATGAAGTCAGCCGGGAGTATCCGGATGTGGAGACGCACGCATACCTGGTGGACGCGGCAAGCATGTTTATGGTAAAGGATCCGGGGCGTTTTGAGGTGGTGGTGACGAGTAATCTGTTCGGCGATATTTTAACGGATCTGGGCGCGGCGATCGCCGGCGGGATGGGCCTTGCGGCCGGCGCGAACTTAAATCCGGAGCGGCGTTACCCGTCTATGTTTGAGCCGATCCACGGCTCGGCCCCGGATATTGCCGGCAGGGGGATCGCCAATCCCATGGCGGCTGTATGGTCTGTGTCGCAGATGCTTGATTTCTTTGGCTATGAGGAATGGGGGGCGCGGATCCTGGCGGCGATCGAGCGCGTGCTCGTTAAGGGCGAGGCCCTTACCCCGGATCTGGGAGGAACATCCTCGACGCAGGAAGTGGGGAATGCAATTTTAAAAGAAATTTGAAGAGATAGGAAGCTCTGTCTCGTTCTATAAATAAAGGCGGCAGATGTGTTTTGGCCTTCAGGCCGCCGGGCGGCGGGGCATTTTCAGACACGCCCCGGGACAATACATATACAGGGAGTCGGATATGTGGCATAAAAAGGAAAAAGAAGAGAAGATGGAGATGCAGAAAAAAGGCCAGAAACCGGAATTTGCAGAAGAGAAGACGGACGAGGAGATGCAGGAGATCCTGGGAGAATACCTGTCAGAGGATCATTCCCCGGGAAAGAAGAAAAAGGGCGGAAAGCGCAGGGATAAAGCGCGGGAAAAAGACAGGGCAAACGAGGGGAAAGGCGGCCGCGCAAAGGCTGTTTTTAACGGAATCCGGGGCCTTAGCGGGAAGAAAAAGCTGGGGCTTTTTGCCCTGTCTGCCGTACTGCTGTTTGTGATAAGCCGGGCGGCCTGCCCGAAAAAGGAGCCGGCTGTCATGGTTTCCGCGCTCCCGCTGGAAAAGGGGGATGTGACGGAGGTTTTGAGCTTAAACGGGCCGGTGTCCGGCACGGAGAGCGCGGATGTAGTGTCCAATCTGCACGCGGAGGTGCTGGAGATCATGGTGCGAGAGGGCGACCGGGTGGAAAAGGGGCAGACGCTGGCCCGGATCGACAGCTCGGACGCAGCCAGGGAAGTGGAGATAGCGCAGAACTCGTATGAGCTGGCTGTCAGCGAATACAATGAGAATATCCGGGATACGCAGCACAATTATGAGAAGGCCGTGCAGGATTACCAGACCGCGCAGTTGAATTATAACCGCAATCAGGTCCTGTTTGCGGCGGGCGACATTTCCCAGGCGGAGATGGAGCAGGTGAATAATGCGTTAAAGGACGCGGCGCGGCAGGTGGAATCCTTTACTGTGCAGGGCGGCCGGGCGGTTCCGGACAAATCGTATGAGCTGAAGGTGAAGTCCGCCCAGTTTGAGCTGGATCAGAAGAAGAAGGATCTGGAGAATACGGAGGTGAAGAGCCCGATCGCCGGGACTGTGGTGCGGGTAAACTCCAAGGTGGGGCAGTTTGCGGATAAGCCCGAGGATGAAAAGCCCATGTTCATCGTGGAGAACTTGGACATCCTGGAGATGGTGATCGCGGTCAGCGAGTATTCCATCGGCAAGGTGCAGGTGGGGCAGAAGGCGGAGATCACGGCTGATATTCTCAACGGGACGCCTGCCCGGGGCGAGATCGTCTCCATTTCCCCGACCGGAGAGGAAAAGGGGGGCGGATCCTCGGAGCGCGTGGTTCCCGCCACGATCCGCATCGACGGGGAGAGCTCCGGCGGCCTGATTGCAGGGATCACCGCCAAGGCGTCGATCGTGATCGGGGAGGCGAGCCAGACTTTTAAGGTGTCGCAGACGGCCCTGACCGCGGACGCGGAGGGGAACGTGTGCGTGGCGACCGTGGACGCGGCAACGAATCTCGTGCATCTGATTCCGGTCACGACCGGTGTGGAAAGTGATCTGGAGGTGGAGATTCTCCCCGTTGAGGAGGGCGCTCTCACAGAGGGGATGCTGCTCATCCCCAATCCCGCGGGCCTGGCGGAAGGCATGTCTGTGACCATGGCGCAGGGGGCTGGCGTATGATAAGGAGATGGCTTAAAAGCAGCAGGGGGGAGCTCCCGGAAGTGGAGACGGATGAGCTGATCAAGATCGTGAATCTCTGTAAGGTATATGATACCGGGGCTGTGAAGGTGATCGGCTTAAGCAACATCAACCTGACCATTAAAAAGGGCGAGTTCGTGGCGATCATGGGCCAGTCCGGCTCCGGAAAATCCACGCTGATGAATATTCTGGGATGCCTGGACCGCCCGGTGCTGGGACATTACTACCTGGACGGGATCGATATCTCCACCTTGAACGAGGATCAGCTCTCGCGGATCCGCAACCAGAAGATCGGCTTTGTGTTCCAGTCCTTTAATCTGATCTCGAGGACGCCCGCGGTCAAGAATGTGGAGCTGCCCATGACGTACGCGCATGTGCCAAAGCGGCTGCGCCATGAGCGCGCGGTGGCGCTTCTGGAGCGCGTGGGCCTTGGGAAGCGGATCGAACATATGCCGAACGAGATGTCAGGCGGCCAGCGCCAGAGGGTGGCCATTGCCAGGGCGCTGGCCAATGAGCCGCCGCTCATTCTCGCGGACGAGCCCACCGGAAACCTCGATACAGCGTCTTCGATCGAGATCATGGAGCTGTTTTCCGCGCTTCACGACGAGGGGGCCACGGTGGTGGTGGTAACGCATGAGGAGGACATCGCGGCGTTCACGGAGCGGATCATCCGTTTCCGGGACGGGAAGGTGGTAAGCGATGTCAGGAACCCCAAACCGGCGCGGCGGCGGGATCTTTCGCCAGAGGCGGCGGGCGGCGTGGACAGTCCGCCCCGGAAGCCGGCCCGGGATCCGGGGACGGACGGGGATAAGGAGGCGGGGAATATATGCTGTTAGAAAATATGAAGATGGCCTTTACGGCCCTGCGCGCCAATAAGATGCGCGCCTTCCTGACCATGCTGGGCATCATCATCGGCATCGGCTCGGTGATTGCCATTGTCTCCATCGGGGACACGATGCGCGGCCTGTTTTCCAGCATTTATCAGGACATCGGCATCACGCAGGCGTACCTAAGCATCGGGTATTGGGTGGACGATGTCAGGCAGAGCGATTATTTTACGATGGATGATTTAAGCCGGATCAAGGAAGTGTTCGGGGATAAAATCAGCTATATCGACAGCAACATGAGCGCCAGCAGCGAGGCCGTTTCGGAGTATGCTTCGCTTAAATTCAATTTTTCCGGCGTGGATTATCTCTATCAGGAGGTGCAGCCAGTGGATATCCTGTACGGCCGTTATCTGAACGCCGGCGACATCAAGGGCCGCCGCCAGAACGCGGTCATGGAGGCAGACAGCGCCAGACGCCTGTTCGGGACGGAAAACGCGGTGGGCCGGACCTTCCGGGCCGAGATTTTCGGAAATATGCAGGAATACACGGTTGTCGGCGTTTATCAGAAAAAAATGAGCGCCTTCCAGCAGATGGTGATGGGCTCGGGCGGCGACAACGGAAAGGCATACGTGCCCTGGACGCTTCTTACCTGGCCCAACGATTATTTCTATTTCTGCCATTTTTTCGCGGACACAGGCATGACGGAGCTGGAGCTGAACACCTTTTACAGCGAGATAACCGCCTATGTCGCAAAGCTTAAGGATCGCAGGCCGGAGGATTTCCGCATGGAAACCGCTATCGGCCAGATGGGCCAGATGGACTCCATGATGGCCAACCTTTCCATGGCGGTCGGCGGGATCGCGGCGATCTCCCTGATCGTGGGCGGAATCGGCATCATGAACATCATGCTTGTATCCGTCACGGAGCGGACGCGCGAGATCGGCATCCGCAAAGCGCTGGGAGCCCGCACGCGGGACGTCCTGATCCAGTTCCTGACCGAGTCCGCCATCCTCTCCGCGTGCGGGGGCGTCATCGGAATCATCCTCGGCGGAGGCATCGTCAGCCTCGCCGGGATGGCCCTCGGCGTTCCGACGATCGTAAAACCGGGAGTGGTGATTCTGGCTGTGTCGTTCTCGGCCGTGGTGGGGATCTTTTTCGGGCTTTATCCCGCGTCCAAGGCGGCGAAGGCGGATCCGATTGATGCGCTGCGGTATGAGTAGGCCGGTCCATTACCGGCAACATTTAGTAACCAGTTACGTTACTGTTTACGGGTAGTATTCCGCGAGGTGTTTTTTGTGAGCGAAGGTCACAGAAAACCCGAGGGCAGCAGGCGCCAAAATGGGCAGTCTGCCCATTTTGTGTGCATCATGTTGCTGTGAACGGCGCAGCCGTGAACAGTAACCCAGTTACGTTACTGTTTACGGGTAGTATTCCGCGAGGTGTTTTTTGTGAGCGAAGGTCACAGAAAACCCGAGGGCAGCAGGCGCCAAAATGGGCAGTCTGCCCATTTTGTGTGCATCATGTTGCTGTGAATGGCGCAGCCGTGAACAGTAACCCAGTTACATTACAATTTTATGAAAATTCTGTAATATGCTCGCCATTTACCATAACTTATGATATAATAACTCCATATGCTATGAGCCACGCAAAACAATCAGAGGTTTGTTCCACAGGCCGTCTGCCTCGTTAAAAAAGAGAGAATCTGCCATGCGCCAGCACAAAAGCAAATTTTCTCTTTTATTCACAGTTCCTTACTGTATTACAGACAGCGCGCCCCGGCCGGGACAGCCGCTTGAACCATACATGTTTGCGCATCAGGTTTGGAGAGTGACATTATGCTGAATGAAGAAAAGATCCGTCTGATGACGGATCTGGCTATGTTTGAGAAGAAGAACCAGTGCTGCTTAAGGGACGCGTCCGGTTATTTTAAGAGCGATTATATCAGCAGGGGCCTGATCAGCGGTCTGATTCACTATACGCTGTGTTTTTTGATGCTTCTGGCCCTGTGGGTGCTGATGAATATGGATGAATTTTTAAGCACCATGGAGTTTGAGCGCCTGGCGGCCCTGGCGCTTAAGGGCGGCTGGATATACGGCGCGGGGCTTTTGGCCTACCTGCTTTTGGTTGTAGCGGTATACAGCAGGCGTTATGAGTATGAGGTGAAGATGAACCGCATCTACATCTCGAAATTAAAGCACCTGGACAAGCGTTATGAGTATCAGAGCCGTTCCAGGGAGCTGGCCAGGGAGGGCGGACGCATATGATGGGACTGCTTGTATTTAAGGAGGGGCTTAAAGCCTTTTACGCGAAGTACAGCGCGTTTGCCATACCGGTGATCCGCTTTGCGGTCGGCTTTACGGCCGTTTTTCTGATGAACCAGAACGTGGGTTTTATGCCAAAGCTCAGCGGGCCGCTAGTTCCGGCGGGGATGGGTTTTGTATGCGCGTGCCTTCCTTACGGGGCGATCGCGTTTTTGTGCGGCGGCTTTTTGCTGGCGCAGCTCTCGGCGGCTTCCATGGAGGTGACGGTGATCACGCTGGTGTTTATCCTGGTGGTGGCGCTTCTCTACTACAGCTTCCGGCCCGGGGACAGCGTGCTGCTTCTTGCGGCGCCGATTCTGTTTTTTCTGAAGATGCCGTTTGTGATTCCGCTGCTTACGGGGCTGGCGGGCAGCCTTCTTTCCGTGATTCCCATGTGCTGCGGGATTTTCATTTATTATGTGATGCTGTATACAAAGATGAACAGCGGCTTTCTGGCCGGCAGCGGGCAGGAGGAGATGACGCAGGTCTTTATCGGGGCTGTGAAGGGCCTTCTGGGCAATCAGGTCATGCTGGTGATGATGGCCGCCTGCTGTCTGGGCGTCCTGGTTGTTCATCTGATTAAGAGGTGGTCCGTCAGCTATTCCTGGATCATCGCCATCGCGGCGGGTGTGATCGCGCAGGTGGTGGTCATTTTTGTGGGGGATTTCCGGTTCGGCGTGGAGATGTCGCTGCCGGAGATGACGCTTGGGATTGTGCTGTCCTGCGCAGCGGCCGGGGCGTACCATTTTTTTGTTTTTGCCGTAGACTATAGCAGGACGGAATACGTGCAGTTTGAGGATGACGAGTATTATTATTATGTGAAGGCGGTCCCGAAGCTTACGGTGACAAGGCCGGACGTTAAGGTAAAAAGGATTAATACGCGCAAGGCGGCCAGGCGCTGAATCTGCGTCCGCCCGGCGCCCGCGCTTTTAAGGGAAGTGGATGCATGGCAGAATTTTTAAAGGAGATCTATTCCTGGATCTCGTTTGTACCGAAGATTACGATAAAAAACTTTCTGGAGATTGCGATCATTGCCATCGTAATCTATGAGGTGCTGGTCTGGATAAAGAATACAAGGGCATGGACGCTCCTTAAAGGGATTCTGTTTATCCTTGCATTTTTCATGTTTGCCGCTGTGATGGAGCTGGATACGATCCTGTGGCTTCTGGAGAAGATCTCCTATATCGCGGTGACGGCGATTCTGATTATTTTTCAGCCGGAGCTCAGGAAGGCATTGGAGCAGCTCGGGAGCAGGAACGTGCTCACCAGCCTGTTTGCGCAGGAGGATGAGAAGCAGAACGAGGCGTTTACGGAGAAGACGATCCATGAGCTGGTGCGGGCCTGCTTTGAGATGGGCAAAGTGAAGACCGGCGCTTTGATGGTGATTGAGCGGACGACGAAGCTGAATGAGATCGAGCGCACGGGGATCCAGGTGGACGGTATTGTGACGAGCCAGCTTCTGATCAATATTTTCGAGCACAATACGCCGCTTCACGACGGCGCAGTCGTGATCCGCGGCAACCGTGTGACGGCGGCCACATGTTACCTGCCGCTGTCGGATAACATGGCGATCAGCAAGGATCTGGGCACCAGGCACCGCGCGGCGGTGGGAGTCAGCGAATCCTCGGACAGCATTACCCTTGTGGTGTCGGAGGAGACGGGCCGCGTTTCCGTGGCCTCGGGCGGGCAGCTCCGCCGGGTGTCGGACGCGGAGGATCTGCGCGGGCTTCTCTCTGTCATGATAAAGCGGGACGACGCGGGAGCGGGAAGGTTCAGGATTTGGAAGGGAAGGCGGAGGAATGAAAGAAAGGCTGACTAGAAATTTGTGGATCAAGCTTCTCTCGCTGTTCTGCGCATTCTTTGTGTGGCTGGCTGTGGTCAATATCGCCAACCCGATTGTGACGGCGACACAGGAGATTGAGGTTGAGATTGTAAATGATTCGATTCTGGAGCGGGCAAATCTGGCGTATGAGGTGGTTGGAAAGAAGACGGCTACCATAAGCTACAAGATCCGGACCAAGGACGCGTACCGGCTGCGCGATACGGATTTCAGGGCTTATGTGGATCTGTCGGAGATGTATGATGTGACAGGCGCGATACCGATCCGGGTGGAGGTCCTGAAAAATAAGGATTTGCTTGAATCGGCCCCGGTGGTGAAGGCTCCGGAGGTTTTGAAGATCCAGACCGAGGACATTCTTACAAAATCCTTTGCCCTGGAGGCCCGGCCGGCCGGAACGCCGGGCGAGGGCTGCCAGCCGGGTACGATTTCCATAATCCCCTCCCAGGTATCGGTCAGGGGGCCTGTCTCCCTGATGGGGCAGATCAGCAGCGTGGGAATCGAATTTGACGTAGAGGGAGCGACGGCGGATGTGAGCGGCATAGCGACGCCTGTGTACTATGACGCAAACGGAAATGTGCTGAAGGATTTGGGCGAATCGGTCCGCACCTTGAGCGGCGATGTTTCCTATTCGATGCAGATTTTGAAGGTCAGGGAGATTCCGCTTGATTTTGTGGTGAGCGGCGAGGTGGCGGCCGGATACCGCTACACGGGCGCGGAGGCGAGTCTGCGCACCATATCCGTGGCGGGGCTTAAATCCGATCTGGCTTCTTTAAACACCATTACCATCCAGGATCCGGCCCTGAATATCCAGGGCGCGACGCAGGATAAGGTGTGCCAGATTGATCTGGCGGATCATCTGGATCCCAAGCTGAGCATCGCCGGGCTGGAGAATACGGTGGTGGAGATCACGCTTCGGGTGGAGCGGCTGAGGGAGCGGAGCTTTACGGCAGAGGCAAAGGATATCACGCTTACCGGCCAGGAGGATTCACTAAGCTATTCCCTGGGAGATTCAAAGGCAGAGATCCGTGTGAGGGGCTTAAAAGAGGATTTGGACAGTCTTTCTGTGGATAAAATGAATATACAGGCGGACGTGACGGGCCTTACGCCCGGCGTCCACACGGTCACGGCTCAGATCCGGCTGGATGACGCGTTTGAGGTGATCGCCTCGTCCCCGGTTACGGTGACCGTGGCAGAGGCGGACAGGCCGAATGAAGCGGAAGGCGCCCAGGAAGCGGCCGCCGGGGCCGGCCCGGAGACGGAAGCGGAAACTGCGGCAGAGACAGAGGGAGAGACGCAGTAAAAATATTGAGATGATGCTGTGAGGGCCGCATGTTTATGGCGACAGCGGCCATATCGGTTTGACAGAAAGGAAGAAACGGAGGTGTTTGGCGATGGTTCGCGCGATGGCGACAATTAAAAATTCAACGGGCCTCCATCTGAGGCCGGCCGGGATCCTGTGCAATGAGGCGTCGAGGCATGAGTGTTCCGTTACGTTTAAATTCAGGGATACGATCTCCAACGCAAAAAGCGTGCTGAGCGTGCTGGGCGCGTGTATTAAGTGCGGGGACGAGATCGAATTTATCTGTGAGGGACGGGACGAGGAGGAAGCGCTGTCCTCCATGCTGCGGATTGTGGACGAGGGACTGGGGGAATAGGTCTGCACGCGGCATCGCGTGAGGGCGCGGACACGAAAAGGGAAGGGCGGCGAAGGAGAAACGCGGCCCTTCCGTCTTATGGAAGGGAAACAAGTTCATGATCGTTTATGTATTGTGCTATGGGGCGGCCTGGATGTTTGCTATGAGCCGGCATCCGTATCCGGCCGGGCTCTGCCTTCTGGGGGCGGCGCTGTGGCTGTATTATGAGGATTACAGGCGGTCCGGGAACGCGCTCCACCTGCGCGCCCTGTTTGCGCTGTCCTTTGTGGGCGGGCAGGGGCTGGCCGCCCTGCGGCTCAGCCGTTTAAGCCAGGACTGGAATGCCATGACCTGGCTTTCGTTTCTGGCTGCGTTTTCCGGTTTTTATGCGGTCTTCTGGTATCTGGAGGGCGGAAGCGGCGCGAGGTGGAACCGCCAGAGCCGGCGCGCGGATTTTGGGGATGCGAAGCAGCCGATCTTTGCGGCGGCCTGTATCCTTACCGTGCTGTCAGCCGGGTGTTTTGCGGCCGAGGCGGCGGCGCTTGGCTATGTCCCGCTTTTCGTGAGGGGGGTTCCGCACGCGTATTCGTATTTCCACCTGACGGGGATCCATTATGTGACCGTGTCGTGCGCGCTTGTGCCGTCCCTTTCCGTGATGTATTTCTGTATTGACCGGGGCCGAAATCAGACGCAGACCGCGGCGCTTCTTGTGATGGACGCGCTGGCCCTGCTGATTCCCGTTCTCTGTGTGTCGCGTTCCCAGCTTCTTCTGGCAGTGCTTCTGGCGGCCTTTACGTATATCCAGATGGGGGAACGGGTGCGCCTGCCCATCCTTTTGGGCGCGGCGGCGGCGTTTGCCGCGGCGTATGTGGCGATGACGGCTGCCAGAAGCCATGACAGCGCGTATTTAAAGGCCGTTTTTGAGATGAAGCAGGAGAAGATGCCGCTCTTTCTTTCACAGCCCTATATGTATGTGGCCAACAATTACGATAATTTTAACTGCCTGACCGGGCAGGGCGCGGGGCACACATGGGGCATGCGGATGCTGGCCCCTCTGTGGAGCTTAAGCGGGCTGAAATTTCTGTATCCGTCCCTGACGCCGGGGCCGGTTTTTGTCACCAGGACGGAGATGACGACATTAACGCTGATTTATGACGCATATTATGATTTTGGGCTGCTCGGCGTGCTGATGTTTTCCTGTGTCCTGGGCTTTGTATCCTTTGTCCTGATGCGGAAGATGGAGCATGTGCGCAATCCCATCCTGTACCTGCTGTATGCGCAGATGGCGTTTTATCTGCTTTTATCCTTTTTTACAACGTGGTTCAGCAATCCCGCGACCTGGTTTTATCTGGCAGTCACAGGGGCGGCGGCGCTTTATGTCTCCTTTTTTAAGGGAAGCGGCCTGTCCGGGAGCGGGCGCCGTAAGGGAGGCAGGCGCTTTGCGATTAAGAAAGGGGCTTTATTATGATGATTTCCAAAAAAATGACGCCGATGATTCAGAACAATTCCGCGATCCGGATGATGTTCGAGGAGGGAAACCGGCTGGCGCGCCTTTACGGCCGGGAAAATGTGTTTGATTTCAGCCTCGGAAATCCGAGCGTCCCTGCGCCGGGTGAGGTAAAGGAGGCGATTCTGGATATCCTGGAGCAGGAGGATTCCCTGTTTGTCCACGGCTACATGTCCAACGCGGGCTATGAGGATGTGCGGGAGGCGGTCGCCGCTTCGCTGAACCGGCGCTTTGGGACGCGGTTCCACAAGGGGAATATCCTGATGACGGTCGGGGCGGCCAGCGGGCTGAATGTGATCTTAAAGACCATTCTGGATCCGGGCGACGAGGTGGTAACGTTTGCCCCGTATTTTGTGGAGTACGGCTCATATGTGCGCAATTATGACGGGGAGCTGCGCGTCGTACCCCCCAATACCGCAGATTTCCAGCCGGATCTTGAGGAATTTGAGAAGCGGATCAGCAAGCGGACTAAGGCGGTGATCATCAATACGCCGAATAACCCCACAGGCGTGGTTTATTCGGATGAGACGCTGAGACGGATCGCAGGGATCCTTGAGAGGAAGCAGGGGGAATTCCAGTCGCAGATCGCCCTGATCTCAGATGAGCCGTACCGGGAGCTGGCGTATGACGGCGTAAAGGTTCCTTTTGTCACCGGGTATTACAGGAATACGGTTATCTGCTATTCGTTCAGCAAGTCCCTGTCCCTGCCCGGGGAGCGGATCGGCTATCTGGTGATCCCGGATGAGATGGAAAGTGCGGGAGAGGTCTTTAAGGCGGCCTCGATTGCGAACCGCGTCCTGGGCTGCGTGAACGCGCCCTCCCTGATGCAGCGCGTGATTGGGCGCTGTCTGGACGCGGAGGTGGATGTGGCGGCGTATGACCGGAACCGGAATCTCCTGTACAACGGTTTGCGGGAGTGCGGGTTCACATGCGTGAAACCGCAGGGCGCATTTTATCTCTTTATGAAATCTCCGGAGGAGGATGAGAAGGAGTTCTGCGAGGTCTGCAAGAAACACAATGTCCTGGTGGTTCCGGGAAGCTCATTCGCCTGCGGCGGATATGTGCGGCTTGCGTACTGTGTGTCCTATGAACAGATCGAGCGCTCTCTGCCCGCGTTCCGGGCGATTGCGCAACACTACGGCCTGATATGACAGAGGACGTAAAGCGGTATGTCCGGATGCTGCTCAATGTCGCGTTTCCTCTGGCCGGGATTTACCTGGCCTGCGTGTGGGGGCCTAAGCTTTTGAGCTTTTTTATGCCGTTCGTCGTCGGATGGCTGGTCGCCATGGCGGCCAACGCGCCGGTCCGTTATCTGGAACGCCGCCTGCGGATTGTGAGACGGCACAGCTCCATAGCGGTCATGGTAACGGCGCTTGCGGCAGTGATTGGGCTTATCTACCTGGCGGTCCTGCTGGTTTACCGGGAGCTGTCGGCCTTTGCCGCCGATATCCCGGCCCTGTATGAGCACGCGCTGCTGGAGATCGACGGGGCGTTTGCAAACGGCGAACGGCTGTTTTCCTTTTTGCCGGACGGCATGAGCGGCCTTCTCTCCGGGCTCTGGGAGGCTGTGAGGGGAAGCATCGGGGGTCTGGTGTCAAAGGCGGCGGTGCCGACGGTGGAGCTGGCCGGAAGCGTGGCGAGAGGCATACCGAATGCGATGGTGAATACGATCGTGATGTTTCTGGCCTCGTACCTGTTCCTGGCAGAGCGGGAGGCAGTCATGGGCTGGCTCACGGCGCATCTGCCGCGCGCCGTGTTCCAGTATACGGAGTATTTAAAAAGGGATGCAAAGGGCCTGATCGGCGGCTATTTTCTGGCGCAGTTTCGGATTATGTTCGTGGTGGCGGGCATATTGGCCGCAGGGCTTCTTGTGCTGGGCGTGCGGTACGGGCTTGTGCTGGCTGTGCTCATCGCCCTGCTGGATTTCCTGCCCATATTCGGGACCGGGACCGTGCTGCTTCCGTGGGCGGCGATCAAGCTTTTTACAGGCGAATATGCGTATGGAGCGGGCCTGATCCTGATTTACATCCTGACTCAGGTGGTGCGCCAGATTATTCAGCCGAAGATCGTGGGGGATTCCATGGGGATCCCGCCGCTGATGACGCTGTTTCTGCTGTATATCGGCTTTAAGGCGCGCGGGATTGCCGGCATGATCCTGGCCGTGCCTGTGGGCCTTTTGTTTATTAATTTTTATAAGTATGGGGCGTTTGATGGCCTGATTGAGAATGCGCGGGCGCTCTGGCGCGAGATCGAGCGCTTTCGCCGCTCATAAATCCACTCTCGGGCTCTCACCGCGCCTGATTTGCGGGGGTAGAGTCCGAGAGTACATATAAGTGGGCGGAGGAAAAAGCTCCGGCCCGGCCCGTGAAAACGAAATCATGGCTGTCCATTATATCAGCGATAGGAGGATGCGCGGATGAAGCAGATTGTTCTGGAAAAGTATCACTGCATGGGAAATGATTATCTGATTTATGATCCGAACCACAATGAGATGGAGTTAAATGAAGAGCGGATACGGCTCATCTGCAACCGCCATTTCGGGGCAGGTTCAGACGGTATCCTGGCCGGGCCTTACCTGGATCAGGAGCGGATGTATGTAAAGATTTTTAATCCCGACGGAAGCGAGGCAAAGAAGAGCGGAAACGGGATGGGGATCTTTGCAAAGTATTTAAAGGACGCCGGCTATGTCCAGAAGACGAGCGTGTCCTGGATGACAGCGGACGGGGAGGAGACGGTTTTTTACTTAAACGAGCAGGGAACGCGCGTGAAAATCTCCATCGGCCGCCCGACATTCTGGAGCGACGAGATCCCGGTGACCGGCGAGCGGCGGGAGATGGTGAACCAGACCATGGTATTCGGCAAGATCCCGTATGTGACCACCTGCCTTTCCATCGGAAACCCGCACTGTGTGATCTGGATGAATGAGATTTCAAAGGAGCTCGTCTGCCGCATCGGGGAACACTCGGAGGGGGCGGAATGTTTTCCTGAAAAGGTCAACACGCAGCTTTTAAATGTCCTGGACCGGACGAATATCCAGATCGAGATTTATGAGCGCGGCGCGGGGTATACGCTGGCATCCGGAACGTGCGCCTGCGCCGCGGCCTGCGCGGCCGTGCGTCTGGGCCTGGCGGACAGCCACATGTATGTGCATATGCCCGGCGGCGTGCTGGAAGTGGAGATCAAGGAGGACGGCGTGGTCTACATGGTGGGCGAGGTCGGCTATGTGGGGAAAATGACGCTTGGGAGCGGGATGACGGAGAGGCTTGAGTTGTTGTGAGGCTACCCGGCCGCCGCCCGAGAGCTTCTATATCCAACAGAATCCCCGATCCCGCTCGGAGAAATAGAAGCTCTCTGGCACCCTTTCACGATCCCTATCATATATGACTCGGGTGCAATATAGGCGCAGACAGCAGCATAAACATTGGCAAAGGGGCTGACTTTAACGGTACAGCTCCCTTTTGCGGTTAAAAAGACGCGAGGTGGAAATGGAGATGAAGATAAAGATGGAAAAGAACAACGCCCCCCTTTTTGACGAGGCAGTCGATCTGGTAAAATTTCAGTTTACAGACGTATTCGGGCAGAATAAGGTGGTCGAGATGACGAAAAACCAGGCGGAACGGGCTGTGAGGGAGGGATATCCGATCAACCGTTTTGCCCTGGGAGGGCTTAAAAAGGGGGAGACGGACAGCGAGTCCGCGCCGGATTACTTAACGGACAGGCAGGAGCAAACGCAGCTCTATTTAAAACCGGATCTGCATACGTATGCGCTTCTTCCCTGGGAGGGGGCCGGATCGCATACGGCGCGGCTGATCTGCAATATCTGCGGCCCGGACGGGGCTTTTTCCGGGCTGGATTCGCGGTATCTGCTGCAGAGGCAGGTGGAGAGGGCAGGGGAGATGGGTCTTGCGGTTGAGTTTGATTTTCAGTGTGAATTTTATTTATTCCACACGGATGACAACGGGAGGCCCACGACGATCACGCATGAGGTGGCGAGCTATTATGACGCGGGGCCGATCGATCTGGCGGAGAATGTGCGGCGCGATATGCTCATGAACCTTGAGGAGGCGGGAATGGAAGCAGAGAGCGCGCGCCACGGCCTCACGCCGGGCCAGCACAGCTTCCGGCTGCCGCCGCGCCGCGGGGTGGAGGCAGGCGACTATCTGCAGACGTTTAAGACAGCGGTGAAGCGGATTGCGAAGCGCCACGGGCTGCATGCGACCTTTATGCCAAAGCCCAACATGAGCGGGGACGGCTCGGGGCTTCATGTGGGCATGACGATCCGGCGGACGGACGGCTCGGATGCGGGGGAGGCGGCCGCGCGGTTTCGGGTGGGAATTCTTAAGAATTTATACAATATGATGATTTTTACGAATCCTATGATCAATTCCTACAAACGCCTGGCAGCCAGCCGCGGATCCGTGTTCCAGCCGGAATTCCCGGCCGCGGCCTGGGAAAAGGGAAGCGATAAGGCCGTCCGCCTGACAGGCTGCTCGGAGAGAGGGGCGTCTCTGGAGGCGCTTTTCCCGGATCCGGCGGCGAATCCCTACCTGGCTCTGGCAGCGATTCTTTCAGCGGGGCTTAACGGCCTGGAAAATGGCTGTGAGCTTACGCAGTACGAGGCGGATCCGCGCTTTCCGGAGACGCTGGGCGTGCTGATCCGCCAGCTTCCCGAAAATTCGTTTGCCCGGCGCACCTTTGGGGATAAGCTCTGCCGGGTGTACCATGAGGGGAAAAAGGAGGAATGGGAGCGCTTCTGCTCGTATGTGACGGACTGGGAGCTCGCGGAATACCTGTATCGCTGCTGACGGGGAGAGGTGAGGCGGTTGACGAATATTATAGTGGCATTTAAAAAGCCGGAGGACGGACGAAGTATCCGCAATATCCTTGTCAAAAACGGGCTGCAGACCACGGTTTCATGCACCTGCGGCGCGCAGGTGCTGGCAAATGCGGATGATCTGAGGAGCGGGATTGTGATCTGCGGCTTTTGTTTCGGGGATATGACGTGCCGCGAGCTGGGGCGCCAGCTTTCGGACGCATTTGAGATCCTGGTGATCGCCTCCCCGGCCAAATGGAGCGGGGAGGATATGGGACGCCTCGTCTGCCTTCCGACCCCCTTTAAGATGTGCGATCTCATTTCCACGGTGCGCATGCTCGAGGAGACGCAGAGCGGACGAAGGCGGGAGAGGAGGAAGAAACCGCTGCCGAGGGGGGACGGGGAGCGCGCGGCGATTGATAAGGCCAAGCAGCTCCTGATGGGGCGCAACCATATGACAGAGCCGCAGGCGCATAAGTATCTGCAGAAATGCAGCATGGATACCGGATGCGGCATGGCGGAGGCGGCGGAAATGATTTTGAGGCTGTATGGTTAAGGAGAATTGAGCGGAAATGATTTTGAGACTGTACGGTTAAGGAGGACTGATTGGAATGAAATTTACAAAGATGCAGGGCCTGGGGAATGATTATGTGTATGTAAACTGCTTTGAGGAGACTGTGAAGGATCCAAAAAGGACGGCTGTTCTGGTCAGCGACCGCCATTTCGGCATCGGCGCGGACGGGCTGATCCTGATTCAGCCCTCGGATATCGCGGACTGCAGGATGGATATGTACAACATGGACGGTTCCCGGGGCGCGATGTGCGGGAATGGAATACGCTGTGTGGGAAAGTACGCGTATGATCATCACATTGCGGATAAGACGAAAATTTCAGTGGAAACGCTTTCGGGCGTGAAACATCTGGAGATTAAGGCCGTGAACGGGAAAGCGCAGGCGGTTACGGTGGACATGGGAAAGCCGGTTATCACCTCCGATCTTCCGGAAGAGATTGTGGCAGAGGGGACGCGGTATGAATTTACCGGGATTTCCATGGGGAATCCCCATGCGGTGGTCTTTATGGACGCAATTGAAGAACTCGATCTGAAGCAGATCGGGCCCGGGTTTGAGATGCATCCGCGTTTTCCGGACCGCACGAATACGGAGTTTGTGCAGGTGATTGACAGGACCCGCATAAAGATGCGCGTCTGGGAGCGCGGCTCCGGGGAGACAATGGCCTGCGGCACCGGCGCGTGCGCGGCTGCCGTGGCCTGCGTGCTGGCGGGATATACGCAGAACCGCGTGCAGGTGGAGCTGCTTGGCGGAACGCTGGATATTACGTGGGACAGGGAAAAGGATACGGTTTATATGACCGGACCGGCGGTGGAGGTGTTCAGCGGGGAGTGGGATGATCGTGCGGATTAACTACCGCAATATCATGATGCCGGGGTCAAAAGCATTAATTCGCGGGTAAACAGCGCTCCGCAGACATTTTATTCCCGCGGGCAGCGAGCCAAGTGGGCATGCTTGCATGCGCATTTGGCGGCTGCCGCGAGGGTCAAATACCCCGCTGCTCTGCAGCGCTGCAGGTTCGACGCCCCGTTGCTTGCAGCGGGGTTGTTGACTCACAAATTCAGGACAAAAAGAAAGCGCCCTCGGAAATTGATTCATCCGTTGGCGCTTTTTTATCTTACCGTATCATAATGTGCCCATATGCTCTCACTCTGCATTTTTCGTATGCAAACGATTTAGTTCAAAATACAATGGCATCAATACCGCATTTATAACCAGGGAGTAGAACAAAGGAAGCAGCGCTACCGATATATCCCCACATAAGGCGGCAAACTCGGGCTCCAGCGCATGACGGCGCATAAGATTCACCGTACTGATTATAACGCCGATGCTTCCCCAAATCAAACTGGATCTGCATACCAGTTTAAGCGCGTCAGCGCTGTCCCTTATCATTTCTGCTGTGCAATAGTCTCTTTTAATTAAATAGACAAATGCCTTTAGAAAGCCCCGCCAATACCCTGTACACAGCAGTATTAGGAGGCAGGGAATCAGGATAAACTCCATGCTGATAGAATCCATAAAATACCAGCCTTTGCTGCCGATGCCATATTTGACTATAAACAGCACCCCTAAAATCAGGACTACAAGCTTTACAAGTAAATTTGAACTTTTTTGGGCGTTATTTGCTTTTTGCTGCAATTCCACAAGATTTTCTTCTGCTCTTTTTTGATAATTTTCCATGGCAATCCTTTCTCCGCTGAGCAGTTCATTTGCGCTGATACCAAGTATTTTACATAAGTCCAGCATAATGGCGGCATCCGGAATGCTTTTTCCGGTTTCCCATTTTGATACTGCCCGGTCGGTAATATTTAACTTTTCTGCTAACTGTTTTTGTGTAAGCCCCTTCTCTTTTCGGCAGGCTGCAACGAATTTTCCTATCGTTCCCTGGTTCATGTTTTATCCTCCTTGCCGTTAGTATAATAGAAAAAGAATTGTTCTGAAACTAACCAGTAGTTGATTTTGGCAGATTCAACCAGCGGTTGATGGATTCTCATACCATGCCCCCTCTGTAATTGCTTCCTCAATGGTGGTTCTGGGCAGAATTATCATTACAATTTTCTTGAATGTTTTCAAATTTCAATTTATATATTTGATTATAAATTATTTGCCTGCTATTTACAATGTATACTAATAAACTCGTTTTACATAGGTACACAATTGTTAATGTTCACGGGCCAATGGCAGTTAGTTAAGCGGACGATTGCGGGATGTTGTTTATCGTGGGGAGGCCGCCGTCGCCAGTTCCGTTGGGTTTGGAATCGGACTCTGGCGGCCCTTTCACGACAGATAACGCCCTGCAACCGTTCACTTCGCTTAACTAACTGACATTGATTCACGGGCCAATGGCATTTCTCTGGCAATCCCCCCTTATGCGCATGAGTTTGCATCGGAATGGTCACGCTTTCGCTCCTCTTTACATACTGTAATAGTACAAAGGTATGTTGAGAGGAGTTTTTTCTTTTGGATGCTAAAAGGAAAGTTGTGATAGATGCCGGTCACGGCGGCGATTACGATCCCGGGGCCGTATTTGAGGGGAGGCGGGAAAAGGATGACAACCTGCGCCTGGCCCTGGCGGTGGGGGATATTCTCGAGAGAAACGGGGTGGATGTATTCTATACGCGGGTGACGGACGTGTATGATTCGCCGCTTGAGAAGGCGCGCATGGCGAACCGGTCAGGGGCGGATCTGTTTGTATCGCTGCACCGCAACGCCGCTCTGGAGCCGGGGCGCGGCTCGGGGACGATGACGCTGGTGTACGGGGAAGAGGGGATCGCGGAGGATCTGGCGGAATCTATCAATGATGAGCTGAAAAAGACCGGTTTTAAAGATCTGGGGATTTTTGAACGGCCGGATCTGATCGTACTGCGCAGGACCATGATGCCGGCTGTCCTTGTGGAGGCCGGATTTATCGACAATCCGGAGGATAACGCGCGGTTTGACCGGGAGTTTGAAGCAGTCGCACAGGCGATCGCGGACGGGATTTTGAACACGCTTCGCGAGGAAGGGGAGGCGCGCTCTTACTATATGGTGCAGACCGGCGTCTACCGGGCGAGATCTCTGGCAGAGCAGCAGCTCGACGAGCTTGAGGCGCGGGGATTCCCGGCGTATCTGATCTATGACGACGGCTATTACAAGGTGATGGCCGGGGCGTTTGAGGTCATGGATCATGCGGTGGAGCTCGAACGGGAGCTCCGCAGCATGGGCTTTCCGACGGTCCTGACGTACCGGGAAGAGGAGCGGTGAGCCGTTACGGAAACAGGAAGGTAAATACTGTAAATTGAGATACGCGGCTCTCACAGGCGATGGTTATATGATGGCGGCCGGCTATCTGTTTGGCGATCGAAAGGCCAAGGCCGGTTCCGGTTTTGTTCTGCCCGGAGCGTTCCCTGTAGAAACGGTCAAATATGTAAGGGAGGTCTTCGGGAGAAATGCCGCTTCCGCAGTCGGATATGGATACGGCGAACTTTTGTTTCTCCCAGTATGTCCGGATGGTTACCGGACGGCCGGGCGGCGAAAATTTGACGGCATTGTCGAGGATGATCAAGAACATTTGCCGCAGCCGCCCGTAATCCCCTGAAAAACGGAAGGATCCGGCTTCTTCGCGAAATTCGATCGGCGTCTGTTTTTGTGCGGCCAGCCTCTGCATGGAACGGGCGGCCTCTTTAATGACGTCAATGAGATCAAACTCGGTTTTTTCGATCGGAAAATTCGCGTTCTGGAGTCTTGAGAGCTCCAGGAGATCATTGACTAGGCGCTCAAGATGCGCTGTGTCAGACAGCATTTGCCGGACATATTCGTGTATTTCATCCGCGTCGGTCACCAGGCCCTGTTCCAGGACCTCCAGCGACCCTTTGATCACGGTTACAGGCGTGCGCAGCTCATGGGATATATTGGACGTAAAATCCTGCCGCATCTGGTCAAGGCGTTTCCGTTCATCCTCTATATTCGATAATTGCACAAATAAGGCGTCGATATTGCGGGCCAGAGAGCCAATCTCATCCGCCTGCCTGACGCCGGTGCGCGCGGAGTAATCGCCGTTCATCACGTGTTCCGCCGCCTGGCCGATTTTCTTTAAGGGGCTTATAAAATGGCGGGCCAGCAACACAGAAAGGATGATTGCCAGGGGAAGCGCGGTAATGATGCAGAACACAAGTATATGGATGCCGCCGCGCTGCGCGTTTTGTATGCCGCTTATGGGACTGTGCAGGAGAAGCGCGGCGGCCACGTCTCCATTTGCGTCATAAACCGGCGCGCCTACGGTGATGGAGGGCGCGTCGAGCAGGGGGCTGAACTCCCTGTTTGACGCCACGCAGCCCTCAAAAATCCGGCCTATCAAATCCTCTGCGCCGGAAGGCAGCTCATTGTAGGACAAGGCGCTGTTTCTGTGACCGGACTGGAGGATACGGGCCTGCTCGTCCACCAGCCACACTTCGCTCATGGCGATCTCATCGATAAACCGAAGGTAAGCGCCTAAGCCGCCGGACATCCCGCGGCCCTGATGTTCATTTTGGGAGAAACGGGAAAGCGTATCGGCAATAGAAAGCGCCCGCCCGCTCAATTCCCGCTCATGGGTTTTGGCCGTGTACCAGGAAAACAGGGCGCAGAACAACAGGCCCGCAATGGCGGAGAAGAGGACGAGCGCGGCGGAAAAATATGCGATTAGACGGTAGGTGATCGTGCGCTTCATCCCTTTGTTCCCTCAAATTTATAGCCCATTCCCCAAATCGTCTTGATCTGCCAGTTCGGGTGGGGAACCGTGTCCAGTTTGGCGCGCAGCCGTTTGATATGGCTGTCAACCGTGCGGTTGTCCCCATAATAATCATATCCCCACAGATCATTTAATAAGTTGTCTCTGGAAAATATTTTTCCGCGGCTGCCAAGAAGCGTCCAGAGGATTTCAAGCTCCTTTTTGGTTAAGGCGATCTCCTGTCCGCCGACGGTTACAGCGGCGTTATCGAGGCAGACGCTTAAGTTGTCATAGGAGAGGTTCGTCTGCCTGGCCGTCTGGCTGGAGTAATCAATCCGGCGCAGCACGGCGCGCACCCTGGCCATGACCTCGCTGCCCGAGAAGGGCTTGACAATGTAGTCATCCGCGCCGATATCCAGGCCCATAATCCGTTCAAAATCCTCGCCCCGGGCCGTTATCATAATGATCGGTATATTGGAAACCCTGCGTATCTCCCTGCAGACCTCAAATCCGTCCTTTTTGGGCATCATGACATCAAGCAGGATAATCGAACACATATGTTTTTGGAACAGCTCAATGACCTCCTCGCCATCGTGGGCGACGACGGGCTCAAAGTTTTCCTTTTTGGCAAATTCACTCAGAATTTTTGTGATCTGGACATTGTCGTCCGCGATTAAAATTTTATCCATGACTGCTGACCTCTGTTAATTTGATAGGATTTGCGGATACTCGGTATAGCTGATAATTTCAGTATCTTCAGCCGTTCAGATTCCTGAACGGTTACCAGTATATCATGAAATTTTGTTTTTTTTGTGGCATTTGCGTTGGCTCAGGCGCAATCATACGGCGGGCTGGCCTGTCTTATTGAGGGCCTGATACGGCGCTGCCTGCCTGCTTTTATATTTTATCACAAATTTGGACGATGAAAGACACAATTTTGCCATTTTTTTTCTGTATGATGTACCTGTAAATAAAAATAACGGATTGTCCGGGAGGTATTTTGAGATGAAACATGTAAAACGTAATCTTCTTCTTTTTACAGCGGTTGCCGCTCTCTCCATGGCTCCGGCCGCCACGGCGATGGCTGCGGAATATCAGACGCCGGCCGATACGGCCGCGGAAGTGACGGGAAGAAGCGTGGAGGATGTGGCGCGGGAGCGGTTTGAAACAGGGAAAACGTATGGCGCCATTGCGGCAGAGGACGGGCGGCTGGATGAGTTTAAGGCCCGGAGGCTTGATATGCAGGAAGCCGTTCTCGGCGAACAGGCTGAGCAGGGGATCATTTCGCAGGAGGAGATGGATCGGATCTTAAGCGGAATAAAGGCGCGCCAGGCGGTATGCGACGGCACGGGCTATGGGGACGGTTATGGCTGTGGATATGGCTATGGATGCGGGTACGGCTATGGGCGCGGTTATGGCTGTGGTTATGGGAGAGGACATGGCAGATGGTTTGGCAACGGGGCCGCTTTTGGAGGCGGACAGAGAGCGGGGAGATGATGGCGCAGCAAAGGGGCGGGAGAGGAGTCCCGCCTCTTGGAACAATACCCTGAATGTCAACGGTTAGCGGCTTTTCACTTTCAGCATAGTCCCAAAATAGTGCTTTGAGGAAATCAGTCCACGGGATAAATTATTTCTCCCACATCCTGCTTTCCGGATTCCACCTTCTTCTTACGCCACTGTCAATATTTAGCAGTGGCGCGGTAAACATCCTTACACCCGCGATTACATCTTCAAGCGAAATCTGAACCATTGCCTTTTTCTTTTTCAGAAAGGACTTCCATCTCGTCTGATGCAGCGGATCATGAACAAATTCCTCACTGAAAGCTGCCGTACTCATAGACATTTCTGTTCCTCTGTTTAGAAACGTCTCGGATACTGCATTTTTTACATCTTCATATTCAAACGAATACTTACTCGTAAGGATATAAATATCGTAAAAATCCTTGTATCGGCTGTTCAGATATCCATTATGTACAATAGCTTCCAGCTTTTCTGCAATCGAGGATTCCAGCGAGTACGCATTGACTTTTGGCGCCTCCATATCAAGAATTACTGGGAAATCCATCTTCACTGCATCGGGATAAATCACATCACCAAATCCAATATCTATGCTTATCGGAAGCCTTGTCCTGTCAAGATAGGCTTCTGCTGAAATGTGCAGACCATGATATTCCTTAAATTCCGTTATATCTTCCACCGTAATTGAATCAACATCAAAAGTAAGCGCATCATCTGTATCTTGTGCTAATAGTTCTCTGAAGATCCCCTTCATCTCTGCACTGCTGTTTGGAATCCGCCTTGCAAGAAGATCTACATCCGTGGTCGCTCTCTTATAATTTCTGTCAAAAATCGCATAAAGGAATATTCCACCCTTCAGCACGAAATGCTCCGCATACTTTGACACAGAAATTCTGTATATAGTTCTCTCCAACCCATAATAGACCAGAGCCTCTTGGAAAGTATGTCCTGTCTCCACGGCAAAATTTTTAAGTCGTGCTTTTACGGAATCAGCATTCATTATATCAACACCTCCAAATATGTCCTGATTATTTTTTCGCAGCGGAGTTTTTTGGCATACCCGTAGAGTCTGTCAATCTGCCGATCTTTTCTTTCAAGATATTTTTTCAGTATCTCGGAAGTCTCCTCTATTCCGACCTTGTTCCGGTAATAAATAATATCCACAACTGTCTTTTCAATGTCAAAAATATTGAATGAATTTTCCCCATCCCGGATTTCCTGAACACCGAGAGCCATACGTCCCGGATCAAAATAATAGATCCTGATCTCCGGCCAGTCAGGAAGAGTGCTGACCTTTTTTTTTCTCGCAATAGCCACATCTACCGCATCCGGCAGAAAATCAGTCAAACCATAATACCTCGCCGCACTCATAAGGCAGATAACTCCATCTGGTACATATGCCTCGGCACTAAAAAAATCATTTTCCTCGCCCTTATAGGAAAGATTCTCATAGGTGCTGCGATTGATCCTCTTAATTGTTCCGTTCTCTTCAAGTTTTCCTATCTTATAATACGAATATCCCATATCTTTTAGCTCAGCAATTTTAATGAATTTTCTGCCTTCAGAGATAGCGCCCACCTATGACTCCTCCTTCCCGTAAAACGTTTTTAAGTAAGGCAGTAGAATGTTGACTCTGCTGTCCTACGAATATCATACACTATTTTCATTATGATTTCAATAAAAATCGGCAATTATTTTTTTAGCCGAATTTAATTTAAATTTACACTCAACTTTCCGCATAAAAACGCCCCGCCGAAGCGAGGCATTTCTGTTTTGCTTTTTGTTATGAGTTTACATTAATCTCAAGCCCTGATTTGAACTCTACTGTTATCTACTATGTATTATTAGGCGCTTAACAACGAAATTTTGCGCAAAATGGCAAAATTATTGGTTCCGGCTTGTCCGGGTTAGGTTTATCATATCATAAGTAGCTGCCGTTTCTGCCGGGGTGACATCCTCCGGCTTTAAGTTTACCGAAGCTCTGATATAATCGTTGATATGTTATTGGGACAACTGAACAACCGTCTCTACATGCCGCGTCCCGCAGAACATATCAACCGGCCATGCTTCCCTGGCCTGATACCCGTTTTGCTTAAAAACCTTCAGATCCCGCGCCAGGGTTTCGGGCGAGCAGGAGATGTAGACCACGCGTTTGGGCTTTACCTGCGCGACGGAGCGGATGAAGGCTTCTGTGCTGCCGCTTCTGGGCGGATCCATGAAAACGACGTCAATGGTTTCGCCGCGGGAAGCCATGTCAGCCATAAAGGTTCCGGCATCATTGCAGTAAAACTGTACGTTTTTGATCGCGTTTCGCCGGGCATTCTGAACGGCATCCCGCACCGCGTCCCGGCTCAGCTCTACGCCGATCACGGTTTTGGCCCTGGCGCTGGCGATGAGGCTGATGGTCCCGATCCCGCAGTAGGCGTCGAGCACCGTTTCAGTTCCGGTGAGGCCGGCCAGATCGAGGGCTTTTTGGTACAGCCGTTCGGTCTGTACGGGATTGACCTGATAAAATGACTGGGATGAGATGCGGAATGTAAGTCCGCACAGGACGTCCTCAATCCATCCGGGGCCGTACAGCGCGCGTTCCTTCTGTCCCAAAACCATACTGGAGCCGCGGTCATTTACATTCTGCAGGATCGTGGTGATCTCCGGGTGCGCGCTGCGCAGCGCCTTTACGAAATTATTTTTTGACGGAAATACGGGGGAGGCGGTCACGAGGACTGCCATCGTCTGATCCGTGGAAAAGCCGCGGCGCACTAAAACATGGCGCAGGAGGCCGCAGCCGGTGTCCTCGTCGTAGGTCCGTATTTTAAATGATTTCAGCATTCCACGGATGGTTTCTATGATTTCTGCTGCTTTTTCGTCCTCGATGAGGCAGCGGCGGGCGGGGACGATCCGGTGCGTGCCTTCCTGATAAATGCCGGATATGGGCTTTCCCTTCTGGTCAACGCCAAAGACGGCATGGACCTTATTCCTGTAGTGGAGGGGATTCTCCATGCCAAGGATGGGCCTTACCGGGCAGAACTCCTTTAAGAGCGCGTGGACTGCCTGCTGCTTTAAGGCGAGCTGCTCCGGGTAGGGCAGATGCAGAAGCTGGCAGGCGCCGCACGCCCGGTATACGGGACAGACGTCTGCCCGGGGCTTTTTTGTCTTTGTCCGGGGAGGGCGGCCTGCCTGGACAGCCGCCCTTTTGGCACGGGATAGATGATTGGATGGATTTTTTGATGGCGCGTTCCCGGCTGCCGCGCGGCCTTTTTTATCTGGATTCACTGGGTGGTTCCTCATCTTTCCAAATCATAGCCCAGGAGGCTTAAATAGTTCCTGACAACCTGCACCGCGCCCTCTACGCCGATTGCGGTGGTGTTGATGGCCAAATCATAGTTTTCAAGCGACTCCCAGTCGCGCCCGGTGTAATATTTGTAATAGTCGCGGCGTTCCCGGTCGATGCGCTTGATGTTCTTTTTGATTTCCTTCTCGCTGTAGAGGTTCTTCTCCCGGATCCGCTGTTCCCTGGCCTCATAGTCTGCATAGATGTGGATGCGCACCAGGCCCTCCGTACCCTCCAACACGTAGTCCGCGCAGCGGCCGATGATCACGCAGGACTCCGCGGCGGCGAGCTTGCGGATCACTTCGGACTGGAAGCGGAAGAGGTTGTCCGCGGAAACGAGATCCGAGCCGAAGGAAGGCGCGCCCTTTTCCGGCGTCAGGCTGCTGATGATTTTGTAGAGCAGCCGGCTGCCCGCCTTCTCGTCCGCCAGGTGGAAATAGCTTTCTTTGATCCCGCTTTCGTCTGAATTGACGCGGAGGATATTTTTGTCGTAAAATCCGATCCCCAGCTCCTCAGCCAGACGCCTTCCCGTCTCCGCGCCGCCGCTTCCGTACTGTCTGCCAATGGTGATTACGAGTCTTTTATCTGCCATAAAAACGCCTCCTTTTCTGTTTGATGTACTCTCGGAATCTCTCTGCACCTGCCTTTGCGGCTGATTTTCCGCCAGATGCACCCAAATTTAATCAACGTACGCCTCATAAATTTGTGCACATCTGACAAAAAATCATCTCACAAAATCAGGCGCAGCGAGATTCCGAGAGTACATTTTGCCTTAACGAGCTGGTGATAGGATTATTATAGCATACGGGAGGGGAATGATCTATTCATTTTGGGGGTTTTCTGCGTTTTGCGCGCTGCCTGCAAAACGTGGTATTGGAAAAGTGACCTCTTAAAAATCAGTAAAACTGGATATATTATTCATGACAGATGCATGCTATAATCTCGTAAAAGTGAGTAATCCTCCAGAGTGTTTGAAAAAGAAAGAGAGGGAATTTCGATGGATAGTCAGGGAACCTTGCGCGTGAGGAGTGCAAAGGGCGTAAAGGCGAATGTGATGACCGCTTTTTTTGCGGCCGTGATTTTTCTGGGAATCCAGTCGTTCCGGATCCCGCTTCCGGCGGCGGTGGGAACACCGTTTGTGCATTTTGGCCATATTTTTATCATGCTGGCCATTTTCTGCCTGGGAGGGCGGCGGGCGGCTGTGGCCGGAGTCCTGGGGCTGGTGACGTTTGACATTTTAAATGGGTATGTCCACGCCATTCCCAATGTCTTTGTGAGCGCTATCGCGCTGTGCCTTTTGACAGGCGGCCTGTTTTCCTTTTTAGAAAAAAAGGCGGCGGGGGACTGGAGAAGAGAATACCGGGCGGCGGTGATCTGCGCGCTTGTCTATGGGGCGGCAAATACAGTCATTGATTTTTCATGGTCCGTATGTTCGCTGGTGCTTGTGGGAGGAACATGGGCCGCCTCGCTGGCGGCGGAGCTTACGTCGATTCCGGCTACGGTGATCAACGCGGTGTTTACGGTTGCGGGAACGGCCGTCCTTTATGTGCCGGTGCGCTCCGCGTGGCAGAGGCTTGGGCGCTGAGCGCGCCTTTGCCTGCCGTCTGATTCTGATTCCGGTTCCGGCATGCGGCTTACGGCGTAAAGGGGCTGACAACCGCAGTATTTTACAGAAGGGATTTTTATGGAAATGATTCGCAATATCGTATTTGATATGGGAAATGTTCTTGTTATTTATGATCCGGTGCGCGTGTGCCGGGTTTATGCGCAGGATGAGAGGGAAATTGAGTGGATCCGGCGGGAGCTCTTCGGTTCAGAGGAATGGATCCTCCTGGATAAAGGGGCGGTCACAGAGGAAGAGGCCATGGAGCGGGTCAGAAGGCGTCTCCCAAACGAACGCCTGCGCGCGCTGGCTGACCGCTGTATGCAGGAATGGCACATACACAATATAGAGCCGCGGCCGGGGATGGAGGAGCTTGTCAGGGACTTAAAGGGGATGGGGCTGGGGATTTATCTCTGTTCCAATGCCTCGCGGCGGCTCAGGGTATATGAGGGCCGCCTTCCGGGAAGCCGGTATTTTGACGGGACGATCGTTTCCGCGGAGGAAGGCGTTTTAAAGCCGGACGCGGCCATTTACAAAAGATTGTTTGAGAAATACTCCCTCTGCCCTGAAGAATGCTTTTTTATCGACGATCTGCCTGCCAATATCGAGGGCGGAAGGGCCTGCGGCATGGACGGGTACTGCTTTGCCGACGGGGATACAAAACGCCTGCGCGCATTTCTCATGGAGCGGCTTGGCAGGGCGTGAGAGAGGGAGCGGGGGACGGTTCTCCCTCTCACGCCCTTTTAACGATCGGCTTTCCCCTCTGTGGGCGCCGCGATAAAGGAGTCAAAACGGTGAATATGGGCGTCTAACAGCAGGGCGTCGTCCTGGTTGTGGGTGGCTATGAGAACGAGGCGTCCGCGCGTCTTTTCAACAAGGCAGCGGGCCGCCTTTTTTTTGGACTTTTCGTCGAGTCCGGTGAAGGGCTCGTCGAGAAGGAGCAGATCAAAAGGGGCCAGCAGGGCCCGCAAAAGAGCGCAGCGGCGTTTCATGCCCCCGCTTAAGGTGGCGACAGGGCGGTCCAGGCATTCCTCAGGGAGAAGGCGCGCGCATTCCCGGCGCAGCAGGGAGAGGGAAAAGCCGGGCGCTCCGGGAAGAACCAGGGCGATATTCTGCAGAGGCGTCATGGCGTCAATCAGGCGATCCTCCTGAAAGACACAGGAAACGCGGTTTGCTTTCACGCTGTCTGTATGCCGGTCAGGCTCAAAGGAAATGCAGCCGCTGTCCGGCGTCTCCAGGCCGGCCAGAAGGCGGAGCAGCGTTGTCTTCCCGGAGCCGGAGGGGGCCATGATGCAGTGGATCCCGGGGGAGCGGAACGTAAGCTCCAGGTTTTGAAGAACCGGGAGCGCGCCGCAGCGCTTGTCAAGCGCATGCAGGGAGAGGCTGAAAAAGGGGTTCTGCCCGGCGTTTCCTGCGCGTTTTTTTTCCCGGAGAAAGCGCGGCCTCTGGAAAAAGCACGGTCCCTGGAAAAGGCGGCTTTCCCGGAACCTGCCGGAGCCGGGAGATACAGCGTCCGGGGTTATGCGGGCGGACAGAAGCGAAAGGGCCGCGCGCAGCCCGCATTGGAGCAGCCAGGCGGAGGCGATGATGATAAGCGTCCAGGCAAAGAGATCCGCGGTGCTTAAGTAGATTTTGGCTGTGTAAAGCCGGCTCCCGATGGAGTGATCCGGGACGCCGATCACCTCGGCGGCCACCCCGGATTTGACGGCCAGGCCAAGGGCGGATCCGGCTGCGCCCGAAAGCCAGGGCATGAGGGCGGGCAGCCAGACGGCCCGGACGCGGCGGAGCCTCCCCACGCGAAAGACCCGGCACATTTCCAGAAGCTTCGGATCCGTCTGGGAAAGCCCGGAGAGGGAGGCCTGGTAAATGAGGGGCAGCGCGACCATAAAGGAGATGATGACCGACAGGTTGGCGGATCCGGCCCACACCAGGGCCAGAATAACAAAGGAGGCCACAGGGACAGACTGTAAAAAGAGGATGGCCGGGGAGAGAAGCCTGCGTATCAGAGGACAGCAAAAGGAAACCGCGCCTGAGAGGAGGCCAATAAGCGCCGCAGCCAGGAATCCGGCCAGGATCCGGCCAAAGGAAAAAGCGAGCGTCCTCCAGAAGGAAGGCTCCCTGGCCTGCGCCAGAAGAGCGCCGGCCACCTCGGCGGGGCCGGCAAACAGGATCGGATTGGAGACAGCGGCCGCGGCCGCCAGCCACAGAACCAGCCAAAAGGCCAGAACAGCCGGAAAACGGAGTTTACGCTTCATGTCTTTCCTCATTCAAAATAGAAATCATCCCCGGGCATAGCGCCGCCCACAGACTGTGGATCCTGCCCAAACAGCACGGACAGATAGCCGGAAAGGGCTTCCTTCATCTCTCTGCCGGTAATACAGGTGATGCTGCAGTAGGGAAGAGCTTTTTGCGCCACAGGGGCCTTTTCGATGATGCCTGCCCGGACAATGCGCTGTGCGGTTTCCTCCGGGAACTGTAAGGCCGCCTCGGCGGACGCCTGATGCTCGTCCAGAAAGGCCCGCACTTCCTCCTCATGCCCCTCTAAAAATGCATTCCGCACAATCGTCACACCGGTCACGAGGCGGCTGCCTTTGCCTTGCTGGAGCAGATCCCATTCTTTGGTCAGATCCAGCGCGATCCGGTACGAGGGATTCTGGGCCATAGCCACAGTCGCGAACGGCTGCGGCAGCAGGGCTGTGGCGTCGTCCCGCCCGGCGAGGATGGAGGCGACCTCGGTTGCCTCTGATTTGTATTCCAGGGTCACATCCCCTTCGTCCAGGCCGCTCTCCCTGATGAGGTAACGGGCCACATAATCGGGCGTGGTTCCTTTTCCGGTGAGATACACGGTTTTTCCCTTCAGATCGGCGACGGATTGGAGGGAGGGGTCGGCTGAGAGGACATAGAGAACCCCCAGCGTGTTGATGTCAATGACGGTAACGCCGCCATTTGTGCGGTTGTAGAGAACGCTGGCCACATTGGCGGGAACGAGCGCAATGTCCGTTTTGCCGGAAGCGACGGAGGCAACGAGCTCGTCGGCTGCGGTCACCATGCTGAATTCATATTTGCCGGCGTCGTCTGAGTCCATGAGGGCCAGAAGCCCCATGGAGGTCGGGCCCTTGAGGGAGCCGACGCGGATGGGGGCGTCGGGCGCCGGAGTGTTTTCTGGGGGCGCTTCTTCGGAAGCTTCCGAAACCTCTGCGGATAGGGAAGAAGGCTCGGAGGCGGATTCGGCGGGGGCAGAAGGGCCGCCGGCAGCGGAGCATGCGGCGAGCGAGGCAGCGGCCATGGCGGCGGCCAGAAGGTTGAGAAAGCGGCGTTTTATATGTTTCATCATAGGGTCTCCTCTCTGTATATGTGATTATGCTGCCGCTTGCTGTTTTTAGGCGGCAGGCGGCGCTGATTTTACGTTTCCAATATACAGGAAGACGAGGTAAAAAACAAGCCCTGTTTGTGGGGAATGTATTGCGATGTTAAAGATGGCTCAATATGAATTCTGAAAAATCAAACAGTTCCTAATTTAAGAAAACATACGCTTCCTGCCCGGCTTTCTGGTATAATTATTTTTACAGACAGAACGTTTGTCAGGAGCGCCTGTCACCGGTAAATGCCGGAAAATGCGAAAAGGGGATAAGAGATGATGAAGGAACCGATGGATGAAAAACGGATATTGGGAATGGAAGAGATCGAGAGGTACAGGCAGTATTTAAAGCAGGAGGAGCGCGCCCCGGCGACGATCTCAAAATATCTGCATGATATACGGCTGTTTTTGGAATACCGGGGCGGGGATGAGAAAGACAAGGCGGAAAAGAGCGGTGAACATGCAGAGCAACTGAGCCTGCAGGCTTCGGCCAGGCCAGAGCCGCGCTCCCTGTCCAGGGACGATGTGCTTGGGTTTAAGGAGCAGTTAGTAAAAAATTACCAGCCCCGGAGCGTGAATTCCATGTTGGCGGCGCTGAACGGTTTTTTTGCATTTATGGGATGGGGCGATCTCAGGGTGAAATTTATCAAAATCCAGAGGCAGATCATCTGTGAGGAGGAGCGGGAGCTTTCGCGCGAGGAGTATTACCGTCTCGTGAAAGAGGCTGAAAAGCGCGGGAGGGAACGGCTTTCGTTGGCGCTGCAGACGCTGTGCGGGCTGGGGTTGCGGATCAGCGAGCTGAAGGCGGTCACAGCCGGGGCGGTCCGGAGCGGGAAGCTGCGGATTCTGAACAAGGGCAAGGGGCGGATCGTGTATATGGGGAGAACGCTTCAGGCCCGCCTCCTTGCCTACATGAAACGGAAAAAGATTAAAACAGGCGAGGTCTTTACAACCCGGACAGGCAGAGGTCTTAACCGGAGCAATCTCTGGAGGGAGATGAAGCGGCTCTGTGAGAAGTCGGGCGTTTCGTGGAACAAGATTTTCCCGCACAATTTAAGACACCTCTTTGCCAGGACGTTTTATGCGGCCCAGAAGGACGTCGTCCGGCTGGCGGACATCATGGGGCACAGCAATATTGAAACAACCAGGATCTATACGGCTTCATCGGGCAGGGAATACAGGAAAAAGATCGAGGAGCTGGGCCTGGTGCTCTGAGAGGGCTCCTGCATAAAAAAATACAACATAATACGCATTATGTTGTACAAATACCACCACGTTTCTATGGCTGTAACCATCTTACCACATGTTTTCAGGGCTTTCAACCGGAATTTTTTACAAAAATCTTAATATAAAAGAAGAATCGCTATAATTGTATTTGCTGTGAGCCTGATTCTGCATTGCATATGTAGCTGTCTTTTGAGGGAAGTACCAGCCTTTCGCCCGTAAAACGGGCCGAAGCCTGTCCATATACGACATAATGCGTATTATGTTGTATACAGAAAGGGGCGCTTTGAATGGGCTGGTATTTGCTTTCCTGTAAATCCGGTCAGGAGGAGCGGATGATACGGTTCTGTNGCCCTTCGGCAATGCGGATCGCCCCGTTTTTAACGATTCCCCGCGAAAGCCCCATTATGCGGCGCTCCCCGCCCAGCGCCTTAAGCAGGCGCTCCTCCTCCTGTCCGACCGGAACCGGATCGCGTCCCTGCCTGGACAACGTATCTGCCCGGCCACAGCGCCGCTCAAGCTCCTCAGACAGCAACTCCGGACAGCAGCTCTCAAGAACCACATACCCCGGAAACATCGGATACGTGTCCACATGCCAGGCTCCAAGGTATTTCTTCATCCTCTCGCAGGAAAACTGAAAGGCGTCATTAAGAACCTCCCGGGGCAAATGGCTTTTACAGAACCGTATCATCCGCTCCTCCTGACCGGATTTACAGGAAAGCAAATACCAGCCCATTCAAAGCGCCCCTTTCTGTATACAACATAATACGCATTATGTCGTATATGGACAGGCTTCGGCCCGTTTTACGGGCGAAAGGCTGGTACTTCCCTCAAAAGACAGCTACATATGCAATGCAGAATCAGGCTCACAGCAAATACAATTATAGCGATTCTTCTTTTATATTAAGATTTTTGTAAAAAATTCCGGTTGAAAGCCCTGAAAACATGTGGTAAGATGGTTACAGCCATAGAAACGTGGTGGTATTTGTACAACATAATGCGTATTATGTTGTATACAGAAAGGGGCGCTTTGAATGGGCTGGTATTTGCTTTCCTGTAAATCCGGTCAGGAGGAGCGGATGATACGGTTCTGTAAAAGCCATTTGCCCCGGGAGGTTCTTAATGACGCCTTTCAGTTTTCCTGCGAGAGGATGAAGAAATACCTTGGAGCCTGGCATGTGGACACGTATCCGATGTTTCCGGGGTATGTGGTTCTTGAGAGCTGCTGTCCGGAGTTGCTGTCTGAGGAGCTTGAGCGGCGCTGTGGCCGGGCAGATACGTTGTCCAGGCAGGGACGCGATCCGGTTCCGGTCGGACAGGAGGAGGAGCGCCTGCTTAAGGCGCTGGGCGGGGAGCGCCGCATAATGGGGCTTTCGCGGGGAATCGTTAAAAACGGGGCGATCCGCATTGCCGAAGGGCCCCTGGCCGGGAGGGAAAGCCTGATAGAGAGGCTTAACCTGCATAAACGGGTGGCTGTTTTAAGGCTTAAGCCCGCAGGGGGCGGGCGGAATGTGTGGGCTGGCATTGATATTCTGCCGGGCGGAGATGTTTCATGAAAACAGGCCGGCCGCGGCACAGATAAAAAATTACGCAGCATTCATAAAGCTAGTGGGGCATATGAAGGCGAGGTAAGGACATATGGGAAATCTGCGGGTTCAGAGACGGTTTTGTTCTGAATATGGCGAAGCGTACGCAAAAACCGGGAACGGGCGAAAGGCGGGCAATCGTTCAGAATATCAGGTATCAGGATGGCTGTAATACCGGGAGTTACTATACAAACCAAAATCACATTCAAAAGGACGCGCGGGTTTTCGCATTGTTTTGTTCCAGAGCTGTCCCCCTGCCCCGGAGGGTAAGGAGTAACAGGCCATGTGGTATGTGATACAGACAACAACAGGGAAAGAAGAGGAGCTGGTGGCATTGATACAGAGGATGCTGCCAGCTTCTCTGTACAGCAGATGTTTTTTTATGAAGCGCCAGCTTATGAAACGGCTGGGCGGGGAATGGCTGGAAGTGACGGAGACGTTATTTCCGGCCTATGTTTTTTTAGAGACCATACAGGAAAAGGAAGTGTTTTACCGTCTGAAGCGGATCCCGGAGTTTACGAAGCTCCTGGGAGACGGAAAAGGGGCGTTTATTCCGCTGGAGGCGGATGAGGAGGCGTTTTTTAAGAAGCTGTGCGGGGGCGGGCCGGGGGATCTGGTGAGGAATACGACGGTTTATCTGGACCGGGACCGGGAGATCCGGCGGCTGGAGGGGCCGCTGGAGCAGTTTAGAGAGCGGATTGTGCGGATGAATCTTCGGAAGCGGTATGCGATTGTTGAGATGAGCATGCGGGGGGAGAAAGGGACGGCTTTACTGGGGATTCGGTTGGAAAAGGATAAGGAGTAAACGGACAAAAGGGCAGGGAGAGCGAATGCTGGATAGAGAAAAGAGGCAGTTGGGACGTAACAGTTCAGGTTGTCTGAACAGTTACGTTTTACAGGTGAATAACAGGTAAATAACGAATAAAGGACTTGACAGATTATGGATAAGAACATGGTTTTATCGGATCCCCGTTTTAAAGGGATTGCGTCATTTGATAAGAAAATCTGGCTTTCCTCACCAACGATGCACGGTGAGGAACTTCGCTATGTCCAGGAAGCGATAGAGACAAATTGGGTGTCTACGATTGGCGAAAACATAGATGAATTGGAAAAGATGGCGGCTGAATATCTCGGTATGAAGCACGCAGTGGCTTTGTCCTGCGGAACAGCGGCTTTACATATGTGCATGAGGCTGGCGGCGGAACGGATCAATCCGGGGGCCAGGCAGGGGAACAGCCTTGCAGGGCAGCGGGTGTTTTGTTCGGATGTGACATTTGACGCCTCTGTAAATCCAATTGTTTACGAGGGTGGAGAGCCTGTCTTTATTGATACGGAAAACGATACCTGGAATATGGATCCCCTTGCATTGGAAAAAGCCTTTGAGATGTATCCGGACGTGAAACTGGTTGTTTTAGCGCATCTGTACGGTGTCCCGGCAAAAATGGATGAAATAGTGAAGATCTGCAGGGAACACGGAGCGCTTATCGTTGAAGACGCGGCAGAGGCCATGGGCGCGGGATACGACGGCCAGGCGGTTTCTGGTATGTGCGGCAGTTTCGGGGATTTTGCGGCCATAAGTTTTAACGGTAATAAAATTGTTACAGGCAGCTCGGGCGGGATGTTTGTTACAAACAGCAGGCATGACGCGGACAGGGTACGAAAGTGGAGCACGCAAAGCCGGGAGGCCGCGCCGTGGTATCAGCATGAGGAACTCGGTTATAACTACCGAATGAGCAATCTTCTTGCAGGCGTTGCGCGGGGCAATATGATTCACATTGACGAACACATCGCACAGAAAAAGGCAATTTATGAACGGTACAGGGACGGACTGAAAGACTTGCCGGCGGCGGTTAATCCGTTTGAAGAAAAGAGCGCGCCGAACTACTGGCTGAGCTGCCTGCTGATTGATAAAGAGGCAATGTGTGAGCAGGTCAGAGGCGAGAGAGATTACGTATATAAGAGCGAATCAGGAAAGAGCTGTCCGCAGGAAATCTTAGACGCCCTGTCCGCCTTCCATGCAGAAGGACGCGCGATTTGGAAACCAATGCACTTGCAGCCGCTGTATCGGATGAATGGTTTTGTAGTGCGCGACGGCAGCGGCAGGGCAAGAAGCAACGCCTATATTGAGGGCTGTGGAGAGGACGTTGGCGCGGATCTCTTTGCGAGAGGCGTCTGCCTGCCGTCAGATAACAAGATGACGGCAAAAGAGCAGGATATTGTGATTGAAATTATACATAGATGCTTTTCTATGAGATGAGGTGGAAATGGAACACGAACCATATGGACTGTATGAAAAATACGTGAAGAGGCCATTGGACTGTTTACTGTCATCAATCGCCATTATTGCGCTTTCACCGCTTATATTCATGATCGCTGTTCTTGTGCGGAAAAAGCTGGGGAGTCCGGTTCTTTTTGTACAGGAACGTCCGGGCAGGAATGAAAAGATTTTTAAGCTTTATAAATTCAGGACAATGACAGATGCAAAAGATGATAATGGAAATTTATTGCCTGATACGGCGCGTCTCACTCCATTTGGAAAGGCTCTTCGGATGACTTCACTTGATGAGCTTCCTGAACTGCTGAATATCATAAAGGGCGATATGGCAATCATTGGGCCGAGGCCGCTGCTTACGGAATATCTGCCATATTATACAGAAGCAGAAAGGCATCGGCATGATGTCAGGCCGGGTCTGAGCGGGCTGGCGCAAGTGAACGGAAGAAATTTTCTTCCCTGGGATCAGAGGCTGGCATACGATATTCAATATGTAGAAAAAATCAAATTTTTATCTGATATGAAAATCTTTTTTCAAACAGCGCTGAAAGTAATAAAAAGGACAGATGTTGCTGCTGATACAGCAGCGGCAGACGAAGGGTATTTAAATAAAATCAGGATCAAAAGAAGAGAAAATTAAAATGATGCAGGAAAATGCAAAAGAGCTATTTATATGTTGTAATTAGTTTTGATGATACTGCCGCATTGTCAAACATGGAAGGATGACATAATGGATAAAAATTTTCATGTCTTTTTATTAGATGACGCTGAACAATGGGATAGAATTGTCCGCTCATTCTGTAATTATGAGGTGTATTATCTGTCTGAATATACGAGGGCGTTTGAAATTCATGGGGACGGGCAGCCGCTTCTTTTTTACTATGATGATAGTTATGTAAGGGGCATTAATGTGGTAATGAAACGTGATATCAGTTTGGAAACTCATTTCAGGGGGAAGCTTGCAGAAAATACATATTTTGATATTACTTCTCCATACGGATATGGCGGATGGCTGATTGAAGGCGGCGCTCCGGACATGCTTTTTCAGGCATATTCAGAGTGGTGCTGTAATCATGATATTGTTTGTGAGTTTGCCAGGTTTCATCCGGTTTTGGAGAACCATAAAAAATGTTGGGGGGCTTACGAGGTAGCGGGACTTGGTAAAACCGTAGTAATGGATTTGTCTTCTCCACAATGTATTTGGGAGAATATAACAAGTAAGAACCGAAATGTTATCCGTAAAGCAATCAGGAACGAAATAAAGATTTACAATGGAAGGTACCCGGATATTTTTGAGAAATTTAGATATATTTACAATCGTACAATGGATCAGGACGGGGCGGAATCTTATTATTATTTTGAACCCGAATTTTATGACAGTGTATTAAAAGGGCTGGAGCAAAATGTACAGATATTTTATGCACAATTGCCAAACGGCGAAATTATAGCAGCCGCGATTATGCTTATAGCGAATGGCTATATGAATTATCATTTATCAGGCAGTTTGAGGGAGTACAGTAGTCTGGCGGCTACAAATTTACTTCTCTATAAAGCAGCGTTGTGGGGGTGTGAAAATGGATGTAGGACGCTTTATTTGGGCGGCGGTGTCGGTACAAGAGAGGATGGGCTGTTTAGATTTAAAAAGTCATTTTATAAAGGAGAGCTTCGCAGGTTTTATTTAGGAAAAAAAGTTTTTAATAACGGAGTTTATCAAATGCTGGTAAAAATACGTGAAAACAATATCCGCAATGAGAACTATTTTCCGCTATATAGAGGATAAGAAAGAATGCAGCCATAATGAATATATCTGAACAATTGTCATTTATATAGTGGGGTTTTTATGGATATAGTAATTATTTCAGAATTTTGCGAAGATTTTTCGGAATCAGATAATGACAGATTTTTATATATTGCGAAAATGCTTACAGATAAGCATAACGTGGAAATTATCACAAGCAATTTCAGGCATACAACAAAGAGGCACAGGGATGCGCCTGAACATACGCAGGCGTTTTCGCTGACATTTATAAAAGAACCGGGATATCCCGGAAATATATGCCTGCGACGGTTTTATAGTCATTTCATTTGGGGAAGAAATGTTCTTGCGTATTTAAAAAAGCGAAAAAAACCGGATGTAGTATATTGTGCGGTTCCATCTCTTACTGCCGCCGGAAATGCCGCAAGGTACTGCAATAAGAATGATATACGATTTATCATAGATGTTCAGGATTTGTGGCCGGAGGCATTCCGTATGGTATTTAATATCCCAATAATCAGCAGTTTGGTTTTCTTTCCTTTTAAAATGATGGCAAATGAGATATATCGCAGAGCGGATGAGATTTGCGCTGTTTCACAGACGTATGCGGACAGAGCTATGAAGGTGAATAAGAAATGTGAGAATGCTTCGGTCGTTTTTTTGGGAACTGATCTGGAAAAATTTCACGAAAATGTAGAAAAATGCAGAGATTGTAATAAACCTGCGCTGCCGTATAAAAATAAACTGTGGTTAGGGTATTGCGGAAGCCTTAGCGATAGTTATGATATTAAAACCGTTATTGAAGCTTTGGCTATATTACAGTCCGGTTCCGTGAAAGTTCCAAAATTTATCGTGATCGGAGATGGCTACAAAAGAGAAAGCCTTGAGCAGTATGCGAAAGAAAAGAATGTAGATGCATTTTTTACAGGGAGGATTCCATATTCCCGGGTTTGTTGGATATTAAGTCAATGCGATATGGTGGTCAATCCGATTGTTGATCATTCTGCCGCAAGTATCATTAATAAGCATGCCGACTATGCAGCATGCGGCCGCCCGGTTTTGAATACACAGAAAAGTGAAGAGTACAGGAAGATAATTGATCATTATTGTATGGGGTTTAACTGTGATAACGAAGATCCAAACGATTTGGCTGACAAGATTTTTAGGTTAATCATCCATGATGAAGTGAGAAAGACAATGGGAAGAAATGCCTATAAATGTTCGGAAGAATTGTTTGACAGGAAGAAGTCATATTTAAAATTGTATGCAAGTATTACTGGAGGCGTATGATTTGCAGCGCCGGAACACGAAGCAGGGTCGTTCAGCGTTTCAAAAAATGCGAATGTTACATGATGAAAAGAGGAAAATCAACTATGGCCAATCGCTTTAATTACAAGGATATACTGAATGACATTGCCAGGAGAGAGGGCGCAGCCAGGGCAATATCGGATGAAGAGTCAGCACAGTTAAAACAGTGCTTATACCAGATGGCAGTTGATATCGATAAACGATGCAGAAAAAATGAAATTAAACTGTTTTTAGTAGGCGGCTCACTCCTTGGAGCTGCGCGATACCAGGGGTTTATTCCCTGGGACGATGATATTGATTTGGGCTTAACAAGGTCAGATTATGAAAAACTGAAGAGGGTATTTGACAGGGACTTCTCAGACGTTTATGAATTGCGGTGCCCTAATTGCCCGTATCCCAATGGAAACCGGTTTATGCAGATATATAAAAAGGGAACCGTGCTGAAGGTGGTAGGAGAAGAGAATCCTTTTCAGCCACAGAGTGTTTCGATCGATGTATTCCCCTATGATTATGTCCCGGAAAGAGCGATACATAGAACATTCAAGGGAATATGTGCAAATTTGACAATGTTCATTGCTTCATGTGTGATGGATGAAGCATACATGGACGAAGCGTACAGAGCATTTCTCAAAAAGAGTAAAGATGGGAAGCTGTTCTTAATTGCAAGGGCAATAACAGGGAAGCTTTTTTCTTTTAGAAGGCCGGAAAAGTGGTTTGGCACAGTTGACAAGATGATCCGATATAAAAGAACACGGTTGATTACAAGCGCAACAGGAAGAATGCATTACTTTGGGGAGATCTATCAAACCAGCGTGTTTTTCCCACTGACCGAATTGAAATTTGAAAACCACAGATTCTATGCGCCGGGAAAGTGGCAGACATACTTAGAAGGGAATTATGGTCCGGACTATATGACGCCGCCAAAAGCAGGAAGAAGAGAAAGCCATTTTATAACGGAGATTTCTCTGTAGAGAAAGGAAAGCCATATGAATATAGCCATTATCTTTGCTGGTGGAACCGGTCAGCGAATGAACACGAAAACAAAACCAAAGCAGTTTTTATTATTACACGGCAAGCCGATCATCATCTATACTCTTGAACAATTTCAACAGCATAAAAAGATAGATGGAATCATTATTGTGTGCGTGGAAGGATGGATCAGGTACTGCCGAGAGCTGGTTGATCAGTTTCACATCACCAAGGTAAAAGCGATTATTCCAGGCGGGGAGACTGGCATGCTGTCGAGATTTAATGGCTTAAAGAAAGCGGCTGAATTGTATCCGAAAGACACGATTTGCCTTATGCATGATGGCGTGCGTCCTCTGATTGACTATGAAATTATCAGTAAGAATATTGAGTCAGTTGAGAAACATGGCTCTGCTGTGACAGTATCGCCGGCGATTGAGACAATTGCAGTGAGGGATGTGGATAACAAGGTCGGCAGCATCCTGGATCGGAGTAAATGTCAGATGGCCAAGGCGCCTCAGTCTTTCAGGCTGGAGGAATTGCTAAAGGCGCATCAGAAAGCCGTCGCCGACGGGATGATGGACTGCATAGACACCGCATATTTAATGCAGATGCAGGGGTATCGTTTATTTACGGTTGAATGTTCTCCGGAAAACATAAAAATCACAACGCCTGCAGATTTTTATATTTTCAGGGCGTTGATCGATGCAAGAGAAAATTCACAGATTTTTGGTATATGAGGTGCAGAATGAATCGTGTTCAACTAGAGGATTGTAAAAGAATTGGAGAGCTTACTTACATTGATTGGGAGAGATTATCGAATCATACGGTTTTGATTACAGGCAGTACAGGGCTCATTGGATCGAATCTTGTGAATGCCCTTATATACATAAATGAAGCCAGAAGCCTGGGAATCAGAATCATTCTCCCTGTCAGGAATGTTGCCGCTGCCAGAGAACTCTTTGGCGAAGCGGCGCAAATCGTATCATATCATCTTGGCGATAAATTTGAACTGAATTGTTCGGTTGATTATATTATCCATCTCGCAAGTCCGACTGGCAGTACATATTTTACGGAAAGGCCGGCTGATACGATACTTGAAAATGTGGCGGGAACAAGGGCTGTTCTTGAGCTGGCAAAAGATAATAACATCGAAAAATTAATATACCTATCCACTATGGAAGTCTATGGGTTCCCGGAGAAGGGACACAGGGTAAAAGAGGATGAACCGGGGGCGTTTGAGACGATGAACGCCCGTAACAGTTATCCGATAGCAAAGATCGCCTGTGAGGCTCTTTGTTATTCATATTGGTCTCAGTATAACGTTCCGGTTGTAATACTACGCGCCACGCAGACCTTTGGGCCTGGGGTGAAATATGATGACGGCAGGGTGTTTGCCCAGTTTATGAGATGCGCGGTAGAAAAGACAGACATCGTTTTGAAAAGCGAAGGACTTACGGAGCGTCAATATCTTTATACTGCGGATGCGGTTTCGGCAATACTGACCGGGATGCTGAAAGGGGGGTCAGGAGAGAGCTATTCAGTAGCAAACCCGAAAACCTATATATCAATAAGAGATATGGCTCAGGTGGTAGCAGATACTATTGCAAAAGGAACAATTAAGGTTCAGTTTGACATTTCGGAAGATATTGAAAAATTGGGGTATGCCGCGACATTATACATGGATTTGGATGTTAGCAGGATGATGAATCTGGGATGGAAGCCGGAAATCGGCTTGCAGGAGATGTATGAGAGAATGATCAGAGGAATTGAGGAAGACAAATGTTCACAATAGCGGTCCTAATGAGTACATATAATGGAGAAACATATCTCAATGAACAGATAGAGAGTATTCTGAATCAGAAAGCTGCAGATATACGCCTGTTTGTCCGCGATGACGGCTCTGTGGATCACACGGTTGGAATAATTGAAAGCTTTATGAAAAGGCATAAAAATATAACATTGTTTAAAGGCGGGAATATTGGCGTCGGAAACAGTTTTATGAATTTGCTTTATCAGGCGGGCGATGAATTTGATTATTATGCATTTGCTGATCAGGATGATATATGGTTTCCTTTAAAAATCAGTAAGGCTGTTGAAAAGATAGGGCGGCGGGACAGGCCGGTTTTGTACGCGTCAAACCAGATTCTGGCAGATAAGGAGCTGAACAGAATCGGATTAAGGTATAAGCTGGCTCCGGATACAAGCTATACTCAGATTATGTGTCAGAATAAAATCGCCGGATGTACGATGGTCTGGAACAAAGCGCTTCAAAGAATCCTTTTTGAACCGAAAAGAAGGCCGGAAAAAGATCTTCTGAAAGGACGGATTCATGATGTATGGGTTGCTATGGTGGCATCTGTGACAGGCGAAATCGTGTATGATGAAAATGGATATATCCTGTACAGGCAGCACGGGAACAATGTTGTCGGCGTCAGGAAAGCCAATGTTCTGATGCAATGGATAGAGAAGATGAAAAATCCGGAGCAGAGAAATGGCCGGAGTCTGCTCTGCAAAGAGATCACGTCGAAGTGCGCAGATTTAATCGCTTCTGAAGAAATAATTTCAAAAGTACGCGAATTTGCTTATTATAGTGATCATGTAACCTACAAAATAAACCTGATGAAAGACAATACGGTTATCCATTATTCGGGGGAGACGCGTCTGGGATTTAAGATAAAAGTTTTATTTAACTTTTTTTAATATTATGGAGAAAGAGGTCAGGTTTATATGATGCAAACGGATCGTTTATCAGTTGAATTTTCTCATGCGGATTGCAGGATAAAAGCGGAAAAACCGATTATATTCCGCGGCGTTAATATACTGTTTTTGTTCCTGTATGTGTTCCAGCCGAGTGTTTCAAAATTGTCAATTACGCATGCGCTGACTTTATACATGGCGATGGTTATACTGTATGATATTTTTGCAAAGTCCGGAAGAAAATTCGCGTTTGACAGAGATGCAGCCAGACACGTATATGTATTCCTTCCGTTTATCATATATGTAACGGTTGATTATTTTGTGCAGTCTTTTATATCTTCCCATTCCTGGACGATACTGTATAACCTGATTATATTTTATTTAGTTTTAGTCAGAGTGATACTTTCAATCGTATATTTAAGGCATTTGATGGTATTCCATCAATATTCCGACCAGGATTTGTTAAACGATTTTATCATGGTTGCAATCCTGCAGCTCGCTTGTGTGACGGCTGCTTTTGTAAATCCGGACATAAGAGCTTTTTTTAATAATTTAACATTGCGGTATGGCGATTCTGTATATATACAAAATGCGCTGGCGCATGATATCTGGCGCAGTTACGGATTTGCAGGGAATATATTTGATGTATTTGGCTATTTAACCGCTTTGCTGATTGTACTTACTTTTGCAAGGGGAATTGAAAAGCAAAGTATAAAAATGATTGTTCTCTCCTTTGTTATGTTTTTAATGCCGTTTCTAAATGCAAGGACAGGCGTATATCTTGCAGCGGGTGGAATTGCAATTGTAATTGTATTCATAAGGAAAAAGATAAATGGCCCAACGTTAATAAAGTATCTTTTTGCTGTTATTGTATCGATCATTGCCATTCAGGAATTGTACGCTTTATTACCGGATGCAACGAAATCATGGATCGAGGTTGGATTAAACTCTACCAAACTGTTGTTGAGCGGCGGCGGAAGGGTAGGGGTATATGAAGAGATACTGCAGAATAATTTCAGATTTCCTGACAACATACTATTTGGCGCAGCAATTGATCCGGGCGATGTCTTAAGCCGTGGGATTGAATCCGGATATGTTCAATGCATTTGGAGGTTTGGGATTGTCGGGACACTTCTGATGTTCGCAGGGTTCCTATATACCTTCATCCGGTGCTTTAAGAAATCAAAACGCAGTCTTTTCAGGGCCATCTCTGTTTCTTATGCCGCCATCTTTTTTGTATATCTAATCAAATTGTTTTCAATATACATCACAGGCGCCAATATTATGATAATCGGGTTGCCAGTCATGATGGCCTGTGAAGAAACAAAGAGCAGGAGGATGTCTCATTGATATTTGAACTTAAAGATTTTCTCAGAAACAATAAAGTCACAGGTGGATTATATATGCATCTGAGGACTGCCAGACATAAAGCGAAATTTGTAACGTATGATGAGGACTATGTAAGGCCCGTTATGAATGGCAGTGAAAGCATAAGGCTGAATTTGATTGTTCCATGTTTTGCGAAATCCCTTGTTTTTGGGGGTATAGCGACGGCATTAAAAATATTTAAGGAAATTCAGTTGGAATTAAATTGTAATGGACGCATTATTGTAACCGGAGTTGAAACGTATAATAAACGTCTGACTTACGAACTGGATGGTTATTCACATAATGCGGACCGGAACGGCGTTTGTTTTCTGTCTGAAAAGAAGGAAATAAGCGTGTGCAAAAATGACGTTTTTATTTGCACGTCGTGGATAACCGCTTTCTATTTCTACCCTGTGCTGAACTGGCAGAAAAAGCGGTTTAAAATTACCGGACGAAAAATCATATATCTGATTCAGGACTTTGAACCGGGATTTGTACCATGGTCAACAGAATACGTACTTGCGGAACAAACTTACAGGCACTATGAGGATACAATAGCGATTTTTAACTCAAAAGAACTCAGTGAATATTTCCGTATGATGGGGTATCGATATTTTATAGAAAAGACTTTCAGCCCTGAGCTGAATGAACGTATGAAAAAGGTTTTGCTGGCCGGAAGTGATAAAAAGAGAAAAAAAAGGATACTGATTTATGGAAGGCCGGTAAATGACAGAAATGCATTTGGGCTTATCTATGAAGCGCTCAAGTATTGGTCAGATACATATGTGAAAGCCAAAGAATGGCAGATTATTTCACTTGGCGACAAGTTTGATGATATTCCGTTATCAAATAACCGCATTGTTTTTAGGGGAAAGTTATCTTTGGAGAAATATGGGGAAATGTTATTGTCATCCTATGCAGGCATTTCGCTGATGATATCGCCTCATCCTTCATACCCGCCTTTGGAAATGTCGGCATTTGGCATGCGCACTATAACAAACTCTTTTGCCACAAAAGATTTGAGTGATTTCTGTGAGAATATTATATCTTTGGATAATCCCACGCCAAAGGCAATATGCAAAAAGCTGACAGAGATTTGTGAAGAATATCAAACTCATATGCCACAGCTCATGCGCAGCGGAGAATATATTTCAGGCAGCGGCATCGGCGAAATGTGTAAATCCGTGTCATCAGAACTGTTAAAGCTCATGTAAATGCGTCTGCAATGGAGTGTTTAGGAGATGAATGTTTTATTTGTTTTTCATGACTCAAATTTCTACAGCGGCGGCTCAAGATCGTTGTATGATGTTTTGAAGGAGCTGGCAAAACGAGATGAAAACAAGCTGACCGCTATGCTGCCCAAACGCGGTGAGGACACCATTTCCCCACGTCTGAGGGAGCTTGGGGTTGCAGTGGTTTTCTGCGATTACTACAATATTTCATACGAAATAAACGAGGGCCTGCTGAAACACGCGGTCTATTTCCCAATAAGGATATGGAACCTGTATAAAACAATGATAAACACCCGACGTGAAGCGGCAAAGCTGGAAGCGCCTGATGTGGTGTACAGCAATACGAGCGTAGTTATTAACGGCGCGATATTGAAAAGGCGAAACAGCGCGATGAAACACATCTGGCATATACGTGAATTCTGCGAGGAGGATCACAAACTGAACATCATCTTTGGGCGCAGATTGTATTACAGGCTGCTGAATCGTTATACCGACGATGTGATATATATCTCTGACGCGCTGAAAGAAAAGTACGCTCCGTTTATCAACCGTCCGGAAACGTATACGATATATGACGATGTATCCCCGGAGTATTATCAGAAAATAACCAGAGAATACAGAGCGGGAACACAGATGAGAATCCTGATGGCCGGGATGGTCAGCGAGGGAAAGGGCCAGTTACAGGCATTGCAGGGCATTCTGGAGGCAAAAAGGCTTGGCTGTGATGTGATGATTTTTTTCGCAGGCAGACAGGTTGATAAAAAATATATGAAACGGATTGAAACATTTATTAAGGACAATGAGATGGAGGAAATGGTTTCTTTCCTGGGACTTGTGAAGGATATGAATTCTCTTAGGAAAGAGATGGATTTTGGGCTTGTGGCATCGGGATCAGAGGCATTCGGCAGGATTACGATTGAGGGAATGCTTAGCGGGCTCTGTATGATAGGCGCAGACGCGGCGGGAACCTCAGAATTAATAGAGGACAAAAAGACAGGCAGGCTTTACAAGTCTGGCGATGCGTCGTCCCTGGGCAGTATACTGTCAGAACTCAGCAGGAATGAGGATAACATAGTGAATCGAATGAAGGCAGAGGGGCAGGCTTACGCGATGGATTTTACGAAAGGTAAATGTGCAGAGCGTATACAGGAGCTCATTGATTCCAGGAGGTAAAAACATTGACAATAGGCATTCTCACCTTCCAGTTTCCATATAATTACGGGGCGCTTCTGCAGTGCTGCGCACTGAAACGCTACCTCTCCTCTCAGGGGCATGAGGCCAGCGTGATCCCCTATTATCCGGCGCAGCAAAAAAAATGGTATACAATCAATCCCTTTTCAAAGGGACTTTCGGTTCCATCGAGAGTATATAAGACGGTTACGTTCTTTTATAAATGCCGCCAGATATCAAAGTTTGAGAAATTCAAAAGCACGCTTTTTTCAGGCAGGGAATTCACTGACGAGAGCGAATTACCGCATCGATACAGGGAGCTGGATGCTTTGATAGTAGGGAGCGATCAGGTTTGGAATGATAAGATAACCGGCTCTTCAGGCGTATATTATGGGGCGGGCGCTCAGTGCCCGAAGGTAGCATATGCCGCCAGCCTTGGCTCTTCGTCTGAGCTCTCTGCGATTCAGAAAAGGAACGCGCAGATATATCTGCCGTCGTTTTCCTCCGTCTCAGTGAGAGAGGCCGGATCCATATCGCTTCTTGGCAGGTATCGCGATGATATCAGGGCGGTATGCGATCCCGTCTTTTTTCTGAGCCGCTCCCAATGGGACGAGTACCGCGCGTTCTCGCCCGGCCTGAGCGGTTATGTGCTGCTATATATGCTTGAGGATAATCCCGCTCTGCTGGAGGACGGAATCAGATACGCAAAGCGGTATGGGCTCAAGATAGTGGAAGTAAGCCCTGTTCTCAGAAAAAAGCACAGTGGAATACAGCTTCTCACAAGCGCCGGTCCCCGGGAGTTCATTGAGCTTGTGAGAAACGCGGAAGCGGTTTGCAGCAATTCCTTTCACGCATTGGCTTTTAGCATGATATACGGGAAAACCTTTATCCATATACCGAATTCAAACTCGCCGGAAAGGACGCTGTCTCTGCTTGCTTCTGCAGGTATCACATATGACAGTAACCATAGTTTTTACGATCTGACGAATGCGATGGAATCACTCGCTCCCTTTATTGAGGACTCAAAAGTGTTTTTGAATGAGAGCCTTGCGGGAATAACATGCGCATAGTATAAAATAGCGGGGTTATGTATGAATGGCAAATATAAATAACAACCGGACAATTAAAATCAATGTATTTATTTCCGCAGCGGGACAGGTTTTTATCATGTTTCTCGGCCTGCTTATCCCCAGAATCATGATTGGCGGTTATGGCTCTGATGTGAACGGCCTTGTTTCGACCATTGGTCAGATGTTTACATATGTAAATCTGCTTGAGGCGGGAATTGGTCAGTCAGCAAGAAATATGCTCTATAAACCTATCGCTGAGAATGACAGGGCATCCGTAAACCATGTGCTCTCCCTTGCTCAGAACGATTATAACAGGTTCACTATCCTGTACATCATTGGCGTCGTTCTTCTTGCTCTTTCTTCACCGCTCTTTATAAACACCAACATCGATAGGAGGACCATATTCCTTATTGTCATTTTTGAGGGGATGGCCGGAGCTGTGTCTTTCTTCTTTACCGAAACAGATATTGCTCTCCTCACCGCTGACGGAAGAGGATACATAAATAACAGCATAAACGTTGTCATCAAAGCGGCGGCTTATCTGGCCAAAATAATACTCGCAGTCAACGGGATAAATGTAGTCATCCTCCAGATAACGTATTTCTTTATAACCATCCTGAAGGCGCTGCTCTACAGGGCGTACAGAAAAAAGAGGTATCCGTGGGTGAATATCAGTAAAGTCTGCCATGAGGTTCTGCCGGACAGAAATGCTTATGTGATAACCGAGATGGCATGGGTTGTTTTTTCTTCCACGGACATGATTGTGCTTTCCATGTTTATCGATACCGCATCTTCCAGTGTATACTCGCTTTATAATCTGATATTTACAAATATCAGTTCTCTTATGGGTACAATATATTTCAGCGTTGCCTATCTGCTGGGGCAGACCTATTTTAAAAGCATGGACGACTATGCAAGGATGCATGATTCGTTCAATTCTGTTTTTGTCGGTATCATGACGATCATGATGTGCGTATGCAGTTTTATGACAATTCCTTTTATACGTCTGTATACAAATGGCGTGGCAGATATCGAATATGTATATCCGTCTCTGCCTGCCATGTTCTGCGCTGTTCAGCTTCTTTCCTGGAGCAGGTATGTGGCGGGCAACCTCACCGGCATTGCCGGATACGCAAAGAAGACGAGCGTTATTTCACTGATTGAGGCGTTTGCCAATGTGGTGTTGTCTGTTTTATTAGTAAAAAAATACGGGATCTGCGGGGTACTGTTCGCTACGATCACAGTGCTCCCAATTAAGATACTATACTGCAATTATATTTCTGATAAGGTGATAATGAAGAGAAGTTCAAAAAAGACACTCGCTATCCTGCTCGTAAATGCCGTGATATACATCACGTCAGTCATGGCATCCCGCGTATTATCGGTTGAGCCGGCAAGTTACGGACAGTTTTTCGCGCTTGGCCTGTGCATCTTTCTTCTATACGGCTTTGTCGGGTTAGCAGCCAATATGATGGTGAACAAAGACATGATAAATACAATAAAGAAACTGTTTCTTACAAAAGGGGATTGATTATGGATAGAAATAAAGAGAGCGCATTCCACGGCGACACCCCTGTACTTTTTAACAATAAAGAAAATTGCTGCGGCTGCTCCGCATGTTTCGCTGTCTGTCCTGCGCAGGCGATAGTGATGGAGGCAGATGAGGAGGGTTTTTTGTACCCGCGGATTATTGCAAAAAAGTGCATTCGCTGCACACGCTGCCTTGCGGTCTGTTCCTTCAAGGCGGATCAGAGGGAAAAAGGCTTTCTGCATACCACGGTTTGAGGAGGAGTCAGCAATATGAGTATACAATTAAATGCCCCGGCGCATGCCAGGATGCCCAAGGATAAAGAGCCGGCAGTTTACGCAGTAAAGCACCGGGATCCGGAGGTCAGAAACGCATCCCGCTCCGGCGGCGTATTTACGGCTGTAAGTGATAATATTCTGCTGCATGGAGGCGTGGTATACGGATGCATTCTTAAAGATAATGATCTGGCTGAGCACATCAGGGCTGAGACAACAGAGGAACGGGACAGAATGCGCGGCTCAAAGTACATTCAGAGCGATATGGGCGATGTATTCCCGCAAATACGCCGGGATTTGGAGAGCGGCAGGAAGGTGCTTTTCTCCGGAACCTCCTGTCAGGCGGCAGGGCTTAAAAGTTATCTCGGAAGAGATTATCCGAATTTTTTTTGTGTTGATATCGTATGCCATGGCGTCCCAAGCCCTGCTGTCTGGAAAGAATATCTTAAGTGGCAGTCGGAAAAAGGAAAATCGGAGATATCCTCGGTTGATTTTAGAAATAAAAGAGACTTTGGCTGGGCTGAGCATATAGAGACTATCTGGCTGAAAAACGGGAAGAGAGTAGATTCCACGGTGTTTAAGAATCTGTTTTACAGTCACCGCATATTGCGCCCTGCCTGTTACAAGTGCCCTTACAAGGATGTGATGCATCCGGGCGACATTACAATCGCTGACTATTGGGGAATCGATGCTGCCGCTCCCGGATTCAATGACAACCGCGGCGTCTCGCTGGTTCTTGTCAATAACGCTGTGGGAAGAGCGCTTTTTGCGGAAATAGCAGATAAAATTGAATCTATACCGACGAAGATAGAGAGCAGCATGCAGATACCGCTGATAGAGCCATATCCGGCTCCCAAAGACAGGGAGAAATTCTGGTCAGATTACAGGAAGCGCAATTTTGGATATATAGCAAAAAAATATGGCGGCGCCGGCATCGCAGCCACATCGCGGAAATTGCTGTCAAAAATTCCTAAAAGGCTGATTCGTATTTTACGGGGGGAGAACTGATGAAAGGGTAAAAAATGGAAAATAGTGCTTTACTATTGTGTATTAAAATAGTATAATGTTTAGGTGTGAGAGGAAATTTATAAGGGATAATTTATAGTTATCCTGCATTTATTACGATAGGAGGGAGTATGGCAATTGTTGTTTCCATTATTATTTCAGTACATAATTCTGAAAAATATATAGCGCAATGCCTGCAGTCTGTGCTCGATCAATCATTTGATAATCTGCAAATTATTTGTATTAATGACGGCTCTACGGATCATTCTTACGAGATAATGCATTCTTTTGCACAAAAAGACAGCCGGATCATTCTGGTAGATCAGGAAAATACCGGGTACGGTGCTGCCCTGAACAGAGGACTTGAGATGGCGTCCGGAAAATATATCGGCATTTTAGAGTCAGATGATTTCATTGATCCATTTATGTATGAATCCCTGCTGGAAATTGCGGAGAAATGTCATGATGTAGAAATTGTAAAATGCGCTTATTGGGATTATTTTGAGTATTCCAATGGCACCCATAAGCTTTCCCCCTCTATGTCGTCAAAAATTGATTCACATTTGTTTCCATTCAAGATTGAGCAGTATCCGGAATTATTAATATACCACCCATCTATATGGACATGCCTTTATCAAAAGGATTTTCTGATAAAGAATCAATTAAGATTTGTTGAAGCGCCGGGAGCTGGCTGGATAGACAATCCATTCTTTTTTGAATCGCTCTTAAGCGCAGAAAAAATCATCTGGACAAATGATAAACATTACTATTACAGACGGACAAATCCGGAATGCTCCAGTAATCTTAAAGATTGTACAATACCTTTAAAAAGACTTATCGATATCTGGGATGCATTTAAAAAGAGAAATATCAATAATCCTGTTATTCTTGATTATTTTTTCAAGCGTTGCTTAATCTACACCAGTTTACAACTTTTTGATTTTTGAAAAATAAAAATACAAACTCAGCCTCTTTGCGGTATAATTTAAGCGCTTAAACTAAAATCCACACGAAAAGAGATGAGTTTGTATCTACCGCTTATTATACCTTAAAGATTCCATTTTTAATAGACTGTTTTTCTATTTTCAGGATTATTTTTCCACTGCTTCCAGACCTACCGCCAGAAACCTGTTCCTGTTGGTTATCTCCATTTTGACTCTGGATACTTTCCGCTCCGTGCGCTTTGCCCACAGCCATGTGATTTCCAGACTGTCCGATACCTCGCTTAACGCATTTTACTATACACTCAAAACAGATGCCTATGATCACTCCGCCTGGAATGATGTTACAGTATCGAAAGCTGTCCAGACGGTTCCCGAC